>NZ_JAMYSV010000029.1:0-45825 GCF_040322115.1 Mesorhizobium sp. M0195 | reverse complement strand
TCCCCGCAGGCCTCCTCGACCTCCGTGCCGGGACGATCCAGCCGCTCGCCTATGTGCGCGGCCTCGCTGGCGCAGCGATTGCCGCCGGCGCGACCGTCTTCACGGCGAGCCCGGTCGAGCACATCGCGCGCGAGGGCGGCGTCTGGCGGCTCGTCACGCAAAGAGGAAGCGTCCGGGCCAAGTGGGCGGTTCTTTCGACCGACACCTACACCTCGCGCATCCTTCCTGAGCTGCGTGGCGAGCAAGTGGTGCTGCCCTTCTTCCATGTCGCGACTGCGCCGCTGAGCCACAGACTTCGCCACACGATCCTGCCCGAGGGGCACGGCGCGTGGGACACCCGCACCGTGCTGACCGCTTTTCGCACAGACAATGCCGGCCGCCTCATCGTCGGCAGCGGCGGCGCGCTCCGCGGCACCGGAACCGTGATCCATCGCCACTGGGCGCGGCGGCGTATCCGGGCGCTCTTCCCGCAGATCGGTGAGGTCGAGCTGGAGCATGAGTGGTACGGTCGGATCGGCATGACGACCGACCATCTGCCCCGCCTTCATATCCCAGCGGAAAACATGATCGCGCTGACGGGCTTCAACGGACGAGGTATCGCGCCGGGTACGGTGTTCGGCCGCGAGCTCGCCCGCCATATCAGCGGCGAGCTGCCGCTCGATGGGATGTTCCTGCCAGTGTCTCCAGCGCAGAACGCCCCCTTCCGGGCCATCAGAGAGGGATACTATGAGCTCGGCGCGCAGATCGCGCATCTGCCGCCGGCGCGCTGATCCCGTCGCGGGCGCCACTGCCGGATGTTTAGGTAGGTAACGGTGTCATTGTAATTCTAGCCGTCGCCCCCGATCCCGCGCGCGTGCTCCATCGCAGTAGACATTTCGTAATCCTATGCAGATCCTGCGGCTTGGGAGTAGTCGGCACATTCGGCTGGGTGAAGAGTTCGACCATCGCGCCGGTCCTACGGGGCCCTTAATGTCTCTCGGCATTTGCTCGCAGCCGCGCGTTAAGTTTGGCCAAGGCGTTCTCAACCGGATTAGAAGTGGGGACGTAGGGCGGCAGGTACAGCAGGCTCGCGCCTGCGGCCTGAATCGCGTCGCGCACGCCCGCGGCCTTTGAACGGGCAGGGTTGTCCAGACGACTACGTCCACCTCCGACCAAGTCGGGACCAGCACCTGCTCGACATAGCCTATTTGGCCAAAGAAAGTTGGGATCTTTTCGGAGATGCACGAAGCAGCGGGCCACAGCGCGTTCCTGCGAAAGGCTCCACAAGATTGCCGCTTTTCTGCCCTTATCACGCCCGCTTGCAGCCCTCCGCAACAAAATCGTGCTAATTTGCGGGCGCAAGATGGGAGGAATCGTTGCTTTTTGACTATATTATTATAGGTGGCGGCTCATCCGGGTGCGTCATGGCGAACAGGTTGTCGGCCGGTGGCAGTCACGTCCTGCTCATTGAAGCTGGGTCTGACTTTCCCCCCAACGAAATTCCTGATGATATTCTCGATGGGAACCCCACGCGCGCTTACTACAATCAACGATATCAGTGGCCCTCACTTACTGCAGCCGTTGTACGAAATAGCAACAGACGTGTGCACTATGAGCAAGCTCGAGTGATAGGTGGAGGCTCCAGTATCAACGCTCAAGTCGCCAATCGGGGAGCCCCCGCCGATTATGATGAGTGGGCGTCCACCGGGGCAACGGGTTGGGATTGGGAAGGCGTCCTGCCATATTTCCGCCGACTCGAATGCGATCTGGACTTTCGCGATCACTTTCACGGCATTAGCGGGCCGCTGCCGATTAGCCGTGCCGACAAAGGAGAGTGGTCAGGATTCGTGAACGCGGTGTCGACGGCTTTTGAAGATGAAAATATACCCTTCTGGCCAGACTTCAACGGTGAGTTCCGCGATGGCCACTCAGTTGTTCCACTCACAAACCTCAACCGTCGCCGCGTGTCAGCTGCGATGGCTTATTTGCCAGAGAGTGTCCGCGCTCGACCAAATCTTACAATTTTGTCAGAGACTACGGTCGTACAACTGACTCTCTCAGGTCGCCAGATAACCGGCGTCGATACTGAGAGTAAGGCCGGTCGCCAACCCTATAGCGCACCAGCGGTGGTCCTGTGTGCTGGCGCTATTCATTCGCCCGCGATACTGATGCGATCCGGTATTGGCCCGGGCAAAGTCTTATCAGAACTTGGCATTCAAGTCGCCGCCGATGTTGAAGGGGTCGGAAAAAACCTGCAGGAGCACGCTGGGGTCGCCATCTCGGCGTATTTGAGACCAGAGGATCGGATGTTGCCGAACGCGACCGGATATATCCAGATGCATGCTCGATATTCATCCGGTCACGACGGTTGCCCCCCTACCGATATGGCCATCTCAGTTCTGGCGAAATCTGCTTGGCATCCCGTTGGCAAACGCTTAGGGACGCTCAATTTCTGGGTTAATCGGGTCTACTCGACAGGAACTGTTTCGCTCACAAGTTCATCGCATCTCGCTGAGCCAGAAGTGAATTTCGACATGTTGAGCGACCAACGCGATGCTGAGCGATTGAAAAACGCGTTTCGATTCGTTGCAAAACTGATTAATCATAAGGCGTTGGCGAATACGGCGCTCGACCCTTTTCCTTCTACCTGGACTGGACGAGCAAAGCGAATCGGCAAGTACAACCGCTTGAACTACGGTCTAACATCCTTTCTCGCAGCCCTTATGGATAGTTCCTCGTCGCTTCGTCGAAGCCTAATCAGGTTCGCAATCACTGATGGTCGCAGCATCTCAGATCTTCTAAATAATGACGAGCGTCTTGATTGCTTTGTAAGACAAAACGTTTTTGGGAACTTTCATCCCACTTCGACTTGCAGGATGGGATCTGCTCATGATCCGAACAGTGTGACGGATCCGACAGGCCGTGTTCATGGACTATCGGGTTTGAGAGTCGCCGATGCGTCGGTGATGCCATTCTGCCCGCGAGCAAATACGAACATCCCAACGATTATGGTTGCCGAGAAAATCTCAGACGCCATACTTCGTGAACGCGGGCAGCAATGAAGGTGGCGCAAGTAATTCTGCAAGTTCATCCGGCCGCAAGGCACATCGGTCACTTCATCTCACTATACGCTGGTCCGGAACCTTGCGGCATGCATCCAAGAACACGAGCCGACCTTCGATCATCTAGAGGTCCATCACCCATGTGAAACGCGAGGAGTTTGCCTCATCTCGAAGCGAGATGGGGTCAATACACACAATGCATTTGACTGTAGAGGTTCAACCTTGGAAGCTTTCCGGCGGTAGAACACGCGACGCGGGACCGCGCATCTAGGATGCCCCGAGCGCGGCTGCGCAGATATGGTTCAAGCTGGCAGACCCAAGGCGCGGGTTTGCTCATTTTGGTGCAGGAGGCAAGAATGCGCAGCGTCGATGATTTCCGGTATATTCACGATGAGGCTATCGCTTGGCGCCGTCACCTCCACCAGAATCCGGAACTCGGATACAACGTGCACAACACCGCCCGCTTCGTCGCCGAAAAGCTTGCTTCCTTTGGGATTAACCATATCGAGACGGGCATAGCCGAGACTGGTGTCGTCGCGGTGATCCAAGGCGCCGGCGGGGACGGATCAACGATTGGCCTGCGCGCGGATATGGACGCCCTGCCGATCGTCGAGGCTACCGGCAAGCCCTGGACTTCCCAGATCGAAGGGAAGATGCATGCCTGTGGTCATGACGGCCACACCGCCATGCTGCTGGGTGCCGCTAAGCATCTCTCCGCCACTCGGAACTTCAAGGGTTCGGTGGCGCTCATTTTCCAGCCCGCCGAGGAAGACGGGCAGGGCGCCGGACGAATGGTGCAAGAAGGGTTGATGGACAGGTTCAATATCTCCCAAGTCTTCGGAATGCACAACATGCCAGGCATTGAGGTTGGCAAGTTCGGTATTCGTGACGGATCGATTATGGCGGCCCTCGATGAGTTTGACATCACTGTCACCGGCCGCGGCGGACACGCTGCAACGCCTCATTTTACCATAGATCCGGTGGTGGTCGGAGCACAGATCATCACGGCGCTCCAGACCTTGGTTTCACGAAACCTCGATCCGACGGAAGCGCTGGTTGTGTCAGTGCCGAAATTCACCGGAAGTGAATCCTACCACATCATACCTGACTCCGTGACGCTGGGCGGAACGGTTAGGAGCCTATCGCCAGCATTGCGCGATTTTGCGGAAAAACAAATCAAGGTCTGCGCTGAAAATATCGCGGCAGCTTTCGGGGCTAAGGTGGAATATCGGCACCGGCGTCTCGAGCCGCTGACGTTCAACCATTCAGAAGCGACCGAATTGGCCGCCGCAGCCGCGCGGGGTCTTGTCGGGCGAGAGGCAGTCAACGAACAGGTCAAGCCGGTGATGGTCTCGGAGGACTTTTCTTATATGTTGCAGGCGCGACCTGGCGCGTTCCTATTCCTTGGCAACGGACCTACCGCGGGCCTGCATAATCCGACCTACGACTTCGACGACAATGCAATCCCTTATGGGATCGGCTACTGGGTCAACTTGGTGGAAGGCGGCTTGGCCTGCTAGCGCAGGTGAGGATATGCTTTTTCTCCAGCTTGCGCACGAACCGCTCCACGCCGCCGGCGTCGCCTCGATCTCGCCGAAATAGCGGCCTCGCCATTGCGGTCGTGCTCGGCAATCGCAATCGCGTGCTTGGGCTTTCGAAACATCGACACCGACGTAAAAAACATTATCTTCTGTTTTGGCCCGTCCTTCGTTTGCCTGGGGATAGGCTCGGCACTCCCCGAGCAACGCCCGTTTACTTCTAAGGCTGCAAAGAATAGGGCGGACCGCCGCTCAGACCACGGTCATAACGTCTAGGCTGTTCCCTCCATCCACGTACTTGGCCGAGCACGGCCGGCGTGCGACCCGAAACCGGATCATGGCAAGCGTACGGCGTATACTCTGGGACACCGAGCGTCGCACAAGCCTGGATGGGCTTGGCGGCCTTTACTGCGCTAAAATCCAATACGGTTGCACGAAATGCCGATGCGATTGCGAAACAAGCCCATGAGCTGCCGTTCGCCCACGTTATGCCAGCCAGAGCACAAATACCGTTGCCCTCATAGCTGAGGGCATTGACTACTTTTGGCGAGAACGTGCGCCGTGTCTATTTCGGACTGTTGGGATCCGATGCCAACGAGGCCAGCATTAAGCTGCCCTGTAGCAACAACGTCATAGCGGGGCGCGTATGTGGGCATCTTATCCCACAATCGATCCGCGACCTGATGCAGCGCGTGCCGGAACCAGAGGCGCAGCTCGTCGTCCAAGATCGCGCAGTCTAGTTTTCAGGCCTTGAGGAGTTCTTTCGCCACCAACTCCTCCACAGCACGCCACTCGCCCTTCACGCGGCTGCGTCCGGCGTCATAGAATGGCCGCAGAGAAGCTATGGCGGAATAGCGCTCCCCAGCGATCTCGATTTCAAATGACCCTCCGGACAGCCAATCAGCCGTCACCCCGGCTTCTGCCCTGAGGTATCCCATGCCGATGCCACAGCCGACAGTGTGGCCAAATCCAGCCGATCGCAGGTATCCGACAAGGCTGCCGTTACGCCAGACAGGCTCGGTCCCGAACATCAACGATTTGGCATCTGGGGCAGCGAGCTGGACCAGCCGCCGGCGCAAGGGTTTGCCGCGCTGGGCCTCGAGTGCAGCGCGTCCGATGAAATCCTCGCGCTTATCCCAGGCAACCGTGAACCCCAGTCCCGATTCCAACGGGGTGTCCTCATCACCCACATCTGCACCCCAGTCACGGTAGCCCGCTTCCAGGCGCAGCGTGTTAAGAGCGACATATCCGGCGTGGCCTAGGCCGAGATCGGCACCGGCGGCCACCAGGGCGTCGTAGACCCCTAGTGTTTGTTCGGTCGGGATGTGAAGTTCCCAGCCCAACTCGCCGACAAAGGTCATCCGGAATGCGAGCGCGAGGCTATACCCGACTTCGATTTCACGAGCCGTTGCGAAGGGAAATGCCTCGTTAGAAAAATCCGCAGGACTGACGCGCTCCAGTAACTCACGCGATCGCGGACCCATCACGGAGAGGGTCGTATATCCGGATGAAACGTCGGCAACCGAGACGTGGCCGGCTCCCTTGGCATGCAAGCGCAGCCAAGCGAGATCACGGGTGCGTTGGACGGCCGCTGTCACGACAAGAAATTCCTCGTCACTGATGCGCGCTATGGTAACGTCGGACTCCATACCGCCTCGCTCGTTCAGCCACGGCGTATAGACAACACGGCCGACGGCTACGTTCACGTCGTTCGTGGACAAGCACTGTAGCAGCGCAAGGGCATCCGAACCCTGCACCAGAAGGTGCGCGAAGGAGGTTTGGTCGAACAGAGTGACGCCGGAGCGGGTGGCCGTATGCTCCGCGCCACTTCTCTCGAACCATTCGTCCTGGCCGAACGTTGCATGGCTTTCTTTCGGCGATCCAGGCGCACCAAACCATTGAACGCGTTCCCACCCTGCGCTTTCACCGAAATTCGCGCCGACGGCGGATAGGCGGTCGTGCAGGGGGGACACGCGGACGTTGCGTGCCGTCCTCGGCGACTTATGCGGCAAATGAAGCGACCAGAGGTTGCCGACCGTCTCCACCGTGCGGTCGTACAGATACCGCCTATTCCGCTGGAAGGGCATTGACCGCCGGACGTCCATCTCCCAGCAGTCTCCCGCTGGCAAGCCTGTCGACATCCACTCTGCCATGACCTTGCCTGCACCACCCGAGGACTCGATGCCGCAGGAATTGAATCCAGAGGCGACATACAGACCTTGAATTTCAGGTGATGGCCCGAGGTGGAACCGGTTATCAGGCGTGAAGCTCTCAGGGCCATTGAAATTCAGCTGAAGGCCGACATTTGCCAGGACAGGCATGCGCTCGATGGCCGCAGAGAGATACGGTTCGATGTGGTCGAAGTCTTCGGGCAACGAATCGAAGCTGAAATCCTGGGGGATGCCGTTCATGCCCCAAGGTTTGCCATTGGCCTCGAAGAAACCTACGAGCAATTTCCCGGCGTCTGCCTTTGCATAGACGCGCGCGTCCATATCGCGGATCGTCGGTAGGTCATGGGGTAGGTCGGGAATTGCCTCGGTGACAACATAGAAATGCTCGGCAGCCTGCAATGGCACCGACCAGTTGAGTTCAGCAGCTATATTCCGCGTCCATAGGCCGGTGCAGATGACCGCCCGTTCAGCTCGGACGGTTCCTTGACTGGTTTCCACGCCGACGAAGCGGCCCTTCTCGACGAGGATGCGTGTGACTGGGGTCCGCTCAAGGATCGTTGCTCCACCCTGGCGCGCCCCAACTGCGAAGGCACGGGCCGTATCGATAGCGTTGGTCATCCCGTCGGAAGCGATCCATGCAGCCCCAAGGACATCGCTGACATCGAGCAATGGGACGCGGCGCTGAGCTTCCGCAGCGCTTATCATCTCCACGTCCAAGCCAAACGAGCGGCCCATCGAAGACCCGCGCTTAAGCTCTTCAAGCCGGTCCTGGGTCGCGGCAACAGTGATGGAGCCGGTTTGCCGAAAACCAGTTGCCTGACCGGTCAGATTTTCGAGGTCCGTGAACAGATCCGCAGAGTATTGAGCGAGCTTGGCCATGGTTTCATTGGCGCGGAGTTGTGTCACGAGGCCTGCAGCATGCCAGGTCGTGCCACATGTCAGTTGGTCACGCTCCAGAAGCAGAACGTCGCGGTGGCCGAGACGTGTTAGGTGATAGGCTATCGAGAGGCCGATAATGCCGCCTCCGATGACAACGTATTCGACATGCGATGGTACTTTGCTGGCCATTTGAAACCTGTTGTAGCTTGGAGCGAAAGCGCCGGCTAAGGCGGGTTGGTTGTGGCCAATAAATTATTATCAGAGATGCCCTGATTTCCGCCGATCTGAATGCCAGGACAGCAGTATTTCTGCGCCATCAGGTCGCCCAATGCAGCATTACTCCAGCAGAAGGGACTACGGTGAATGTGGCGATACTGCAAAGGCCGCCGGCCGACGCAGCCAGATGATCGTAACGGTGACCCTGGAGCGGGAACGCGCCGAGATCGGCACCCGACATTGCGACCGGGTTACACAAGGGCCGAGGCGAAGGTTGTGCTCTACATCACCGGGCGGAGCCTGGAGAATCACAAACAATTCACGCGCAAGTTCTATTTAGAACGCGGAGAAAAGAGCCTGAAGACTATGGTGGTCGTCGATCGTATCCAAGGGAATGTTCGGTGTAACTGTTAACCACCCGGAAAAATCTTTATTGGACATACACGTCAAAGTGCAGCACCGGACGATACCGCTGGATTGGCTTTGAGCTGAGCCTGGAACCCTAAGTCATTGCCGATTTCGTGTGCAGCCTGGCGAATCCGTGCGCAGATTTTGTCGTGAACATTGGATCTCCGGGCGACTTCGATTTCCGACACCGAATTCTGCCTTCAGTGGATCAGGCCGTGCGAAAGGAGATCGAGAGCCTGCAGGATCATCTTGTCTGCATTGATCTCGCGCGCATCTCCGCTTTGCGCATAGATCGGGACAGCCCGCGACGGCAGGCGAGTTTGAAAAGAATAGTAGGCGACCTCGGCCATTTTCTTTCGCGCGGAATGCGCGGCGGCTGGACGCCCAAGCCCAAGACGAATTCCTATCAGCACCATCGTGATTCAGATGGGTCCAGTAGGTCAGGCGTTATCGTCCCCCTTACACCGGATCCAGCAGCATTTTTCAACGCGCAATTTCTTGATGCAGGCGCCGGCATCTCGAAGCGAGATGGTGCCAATATAAACACTGCATTTGACTGTGAATGCCTCGGGACAAATGCTCGCTGAGCTCCCGCAACACAAGCAAAACCACGGACGTGCGGATGCCATAGTGAGAATGGGCATCAAGATTTCCGGGCGTCGGCCCACCAGCGGTTGCCCCGGGGGCTGCACGAGAATGGGCGAACTCAAGAGCGCACATGCTCAATTTCCAGAAGGATCATATGCATGAGCTACCAAAGACCTTTTCTGCGCGAGGAGTTCGACCGACGCGTCCAGGATACGAAGAAGCGGATGGAAAAGGCTGGTCTTGATCTCCTCGTCTGCCAGGATCCAGCCAATATGTACTGGCTTACCGGCTACGACAGTTGGTCCTTCTACACGCCGCAGGCAGTGCTAGTCCATGTCAACGAGGATATACCTTTCTGGTTCGGGCGCCCGATCGACGCAAAGTCAGCTACTGTTACAACAAACCTGCCGGCCGAGAACATCGTCGGATTCTCGGAGGCTTTGGTTCACCATCCGGAAAATCATCCTTTCGATGATTTGTGCGGGCTCATCAATTCCAAGGGCTGGGGTTCCGACCGCATCGGCGTCGAGCTCGACACTCACTACTACACCGCGCGGGCCCATCAGCACCTCGTTAGAGGCCTGCCCAATGCGAAGATCTCGGACAGTCGGGAGCTTGTAAACTGGGCGAGGCTCGTCAAGTCAGAAGCCGAGCTTGTCTATATGCGAGAAGCGGGCCGCATCATCAGCAGAACAATGCGGGAGGCGATTGCGAAGCTCAAGCCGGGGGTACGCGACTATGAGGTCGTAGGGGACATCTACCGCAATCAGATTTTGGGTGAGGGCAAGTTCGGCGACTACACTGGTCTGTGTCCCCTAATCCAGATTGGTGAGGGGACGAGCACTTGCCACCTCACATGGACGGGCCAGGCGATCCCCGAGTCAGCCCTAGTGGTGATGGAGCTTGGCGCGGCACGCCGCCACTACAACGCGCCGCTCACCCGCACGATTCACGTCGGGCAGCCGCCACAAGAGATTTCGCGTCTGGCATCCGTGATCGTTGAAGGCGGCGATCTCGCACTCGAAGCGGCCAAGCCGGGCGTGGCCGTCGAAGAGGTGGCCGCCGTGTTCCAACGTATACTGAAACGGAATGGCTACAGCAAAGACAGCCGCGTCGGCTACTCAATCGGTGTTGGTTACCCGCCGGACTGGGGCGAACGCACAATCAGCATCCGCGCGGGTGAAACAACGCTATTGCAGGAAGGAATGTGCTTCCACTTCCAGTCCGGAGTGTGGCTCGACGATTTCGGCGCAGCGATCTCAGAACCGTTCGTGGTCACAGCGAAAGGTGGCCAGCGCTTCTGCGATGTAGAGCGCCGCTTGGTCGTCATCGACTGATGATTTGCGCCCATCGACCTTGCGTAAAAACGCCTTGGCGGCCCAGAGCGTGCCGCAATCGCCCAACACCGGTTTGTATACTCAACCAAATAGGAGATCAGCTTCTGCAAAAAAACGCTTCTACAAAGCTGGAATGCCCATCCCGGGCGTTGCTAGATAATTCAAAGAAACAAGAAGGGAACGAAAAATGAAGATTAGACTTTTATACATTGCGGCCAGCTTGGGCCTTGCCGTCGCGGCTGCCACGGTACAGGTCAACGCAGGAGAATTGACCGACCGTATCGCCAACGGCAAGTCGATCCGCATCGGGTTCGCAAACGAAGAGCCGTTCGCCTTTCCGGACAGCAATGGTCGCCCAGTAGGATTCGTAAACGCGATTACTCTCGGCGTGCTTAAGCAGATGGGCTACGAAAATGTAGAGACCGTCGTGACAGATTGGGGCGGACTTATACCGGGACTGCAGTCTGGACGGTTTGATATGGCTACGGGGGGGCTCTACATCCTTAAATCAAGGTGCCAAAGCGTTACATTCTCCGAGCCTTTGGCGAAAGTAACGGACGCGCTTATCGTCAAAGCTGGCAATCCTAAAGGGCTGCACAATTATGGAGATATTGCGGCCAAGGGCGCGACTATGGTGACTGGCATAGGATATAGCAATATAGAGCAAGCTAAAAAGGCAGGAGTTCCGGAATCTCAGATCATGCAAGTGCCGGGACAGACAGAAATCCTTGCAGCGGTCGAGGCGGGACGAGCAGATGCCGGGGCATCAGGATACCTCTTGTCTCGGTCTGTGGCTGGTAAATCGGGTGGAAAACTTGAGGTGACAGACCCGGATGCAATGCCGGAATCAACTCAAAACTGGGTGAGCATAGCCTTCCGGGAGTCGGACAAGGACTTTGTGGAGAAGTTCAACGAGGCTCAGAAAAAATACATTGGCACTCCCGAGATGATGAAGGCTGTCGAGCCTTATGGCTACGACGCAAAGCTGCTACCAAATGACAAGAGTGCGGAGTGGGTTTGCGCCAACCGCTGACCGCGCACGCATGGCCGGGAAGCTTGCCTCCCGGCCATGTCTGACGCAGGATGGCGAATGTCGATCTTCGAGTTTCTTCAAAGCTATGGCCAGGCGCTCTTACAGGGGACCTTGGTCACATGCGCGCAATTCTTGCTTGCTACGCTGGTCGCTGTAGCTGCCGCTGGGGCTGCAGGCATCGGCAAACTGTCGAGCAACTGGCTTATCCGGAGTATAAGCGTTGTTTATATAGAGATCTTCCGCGGAACGTCGCTGCTGGTGCAGCTATATTGGATTTTCTTCGTGTTGCCGTTGTTTGGTATAACGCTTCCGAACTTCACCGCCGGCTACATATCCGTCGGCCTCAATATCGGTGCCTATGGCGCCGAGATTGTGCGCGGCGCCATAGAGTCAGTTCCGCGCGGACAATGGGAAGCGGGAACCGCGCTGTCGATGCCGCAGGGCGTGAGGATGCGCAGGATCATATTGCCGCAAGCGCTGGCGATCATGCTTCCGCCTTGGGGTAATCTCCTGATCGAGCTTCTCAAGGCAACCGCCCTGGTGTCCCTCATCTCGGTCGCCGATCTCATGTTCCAGACACGGCAGATCAACGCCTCGACCTATCTGTCGGCACAGGCGTTTGGAACAGCTTTGATTATCTACTACGTCCTCGCCAGGTTCCTCATAACCCCGACGATGCGCTGGGCGGAACGCTTGGTTGCCCGGAGGCTTGGAAGGGCATGACATTCAACTGGCGCTGGGACTTTACGTGGGAGATCCTGCCACAGTTGCTGTGGGCTACCCTCAACACGTTGATTGCGGCCGGGGTCGGGTATGCAATTGCTCTGGTCGGCGGCCTGCTGCTCGCGCTTGCGCAACGCACAAAGTGGCCCGCACTGACATTTGTCGTCAGGGAGCTGATTGAATTCATCCGGTCCACGCCCTTGGTCCTGCAGATTTTCTTTGTTTTCTATGTCGGACCCCAGTTCGGGGTATTCCTGTCGCCCTGGACATCCGGCATCATTGCGATCGGTCTGCACTATTCGGCCTATCTCTCAGAGGTTTACCGCGCAGGCCTCAATTCCGTGGCTCCCGGCCAATGGGAAGTGTGCCGTGCGCTGAACATGTCCCCCCGCGCGACCTATGTACGCATCATCATCCCGCAGGCGCTTGCGCCTGCGGTGCCTGGCCTCGGCAACTACCTGGTGGGCATCCTCAAGGATACGCCCATGCTGTCGGTAATTGGTGTCATGGAGCTAATGCACACGGCCAACGCGTTAGGGTCCGAGAACTACAGGTATCTGGAACCTTTTACATTAGTTGGCCTGATTTTCCTCTTGATCTCGCTTCCGACGGCCGGACTCGTCAGGATGTTCGAACGACGGCTGCGGCTGAGACTAGGACTGTAAAATGAGCAATACCGACTACCCCATTGAACTGCCGGAGCATGACCGCCCCATGGTCCGGTTCATGAACGTCAGCAAGAGCTACGGAAGGCTCAACGTCATCAGCCACCTCGATTTTGACGTTGCCGAAGGAGAGATGGTTACCATTATAGGGCCGTCCGGGTCCGGGAAGACCACGGTGTTGCGAGCCCTTATGACGCTCGAAACTATCAATGGCGGCGTGATATACGTCGACGGCAAGCCGCTGACACACATGCCCCGCGATGGGGTACTTGTGCCGGCAGACGAGCGATACCAGAGGAAGATTCGTTCCTCGATCGGGATGTGTTTCCAGCACTTCAACCTGTTCCCGCACATGACCGCGATCCAGAACTGCATGGAAGGCCCAGTCCAGGTACTGGGGCTTTCGAGGAAAGAGGCGCTTGAGCGATCCGAAGAGCTCCTGAAAATGGTGGGTATGATCGACAAGCGCGACCAGCATCCTTCCCGTCTATCAGGGGGGCAACAACAGCGCGTGGCCATAGCCCGCGCGTTGGCGATGCGGCCCAAGGTGATGCTTTTCGACGAAGTAACTTCCGCCCTCGACCCCGAAGTCATCGGCGAGGTGACACAGGTCATTCGAAAGCTGGTCGCCGAGCACAACCTAACCATGATCATGGTCACCCATCAGATGGGCTTTGCTCGCGACATCTCTGACCGCGTCTGCTTCTTTTATGGCGGCTCGATAGAGGAGCAGGCGCCCCCGCAGACGTTGTTCAGCAGCCCACAGCGCGACCGCACCAAGCAGTTCCTTTCCGCCGTCAAGGAAGCGGTTTGAAATCGTATTGAGTCTTCGTCCCCAATCCCATGGCCTTGATCCGCTCAGGGCTACGGCCATGGAGCGTTCCTACTTTGCTTTTAAGCACGTCCCGACCGGTCAAGCGAAGAATTGGCGCTAGCCCGCTTTTCTCACCGCGCCCAGGCTCGAGCCGCATCTTGACTGGTGCGGGTCGGCGCTGCTCATCCTGGTTTTGACGACGAGCGCGGCCTGCGCCGCGGAGAGCGGGGCGGTGCTGGGCTCTGCAATTTATCCTGTCGTTTGCGAGAAGGGTTCAGGTCCGGCGGCGTCAGCGGGCCGCGGCGCATATTCGAGCGTGCGCCAGGCTGAACTCCTGTGCGTAGGGACAGGCTGAAGCCATTGCGACCTTGATGCGACGCACCGAGACACGGACCTGCGCGCCGATCTTCAGCAGTTTCAGCCTGATCGTGCCGCAGGTGGCGTTGGCGAGCCTGGTGTGGGCGAGGCCGAGGCGGCGCAAGGCGCAGATCAGGACGTAGGCAAACGAGGCGAACCAGAGCCGCAGCTGATTGGCGCGCATGGTGTGAGCGCTGGTGCGGTCGGCGTAGAGGTCGAGCTGGCACTCCTTGATCCGGTTCTCCATGTCGCCACGGGCACAGTAGAGATCCTCGTAAAGCCCCCGTGCCGCCCAACGCTTTGGCTTGAGCGAGGTCACGATGAAACGCGGATTGGCGCCCAGCGTCGTCCACTCGGCCTTGGCGACGATCCGCCGTCGGCGTGACCAGCTGTCTTTCGTCGACCACATGAAGTCGCGGAACACGCGCGCGGCCTGGCCGCTTTTCCTGGATGCCAGGCAGGCTTCCTGCAAGGCCGGCGCGATCTTGTTTTCCAGCCGCTCGTTGCGGGCAATCCCGAAGACATAGTCGACGCGGTTGGCCTCGCACCAGGCCATCAGCTCTTCCCGGGCAAAGCCGGAATCGGCGCGCAGGATAATGCGCACCCTGCGCCACTTCCTGCGGATCTGCCGCACGATCCGCTCGGCCTCCTCGACCGCTCCCTTGCTGGCGTCGATGTTGGAACGCCTGAGCTTTGCCGCCAGCAGGTGCCGGCCGCAGAAGATGTAGAGCGGCAGGTAGCAGTAGCAGTTGTAGTAGCCGTGGAAGAACCGGCCTTCCTGGTGGCCGTGCAGCGGGTCATCGGTGGCGTCGAGATCGAGCACGATCTCGCCCGGCGACGTGTCGTGGGCTTCCAGGAACAGGTCGACGAACAGAGCTTCGATCGCCTGCGTGTCGTGGCCGATCTTGTGGTAGCGCGTCGGCTCCCCGACCCGGCTGAGCTCCAGCCGGTTGAGCGTCGACTTGCCGGCAAGCACCGCGCAATCCTCCCGCTTTGGCGTCAGGCTTTCCGACAGAAGGGCCAGCACGGGGTCGTGGCGGAGCGTGTCGTGGTCGTCGACGTCCTCATATCCCAGCGCGATCGCCGCGATGCGTTGTCCCACCAGCGTCTGTACGCTGTGCACCGTGCAGTCCGGATCGCGTCGGTCGATGAAGCAGGCAGCCACCCGGCCGAACAGGCCGACGGTTTTGTCAACGTGGCGCACAAGCAAGGCGCCGGCATCTGAGGTGATCGCTCCGCCGTCGAAACCGGCGACCACTTTGTGGCCGTCGAAGCCTTCAAATTCGAGCTGATCGGAGATACAGTGTGTGTGCATCGGACCCCGTTCCTGAATCTGATAACTCTTTGTTTACAAAAGAAGTTTCTCAGATTCTTGGGGCCGATGCACCCCTTACCTTGAGATATTCAGGCTAGAGGCTTTGGTGGGTCGAGGCGCCGTTCCTCTTGTTGCCGGAAGTCTTGCTGGCCGATGACCCGTCAGTCTGGCAACTAACGCTTTGCGCGACATCCGTCGCGAACGGACCGCTGCTATCCAACTCCGCCCAATTTTCTTGCTGGGGCAATAATTGGTCTTATGACGGTCAGCAGACCTGCGCTTCAGAGCTTGCTACGATGGAGACGCCTTAGGGTGCTTTGACGTTCTAAGTGCATCCGGTTGTGAGACCATCTTGTCGTAAGATGAATCCGATCGGCAAACTGAATTTGACATAGAACCTCCGAGCAGTGACACCTACCGGTGTCCAGTTCTTGCCTAGGTTCGCATTATCAAGACTAACTAAGACGGCAGCTTGAATGACAGCACCCCTTTCCAAGAGCCTGCGCGAACGCATCGTACTTGCGATTGAAGCTGGCGAGGGCTGCCGGTCGGTCGCGGCTCGTTTTGGGATTGCAGTTTCTTCCGCCGTTAAATGGTCGCAACGCTATCGAATGAGCGGTTCTATCGAGCCTCGCAAGATAGGTGGCCACCGAAAGCGCGTTCTGGAACCTCACCGGGATTTCATTCAGGAGCGAATTGACAAGGCACCGCATTTGACTCTGCATCTGTTGAAAGCCGAGCTTGAGGTACATGGTGTGAAGGTCTCACATGATACCGTTTGGCAATTCCTGCGCCGTGAGGGACTAAGCTTCCAAAGGTGGACAAGCTCCGCGCCAACTTCGCGGGGCGACGCCAAAGCCGAGCCCGAGCACACGCCGCATACTTGAGGGGGGGTCATGCCAATTGGGGCCCGACGCAGAGTCATTCTTCTCGATGATGGGTGAGCTTGATAGCGCTCTCAGGCTCCCTTGAACGCTCGACCGACCGCCTCTGTCGTCGTGGCGCTCCCATGAAGAACTCGGCCCATGGTGCATCCCTAATCGGAGGACAAGGATGCCCCATCAAAATCTGGATCACACATCGAGCGTCGGTGCCAGAACCTGGGCGTCGCCCTTCCCAAGCTGATCGAACCCGCCGCTACGCCGGTCGTCGCGCGTGGGCGCGCTGCAAGGAGCTGAACCTACGCCAGAGGCCTGTACTCGCAGCCGCGACGGCTTCGACGGCAATACCGAAGCCGGCCTCGTGCCTCATGCCGCTGAACCGGCTTCTTCGAACACTGATTTGAAGGCCGACGCATCGCTCTCTTTGTTCGACGGTTGCCGAATTGCGATGGAGTTGGCGGCGTTCGATCATCCGGCGTTCCAGCGCGGGATCCATCATTGTTTGACATGGATCTCTCGCGGGAAGCTGGTCAGAGTCTCGCAGCCTTCAGCGGTGACGAGGATGGTTTCGCTCACTTCGATCCCCCAGCCGTCCATCCACATGCCGAGGATCGAATGTAGGACATTGCCCGGCTTCAGGATCGTCTTATCCCCCTGGCGCAGGCTGATCGTGTGCTCGCCCCAATCTGGGGGATAGGCCGCGCCAATCGAATAGCCAATGCGGGATTCCTTCTTCAGACCGTAGCGCTGGATGACCTTGCGCCAGCTCGCCTCGATGTCCTCCGCCAAGACGCCAGGCCTGATGGTCGAAAGAACGGCCTCCATGCCTTCGAGCACGGCTCTGCCGGTGTCGCCGACCTTGGCTGGCATGGCGCCCAACTGAAGCGTCCGCGCCAGACCGGCGGCATAGCGACGAACGACACCGGCCAGCTCGAGCGCGACGGTTTCGTTGTGGCCAAAGCGACGATCGCTCCACATGATATGCGGCGCCGATGCATTTTCGCCGCCCAGTATGGTCGGCGGCAGGGCGGTGATGTCGCCGGCGAAATCCGGCGAGCCAGCTATCTGAGCGGCTTGGATTTTGGCGATTGCGTCGCACTCGCGCACACCTGGCGCTATGACCTCATAGGCCGCGGTGACCGCCGCCTCGGCAAGACGCGACGCTTTGCGTAGGTAGCCGATCTCGGCTTCCGATTTGACGCTGCGGATCCAGTTCACCAGAAGGTCAGCATCGTGGAGGATTGCGTTGGGCAGCCCAGCGGTCAGCCGCGCATGCGCCTTGGCGGAATAGTAGTAGGCTTCAAGCTCGATGCCGATATTGCCGCGCCCCCAGCCCTTCCTGTCGATCCAGGCGGCAATCCAGTCCATCGGATGACGGTCGGTGCGCTGGACATGATCTTCGGGAAAGCCGACGACGTTCTCGGGCTTCATCCAAGCCGTCAGCAGCCCGCCGGCGGCATCCATGGCACGACCGATCCAGACCGGCTCCTCGTCGGCGAGCGGCACCAGGACCATTTGCGGCGTGTAAAACGACCAGCCGTCATAGCCGGTGATGTAGTGCTGGTTGGCGACGTCGTTGATGATCAGAAGATCGAGGTTGCGGCTCGCCATTTCCGCGCGGATAGCGGAAAGCCTGCTCCGGTATTCGTCGGGATGGAATGGCAATGGTATCATGTTGAAAAATCCTATTCTATAGCGCCCTGGTGGACCCTGACCAAGCAGGAGTCGAGCCCGGGTTCGAACCTGACAATCGACAAGAGCTCATCGACGTGAGCCCATCACCAACAACAGCGCCGTACCGTATCTCTACAGAACAACGCTCTGCTAGTGGCAGTTAGGCAATTCTTCGTAACTTAGCCTCCTGTCGATTTTCCTGATCCTATTTTCCTCCGGGGCGCTCGACCGCGTTTTCTTTCTTTGATGAACTGGCAGTCGTGATTGATGTGGCGCGCATCCGTAGGCGTCGCGATACGCTTTTGAGAAGTGCGATGCAGAGATAAAGCCACAAGCCATCGCTATCTCAACGACCGGCAGACGGGAACTGATGAGCAGCAGATGCGCCCGTTCCAAACGAAGATCCAAATAATATCGGCTTGGAGAACACCCCAGTTCCCGCCTAAACAGCCGCTCAATTTGACGTCGGGAAAGGCCGGCTGATCCCACAAGTTCGTCTAGTAGCAATGGCTCCGTGAGGTTTGCCTCCATCTCCTCTATTATCTTAATGACCGCCCGATGGTTTAGTTGCACTCGTGAATGGAGTGGCAAACGTTGTCGGTCACCCGCTGAACGGGTCCTACACGCGATAGCCTTTTCACAAATACGATTGACGACTATCGTCCCATGGTGACGGTCAACCAAATCTAAAAACATGTCGAAGGGAGCGTCCCCCCCGGCGCAGGTGTACAGGTATCCATCCCGCTCAAAGGCGGTTTGAGCGGCGGACACACCCGGATAGCGCTCAGAGAATATAGGAAATTGTTCCCAGTGAACAGCGCAACGACGCCCTTGTGCAACCCCGGCTCGAGCAAGCACTATCGTGCCGCTACATATGCCTACCAGGCAACTGCGGTGGTTTCTGCACTCGCGTAACCAGGCTTCAAGCTGTTTGTGCGAGTTAGGAGCATTATGGCCGCCGACGACGACGACGGCGGGTGTTGAGATTGATCGACGAAATCTTTCACGTTCGAACGACAACGACGATCCGGCCCATACCAACAACCCGCAACTTGAGGCCACGGGCTCCCCGTCGTCCGAAACGATCTGCCAGCTATAAACTTCACGCCCCAACACTTCGTTGGCGAGCCTCAGCGCTTCTACTGCCGACGAGAACGCCTGGAGCGAAAAGGCCGGTAGAAGGTAAAAGCAAAAATTTCGGCAGGTCGACTGTGAGTCTAGCATCCCGGGAGTTCCTTCTCTGCTAGCCTGATCTCTCGTTGCGGCCATGCCAAAATAGGGCGACCGGCTTCGTTCATTGGATTGGCGCTGCCACCGCCTCGGGCAGACAGCTCTAGCATTGCAGGCTCGGGTCGCCCGCCTCAAATGCTAAAACCCTCTCTCGTTAGCTCATCCATAACGAAGCGCACTGCACTTCCTGCGATACCAACGATCTCTTCCACTTCAGCCTTTGTTGCCACCAAAGGAGGAGCGAAGCCCAGAATGTCACCATGTGGCATAGCGCGGACGATCAGGCCACGGTCGCGTGCTGCCTTCGAGATGCGTGCACCGACCTTCAACGACGGGTCGAAACGCTTCTTGTTGTCGCGATCGGCGACAAATTCGATTGCGCCCATAAGACCGACGCCGCGCACTTCGCCGACGATCGGCAACTGCGCGAACTTTTCCTGCAGCTGCGCCTGGAAGAACGCGCCGACGTCACGTGCATTGCCGGGGAGGTCTTCTTTCTCGACAATGTCGAGGACAGCGTTGGCCGCGGCAGCGCCGACGGGATGACCAGAATAGGTGTACCCGTGCGAGAATGCGCCGACCTTGTCTGCCCCATCCTCCAGGACTTTATACACCTTCTCACCGACGATTGCCGCTGAAAGCGGGAAGTAGGCCGACGTCAAACCTTTAGCGACCGTGATGAGGTCTGGTTTGATGCCATAGTGCTGCGAGCCGAACATGGAACCGGTGCGGCCGAACCCTGTGATGACTTCATCGGCAATGAGCAGCACGTCGTGCTTCTTGAGCACGGCTTGAATTGCTTGCCAGTAGCCTTCCGGCGGAGGCGTGATGCCGCCGGTGCCGAGCACCGGCTCGCCGATGAAGCCGCCCACATTTTCTGGCCCCAGCCGCTCGATCAGCTGATCAAGTTCCTCGCCGCGCCGCGCTGAAAATTCGCGTTCGGACTCGCCTGGGTTGGCGCCCCAGAAGTGATGCGGAACACCGGTGTGAACAATCTGCGGAAGTGGCAGGTCCATGTGGTCATGATAGAAGCTCATGCCCGTCATCGAGCCCGACACGACGCTGCAGCCGTGATAGCCGCGTTCACGCGAGATGATCTTCTTCTTGGTCGGCTTGCCGCGGAGATTATTATAATACCAGACGAGCTTGGCCTGCGTCTCGTTGGCGTCCGAGCCGGACATGCCGTAGAACACCTTGCTCATTTTGCCCGGCGCCATCTTCACGAGGCGATCGGAAAGGATTGCGAGCTCGTCCGTCGTGTGGGCAGCGTAGGAATGATAGTAGGCCAGACGGAAAGCCTGGCGGGAAATCGCTTCGGCGACTTCGGTGCGGCCGTAACCGACATTGACGCAATAAAGGCCGGCAAATCCGTCGATCAGCTGGTTGCCATGCGCATCTTGAATGCGGATGCCTTTGCCAGTCTCAACGATGGTCGGCTCACCGAGCTTGCCGGTGGCAAAATCCTTGAGCTGTGTGAAAGGATGCAGGACAGCATTTCTATCCTTTTCGCTGATATCCTTGATGTTGATACTCATGCGTCTGTCCTTTTTTCAGTTTGCGATATTACCGATGCACACGTATTTGGGTTCGAGATATTCGGCGAGACCATGCCTTGAGCCCTCGCGGCCGAGCCCGGATTGTTTCCATCCGCCAAAGGGTATGGGAGCGCCGGTGAATTTCGGGATGTTGACGGCGACCATGCCGTACTCCAACTGATCGGTTAGCCGCATGGCGCGGCTGAGATCTTTTGTGTAAACGTAAGCCGCAAGGCCCATTTCCGAGTTGTTGGCTCGCGCAAGCACTTCCGCCTCCTCATCGAACGGAAGGATTGCCGCCACCGGCCCAAAGGTCTCTTCCTTCGCGACCAGCATGTCGTCCGTGACATCGGCGAGAACAGTCGGGGTAACGAAATTGCCCCCGAGAGGGCTTTCCTGTCCGCCAATAACGATGCGAGCCCCGGAACAAACAGCTTCGGACACCTGCCGTCTGCACTTTTCGGCGACGGATGGTCTGGTCATTGGGCCAATATCGACACCGGGTTCGAATCCGTGCCCGACTTTCAGTTTCCCGGTGGCCTTCGCGAATTCTTCCACGAAGCGCTCATAGTTTCCTCGCTGAACATAGATCCTATTGGCTGCCAGGCAGTCCTGACCGGATGTGGCAAATTTGGCTGCTATGCATCCAGCTACGGCTGTCTCCAAGGGGGCATCATCGAAAATGATAAAAGGAGCATTGCCGCCGAGCTCAAGTGAAGCCTTCTTCACGGTTTTTGCCGACTGCTCGAGCAGGATCCTACCGACCTCGGTCGAGCCCGTGAAGGAGAATGCCCGCACATCGCTATGATCCAATAGCCGTTTTGCGAGTGGGGCAGCCTCTCCCGTGATCACCTGAAACACGCCAGCGGGGACTCCTGCCTCCTCGGCAAGGCGGGCAAGCGCCAGAGCGGACAAGGGCGTTTCCGGAGCTGGCTTCACAATCATCGTGCAGCCCGTAGCCAAGGCGGCTCCTGCTTTTCTGGTGATCATCGCCGACGGAAAGTTCCAAGGCGTGATAGCGACCGTCACTCCGACCGGCTGCATCTGCACGGAGAGCCTGCTGCCCGCAAGATGGCTCGGGATGGTCTCGCCATATGCTCGCTCACCCTCTGCCGCAAACCAGTCAAGAAAGCTAGCGGCATATAAAATCTCACCGTGCGCCTCGGTCAACGGTTTGCCTTGTTCAGCGGTCATGATGGTGGAAAGGTCTTCCGCATTCTCGCGCATACCCGCGGCCCATCTCCGCAGACATGCGCCCCGTTCCCAAGGAAGAACATTGCGCCAACGTTCAAAGGCAGTCCTCGCGAAGCTGACCGCGTCATCTACATCAGACACCTCACAGGCAGCCACCTGAGCCAAGTCCTGGCCAGTAGCAGGATCAACCACCAAGATCGTTTCAGCCTTAGAGAGCCAAGCTCCATTCACATAGGCGGACGTTTGGAAGAGGTCCTGCCTTTTGAGCTCCTTCAACGCGGCAGTTGCTGTACCTTTCATCACTAACCTCACCATCGACAGTTCATTTCCGGCAAAATAGCCGCGCAACCGCGGCGATTGGCAGCGCGATCGAGGGCCATCAAGACGTTCTCCTGCGAATAAGGGCATGCGACTGAATTTTTTCGCCGTTTGATCGCTGTCGTCTTATGGGCAAGGTTCAGCAAGCAAAGATGACATCGTCACCTGTGGCCATCCACGATCACACTCAGCCCGCGAGAGGCGGCGAACGGTAAGTTGCAGTCGGCCACGTTAAGCGGACCTCTTGCGGGGCTGTCACTTCGGCTTCGCAGTATACCTCATGATTGTAGTGGGCCTCGAAAGATGCGTAAGTGTGATTGCAAGATCGGTTACCTGGTGGGGGAGATCTTATGCTTAGCTCGTCACTGCGGTTTACGAAAACAGATTCGAGCAAATCCCAAAAGCCACACTAAATCACAAAATCTTCTTAGCTAAGATATTTCTACTGCGCTCCCAATGGGTGGCAACCGCTTCCTAGGCGACGAAAGAAACGGGGGAAGAGGATTTGCTGCGCGAGCGGCGGCAAAAATGCAGATCTTGTGCGGCATCACGGGCCGGGCAGCACAACCCCGGCGGCCAAGGCGTGCTAGCTTGTGAAGAACACAAAAGGAATTGCAAAAGCAACAGCCCGATGCTGGGAGCCCACGATGAGCCACACGATCAACCACCTGAAGAAACTACGGCTGCAGCGCAGCGAGTTGGCCGTTCCCGGCTCCAGCCCGGAGATGATCGACAAGGCGGCCAACAGCGCCGCCGACTTCGTCTTCCTCGACGTCGAGGACGCGGTCGCCCCGCCAGACAAGGAGCGCGCTCGCAAGAACATCATCCAGGCGCTCAACGACATCGACTGGCGCGCCAAGGGCAAGACCGTATCGGTGCGCATCAACGGGCTGGATACCCATTACATGTACCGCGACGTGGTCGACGTCATGGAACAGGCCGGCGACCGGCTGGACACCATACTGGTGCCGAAGGTCGGCATGCCGGCCGACCTCTATATGGTCGAGGCCATGGTCAACCAGATCGAGATGGCCAAGGGTTTCAAGACCCGCGTCGGCCTCGAAGCGCTGATCGAGACCGCGCTCGGCATGGCCAATGTCGAGGCGATCGCCGCGACGCCCGGCCGGTTGGAAGCGATGCATTTCGGCGTCGCCGACTATGCCGCGAGCTGCAAGGCACGCACCGTCAACATTGGCGGCCTCAACCCCGACTATCCCGGCGACCAGTGGCATTTTGCGCTATCGCGGATGACCGTCGCCTGCCGCGCCTACGGCCTGCGCGCCATCGACGGGCCGTTCGGCGATTTCTCCGATCCGGAGGGTTATATCGCCGGTGCCAAGCGCGCCGCGGCCCTCGGCATCGAAGGCAAATGGGCGATCCACCCTTCGCAGATCGCACTCGCCAACGACGTCTTCTCGCCACCTGAAAAGGAGGTCGCGCGGGCCAGGCGCATCCTTGAGGTGCTCAAGGAAGCCGAGGCTCAGGGAAAGGGCGCCGCGGCGCTCGACGGCAAGATGATCGACGCGGCGTCGGAACGCATGGCGCGCAACGTGCTGGCGGTTAACGAGGCGATCGAGCGCGCCGGCCAGGCGTAATATGCCGGCGCAGTAGAGATACCGGGAGGACATGATGGACATCCACGAATACCAGGCCAAGGAACTGCTCGCCCGTCACGGCGTGCATGTGCCGCGCGGCGGTCTGGCCTACAGTCCGGAGCAGGCGACATACCGTGCCAGCGAGATCGGCGGCAGCAAATGGGTGGTCAAGGCGCAGATCCATTCCGGTGCGCGCGGCAAGGCCGGCGGTATCCGCATCTGCTCGTCCGATCAGGAAGTGTCCGATGCGGCCGAGGCGATGCTCGGAAGGAAGCTGGTGACGCAACAGACGGGGCCGCGCGGCAAGCTGGTGTCGCGGCTCTATGTCGAAGAGACCGTCGACATTGGCCAGGAAATCTATCTCGCCTTTGTTCTCGACCGTAAAGCCGAGCGGGTGATGATCGTCGCGTCTGCGGCCGGCGGCATGGAGATCGAAGAGATCGCCGAAAAGCAGCCGGATTCAATCATTCGCGCGACTGTCGACCCTGGCGCGGGGATGCAGCACTATCAGGCGCGCGAGATCGCCTTCGGGCTTGGTCTCGAAAACAACCTGATTGGCAAGGCAACCGAAACGCTACTTGGTTGCTACCGCGTGTTTCGCGACTACGACGCTTCGATGCTGGAGATCAACCCGCTGGTCGTCACGCGTGACGGCAATCTGATGGCACTGGATGCCAAGATGTCGTTCGATGAGAACGCGCTGTTTCGTCGTCCCCAAATATCCGAATTGCGCGACAAGTCGCAGGAGGATCCGCGCGAAACCTTTGCCAGCGACCGTGGCCTCTCCTATGTCGGCCTCGACGGTGACATCGGCTGCATCATCAACGGCGCCGGCCTCGCCATGGCGACGATGGACATGATCAAGATCGCCGGCGGCGAGCCGGCGAACTTTCTCGACATCGGCGGCGGCGCCTCACCGGAGCGGGTGGCGAAATCGTTCCGCGCCGTCCTTGGTGACAAGAATGTCAAGACCATCCTCGTCAACATCTTCGCCGGCATCAATCGCTGCGATTGGGTCGCCGAGGGTGTTGTCAAGGCGATCCGCGAAGTCGGCGTCAACGTCCCGTTGGTGGTGCGGTTGGCCGGCACCAAGGTCGAGGAAGGGCGCCGCATCCTGGCCGATTCCGGCGAGGCGGTGATCGTCGCCGAAACACTGGCCGAAGCCGCTGACAAAGCCGTCGCCGCTTGGCGATCCGCCACGATGAAAAAAGCAGGCTGAGGGGCGAAAGAATGGCAATTCTGCTTAACCGTGGCACCCGCACAATCGTGCAGGGATTTACCGGCAAGATCGGCAGTTTTCACGCCGAAGACATGAAGCGTTACGGCACTAATGTGGTCGGCGGCGTCACACCCGGCAAGGGCGGCCAGACACATCTCGGCCTGCCGGTGTTCAACACCGTCAAGGGCGCGGTGCGCGAAACCGGAGCCGATGCGAGCATCGTCTTCGTGCCGCCGCCCTTCGCCGCCGATTCGATCATGGAAGCAGCGGATGCCGGCATAAAGCTCTGCATCTGCATCACTGACGGCATCCCCTCGCAGGATATGATGCAGGTCAAGCGCTACATGCGCCGCTACCGCTTCGAGGACCGCATGCGGCTGATCGGGCCGAACTGCGCCGGCGTCATCACGCCCGGACAGGCGCTGATGGGCATCATGCCCGGCAGCATCTATCTTCCCGGCCGCGTCGGCATCGTCGGCCGCTCCGGCACGCTGGGTTATGAGGCGGCCTCGCAGATGCAGGCGCTGGGCATCGGTGTGTCGACCAGCGTCGGCATCGGCGGTGATCCGATCAACGGCTCGTCCTTCAAGGACGTCCTGGAACTGTTCGAGCAGGACGACGAGACCGACGCCGTGGTGATGATCGGCGAGATCGGCGGGCCGCAGGAGGCCGAGTCTGCCGAATGGGCCAAGCACAACATGACGAAGCCGTTGATTGCCTACATCGCAGGGCTTTCCGCGCCGAAAGGCCGCCGCATGGGCCACGCCGGCGCCATCATCTCGGCCTTCGGCGAGTCGGCGCAGGAAAAGGTCGAGATCCTGAAGGAAGCCGGCGTCATCATCGTGCCGACGCCGGCTTCGTTCGGCGAGATCGTGGCCGGCGTGATGGCGGATCGGACGAAGGCAGCATAGAGCAACATACCGGTCAATTTGAGGACCAGGTAAAGGAACCGCATCGGCGCTATTGAGATTAGCGCAACTCTCGGCGGCGGTTCAGTCAAATTGATGTCGCGGCTCCCGCGTCTTGCGACGAGCCAAGTTGCCGGGCGTATTTAGCGATAAACAGTCTCAAGAGAGACTCCAAAACAGCCTTCGCGGTGGGGGGCTCAGCACGCCATGCAGCTACTTGGCATCCCAACCGAGCTATGGGGTGGCGTTAGCTCGGTGTTGAGCTGCTAAATCCGGGATCGTGTCCGCCGCCAAAACTCTACAGGGGCCGTCGGCGCATGGCCGTTTTGCCTAGGCGGCTTCACCGCGTCCTTCAATAGTCAGACTGGACATTTGCGTCGCCGCCGCGCGCGCCGCTCTTCCATGGATTGACAACCAAGCTACCGGTCACCTTACGTCCACCGCTGTCCGAGCCCCTTTGGCGCGAATAAGAAGAGGCGGTCCACACCAGACATGAGCTGAGTCTCTCACGTGGGAAGCGAAGCTGCGCACAAAGCCCAAATAACGCAGGTTTTCTGCGGCCGGACGACGAGGTCCGCGTGAAGCAGGCCTCTGAAGCATGCTAGGTTGGGAACCAGTACGGATTGGGCATGGAAAAGAATGCTTGGTCCGGTGAGCCAACCTAGGTGCAGAGGACGACTACGAGATGGACTTTGAGAAACCCTTTCAGCCGGCGGAGTACCGCCGCCGTGTCCAAGACGTCAAGACACGGATGGAGGAAGCAGGACTGGACCTGCTAATCTGCCAAGATCCCGCGAACATGTGTTGGCTGACCGGGTACGACGCCTGGTCCTTCTATACGCCTCAGGTGGTGCTATTGCACCTGAAATCGGACTCGCCGGTATGGATCGGACGGCTGGTTGACGTTAACGGCGCTCGTGCCACGACGAACCTGGCTGCTGAGGATATCATCAACTTCTCCGATGACCGGCTCCATCACGTGGAACTGCATCCCTATGACGAAGTCAGCGAAATCATTAAATCACGCGGATGGGGATCTGATCGCATTGGGGTTGAGCTTGATGCGCATTTCTACACCGCTCGAGCGCATCAGCACCTCGTCGCGGGTCTTCCAAACGCCAAGTTCTCCGACAGCAGAGGACTCGTCAATTGGGCGAGACTCGTCAAATCTGACGCTGAACTCGTCTATATGAGGGAAGCGGGTCGGATTGTCAGCCACACCATGCGCCGGGCGATAGATAATCTGAAGCCAGGAGTTCCTGAATACGAAATCGTCGCTCAGATTTATGCCGATCAGACAAGAGGCGTTGATGGGAAATATGGTGATTATACAAGTCTCTGCCCGTTGATACAGGTGGACGAAAAGACGAACGCTCCACACCTTACATGGTCGGACAAGCCCCTGCCCAAGTCAGGATTGGTTCTCTTGGAAATTGGAGCGGCCAGGCGCCATTATCATGCGCCTCTGACGCGTACGGTCTACATGGGAAAGCCACCCAAGGAGGCCCAGCACCTCGCCAATGCCATCATCGAAGGTGGCGACGCTGTCCTGGAAATGGCCAAGCCGGGTGTAGTCGTCGATGAACTGAATACCGTTTGGCTGAGCGTCCTGAACCGCCACGGATACGTGAAAAAGGGCCGTTCCGGCTACTCAATCGGCATGAATTTTCCGCCGGACTGGGGCGAACGTACTGTGAGCATTCGCGCCGGCGAAAAGACTGTGCTCCAGGCTGGCATGTGCTTCCATTTCCAATCAGGAGTGAGGCCTCCTGCCTTCGGAGCCGCAATCTCGGAGTCGTTTGTTGTTACCGAAAAGGGTGGCGAGCGGCTAGCCGACGTCGCACGAGAGTTGATAGTCGTAGACTAGCTGGAAGCTTTTAGGATTCTCCACTCAGCCGGATTGGGAAGGGGGGCGAAGTGCTTCGCTTCCCAATCCGCTAACTTTTCATCTTACTCGGAAGAGCGCTTAGTTTAGAGTAGATAGCCCCCACAGCCGGGGGCCCGGAATCCCGGAATAGCACAGCGTCTTCGTTGGTCAGTGACCAGCTACTCCGTGCCAGCCGCGCTCACCAGTAAGTGCTCTAGGGCGGCAGGTTCCAAGACCCAGAATGATTTGTCTGCGCAGAGCTGGGCCGAACAAAGGCATGCGTTTGTCGCAGGGGACAGTTGTGTGCAACGCGGCTGCGTGTGTACCTCACTAAGCCTCCACTCGAAGTCAGGCGCTGCATCTTCCTCCGCACGGCGGCCAAGGTCTCCACTCCATTTGCGCGGGGCCTTCATCTCTGAGCTTCACCCAGGAGGACTTGGTCGTCGCGCGGATCTGGCATGCGGCCCGCTTATCAGCGCCAGTGCCGGCAGGCCAATCATGGCTCATCCTGGCCTTAGCAAACTTCTTCATCGCCCTGTTTGAGCAGGAGCAGCGCACCGGCGAGACGGACTATGGCATCGTCGTTGGAGAAGAAGCCGACGACCATTGTCTTCCGTTCGATCTAGTCGTTGAGCCCTTGAGCCGATCGCTTGGATTGGTACTATGGAGCTTCGCGCGGCGCTGCCGTGATGGCGACGAGATGGGGACTTCGCCGGGATCTGGTCAGCAGCGGCCGCTGCTGGTCGTTCCCGCCAACTCCCGCACGACGGCGGTCAGCGGCTTTAACAGTGAAGTAGGAGCCCCCGCAGCTTGGGATGCGCAAGCTCGAGGGTGCAGACGCGCGTCTCACAGTCGCGCTCGGGGCAGAGCGCCACGGGTTCTTTTCGCCGGGGGCGGACGGTCGGGGCGGCGCCCGCCTTCAGCTTCCTCGGCCCCTCGGCGGCGAAAGGCGACCATGTCGCGAAGGATGTCGACGTTGGGATCTTCTCTCCGAGCGTGCCCAGGTTCATCATCTTTTCAGCTGTCGGTGGTTTCCTCGAGCAGTTTGTGTCGGCAACCTACATGATGCAGCTGCAATCCGCTCGCTAATCACAGTGCTATCGAGGGCGCAGTCGCGAAGGCCGCGGCTGTCGCCTGAGCTCGTGCAGGCGCGCGACCCGTCCCATTCTCAGCCGTGTGTCAAGGGCCGCTATCTGAGAGATGGCGCAGTTTACATGTGCGCGCTCGGACACGGTTTGCAAGTGTTCGCAATCGGACCAACCCTAACTTCGTCAGAGCCGCCCGTTCGCCCGCGCAATAATTCAGCGCCGAGCTCAAGAATACGCAGAACAACACCGCTTTTGCGGCCCAATTAGCGCGATGTACGCGAGCCTTGCCGCTTAGTCTGCTGGAAAGTGACTGACTCATTGATCATAGGGCCGGTAATGCGCGGAAGCGGCCCGCATAAGCTCGAGATGGCCCGAACTCGTCGAAACACCTTGCCGCTGCCAGTTCCGAGTGAAACCAAACAAGGACACACATGATTACGAATCCGCCTTTCCGTCCTCGTGAAACACCGACGCGCCGCCACGAGATCCTCATAGTTGGTGGAGGGATCGCGGGAGCAAGTGTTGCCTTTCACCTTGCAAGGAACGGTAAGAAGGACGTCGCACTCTTGGAGCGCAACAGTCTTACGTCCGGCACAACTTGGCACGCTGCGGGTTTGATCATGCAGACGCGTGGGACCCACGCACTGACGGAGATCGCAAAATATAATGCTGAACTTTACTCCGCGCTCGAGGCCGAGACTGGCCAAGCTACCGGCTTCAAGCGAAATGGCACGCTTGGGGTCGCCAGAACCAAGGACCGCCTATACGAAACTGCACGCAACGCCTCGATTGCCAAAAGTTTTGGCCTTGAGGCCAACATGATCTCGCCGAGCGAGGCGAAAAAGCTCTATCCGGCTCTCAACGCCTCAATCATCGAAGGCGCAGTCTTTATCCCTGGTGACGGCCAAACCAATCCTGTCGACACATGCATGGCGTTAGCCCTTGGCGCCAAAAAGAACGGCGTAAAAATTTTCGAAAACGCAGAAGTCACAGACCTCTGGCGCACAGCAGACGGGCACTACCAAGTTCGGACCAATGAGGGAGTTGTTGAAGCTGAAATTCTCGTACTTGCGTGTGGGCTTTGGACCCGAGAACTTGCGTCGAAATTAGGTGCGCGAATTCCGATATACGCGGCAGAGCACTTTTATGTAGTGACCGAAGCGATGGATTTTGTGACGCCCACCTTGCCAGTCCTACGCGACACCGACGGGCATGTGTATCTGAAAGAAGATACAGGAAAGCTCCTGGTTGGTGCCTTCGAGCCTTGGGGAAAACCTTTGCCGATGGGAAAGCTTCCGAAGGAAACTGCGTATATCGAGCTTCCTGAAGACTGGGATCACTTTGAGCTACCGATGACCAAAGCGATAGAGATTGTTCCTGACCTTGCGAACTGCGGCATTGCCAAGTTTTTCAATGGTCCTGAAAGTTTCACCCCGGACCTTCTGTTCATGATTGGTGAAGTTCCTGGATTGAAAAATCTTTTCGTTTCGACGGGTTATAATTCAGAGGGCATTGAATACGGCGCGGGAGCAGGACGAGCTCTGGCAGAGTGGATCATTGCCGGTGAGCCTCAGATGGATATCAGCTTCGTGGATGTCGCCCGGTTCCATCCCTTCCAGATCAATAAACGATATTTGCACGATCGCACAGCCGAAGTGTTGGGTCTTCACTATAAGATGCACTGGCCGGCTTACCAGTCTGAGACGTCCCGAGGTGTCCGCAAAAGCGCTCTTCACGATCGGTGGGCGAGGCTTGGAGCTAGCTTTGGCGAAGGAATGGGATGGGAGCGTCCCATGTGGTTCGCGGGGGAGGGGGAATCGACTAAAAACGTCTATTCCTACGACGAGCCGAGTTGGTTCAAATATACCAGTCAGGAGTGCAAGGCTGCCCGTAACAATGCCATCTTGTTGGACCAAAGCTCTTTCGGCAAGCACTTGGTTCAGGGTCGCGATGCCTGCCGTTTCCTTCAGTGGCTTTGCGCCGGCAACGTGGATGTACCTGTGGGAAAGCTGGTATACACCCACATGCTCAATGGAAAGGGCGGGATAGAGACAGATATCACTGTAAACCGCTTGTCGCAGACAGAGTTCCTAATCATCTCGTCAGCGACCGTCCATCCCCGGGATAAGGCCTGGATCACAAAACACATTACTGACGAATGGAATGTCACGGTCACTGATCTCACGTCTGGGTACGCGGTCCTCTCATTGCAAGGCCCGCGATCGCGCGAGATCCTATCGCAGGTAACCGACACAGATCTGGCGAATCCGGCGTTCCCGTTCGCCACCAGTCAGGAAATCGATATCGGTTATGCTCGCGTAATAGCCAACAGGCTAACTTATGTCGGAGAACTTGGTTGGGAGCTTCATATTCCAACCGAGATGGCACAGCACGTGTTTGATGTTGTCTGGGAGGCCGGCCAGGCGTATGGCCTCAAGGCTGCAGGGTACCACGCGCTTGAACATCTGCGGTCCGAGCGCGCCTACCGAGAATACCAGCTCGATCTAACGCCAGTTGATACGTTGCTTGAAGCGGGGTTGGGATTTACGGTGGACTGGAATAAAGAAGGCGGATTTATAGGAAAAGAGGCGCTAACGTCTCAGAAAAATGCCGGGCCGCTTAAAAAACGACTAGTATCATTCAAGCTTCGCGATCCGAAGCCAGTCCTCTTTCATGAAGAGCTTATCCGCTGCGACGGGAGGATCGTCGGATATATTTCGTCCGGCGTGAAGAGCTTTACGATCGGAACGTCAATCGGAATGGGATATGTAAACCACCCCGCTGGTGTCACGAAGGACTTGATCGAAAACAGTCGATGGGAAATCGAGATCGCCGGCAAACTCTACGAATGCGACGCGTCGCTCCGGGCGTTTTTCGATCCAAACGGGGATCGGGCTAAGCAATAGGTCGTGCGCCACAATAGAGGCGGAGCGAGCTGGTTCTCTTCTGTCCCCCGGACGGATCCGCTCCGCAACTCCTTCGAAGCCCGGAGGCCCACTTTCCTTGTGGCCTATTGGACTGCTCGGCCGCGGAGGCGGCCCCTATGACGAGGCTTCGATGAGCTCCGAGTTGGAGGCTTCCAATTAACATGCGCCTCCGAGCCAACTGCGCCAGCGCATGACTGAGGTAATCGTGTGAAGAAGGCTCCACAAATAGAACGCATTGAGAAAGATCCGCTTGGCCCTGTGAGCATCCCGGTCGATGCCTATTATGGCCCGCAGACGGCCCGGGGCATCGCTAACTTCCCGATTTCGGGTATCCGGATCAGCCATTTTCCCAACTTCATCAAATCGCTTGCCTACGTGAAAATGGCAGCGGCACGCGCCAACGCGGCGCTTGGCGATCTGGACAAGCAAAAGGCCGATGTCATCTGCCAAGTCTGTGCAGAAATCGCGGCGGGCAGACATCTTGCCGAGTTCCCGCTCGATGTGTTTCAGGGCGGCGCCGGTACCTCGACCAACATGAACATCAACGAGGTCGTCGCCAACCGCGGCCTGGAGATCATGGGACTGCCACGCGGACAATACGACCAACTGCATCCCAACAACGACGTCAACTTCGCTCAATCGACAAACGATGTTTATCCGACAGCCATCCGTCTTGCGATCCTACTTTCGCGGGGGGCGCTGCAGCGAGCTTTGGAGCGGCTCGCGGGCGAGTTGGAGGCCAAGGCGGAGAACTTTTCGGACGTGATCAAGCTTGGCCGAACGCAGTTGCAGGACGCTGTTCCGATGACGCTGGGCCAAGAGTTTCAGGCTTTCGCGACGACACTACGCGAAGATGTAGCCCGTCTCGGTGAGATTTCCGCCTTCTTCCATGAAATCAACCTCGGTGGCACCGCGATTGGCACCGGCATCAATACGAATCCCGACTATCAGGCGGCAGCTGTCGCGGAGTTGCGCGCGATTTCCGGCCTGCCCGTCGTCCCGGCCGGAAATCTGATCGAAGCCTGCTGGGATACCGGCGCCTTCGTGCTCTTCTCGGGAATGCTGAAGCGGACGGCCACGAAACTCTCGAAGATATGCAGCGATCTGCGGCTGCTTTCCAGCGGCCCGCGTGGGGGGCTGAACGAAATCAATTTGCCAGCGCTTCAGCCCGGCTCCTCGATCATGCCCGGAAAGGTCAATCCTGTAGTGCCGGAGGTGGTCAATCAGGTCGCCTTCCAGATCATCGGTTACGATCTCACGATCACACTCGCCTCCGAAGCGGGACAGCTGCAGCTGAACGTCATGGAGCCGGTGATCGCCTACAACATACTGCACTCGCTTGAGCTTCTGACCAATGCCGTCGATGTTCTGCGCACGAGGTGCGTCGTGGGCATTACCGCCAATGCCGAGACTTGCCGCAGACATCTCGAAGCCAGCACCGCCGTGGCAACAGCACTGACGCCCGCGATTGGGTATGATCGGGCGGCGGAGCTTGCAAAGCTAGTCTTGTCCTCCGGTAAAACGATCCGCGAAGTCCTGGCCGAGCAGCCGGACCTTTCGGAGGAGCTCATCGCACAGGCGGCCGATCCGCACCTTTTGACCCGCCCCACGCGATCGCGACCGGCTTCACAACAGCGGGCCGAAGATTGATCGACTGATCTGCGTAGCGGCGCTGCTGCTCGACTGCTCGGACACCGAGGCTGCACCAGTCGGCGAGCCGTGTTCGAACATACACGGACCAGGGATCGCTCAGAGGTGGTGCGGTCTTCGGGCTTAAGAAGGATCGAAGGGCTCTTACGCAGTAAGCCCGCAGACGGGTTCCGGCCGAGTTCAACGTTACCAGGCTAGGTTTGCCCTTTGGCTGACCGCCCTTCACCTTCGGAGCAGGCAGTGCATCGGGGTTCACACCGACCACGAAGCCGCTCCAACTGGCTAGGCAGATTCACTGTCCGCCTGCGGCGAAAGCCGACAGAGCCCGGACGTTGTCAGCGTTCTTTGGTCGAGCAAGCGGGTCGGATATTCGGCAGTGAAGCAGGCGTCGCAAAATTGAGGCTTTTTGTTCTCGCGGGCCGTTTCGCCGAGAGCTCGATAAAGCCCGTCGATCGACAGGAAGTCGAGCGAATCGACACGGATAAATTTGGCCATTTCCTCGATCGACATATGCGAGGCCAAAAGTTTCGCCGTCTCGGGCGTGTCGACGCCGTAGAAGCATGAGGAGCGGGTCGGCGGCGAGGCGACGCGCATATGCACTTCCTTCGCGCCGGCATCGCGCAGCAACTGCACGATCTTCTGGCTGGTTGTGCCTCGCACTACGGAATCGTCGACCAGCACGATGCGCTTATCCTCGATGATCCGGCGGTTGGCATTGTGCTTCAGCTTGACGCCCATGTGGCGGATGGAATCGGTCGGCTGGATGAAGGTGCGGCCAACATAGTGGTTGCGGACGATGCCGAGCTCAAAGGGCAGGCCGGCAGCTTGGGCGAAGCCGATCGCGGCCGGCGTGCCGCCGTCGGGCACAGGCACTACGATGTCGGCATCGACCGGTTTCTCGAAGGCGAGCTCGGCGCCAATGTTCTTTCGCACTTCATAGACGTTGCGGCCCTCGACGGACGAATCCGGACGAGAGAAATAGACATACTCGAAAATGCAGAACCGCGGTTTCTTCGTTTCGAACGGGAACAGGCTCTCCACTCCCTCAGCGGTGACGATGACCATCTCGCCAGGCTTCAGGTCTCGAACAAAGCGCGCACCGATGATGTCGAGCGCGCAGGTCTCTGAGGCCAGCATCCAGGCGCCGTTAAGTTCGCCCAGTACCAGCGGCCGGATCCCGAGCGCGTCGCGGCAGCCAATCATTTTTGTGGACGACAGCGCTACCAGTGAGAACGCGCCCTCCAGTTGGCGAACCGCATCTATGAAGCGCGAATTGACGTCCTTCCCGCTGCTGGTTGCGATGAGATGCAGGATCGTTTCGGTGTCCGAGGTCGACGAGAAGATCGAACCCTGCTTCTGCAGCGTACGCTGCAGCGTCATTGCGTTGGTGATGTTGCCGTTGTGGGCGATGGCAAAGCCGCCGTCGGCCAACTCGGCGAAGAAGGGTTGTACGTTGCTCAGCCCGGGTCCGCCCGCGGTGGCGTAGCGGGTGTGGCCGATGGCGCGCGTGCCCTTCAGCCGGTCGAGGATCGGCTTCTTGGTAAAGGTGTCGCCGATCAGGCCGACATGACGTTCGACGTGGAACTGCGTGCCGTCATAGGAGACAATGCCCGCCGCCTCCTGGCCCCGGTGCTGCAGGGCATGCAGGCCGAGGATGACGACAGTGGCCGCATCCCAAGGGCCAAAGATTCCGAATATGCCGCATTCATCATTAAAATGATCGTCGGCCTCCGCGGAGAAGAGTTTATCTGCCTCAAGCATCGGTCACGATCACTATCGGGAAAATAAGGTAGCCGGTCGTCTTCGCCTGAATCCGACCATGAGGCCGCAGATGTTGCCTGCGAAGCACCCCGCAGCCGACAGATCCGTTCCAATGCGCCAGACTCTTGCCGCGTCGGAGCTCAGTCATGATCATACAGAATCGTCGAGATCATATATAAGTGGCTTGAGGGCTTGAAAGCTTGATCGTAAGGGACGTAGTCCCGCGAAGCCGAAGTCATCGCGGGACCTATTCTTGCGTGATTATGCCAGTGGTCGCTAGTAGGTTAGCATGATCTTTTGGTAGATGTCGACCGCTTTGGCCAACTGATCAATCTCCACGTACTCGTTGGCAGTATGAGCCTGATCAATACTCCCAGGTCCAAGAACAACGCAGGGAATACCTCCCAACGAGAGCTGACTCGCATCCGTCCCATATGGAACTCCGCGGTGCTGGCCCGTTCCCGCAACTTCTGCACACGCCTTTGCCGCCACTGCGGCGATTTTTGTGGCTTCCGCACTCGGGGGAGCTGGATCTTCGAGAGCGGGTAGCAGTGAGCGCACCTTGATCTTATCGGGACCTTGGCGCAGGCCTTCCAGGATGTTTTCTACCTCCTGTAGCGCGTCCGACGGTTGCTCTCCCGGTATGAGCCGCCGGTCAATCCACACGCGGCAGGAGGGCGGAACCGTCGCCAATTCCGTACCCCCTTCGATGAGTGTAATCGTGAGAGTCGGGGGGCCAACCAGCGGGTGCACGCGTTTGGACAGAGTTTCATTAATCTTGTCGAGTGCCAAGATAACCTTGGCCATTCCTGTGATCGCGTTCACCCCAAGATGGGGCTTGGAACTGTGAGCGGGTACACCCTCCACTTCAACTTGCCAGCGGACCGAGCCCTTATGTGCAACGACAAGCTCCAGGTCAGTCGGCTCCCCAACCACTGCGGCCTCGTAGGACACACCTGATTGAGCGATTCTTCGCGCTCCTTTCTTCCGGTACTCTTCATCGACGCTTGCACCCAAGACAATCGTACATCGTGGCTTACGTTCCCCTAGGGTGCTAAGAGCCATGAGCATCGCCGCGAGCGGGCCCTTATCGTCACAACTTCCTCGCCCATAAATCCGACCGTCCCTCTCGTCTGGCGAAAAGGGGTCTGCCTCCCAATTGTCAACCGGCACCGTGTCCATATGCGATATGAACAGGACACGCCTATCGGGCTCCTGCCCAGGAACCCAGGTGAAGAAGTTGGCACGGCCGTCGGTTACTTCCTGATACTCAAAGGGCAGATTTCGCTCTCGGCAAAAGGCCTCGAGGAACTCAGCGACCTTCTGTTCACCGCTCCCCTTTGCCGACGCTGAAGGGTTGATGCTCTCAATTTTTATGAGTTGTTTGAGAAGCTCTACCGTTTGTGTGTTGATGGACGACATGAATACTCCTATCCCTCCTTGAGAATGCAAGCGTGCGGCTATGCCAGCCAGTTCTTTGCCAGGCCGACAACTCGGTCAGCCTCGTCTGCTGTGTTGTATAAATGTAGCGAGAAGCGCAGCATTCCCCGGCGAGCCGAGACGATCACCTGGTTTTTCAACAAATGCTCGTGAAGCGACTGAATGCGGCTATCGGCTTCGCGCGAACCAGGTGCTGGATCCCCAAGAGCAACGATACTTCCGGTATGATCGCCTGGTGCTCCGCCGCAGACGGGCAGTCCGAGATCTAGGAGGCCCGATGCCAGTCGGCTTGCAACCGACGTAACACTTTGTTCAATGGCCGGCGTGCCGATTTCCATCAGCTGTCCGATGGACGCGTAGACCGCTATCACACCGGGAAAATTGTAATGGCCAATTTCAAAACGGGGCGCGCCGGCGCGCAATGTTACCGAATCGAATATTGGAGCCGACTCTGGCGCGTCGCCCAAATCGACACTGAAGCGGGCGAGGTAGGCAGGGCTTAGGCGATCGGCCCATTCCCGGCGGCAATACAGAAACCCCAACCCATAGAGGCCCATTAACCCCTTGTAAGATGATGCCACCAAACCGTCGACGCCAAGCTGAGTGACATCGGTGTGTAGTATACCAACTGATTGGGAGGCATCGGCCAAAAGAAAGGTACCCAGGCGCTTGCAAGCCGCGGCTATCGGCTCCATCACTGTCTTGAAGCCCGGGACCATTGTAACGGTCGAAACCGTGACGATACGGGTACGAGAATCGGTCTGATCGATAATAGCATCGCACGGGATTGCACCGTTTTCAGTTTCTACCACCCGCAGCTCAATTCCGTGCTTGTCCCTGAGTTGCAGCCAAGGGAGGATATTGTTTGCGTGCTCCAACTGGCGGCACAGGACAACATTGTCTCCCGGCTTCCAAACAATCGCGTTTCCGATTATATTAATGCCTTCTGATGCATTCTTCGTAACGGCGATTTCGTCTTTTTCGGCCCCCACGAATTCAGCGAATCTCGAACGTGTTCGCTCGACAAGCTGCATCATTCCTTCTTCGTCATTCAGGCCATTCAGCCGATTATCAAGATGCTGATCCATAGACCTGCGGGTGGTTGTGGATATGAGCCCCTGATTTGCAACATCCATGTAAATGGCGTTTTTGGTGGCTGGAAATTCCTGCCGGAGGACGTCCAAAGGAAGAAAATGGCTTGTCATGCTCGTCATCAGATCCGTGGTTCGTGGGTAAAGAGCGCAAAGCCTACTCAGGGCGCCCATTTCTGTAGTTGTGAGCAACGAAAATGCCTTGATTGAGAAGCCATCGAGCTACCTTGCGGGCGATCATACCATTCGGCCGAACTTATAAGGACAAGAGGTTCACCACCGGGAGGCAAATGCCTTTCGCTGATCGGATCATTTTATGGCTTGATCCTTGTGGAACTCAGGCTAATATCGTGTGAGCCAAGCAGTTTTTCTGCGCAATTCTCTCCTTTTTTGCAGTGATCGTGAAATGGACCTCGATCGAGTTGATCGCAAGCTTCTCAACGCAGTGCAGCGCGACAATCGCCTGACGACGGCTGAATTGGGCGAACTTGCGGGCCTTTCTGCGACCGCTTGTCAGCGGCGACTGAAGCGACTGCGTGATGAGGGTGTGATCGAGGCTGACGTTGCCATAGTCTCGCCACAAGCGGTGGGTCGTCCCATGCTCATGCTGGCGTCTATCAGTCTCGAGCGCGAGCGGGTAGATATCATCGATCGGTTCAAGCAGGCGGTCCGGCGTACGCCTGAGATCATGAGTGCGTACTATGTAACGGGTGAAGCCGATTTCGTTCTCTTGATCTCTGTCCAGGACATGGCCGAGTATGAGGCATTTACCCGCCGATTTTTTCATGAGTCTGATATCAAAGCTGTCAAGACGATGGTCGTAATGGATCGGATCAAGGCGTCATTGGCTCTGCCTATCGAAGAATAACGGCAGTATGCGCCCGCATCGAGTTTTGCGCTGGCACTTTGCGGTCTCAAGCGCATCAACCTGATAACCATCGCGGTTCGTCCGGTAGTATACGATTTAGGGCGGCGGTGCGTCTTATCTCGACGCCCTGGATCAGATTGACAGCAAAGCTTATCTGTCGGGTGGCAGCATCGATCACTTCGCTTTTGCGCCGGGATCAGTGCCCCACCTGCGAACATCGTCCGGGGCGTTGCCCCTGCTATCGGATGTCTCCGCTGCCGATCAGTCGCTGGCACTGCCTGCTTGAGAACTTCAGCAGCGTGACGTTGGCCGGGGTCCACCACCACGTTTTCGCGGCTGTGAGATGTCCATATCGATCCTCTGGAGACCGCGGGTACGCCGGGAGTAGGTTTTTATGCGGCCGTGTAACGCAAGTGTGAGGTGGAGTCGCAGTGCCGCATCCACTGGGCTCCCGATAGTTGCACGTATTCTAAACCCGGTAACGGCTAGGTTGTGTGGACTCTTGGGATTCCCAAGGCTGAGCAAATCAGATTGAACTAAACCGCTGCCGCGGTAGCTGATGCGCGGGTCTGGCCTGAGGAGGCCCCTGTCTGAGAAGATTTGGTGTCGAGCCAACCTTCCAGACAGGAGAACCCCAGATGGCCCAGATAAGCTGCGTCAGCGGATGATTGAAGATCTGACGATCCGCAATTTGTCACCGGAGACCCAGCGATCCTACGTGCATCACGTGGCGAAGTTCAGTCGATTTTTTGGACGATCACCCGATCAACTGGGATACGAAGAGGTGCGCGCCTATCAGGCCCACTTGGTGCGCCGAAGGGTCTGGTGGGGCGCGTTGAACCAGACCGTTTGCGCCTTGCGTTTCTTCTACGGCGTGACGCTGGGTCGATCTGACCTGCCTGAGCGGATCGCTTACGCCCGGACGCCGCGCAAGTTGCCGGTCGTGCTGAGCGCCGATGAGGTGGTCGGTTTTCTGCAGGCCGTGAAGGGGACGAGGAACCGGGTCGCTCTGATGACCACCTATGCGGTGGGCTTACGCGCCACGGAGGCGGCGCGTTTGCAGGTGACGGACATCGATAGCAGCCGGATGGTCATTCGCATCGAGCAGGGCAAGGGCGGCAAGGACCGCTATGTGATGCTGTCGCCGCAGCTGCTGGAGATTTTGCGAGTCTATTGGCGGTTGACCAAGCCGGGGCGATGGCTGTTTCCCCGGCGCGTTGGCCGCGGCCCGATCCACCCACAGACCTTGGGGATCGCCTGTCGAGCAGCCTGCGAGTTCCTGGGCGTTGAGAAGCGGGTGACGGTGCACACCCTTCGCCACAGCTTCGCCATTTGGAAGCCGGCACGGACATAAGGATCATTCAGGTGCTGCTGGGCCATCGCAGCCTGGCGACGACGACACTATACGCCCAGGTCTCAACGGCTGTGATCGGCCGGACCGCCAGTCCTTTTGACCAACTCCACATGGAGATCACGCCGTCCGGCTGAGCCGCGCGCCATGCGCCCGGATCTGGAAGTGGCGGATGTATTCCACCGTCACGGGGTTGATTATCGCCGCGACCATGCCGGCCATCTCGGGCGTGTTGAGCGCCGGGTCATGGCCGCGGTGGAGGCGTGCCGGACCGCGGCCCTGGGCGGTCACGCCGAACACTGCCCGACTGCGGCCTCGTGCGGCAAGCCTATAACTCCTGCCTTATGGGCAGATCGAGTAATGGGGAGTCGGCGACGACTTGATCACGCTCTTGCGACAGTCGCCGCCAGCCCGGCTCACCATTACGAGGTGCGCTTGAGGAGTGCTATCAGCCTGTCGGACGGCTGGAAGGCTCCCCGTCGCAGATGCGGCGGAATGATCGCCTCCATCGCATCGAGCTTTTCAGTCGGGTCGCCACGCGTGTAGACCTCGGGCGTCGTCAGCGTGGCATGGCCCAGCCATAGCGACACTTTCCGGATGTCATGCGTCGCCTGCAGAACGATCATTGCGCAGGTGTGCCTGAGGACGTGAGGCGAAACGCGCTTCTTGGCGAGACCGGGCTGCTTGCGAGCCGCGGTCGCGGCGTGCTGCTTAAGCAGATAAGCGAAGCCCCATCGGCTCAGCGGCTCTCCCCGGGCGTTGACGAACACCTCGGGCACGGCGGGCTGGCCGCGAATGGCAAGCCATGCGCGCAGTGCTGTGGCTGTGCTCTTCCATAACGGCAGTGTTCGTTCCCTCCGCCCCTTGCCGAGAACGCGGATGCTCATCGACGGCAAGTCGATGTCCTCGATCTTCAGGCCGGTCAGCTCGGATACGCGCAGCCCCGCACAGACAGCCAGGTGCAGCATGGCGCGGTCGCGGATGCCCTCCCACGTCGTGGGATCGGGCGCGTCGAGCACGGCTTGTAACTCCTCCCGCAGTAGATAGGGAACCAAGCGCGCATCCGTCTTCTTGAACGGGATCGCCAGGACGCGGCGGATCTGATCCAGTGCTGCCGGTTGCCGGTACTCGAGGAAGCGGAAGAACGACTTGATCGCCGCCAGTCGCACGTTGCGCGTCACAGCCGCGTTCTTTCGGTTGTCCTCGAGATGCTCGAGGAAGGCGCTCACCAAGCCAGCGTCGATCTGCTCCAACGTTAGCAGGGAGGGTTTGACCTTGAGCTTTTCGGCGGCGAACACGAACAGCAACTGGAAGCTCAGGGCGTAGGAGTCCTGCGTGTGCCGACTGACGCCTCGCTGGCGGGAGAGCGTCTCGCGCAGGAACGCTTCAATGAGAGGAGCGATCGGCGTCATGACTGCCGTCCCTCCGACAGGAACTCTTCGCCGGCCGCAGCGACGTCGCGCATGAGCTCAGCGGTAGCTTCGAGATACCAGTAGGTCGCATAGATGTTGACGTGGCCCATGTAGGTGGCCAGCGCCGCCATATGCGCCCCGCATCGGCTTCGGCCGGCCGGGCTGCCCTGCAGCGCACGCACGGCGAACGTATGCCGCAGATCGTGCAGCCGAGGACGGCGCGTCGTCCTCGATCGGATGCCAGCTATGCCCACCAGCCTGTCGAAGAGCTCTTTAACCGCGATGTAGCGGAGTGCCCGACCACGCTTGTCGATGAACACCGGATCATCGTGCGAGCGCGGCCGTCGATGCGCCAGATAGCGTTCCAGGCCTGCTGCTGCCGTGTCGTGCAGTGGCACCAGGCGCGTCTTGCGGAACTTGGTCTCGCGGATCAGCAGGCCGTCGCCGGTCACGTCGGCAACCGTGAGCCTCAGAGCTTCTGAGATCCGCAACCCGGTGGCCGAGAGCAGCGCGATCAAGGCTGCAAAGGTGAGCGGGCGCAAGCTGCCCTTGGGCCGAAGCCGCAGCGCAGCCTCGATCAGGCGATTGATCTCGTCTGCCGAGTAGATGTGCGGTGTGCGGCGCCTCTTGCGAGCACCGAAGTGATTGGCGGGCGGCAGCTCATGCCCGGCGTCCTCGACTTGGGTGTGGCGCACGAAGCGGCAGATGGCTCTGAGTCGTGCATCGCGTTGCGCCACGGATGGCCCGAGCGCGGCCCATTCGATCGCCGCTTGCGTCTCAACGTGCGTTTGCGCGCGCTCGGCCGCGAAGGCGGCAAAGCTCTTCAGCAGGTACTCCGCATTCGACATCGCGAAGCCCGTGGCGCGGCGCAGGGCGAGATAGGTCTCGATCGCGTCCAGCATCACAGCGCCTCCGGCCAGGGCTGAGCGACCTGCTTCAAGAGCGCGACATCGGCCTTGGCGTAGTAGGCCGTCGTGTCGATGCCTCGGTGGCGGAGGACCAGACCGATCTTCTCGAGCGGAACGCCGCAGCGCAGCATCTCGGTCGCCGCGGTGTGCCGCAGGACGTGCGCCCCCTTTACCGACGTCACGATGCCGGCGCGCTTCATGACGCGCTTCATCACCGACGAGATTCCATCGCCGTTCCGGAACGGTCGGCAAGGCGCGATCGTGCGCAGGAACACGCGATCGCTACGACAGGCGGACGGACGGCATTCGAGATAGGCGGCGATCGCATCCCCGACGTCTTGCGGGAGCGGCAGGCGGACCTCGTAGCGCGCCTTGCCTGTGACCCGGAGCGAGCCCGCCTGCCACTCGATGTCGGTGAGACGGAGTTGCGCCACGTCGCCGGCCCGCAGTCCGAGGCGGGCCAACAACAGCAAGATCGCGAGATCACGTCGACGCGCACTGGTGTCACCATCACAGGCGGCGATCAACTGATTGACCTGCTCGGCCGACAAATATCGCGGCATGTCGGCAAGCTGCCAATGGGCGTAAGCTGGAACGGCGTTGTCGAGACCCGCCTGACAGCAGCCTTCGACTGCAAGGTATCGCAGGAATGCCCGTAGGCTCGTCGTCATCTTCTCGATCGTGCCGCTGCCGCACTTGCTCGCGTGTTCCATGAAGTAGCCGCGAACATCGGCCGGACTCCAGCCAGTCGGGGCGGATCCGAGCGCTATCACTATGCCGGCAGCGTCGCGAGCGTAGAGCCTGATGGTGGCATCGGATGCCCCGCGATGCTTGCGCAGCCAGGCCTTGAAGTCGGTGACCAACTTGGGCTCGGCGGGCGCCGTTACCACGGCCGCGGATCGGCAGACGCCGACCTCGATAAGGTGCCGTCGAAAGAGCCGGGCACCGTAGATGGTGTGGTGGTTCCGCCGGCCGCCTCTGACGCGCGGACACCTGCAGCTGCGCAGGTGCTCGCTGAAGGCCGCCAGATCGATGTCTCCCAGGCTCACGCCGCGCTCGATCATGATGTGGCCGGCATGGGCTGCCGCCCGCAAATAGCGCACGGCCGTGTCTGGGCTGTAGCCTTGCCGTTCGAGTGATGCTGCGAAGCCGTCGAGGTATGGCCCGCTTGGCCCGCTCCGCAGATGCCCCAGAATCTTCGATGCCGAGAAGTAGGTCTCCAACATGTTCGTCCCCGTTTGTGACCGGCCATCAGTGGCCAAGTCGATGGGGCCGCGAGCACACCCAGTTATGGAGACAAGAAGCGCCGAGATTCACAGAAAATGTCAGCGACGCCACGCCGACTCCCCATTACTGGATCTGCCCATAAGACAGGTAATGGGCGATGCCCATTAGCTGCCGCAACCGCCACTGCCCTAAATGCCAAGGCCTAGCCCGCGCCCAGTGGCTGGCCGAGCGGCAGGCTGAGTTGCTGCCGGTCCCATACTTCCACGTGGTCTTCACCGTTCCCGCCCAGATCGCTGAGATCGCCTTCCAGAACAAGGCGGCGGTCTATGCGATCCTGTTCAAGGCCGCATCTGAAGCCTTGAGGGTGGCGGCGGCTGATCCCAGGCATCTGGGCGCCGAGATCGGCATGGTCGCCGTGCTTCATACTTGGGGTCAAAATCTCCTGTCGATGCCGGCTCAATACTCCCAGAAGTGCCGTTTGAATCTTCCCCAGTTTAGCGCTGTCGCCGGTCTTCCGGAGCGCGCTCCGGGAGACCGGCGGCGCGTGATCGTTGATGCTTCTCCTGATGGTCGGGAGAGGGATTTCGGTGATCAAGATCGGGGAGATGATGATGATACTGGATTTGCATCGGCAGGGCCTGTCGGTGTCGGCGATCGCCAGGGAGAGCGGGATCGACCGCAAGACGGTGCGCAAATACATTGCGCGCGGGCTCGAGGCTCCGGCCTACGGACCGCGCAAGCCGCGTCAGGCGGTGATCGATCCCTTCACAGCCTATCTTCGCGAACGGGTCACGCGATATCCCGGGCTCACCGGCAGCCGGCTTTTCCGCGAACTGAAGGACCTCGGCTATGGCGGCGGCTACACGGCCGTTACCGACTTCCTGCGCGACGTCCGTCCTGCCGCGGCGGAGCGTGGATACGAGGTTCGCTTCGAGACCCCGCCCGGCGAGCAAGCGCAGGTCGACTTCGCTCAGTTCAATGTCGTCTTTGCCGATGAGCCGACCACGCCGAGAATCGTCTGGCTATTCTCCATGGTGCTTGGCTTCAGTCGCCTTATCTGGGCACGCTTCGTCGTCCACCAGGATCTGCCGACTGTCTTGCGCTGCCATGCTGGGGCTTTCGAGGCGCTGGGCGGCGCTCCTCGCGAAGTGCTTTACGACCGTATGAAGACGGCTGTGATCGGCGAAGGCGATACCGGGGGACTGTCAGGAATTCTGTGCGCGAGGCCATGATGATGGAAAGGAGAGAATCATCACATGGCTATTGAGAAGGAACTTCTGGACCAACTGCTTGCGGGTCGCGATCCGAATGAGGTTTTCGCCAGAGACGGGCTGCTCGACGATCTGAAGAAGGCGCTTTCGGAGCGGATTCTGAACGCCGAACTGGACGAGCACCTCGATGAGGAGCAGGCCGACGGCAACGCCAATCGCCGCAATGGCCATTCGCGGAAATCGGTGCTGACGGGCACATCGAAGATGACGCTGACGATCCCGCGCGACCGTGCCGGAACCTTCGATCCGAAGCTGATCGCCAAATATCAGCGCCGCTTCCCAGACTTCGACGAGAAGATCATCTCCATGTATGCGCGCGGCATGACGGTGCGCGAGATCCGCGGCCACCTGGAGGAGCTCTACGGCATAGACGTGTCGCCGGACCTGATCTCGGCCGTCACCGACGCTGTCCTGGAGGAAGTGGCAGAGTGGCAGAATCGCCCGCTGGATGTGGTCTATCCGCTCGTCTTCTTCGATGCCATCCGGGTCAAGATCAGGGACGAGGGCTTCGTCAGGAACAAGGCCGTCTACATCGCGCTCGGCATCCTGCCGGATGGCACGAAGGAGATCCTCGGCATCTGGATCGAGCAGACCGAGGGCGCCAAGTTCTGGCTGCGCGTCATGAACGAGTTGAAGAGTCGTGGCGTCGCCGACGTCTTGATCGCCGTCGTCGATGGCCTAAAGGGCTTTCCCGAGGCGATCAACGCCGTCTTCCCCCAAACCGTGGTTCAAACCTGCATCGTGCACCTGATCCGCCATTCCCTGGAGTTCGTGTCGTGGAAGGACCGCAAGCCCGTCGTGCCGGCGCTGCGTGCGATCTACCGGGCCAAGGACGCCGAAGCCGGCATGAAGGCCCTGGAGGAATTCGAGGCCGGCTACTGGGGCCAGCGATATCCCGCGATCACTCAGAGCTGGCGGCGCAACTGGCAGCACGTCGTGCCGTTCTTCGCCTTCCCAGAAAGCGTGCGCCGGATCATCTACTCGACGGATGACATCGACAACCCTGATTTCGACTTTTTCGATTCCTGTTGCGTTTCTTTGTTCGGCTCAGGTGAGCCTGTTTCTTCGTCCCGGCCCACAGGATTTCCCGTGCGAGCGTGTCGAGACGCAGTCAAGGCTGGCTGGTGCGATGGCGCCACGGCCGGCTGCGAGGTTTCCAGGCCACGCCTTGACGGCGTCGAGCACGGCGCCATTCTGGAGCGGACCGAGGGCGTCGGTCGTGCCGCCACATTTCCCTTGTGCTATATTTGTCCGGCACGGACGACCACGTGGCAAAGAGTGGTGCGAGAGGATGAGAGTGCCGCCACGCAGCCGTTATAGTCGTT
>NZ_JAMYSV010000028.1:0-46195 GCF_040322115.1 Mesorhizobium sp. M0195 | reverse complement strand
GGAACTTCGCCGGGGTGACATCGAGCCGTTCGGAGACGTCCTCGCCGATCAGGATCTTTTCCAGCGCTTCGCAGCCAGCAGGCGTTTCGGGCTCGATGACCACCTCGACCCGTTCGAGATGGGCCGCAAAGCCTTTGCGAGGACGCGGAGCGCGCTTCGCTTTCGAGCCGCCCGCAGACTTCTCCATCTGCGCTTGGATGGCCGCCACGCCGGTTTCGATCTCGTCGAAGACCAGCGCATACTGCTCCTCGCTCAGCGCACCGGCCCGCAACCTTTCGGAGCGGCTGCCGAAGCGCGCCCGCTCCAGCATCTTCACCACCGCCGTCAGGCGTGCGATCCGCTCCTCGGCGCTCTTGTTGACCAACTCGAGATGCGTATTGTGGGCTTCGAGATCGGCATTACGCTCTTCCAGACCGGCGGCTTTTTCGGCCATGGCAACAACCATCGCCTTGAGCGCGTCAACGTCGTCCGGGAGCGCGAGATCGGGTGCCGACATGGCCAAAATCAGAGCATATTCGCGGGCAATTTTCCCGCTTTTTCAGATCCCTGATTCATCATGCCGCAGGGTTTTACCCAACCGATTGCGGCCGCCTGACGGTCTCCGTTCGAACCCGTTTCCAGTCCATTCCGTCAACCAGAGCCATGAGCTGAGCATGATTGAGCTGGACCCGGTGGTGGCCGATCCGCGGCCAGCAGAACTTCGCCTCATCCAGCCGCTTGGCATAAAGACACACGCCGCTGCCGTCCCACCAGACGATCTTGATCCTGTCGGCTCTTTTGGCGCGGAAGACATAAAGTGCGCCGTTGAATGGATCCGAGCCGGCATCGCGCACCAGTGCCAAAAGGCCGTCGGGACCTTTTCTAAAATCGACGGGATGACTGGCGAGCAACACCTTCACGCCAGCCGGGATCATGCCTGGCGAACCGCCCGGATAATCCGCACCAGCTGCTCCTCATTGATATCGGCACCGGCGCGAATGACCACGCCACCCAGCTCGATCTCCACCGACGCAGACGCTGTCGGCGTGACCTCGACAAAGCCGAGCCGCTCCGCATCCCTGTGTGGCGTGACCGCACCGCTCTTGATCGCCTTGCTCCGCCAGCCGAACAGCTGGGCCGGCGCCATCCCCGCCTGTCTGGCAATGGCCGATACATTCGCGCCCGGCTTCAGTGTCGCCTCGATCAGCCGCGACTTCGCTTCCGCCGACCAGCGCCGGCGCGGACGCTGCGGGCTTGCCTCCAGTCGGTTGGCAACCGCTTCAAGAACATGGAAACTTCTATCATCAGGCATAGGCGCAGACATAGAAATTGACACTGCAAGCTCCTCGGCTCCTTGCTTCAGTGTCAGTATGTCTCGCTCATCACCTCAAGCCGCGCCAGATGGGGTCAGCTTGGCGCTTACGAGCTACGGATGGGCCGAGCCGATCTATGCTCGAAGTTCTGTCGGAGGCTCAGCGACTACACCGCCTGGATGAGCAGTTGCGCGCCGTCGTGCCAACTTGGTCCATGGCGCGAGTCGTTGAGGCCTATCAGGCCATGCGCGGCGCCTCGTTCCTGGTCGCAGTGATATTTGCGGCCGAGATTGGGGATGTGCGTCGCTTCGATACGCCGCCGCAGCTGATGGCCTTTCTCGGCCTTGCCCCGGGGGAGCGCTCGACCGGTGACACGGTTCGCCGGTCGAGCCTTACGCTCGCCGGCAATCGACGCGCCCGCCGCGCCCTGGTCGAAGCGGCATGGACTTACCGCTATCCTGCCAGGGTCAGTGAGACCCTGAGGGTGCGGCTCGAGGGGCTGCCCAAGGCCGTCCGCGATATTGCCTGGAAGGGGCAGCTCCGGCTCTGCGCCCGCTATCGTCGCCTCAGCGCCGCCGGCAAGAAGCCGCCGGTGGTCGTGGCTGCGATCGCACGCGAGATGGCCGCCTTCTTGTGGGGCATCGGCCGGGAGGTCGCGCCGTCATAGCCGGTCTCGACCCAACCCGCTGCACAGTGTTGGGGGTGGGGCCACGGTGGGGAACTCCCGTCGCTAGTTATGTGGCCAAGCCGATGCGCCCGACGCCCGCCCTCTAGACCGAGGACAGCCCCGAGACGAAGATACGGAAGGCCGGTACCCAACCCGCGGATGAGAGTCTGATCAACCGTCGTCTCTGAGCTCCACCCCCAGCCCTGTGCAGCTTCAGCCGGTCCGACTGCTTCGCAAACCTGCCAAGCAGGCGAGCCTTCTTGCCTTCAACCTTGACAGGGAACATGAGAGACTAGTCTAGTAACGCGTCGGGCGAATACGCGCTTTAGGCACCACCGTCTCCTGCCGGCACGAAGCCAATGCGAAATGCCTTAGCTTTGATCTTCGGCAATTCGGTGAGAAGCAGGCTGGTTTGCGTATGGTGTTGGATGAGCGTAACAGACTGACCGCGTTCGTTGACGCCATGGAACTCTAAAATGTCCGGCGGCGAGCACGCAAATGACCGGAGATGAATTGGGCTATCTTGGCCACCAACAACGGTCAACCCGAGTTCGCTTTCCAGTCCCAAATTCTTCTCAAATTGCTCGATCATGTCCGCAATTCGCTTGTGCATGAAGACTGCGGGATTGGCTTCTCGCCATCTCCTTTCCTCCAACTTTTTTAGGGCGGCGCCGGCATCTGGAATCTCCGCCGGAAGAAGCATTGTGCTGACTAACGGCAAAACTGGCCTCGGCATCGAATTCTCCGCGATAAGAAAAACCCCGGCGCAGAGGCCGGGGCAAAGACTACGCTGCGGCACAGCCTTGCGGCTGCCATCCGTGGTCGGTTTCACAAAAGCGCCCTGTCGGTGCTTCGATCTGGTCGAGTTCTGCAAGCCGATCAATCATGCGACGAATGCGGCTGCTCTTGTTAGTATACTCGGAATAGAGGGCGCGCAGGAGCAAGTCGGCGGAGCCATTCATCGGCTTCGTCCGGGCCTTTTCCCACCGCCGCACAGCTTGCTCGTCGGCCCCTAGGATCCCGGCGAGGTTCTTTTGCGTAGTATCCATTTCTAGGCGCAGGAAACGAAGCTCTGCGCCATTTAGAGGCTTGGGGAGCGATATGACCCATTGACCGATCGCCCTGTGGAGGCCTTCGGTATCTTGAATCGAAACACCGACTCCGTAAGCCGTATCGTGCCTTGTGTATCCGTTCTCGAGCCAAACATTGTCGAGACCGCTTTCGGTATAGTGGTAAGCCATCTCTTCACCCGTTCCTAAAACACCGTGATCACGATCAGAGATTTTCCCCAATCAATTGCCACGACGCATTCCATTTCTTCTCCTGCAGCGTGCCGGTACATATTGACTTGCCAATGCCCCTTCGCATTCATCACTGGACCTTCGCAGATCGTACCCCGCTGCACGCAGAGTTCGACCTGCCTCCGAGAAATGCTCCGCTGTCGTCCGCGCTTGCGGGCGTGTGCAACGATCACAATATTGTTCGTGTCAGCCGCCAGCTGCCGAATCATCTTCAACGCAAGCGGCACCGTAAGCGTCAGCGGTATAATCTCGGCCATGCGCCTATCAATATGATAGGTAGTGGCCTCTAGTCAATGCTCTCCTTTCGTTAAAGTTCCGTAACCTTAAACGGCGAGTCGCTTTTTGCAGCTGGCATCAACTGGGTTAGAAAAGCGTCGATGCGCAAATGTCTGCTCGACTCTGACGTCCGATGAGGCTCCCACTTCTTCGGTTCTGACCGGATACGACGAAGAGCGTCTGCTTACCTACATTCGCCTGCTCGACGCCGCGGCCGAGGAGGCGGACTGGCGAGAGGTCGCCAGGATCGTCCTGCATATCGATCCTGAGAAGGAACCGGAGCGGGCATTCAGGGCTTGGGAGACGCATCTCGCCCGCGCCCGGTGGATGACGACGAACGGCTACCGATATCTGCTGGCGGGCGGTGCGCCGCACTGAAAACTTGGCCCGATCGTTTGGCAAAGGACACCTCAGAGAAAGCTGGCCCAGTGACTTTCGGCGACGATCGAGATTGGCAATCCTTGGTCGCGCCAGCCGGTAGCCTTGACGATTTTATCCCCAAATGAAGAATGCTTCCACGATTCGGTGGCATAGGCGCCTATAACCAAAACTTCTGTTTTCTGGCTCAGACCTCCCGCGAAGGCTCCGCGATCTGCGATGGCCTGTTCGCAATGCTTCCGCTGGCCAAAATTGAATGTGCCTGTGAAGCAGTACAACCGGCCGACGAAAGTCAAAGTCGGGGCCGGATCGCAGAGTGGCAGCGACGTCGGCTTTAGCACTTCTCCGCGTTCGAAATTACGATTCGAGAAGCTGTTTAGCGTATCCACAAGTTGCGCGTGTTCATCGGAATCGAGCACGCCGTCTTGAAGGATATCATTGATGCGCCGGTACAAGGTTCGGATGATTGGTTGATTACTGATCTCCACATTCGCCGCCAACCATTTTTGAAGGAACTCGACCTCGGCCTTGTTGATGGTTCCATCTGCGGCCAGGCCACGGGCGAGCCCTATGAGTTCGTCGACCTGACGCGACGAGATACGGTCGCCGCCAACGCGATTGTAGAATTTCTCGTCCATTAATACGTCCCCCCGAGGGCCGCGGCCCATTGTCGTTCCTAACAGAGCGTCTCGCACGCCCTTCCGTCGCCATCGCGGTCCAGCTTGCCGCCCCACGGGCAATTGCCGAGATACCATTGCGCCTCGTCGCACGGGCTGATTTTCGAGCAAGTTCGCCGCGGCTGGCATGAGTAGCTTTGCGCCACTTGCCGGCCGCCGACGATGCCGAGCGGCTGGCTGATCGCCGGCTGCGCCTTTTCTGCGTGCTCTACCCGCCAAACCCACGGCGCCTCGAAATCGCCAGCCCAAAGACCGATTTTCGCCGCCTCCGCTCTCGCCTGCTGCGGTGCATATGCGCCCTGGCTGTAGCTAGGCCAATCAAGAGCCTGGCCGTTCTCCACCAGCCACGAGGCAACGCTTCTGCCCTCGGCCCGCGAGCAGTCGGCAACAAAGCGGCCGTAGCGGTCCCAAGCGACGAAAGTGCACCGGAGCGGCCTCGAGGGCTGCCAGGAAGGCGTCAAGGGCGCCGGCGGACTTCGCACCGCACTGGTAGCGGAAGCCCTTGGCGTCATCGCACCGTTGCGCGGCCTCCGGGGCGTCGATTCCACTGAAACGGATACGCTGGCCGTGAATTTCGATCGTACCGCCGCCGATAACGTCGGCCGAGCGCTGGTTCGACCATAGCATCGGTAATGCCGATGGTATCTTTTCGGTCGAGCAGCGGAAGCAATCCCCGCTATTGGAGCGGGAGCCGGGCCGATCCATTTCGACACGGCTTTTTGGAAACGATCGGTGTGCTGCAGGAAGTACTGTGTCGCCAATGCGGCCACTGCCGCGATGGTAACATACACCAGCCGCATCGGCACGCCCGAGAGCGGTCGGGCACGATACCGCCTTACGCCAGGGCGCTTCCGCCACTGGCCAGACCGATTGTCATACCGAGATTTGTCCAAGTCCCCGCTCCCCTCGGGAACAATGCGTTCTTTGCTCCGGAGAGTCCAGTGGCCTTCACGGTTGCGCGGGCAGGTGCGTGACAAGGGCGTTCGGCTTGGTGGTCATGAAGCCATAGACCTCGTAGTCCCTGGGACCTCCTGGACCTTGCGCATCCCGCCGTCATGCCATCCACCTCGATACGCAAAACGGAATACGATCTGGATCGCACAATCCTTTCGGTGTGGTTCGTCGCCAGCGGCAAACGATACGAATTTGAAGATGTGCCGCCGGAGACCTTTGCCGAGTTCCGAGGCCCGGTCGTTGCTGCCGGCCTCGCTGGGGGCGTCCTGCGCGCTCTGTCGCGCCACCGCTACAAGATACGCGCATGGTGGGGTCGCCGATCTGCGGCGCCCTGGCGGCTGCCCTATCTGACGCTGCCGGTAGTGAATTACTTCCGCGCCACAGGGTTGCCGATTCCGGCGACCGACGACGACACAACAACGCTCGCCGCGGCGTTCCTGATCGGGGTGTCGGCAATGTGGATCTCGGACATCCTGTTCGAATTCATCGTGCGGAAGTTCAGACCGGCGGCGGAGGAGTGAATCGGCAGCTGGGTCACTGGGCCGCAATATTTTCTGTGTCTGCTGTCGTCTTGTCGATTTCATCCGACTCGGACTGCTCTGATTTGACCACTATACCTAGCTCCTCAGCCACTGCTATTAGGGAGGAGTATATAGCGGACTCTTCATCGTAAATGTACGACGGGCCTTTATCTTCGAGCAAAGGCATAGGCTCTCCTTTGTACCATTCAGCAACTTTCCCATCAGCAGAGCGTCTCGAACCTTTTTCAAATATGTCTCGATACCTGCGGGGCGAAATACCCACGAAATGCTCAAATAAAACGCGTCGTTCATTCTTTTCATCAAGGACAGCAGAGTCCTCGTGAAACTCCAGGGCCTTACTTTTTGGGTACGGTTCGATGAACACAACCCGCTTTAAACCTGATGCAATTATGTGCTTCGCGCAGTTGTGGCATGGAAAGGTTGTGACAAAGATGGTCGCGCCGCCTGTTGGCCGACCCAAGCGCGCCGCATCGCAGAGTGCCGTCATCTCGGCATGGGTCATTCTCCCGAATTCCGTGATATCGGAAATCGAGGCTGCCTTAATTCGCTTCCGGACGGCCGAGTCGGCATAAAGCGCTTCGGCTGTTGCGCCATCCTTCAAAACAGATGCCTCCTCCAAAGTTCGAAGGAAGTTGAAAATAATTCGGTTCTTTTCGGTTCGATTTACGTCGACCCCATCATCATAGTCCCTATGGGGATCATCGTCTTCGGTCCAATAGGTGCCGCCACCAAATTTCGGCACCTCGTTGCAGCCCAACGCAATAATTTCCCCTTTGGAAGAAAACACTGCCGCCCCGACCTGGCGTGCAAGGTCCAGCGAACGAAGAGATGCGGAGGCAGCCATGTATGCCCCATACTCATCTTTGTTTGGGCTGATCGAGTTTTTTCCAAAAAAAGCCTGAACAAAACGGTCGATGGTTCGAGAGATACTCTCTTCGTTTCGCCCATGAATAAAAGTATCTCCCATATGGAACACCTCTTCAATCCGTTGCCCATGCACGTCGGAACGCTCGTACATATCTGTCTCAACGAGAGTTTCGGCCGCTTCAGCACAACTGCTTGGGCTCAGATTAGGATTGCTTAGCGCGATGGTCCGCTCCAGATTCTTGCGCCTTTCCTTCTCACTGAGGTGCACCGAAATCTGAATGAACTTGCGTCCGTAAACCTTCCGGAGCAGCAATATCTCCTCGGCTCTTTTCAACTGTCGCAGGATGTAAGCGCTCTTTTCGACAGGTAGTCGCTGAGGTTGAGCAGAAGGGTGATCGGGTCCCCAGTGGACAGAACGCAACCGTCGGATGTCATTTATGGCAAGAGCGGCCAAAGCAGCATCGTTGGCGCATTTTAAACGCACCGCATTTGCGTATTGGATTCGTGATTGATAGTGGCTCACTGGATCGCCGCCGTCGGCGACTTCACCCCCGTCCACAGCTATATCCTTCATGAGACCAGTCAGTCTTATGACCTGCGGACGATATCCTACCGAAACCAACGCTTCTTCAAGTTTGCGCGTGACGATGTTCATGTCGACCCCAATAGGCCCCACCAACCCGAAGACCAATTCTGGCCAGTCGGTGGAGTCGCGGACTTCCGCGCCGGATACAATCATCACTTTTCCCCCCCGAGCCCAACAAATCGCTTGTTCGTAGGACCGGAAGGATTCATTAATCGGAATCGCGGAGGAATCAATCATGGCTGAGAGTTTTAAAGGAGCGTCGGTGGCACACGGTACAGTGAAGCAGCACTCGAGTGAGCTCCAAAATAGTCTTCGGTTGGTTGCAAAATCGCTGAGCAGCCGCCCGCAGGAGCTTCGCGGCCCTTTTGTAATTCGTTCTGTATCCAGCGCGCTGCCAAAGACGAAATGAGTTCGTGATATCGACCAGCCCGCCGCATCCAAGTTGCGGCGGGTTTTTGCGTGGCGATGAACTAGGAACGCTACTCCGATCGTTGATGGTTTTTGATCGAGCCGCGGTCGTGCCAGGCAAGCTGTCGAAACATTCCAACTGCCGGTTGGTAGACGCAGCCGCCTATGAGCATAGGTTCTACGATCACGTGCACCGGGCACACCACCCCGCCCACACCCCCGTGCCTGGTGAACGACTGATCACCCGCCGTGCCGAAAGGTGCGGCGGGCGGTTCCCGATCGCCGGGTTTTGTCGGCGCTCAGACCAGAGGCACGTCGCAGCGCGAGCGCAGTTTCTACCTAGTGGAAGTCAATCTTTTTTGATGACTGCGAGGTGTGTCTTTGGAGACTGATGAGCGCAGGCGTGTCGATCTTCGACGCTATGCGCCTAGCGAGTTCCCGCAATTCGAAAAAGCCGTCAATACTCATTAGGCTCAACGGTTGGCCTGACGAAGTGTCCCACCGCAAAGGTGCTTTGTCTTGCCTGTACGAAGATCCGTTCATCTCGCAAATGGCATCGTAAATCGCCTGTGCGATCGACATTTCGGCAAGGATACGCTCTGCATCTTTTTGGCTATTCACGAAAAGTTCCCCCAAATCCGCGCTCCCCTTAGCCGGTTTCATTAGAAGCCGCTAGATTACCCGGATGTGACACCTCGGATAAAATCGATTGATATGGCGGAGGGAGCACGCCGGGCTTTTTGTCTGGCCGTATGTACGCGATGAAAAATCGACGTTTTTGTTGCTGCAGCCCGGCGCCCGCCGGCTCGAGTTCATTCCGCCGATGGAGCCAAAGCTGGTCGCCAAGCCGCCCGGTGGCGAGTCACCGGCGTTCTGACGGGCATGGCCGGCGCGTAGCTGTCGCTCGCCCAGAATGCCGGCTTGTCGTCAAGGATATGACCGCCAGCAACGCGCTGGCAGCGCTCATCGTCGCCAAGTGGAACCGGTGCCAGCGAGATTCGTGTGTCTGGCGGCGAAGGTCGCCATGGCCCGGAGGTGAAGCCGGCGAGGCGCTTGCGCTGGTCCATGCGTAATCATGCGGAGGATCGCGCCGCGCCGTGCATGCGATTGCATCTCTCGTCCCGCTGCGCTGCTGAGGCCTCTTCTGTCAGGCGGTCTAGGTTTCCCGCTTCGGGCCGAGCAGGAACACTGTCAGGGCGGCGAGGAACGTGGCAACAGCACTGTAGGCAATGGCACTGGTAATCCCGGCATTGTCCACCAATAGTCCGCCGAAAATCGCGCCGGCTGCGATTGCCACTTGGAACGCTACGACCATCAGCACACCGGCGCTTTCGGCCTGCTCGGGAGCGGCGCGCCGCACCATCCACGTCTGCAATCCCACCGGCACCGCGCCGAAAGCAAAGCCCCACGCGGCAACCGCAATCGCCGAGGCCGAGGCCGATGCTCCCGCCGTCAGCAGCGAAACAGCGGCTATCGCTATGAGCAGCGGTGCAAGGGCAGCGACTGCCTTGAGACTGAACTCGGCCAGAAGCCCGCCGGCCAAATTGCCGAAGAATCCGCCGATGCCAAAAGCAAGCAACACAAGCGAGATCGTTTCGACATCCAGCGCGGGAATCTTCTCGAGGAAGGCGCGGATATAGGTGATTCCGGCGAAGTGGCCGGAAGCGACCAGCAGGATGACCAAAAGCGCAATTTTGACCATCGGAATCTTGGCCACATCCAGCAGGCTGCGGAAGCTAGCCACTCCAATCGGAGGCAGTCTCGGAATAGTTATGAGTTGCACGAGCAGTGTAGCGGCGCCGCCGGCTGCGGCGAGCACGAAGGCGCTTCGCCATCCCCAGATATCGCCGACATAAGCGCCGATTGGAGCTGCGCAGACGGTAGCTACGGAAACGCCGGTGAGGATGATCGACATGGCGCGCGGCAGGAAGTGGCTTGGAACGAGCCGCATCGCCAGTGCTGCCGACATCGACCAGAAGCCTCCGAGCGCTATGCCGAGCACGACGCGTGCAGTCAGGAGAGCCGCCAGCGACCACGCGCCGGCCGCCAGAACGTCCGACAGGATCAGCAGCAGCGTCATGGTCCACATGACGGTCCTGCGGTCCAGGCGCTTTGTGATGATGGCCACCGTCGGCGCCGAGATCGCCCCGACGATAGCTGTTGCCGTCATCGCCTGTCCAGCCGCTCCCTCGCTGATACCGAGATCATGCGCGAGGGGCGTGAGCAGGCTGACAGGCAGAAACTCTGCCGTGACCAGCCCGAAGGTGCCCAAGGAAAGCGCAATGACCGCACCCCATGCGGGACCAGACGGTGGGACGGGCTTTTCTGGGTCGTGCAGAACAGCGTCCATGACGCCTGCTGCGGATTGGGTCATGAACGAAGTCTCCACTTTGATGCAATGCAACGTGATGTTGGCTGCCTTGACCCAAATCTAAAAACACAAGCGCATTTCCCGGCGGCGTTGCACGGAGGAGGGGATGTTCATTGCTTCGCGATATTTTGTGACGGTGCGGCGCGCAACATCGATGCCGGTTTCCTTCAGCCGGACAGCGATGTCCTCATCGGAAAGCACGTCGCCGGGAGATTCTGCGGCAATGATCGCTTTGATCCGATGCCGGACAGCTTCGGCGGAGTGCGCATCGCCGCCTTGGCAGGACGCGATCGCGACGGTGAAAAAATACTTCAGTTCAAAGACTCCGCGCGGGGTAAGCATGTACTTGTTCGAGGTCACCCGGCTTACCGTCGACTCGTGCACGCCGATCGCGTCAGCGACGGTTCTGAGATTGAGAGGCCGCAGGTGGGCGACGCCATGTTCCAAAAAGGCATCCTGCTGACGCACGATTTCAGCCGCAACCTTAACAATGGTCTTGGCGCGCTGATCGAGGCTGCGGATCAGCCAGGTCGCGTTTTGCAAGCATTCGTCGAGAAATGCTTTATCTTTCGAATTTTGGGGAGTTTGACGCGACACTTCGGCATAGTAGCTTTGGTTGATCAGCAGCTTTGGCAGTGTGGCGGGATCAAGTTCGATCTGCCACCCGCCTTGCGGCGAGGGCGTGACCCAGACGTCGGGTATGATTGATTCAGACGCACCGGATTGGAATCGGTTCCCAGGCTTGGGATCGAGCGCCCGAATCTCATGCATCATGTCGAGAAGGTCTTCTTCATCGACGCCGCAATGCTGCTTCAGTGCCTCAAAATCGCGTCGCGCAAGCATTTCAAGATTGGCAACCAAAGCTGCCATTGCCGGGTCGAGCCGATTTCGCTGGCGCAACTGAATCTCGAGGCATTCTCTGAGACTTCGCGCAAAAACTCCCGGTGGATCAAATTGCTGCAAGGTTCCGAGAACCCGTTCCACAACAGCCTCATGGACATTCAGGCTCTCGGCCAGCTCCAAAAGGTTTGCCCGAAGATAGCCAGTGTCTTCCAGATCGGCGGCAAGCTGGCCAGCGATCAGCCGCTCCTGTGGTGTGAACGCAGTGAGGGCGATCTGACGAGCGACATGGTCGTGCAATGTTTCGGCGAGGGTGGCAAACTCGTCGAGGGAAGGGCCATTGCCCGGCGGGTTGTTGGTCGTGTTGCCGAGTGATTTCCATTGCCCGAGCCGTTCAGCCGACCCTGCCCCGGTCGGTCCTTCAACGGCGTTTGCGCCAGGGCCGACAGGCTGATCCGCTCCCGAAATCGAGACGTCGTCAAAAGGCCCGCCATCGCTTGATGCAGATTCCAAAAGCGGGTTCTTCTCGATTTCCCGCTCCACGAACTGATGCAGTTCAGTATGCGCCAGTTGCAGCAGGCGAATCGACTCAATGAGTTGAGGCGATGCGACCATGGATTGCTTCTGGCGCTGAAGCAGGCTTGCTGAGGATTGCATGGTGAGCGCGAAAATCCTGTCGAGGAGCCTCTTGGGGCCGGCAATGGCACCACTGAGACGTATTCTAGGTCATGCGGCGGCTTTCAGCGTTTCGAGAACGTTTTGCGGGGACGAGACGCCATAGGGGTCGGCCTCGCAGTTGTCGGAGAAACCTTCCTCCTCGAACCAATGCTCCACCACGCCATTGTTGATCAGGGCGGCGTAGCGCCAGGAGCGCATCCCGAAGCCGAGATTGTCCTTGGCGACCAGCATGCCCATTTTGCGTGTGAACTCGCCTGAGCCATCGGGGATGAGCTCGACCTGCTTCAGACCCAAGGACTTCCCCCACGCATTCATGACAAAGGCGTCGTTGACTGAGAGGCAGTAAATCGCGTCAATTCCCTCCTTCTCAAACTCATCATAGAGCTCTTCGAACTGGGGCAATTGGTAGGTCGAGCAGGTCGGCGTGAAGGCGCCAGGCAGCGAGAACAGGATGACCCGCTTGCCGGCAAAGTAGTCGTCAGATGTCTTTTCTTGCCAGCGATATGGATTTGTCCCCTGGACTGACTTATCGTGAACACGCGTGAGAAAGGTGACGAAGGGAACTTTCTTTTGAACTGTCATCAACTTGCTCCTAAAGAAGAAAACTGGCGCTGAATTCTGGCAGAGGCTGGCGCAATACCGAGCAAAGGCTCGTATGCCCGGCACGGAATGAGGACCTCGCGGCTCGCAACCTCCTTTTTCCCTCCCGACGTATAGGAAGGTCTTGGCGGCTGGTCTTGGCCACCCGAACGCAATCGATCTGAGCGAGCTGGACACCGTCGAGCCGCTTGGTTCCCCCGGCTATGGCGCCGGAAGCGGGATCGGTCACTCGCGATCGTGCGTTTGGAAAAGGGATAGCGGCCGGAAGTAGCCAATATCGCAAGCATGTGGGGGCCTGAAATGTCACTTCACGCAGACTCGGGTCACTGGACTGGTTCAGCGTGTTGTCGATATGTGGCAGTGACCCGCCGGCCTTGGCTTGGGTGACCCTTTGACGGGGCTCTTGGGCACTCACATGCTGAACAGAACCGGTAAACGGCATTTGCGCGAGCGGCCCGTGTTGGCGTGCCGGCATCGGACCAGCCATGCGCAAAGCGGCCACCGAGAACGGCCTTCCGGAGGAGACGGTGTCCCGATGTTCAGCGGGAACGGGCATCGTCTCCTCAGGCCACTGTCTAGAGCTTCGCGCGTCGGGCATGGTGCAAGTCGCTTTCATCGTGATTTGATGGTGCTCTAACCAGGAGCAGCAAGCGGCGTGCCATTTCAAATAGAGGTGCTGTTGGACCGCCCCCTTCTTCTCGGAGGCCGTGTCTTAGAAGATCGGGCGCGCGCTATACCGCCTCGTCACACAGGCAACAACGATGCTGTAGGGTGCGGATATTCGGCGCTTCAGCCCCGGCTGGGCAAAGAAGAACCGAAAGCGGAGCCGATGCACTACCTGAGGCTGGCGGGCACTCCAGTCATTGCGTAGCGTGTGCCGCTAGCGTTCATGGGTGCGCAGGCCCGGCTATCGCGAACACGCGCCTGTCGCAGCAACATGAGCGCGCGCTCTTGGGCAAGCGCCCTGGCGCCGTGAGGATCGAATTCCCAATCGTGTCTGTTTGCCGCCCTCTTATGTTCGAAACTGGACCAGAATGTCGCAAGCCCGACCTAAAGGTCGCCCGAGGCGTTCTGTCCGACACTGTTCCGTCGCCTTTGTTGGCCCGCGACACCGGCCTATTTCGCCTAGCTCTTCTCTGGCCTCAGGCTAGGCCGCTGAGAAGCTGCCACAATTTTTTTCTGCTGCGGCCAAATTGGCACGAGATTTGAAGCACCTTCGTTGCTGGCCGGGAGCCGCCGACCGACTTTCATTTCGTGGATGACACGAATGGAACGAAGAAAGAAAAGCAAAATGTCAAATCCGCATCAGATAGCATTCTATGGGAAGGGGGCCTCGGCGAAACCGCCCCCTACCAAACAGGCTCGCCGCCCTTGTCGACCCTTGCGCCGGAAATCTTGATGGCCGGCTGCGACTCAAAGGCCCGCCACACTCGCCTTATCCTGAACTCGAAGGCGCAGGATAACGTTCTGCATCTCGCCGCGCGGTATGCCTAGGCAGTTACACGTTGGCCGACCTTGATAATCGAATCGGCTACGCTGCGGAGGACGTCGTCTACATGCCTTCCTAAGCCATTCGCTGCCCGCAGCGCCTGCCGGTCACCTTCCGCCCTTCCATCGCTTAGAGATCAAGTGCCACCATGTCCGAACAACCCTTGCCGACGCTGCCGATGTGGCGCGTCGATCACATCGAGCCCTCGCCCGAGATGTTGGCGCAACGCGCCAACGGTCCGATCCACCGCGTGCGCTTCCCGTCCGGGCACGAAGGCTGGTGGGTGACAGGCTACGATGAAGCCAAGGCGGTGCTGTCCGACGCGGCGTTCCGGCCCTCGGGAATGCCGCCGGCGGCATTCACCCCGGATTCGGTGATTCTCGGATCACCGGGGTGGTTGGTCTCGCACGAGGGGGGCGAGCATGCCCGGTTACGCACGATCGTGGCGCCGGCCTTCAGCAACCGCAGGGTGAAGCTGCTCGAGCAGCAGGTCGAGGCGATCGCCGCGCAGTTGTTCGAGACACTGGCGGCCCAGCCCCAGCCCGCCGACCTGCGGCGCCACCTCTCCTTTCCACTTCCGGCCATGGTCATCAGCGCGCTGATGGGCGTGCTCTACGAGGATCACGCCTTTTTCGCCGGGCTGTCCGACGAGGTGATGACGCACCAGCATGAAAGCGGCCCGCGCAGCGCGTCGCGCTTGGCCTGGGAAGAACTGCGCGCCTACATTCGCGGCAAGATGCGGGACAAGCGCCAGGATCCTGGCGACAACCTGCTGACGGACCTGCTCGCGGCGGTCGACCAGGGCAAGGCGACCGAGGAAGAGGCGATCGGCTTGGCGGCGGGCATGCTGGTGGCGGGGCACGAGAGCACCGTCGCGCAGATCGAATTCGGCCTGCTGGCCATGTTCCGCCATCCGCAACAGCGCGAACGCCTGGTCGGCGATCCATCCCTGGTGGACAAGGCGGTGGAGGAAATCCTGCGCATGTACCCGCCGGGCGCGGGCTGGGACGGCATCATGCGCTATCCGAGTACCGACGTGACTATCGCGGGCGTGGAAATTCCTGCGGAGAGCAAGGTGCTTGTCGGCCTGCCGGCGACGTCGTTCGATGCGCGCCATTTCGACGACCCGGAAAACTTCGACATCGGACGCGACGAAAACCCGCACCTGGCGTTCTCCCATGGGCCGCACTACTGCATCGGCGCGGCGCTGGCCAGGCTGGAACTCAAGGTGGTGTTCGGTTCGATCTTCCAGCGCTTTCCCGCGCTGCGCCTGGCCGTGGCGCCCGAAGAACTGAAGTTGCGCAAGGAGATCATCACTGGCGGGTTCGAGGAGTTCCCGGTGCTCTGGTGATGGGCGGACGCCGCCGGGAATCGCGATCTTCTCCGCAATTTGCCGTCGCGCCTGGCGCGCGCCGGTCAGATCAGCCAGCCAACAGGTAACCAATATGGACTTGCAAGAAACCACGGCAGCATGCCGGGACGCCTTCGCCGAACTGGCGTCGCCAGCGTGCATCCACGACCCGTATCCGTTCATGCGGTGGTTGCGCGAGCACGATCCGGTGCATCGCGCGGCGTCGGGCCTCTTTCTGTTGAGCCGCCACGCCGACATCTACTGGGCGCTCAAGGCCACGGGCGATGCTTTTCGGGGGCCGGCGCCAGGCGAACTGGCGCGCTATTTCCCGCGTGCGGCGACCAGCCTGTCGCTAAGTTTGCTGGCGTCCACTTTAGCGATGAAGGAACCTCCGACGCATACGCGTCTGCGCCGGCTGATCTCGCGCGATTTCACCATCGGCCAGATCGACAACCTGAGGCCGACCATCGCTCGCATTGTCGCAGCGCGCCTGGACGGCATGGCGCCCGCACTGGAGCGCGGGGAGGCAGTGGACCTGCATCGGGAATTCGCGCTGGCCTTGCCCATGCTGGTTTTCGGCGAACTGTTCGGCATGCCCCCGGACGACATTCTCGGGCTCGTCACCGGCATCAGCGCCATTCTGGAAGGCCTGAGCCCGCACGCCAGCGATCCCCAACTCGCCGCGGCGGACGCGGCCAGCGCCAGGGTGCAGGCCTACTTCGGCGACCTCATACAGCGCAAGCGCACGGATTCCCGCCACGACATCGTGTCAATGCTGGTCGGCGCACGCGACGACGATGCCGAGACGCTGTCGGATGCGGAATTGATCAGCATGCTCTGGGGCATGCTGCTGGGCGGCTTCGCCACCACTGCCGCGGCCATCGGCCATGCGGTCCTGGCGGTGCTGGCGTATCCCGAACAGCGGCACTGGCTGAAGGGAGATGCCGTGGGGGTGAAGGCATTCGTCGAAGAAGCCCTGCGCTACGACGCGCCCGCCATGTTCAGCTCCATTCCGCGTATCGCCCAGCGCGACATCGAACTGGGCGGCGCGGTGATCCCGAAGAACGCGGACGTGCGCGTGCTGATCGCGGCCGGCAATCGCGACCCGGACGCCTTCGCCGATCCCGACCGCTTCGATCCCGTGCGGTTCTATGGCACCAGTCCTGGCATGTCGATCGACGGGAAGATCATGCTGACCTTCGGCCACGGCATCCACTTCTGCCTTGGTGCGCAACTGGCCCGGGTGCAGTTGGCCGAAAGCCTGCCGCGGATCCAGGCACGCTTCCCCACGCTGGCATTGGCCGAGCAGCCGACCCGGGAGCCTTCCGCGTTCCTTAGGACGTTCCGCGCGCTGCCGGTGCGGCTGCATGGGCAGGAGGGCTGAGATGCGCGTCCTGGTCGATCAGGATCTGTGCGGAACTACCGGGCAGTGCGTGCTGACGCTGCCGGGCACCTTTCGCCAGCGCGAACCGGACGGCGTGGCCGAAGTGTGCGTGGCGACGGTCCCGCAGGCGCTGCACGCCGCCGTGCGGCTTGCGGCCAACCAGTGCCCGGTCGCCGCCATTCGGGTCATCGAAAGCGACGCGGGCGATGACGAGCGCGCCAGCGCCGACCCTGCGCCTTCTCCGGCGGAGGCCGAGCGGCATGCTGCGAAAGACCAATGCAATTCAGGAGACACGATGGGACGGTTTGAAGGCAAGGTGGCCGTGGTGACCGGCGCCGGCGCCGGCATCGGCAAGGCATGCGCTCTCGCCATCGCGCGCGGGGGCGGCAGAGTGGTGGTGGCCGACATTGATGGCTCGGCGGCCATCGCCTGCACCGCGCAGATCGCGGCCGAAGCAGGCCACGCGCTGCCCATAGCCATGGATATCGCCGATGAGCAGGCGGTGGCAGCGCTGTTCGAGACGGCGGAGCGGCACTTCGGGGGGGTCGACCTGCTGGTGAACAATGCGAGCGCCATGGATCTGACCCCGCGCGACCGCGCGATCCTCGACCTGGACCTGGCAGTCTGGGACCAGACCATGGCGACCAATCTGCGCGGCACGCTGCTCTGCTGCCGGCAGGCCATCCCACGGATGATCGCCCGCGGCGGTGGCGCGATCGTCAACATGTCGTCGTGCCAGGGGCTCAGCGGTGACACGGCGCAGACGTCCTACGCCGCGTCGAAGGCGGCGATGAACATGCTCTCGGCTTCGCTCGCCACCCAATACGGTCATGCGCAGATCCGCTGCAACGCCGTTGCGCCGGGTCTCGTCATAACCGAGCGTCTCCTCGCCAAGCTGGACGAGTGCATGCAACGGCATCTGCGCCGGCACCAGCTCCTGCAGCGCGTCGGCCGCCCCGAGGACGTGGCCGCGCTCGTGGCGTTCCTGCTCTCCGACGATGCTGCGTTTATCACAGGCCAGGTCGTGTGCATCGATGGCGGCATGCTGGCGCATGTGCCGACATACGCCGACGGTGGCAACAGCTGCGCCGCGCGCCCTGCCGGCGACACCGAATCGGCGGCGGCGGCGCGCTGCTGATGGACATGCTGCTCAACCCACTCAACCGTCGGCACCGGCTGCGATGCGACATCCCGGTCATGCCTGGCGCTTTCCCCCTGGTCGGGCATCTTCCCGCCATTGTCTGCGACCTGCCGCGCCTGCTGCAGCGCGCAGAACGGACGCTGGGCAGCCACTTCTGGCTGGATTTCGGCCCTGCTGGACACTTGATGACCTGCGTGGATCCGGATGCGTTCGCACTGCTCCGGCACAAGGACGTGTCTTCGGCGCTGATCGAAGAGATCGCGCCCGAATTGCTTGGCGGAACGTTGGTTGCCCAGGACGGCGGCGCGCACCGGCAGGCGCGTGATGCGATCAAGGCGGCGTTCCTGCCCAAGGGGCTGACCCAGGCCGGCATCGGCGACCTGTTCGCGCCCGTCATCCGGGCGCGGGTGCAGGCGTGGCGCGACCGCGGCGAGGCAACCATCCTGCGCGAAACCGGTGACCTGATGCTCAAGCTCATCTTCAGCCTCATGGGAATCCCCGCGCAGGACCTGCCGGGATGGCATCGCAAGTACCGGCAACTGCTGCAGTTGATCGTCGCGCCCCCGGTCGACCTCCCCGGACTGCCCTTGCGGCGCGGCCGCGCCGCCCGCGACTGGATCGACGCGCAGTTGCGCCAGTTCGTCCGCGACGCGCGGGCGCACGCCGCGCGCACCGGGTTGATCAACGACATGGTGAGCGCCTTCGACCGCAGCGACGATGGGCTCTCCGATGACGTCCTGGTCGCCAATATCCGCTTGCTGCTGCTTGCCGGTCACGACACCACTGCCTCGACGATGGCCTGGATGGTGATCGAGCTGGCGCGGCAGCCTGTGCTGTGGGACGCCCTGGTCGAGGAGGCGCAACGCGTGGGCGCGGTGCCGACCCGGCACGCGGATCTGGCGGAGTGTCCGGTCGCCGAGGCGCTGTTCCGCGAGACGCTGCGCCTGCATCCGGCGACCACGCTCCTGCCGCGTCGCGCCCTGCAGGAATTGCAACTCGGCCAACGGCGCATTCCCGCGGGCACCCATCTGTGCATCCCGCTGCTGCATTTCTCGACCTCGGCGCTGCTGCACGAGGCGCCTGATCAGTTCCGCCTGGCGCGGTGGCTGCAACGCACGGAGCCGATCCGGCCGGTGGACATGCTGCAGTTCGGTACCGGCCCACACGTCTGCATCGGCTACCACCTGGTATGGCTGGAAATGGTGCAGTTCTGCACCGCCTTGGCGCTGACCATGCACCAGGCCGGGGTGCGGCCGCGGTTGCTGAGCGGCGTCGAAAAAGGCCGGCGGTATTACCCGACCGCACATCCGTCCATGGCAATCCGCATAGGCTTCTCATGAGCTGGCATCGCATGCCCCGTGTGGCGAGGCAGCGGCGCCGGCGAGGCGCGGCATTGCTGCACTCAGCGCACGCGCTCGGTGCGACGCCGGCAACACCGCTGCGGCTTGGCGCTCGCTGTGGCCATCTCGTGTCAGGTACAAGGACATGAAAAACATGCAGACCGGTTCCACGCTACACGACGACCGAACTGGCGTTTCCGCGCTCGGCGGATTGGGCGCGCAGGCGCGCGGCGCATCCGGCAGGCTGCTGCCGGAGATCTGGATGCAGGACGGCGCAAAGCGGGTCGAACAGGCGCTGGCGCGTCTTCTCTGCGCCGAAGACGACGGTGAGACCGAGCTGATGGCGGCGATGCGCTACGCCACCTTGCATGGCGGGAAGCGCACCCGCGCCTTGCTCTGTCTGGCTGCCGGCGCACTGGCCGACACGCCGGCGCACATGCTCGACGACGTCGGCGCCGCCATCGAGATGATGCACGCCTGTACCCTGGTCCACGACGACCTGCCCGCGATGGACGACGACGTGCTTCGCCGCGGCCTTCCGACCGTGCACGTCAAGTTCGGCGAAGCCACTGCGATCCTGGTCGGCGATGCGCTGCAGGCGCACGCCTTCCTGACCCTGGCGAGCCTGGATGCGCCGGGCGACAACCGTATCGCGCTCGTGCGCGAACTGGCGCAGGCCGTGTCCGCCGAGGGTGCCGCAGGCGGGCAGGCCATGGATCTGTCGCTGGTCGGAAAGCACGCCGAGCTGGACAGGATCGTGGCGATGCACCGGATGAAGAGCGGAGCGCTAGTGCGCGCGTCCGTTCGCATGGGCGCGCTATGCTCCATCGCGGAGGATGCCGCGCACGCTGCGCTGTACTGTGCGCTCGATCGCTACAACGCCTGTTTCGGCCTGGCGTTGCAGGTGATCGACGACATTCTCGACGCGACAGCGGATACCGCGACGCTGGGCAAGACCCCCGGCAAGGACGCGGCGGCGCAGAAGCCGACCTGCGCGTCGATCATGGGGCTGCAGGCAGCGCGCCAGTTCGCGCTGGATTTGTTGCGCGACGCCGGGGAAGCCATCGCCCCGCTGGGGCCGCGTGCGGAACGGTTGGCGCAGATACTGCAGCGGGCCAACGGGTATCTGTTCAAGCCATGCGCATGAGCACGCCCGTCCACATGGAGTCGCCCCTGTGCCGCTGCGATCGGCCGGCGGCAGCGGTGCATGCTGCACTGTGCCCGAGTCCGCGGCGATGTGCGCGGCGTCTGCCGATCCTGGTTCTCGTCAACCGTCTGCAGAAGGAACATCCCGCGTGAACGCGCTGTCCGAACAGATCCTTTCCGAATTGCGCCACCTGCTGAGCGAGATGAGCGACGGCGGCAGCGTCGGTCCGTCCGTCTACGACACGGCGCGAGCTCTGCAGTTCCACGGCAACGTCACCGGTCGGCAGGACGCATACGCGTGGCTCATCGCGCAGCAACAGGCCGATGGCGGATGGGGAAGTGCGGACTTCCCGCTGTTCCGCCATGCGCCCACGTGGGCGGCGTTGCTGGCATTGCAGCGTGCCGATCCTCTTCCCGTCGCTGCCGACGCAGTCCAGGCTGCAACCCGGTTCCTCGAGCGCCAGCCCGATCCCTACGCACATGCGGTGCCGGAAGATGCGCCGATCGGCGCGGAGCTGATCCTGCCGCAGTTGTGCGGTGAGGCCGCATCCTTGCTGGGCGGCGTGGCGTTTCCGCGCCACCCGGCGCTGTTGCCGTTGCGGCAAACGTGCCTGGTCAAGCTGGGGGCGGTGGCGACGTTGCCGAGCGGCCATCCGTTGCTGCACTCCTGGGAAGCCTGGGGGACGTCGCCGACCACCGCATGCCCGGATGACGACGGCAGCATTGGCATCAGTCCGGCGGCCACCGCCGCGTGGCGTGCGCACGCCGTGACACAGGGAAGCACGCCGCAGGTCGGGCGCGCCGACGCGTATCTGCAGGCGGCATCGCGGGCGACGCGCAGCGGCATCGAAGGTGTCGTTCCCAACGTCTGGCCGATCAATGTGTTCGAGCCATGCTGGTCGCTGTACACCCTGCATCTGGCCGGGCTGTTCTCGCATCCCGCGCTCGCCGAGGCGGTGCAAGTGATCGTCTCGCAGCTCGACGCCCGCCTGGGCGTGCGCGGTCTGGGCCCGGCCTTGCACTTCGCGGCCGATGCGGACGACACCGCCGTTGCGTTGTGCGTCCTGCGCCTTGCAGGCCGCGACCCGGCGGTCGATGCGTTGCACCATTTCGAAATCGGCGAGCTGTTCGTCACCTTCCCCGGCGAGCGCAATGCCTCGGTGTCGACCAACATCCATGCCCTGCATGCGTTGCGAATGTTGGGAAAGCCCGCCGCCGGCACCAGCGCCTACGTCGAGGCCAATCGCAACCCGCACGGTCTATGGGACAACGAAAAATGGCACGTTTCGTGGCTGTATCCCACCGCGCATGCGGTCGCTGCGCTGGCGCAAGGCAAGCCCCAGTGGCGCGACGAGCGCGCGCTGGCGGCGCTCATGCAGGCGCAGCGCGATGACGGCGGCTGGGGCGCCGGTCGCGCGTCCACATTCGAGGAAACCGCCTATGCGCTGTTCGCGTTGCACGTGTTGGACGGGAGCGAAGAGCCGACAGGGCGCCGGCGCGTCGCGCAGGCGGTGGCGCGTGCGCTGGAGTGGATGCTCGCCCGCCATGCGGCGCATGCATTGCCGCAAACGCCGCTGTGGATTGGCAAGGAACTGTATTGCCCCACCCGAGTGGTGCGCGTGGCCGAACTCGCCGGCTTGTGGCTGGCGCTTCGTTGGGGGCGGCGCGTCCTGGCTGAGGGAGCAGGAGCGGCGCCATGATCCAGAACGAACGCGCGCTGCAGCAGGTGCTGGAGTGGGGGCGTTCCCTGACCGGGTTCGCCGACGAGCATGCCATGGAAGCGGTCAGGGGCGGCCAGTACATCCTGCAGGGCATCCACCCGAGCCTGCGCGACACCAGCGCCCGCACCGGCCGCGATCCGCAGGACGAAACGCTGATCGTGGCGTTCTATCGCGAACTGGCGCTGCTGTTCTGGCTCGACGACTGCAACGACCTTGGCCTGATCGCGCCGGAACAGATCGCCGCGGTGGAGCAGGCGCTGGGGCAGGGCGTGCCGTGCGCGCTCCCCGGATTCGAGGGCTGCGCTGTGCTGCGCGCTTCGCTGGCCGCGCTCGCCTACGATCGTCGCGACTATGTTCAGCTTCTCGACGATACCCGGTGCTACTGCGCGGCGCTGCGCGCCGGACACGCGCAGGCGGCAGGGGCGGAACGCTGGTCCTACGCCGAGTACCTGCACAACGGCATCGATTCGGTCGCCTACACGAACGTGTTCTGTTGCCTGTCGTTGCTGTGGGGGCTGAACATGGCGACCTTGCGCGCGCGTCCGGCGTTTCGCCAGGTCCTGCGGCTCATCTCCGCGATAGGGCGCCTGCAGAACGATCTGCATGGCCGCGACAAGGACAGGTCGGCCGGCGAGGCCGACAACGCGGCGATCCTGCTGCTGCAGCGCTATCCGGCTATGCCTGTGGTGGAGTTCCTCAACGACGAGCTGGCCGGCCATACGCGCATGCTGCACCGGGTGATGGCGGAAGAACGCTTTCCCGCGCCGTGGGGACCGTTGATCGAGGCCATGGCGGCCATCCGCGCGCAGTACTACCAGACCTCGAACAGCCGCTACCGCAGCGACGCTGCGGGGGAAGGCCAGCGTGCGCCGGCCTGAACGCGCGGGAGGCGGCGGCGTGCGCGCGCTGCCGTCGGTCCGATCCGACGCAACGCCGTCGCCCGATGAGACGGATGGAGCGAGCATGAGCGACACCGCCCTGAGCCGGCGCAAGGACGACCATCTGGACATCGTGCTGGATCAGCGAACGGCGCCGGCCACGGTCGCCGCCGGCTGGGAGTACATCCGTTTCGAACACTGCGCATTGCCCGAGTTGGACCTGACGCAGATCGACCTGCGCGCCTCGCTGCTGGGCAAGACCATGCGCGCGCCGCTGCTGGTCAGCTCCATGACCGGCGGCATGCCACGCGCCGAGGCCATCAACCGGCATCTGAGCGAGGCAGCGCAAGCCTTGGGGATCGCCATGTGCGTCGGTTCGCAGCGCGTGAGCCTGCAATCCCGCAACTCCCAGGGGCTGACGCGCACGCTGCGCCGCCTGGCCCCAGACATTCCCTTGCTGGCCAATATCGGCGCCGCGCAACTGCGCGAGGCCGACGGCCTGGACCTGGCGCGCCGGGCGGTGGATGCGCTGGAGGCCGATGGACTCATCGTCCATCTCAATCCGCTGCAGGAAGCGGTACAGCCGGAGGGCGACCGCGACTGGCGCGGCGTCCTGGCGCAGATCGCTCGCGCCGCGCGCAGCGTGGGCGTGCCGATCGTGGCCAAGGAAGTGGGGTCGGGCCTATCCGCCCCGGTGGCCTGTGCGCTCGTCGAGGCGGGCGTGGCGGTGATCGATGTCGCCGGCGCCGGCGGCACCAGTTGGGCCGCGGTGGAGGGCGAGCGCGCCCGCGATGCCGCCGACCGTGCAGTGGCGATGGCGTTCGCCGATTGGGGGATTCCGACCCCGGCCAGCGTGCAGGCGGTACGTCGGGCGCTGCCAAAGGTGAAGCTGATCGCGTCGGGCGGGATCCGCGACGGCGTCGACGTGGCCAAGGCCATCCGCCTGGGCGCGGACATCGCCGGGCAGGCGGCCGGCGTGCTGCGAGCGGCTACGGTATCCACCGAGGCGGTTGTCGCGCATTTCGAGATCGTCATCCGCCAGTTGGCCGTCGCCTGCTTCTGCACCGGCTCGGCTGATCTGGCGGCGTTGCGTCAGGCGCGCTTGTTGCCCTCGGCGCATCTGCCCGCCGGTTGATGCCAGCGTCGCCCGCACGTGGCGGCGGGCGCCTAGTCTTACTGAGTCAGAAAGGATGGAAAGCGCTACCGGGCTGGGCTTCGCCGTCGCCACCACTCTCGCCGAGTCGGCGGTGAACTCAGTCGTCGGGAAACGTATGGTCAAGAAGCAGCAGATGCGCTGGTCACTTCACGGTGCGCATATGCTCGTGCAGGTCCGGGCGGCGGAGATCAACGGCGAACTTCGCAACCGGCTTCGGGCGCCTTTCCGACAGCCAGAACTGAACGGGCCGCCAATGGCCTACGCGCTTTACCGTCTATCTCAGCTGCGCTGTCGATTATGTCCGCAGCCAGGGCATCGATATTCCCGCCGAGTTGCTCTCCCAGGTCGCACCGGTTCCTTGGGCTCGTATCGCACCCACCGGAGCAATGAGATACCTTTGCGTATCATCGCGCATTGGAATAGACCGTATGGGTATCATGATGGCATCTGAATCGGAAATTCTGCGCGAAATCGGTCGGCTTTTCAGGCAGGCGAGGCTGGCCGCTGCCATGACGCAGGAGCAGGTCGCTGATTTGGCGGGTATATCCCGTCCCCGCTATCGCGACATCGAAAAGGGAGCCGCAGCGGCGCGTGCGACGACGCTCATGAATATCGCTCGCGCACTCGGTCTGGAAATGATGATGGTTCCGCAAGTCATGGTGCCGGCTGTCCAGGCTCTATTGCGTCCGAATGATGATGACGATCGACCCGCTTTTGTTCCTCAACCTGACGATGACGATCATGGCTCCAGTTTTTCGCGCCGCTAAGACGATCCCGTCGCTGGACGTGCTCTTGAACGCACTGAAGGTCGGCACAATCGTTAGGACGCCGGGCGATTTCAATGCATTCAACTTCGATGAGGCCTACCGCGCGACGGGCGGCTTTCCGGTTTTCAGCCTGTCGTTCCGGGCAGCGACGGGAGGATTGCGGAAAGATCCGAAGCCTCTGGCGGGCGCCTTGCCCGCTTTCTTCGCGAACCTCCTGCCGGAGGAGAAATTGCGCGAGGCGATGGAAAAGCACCACGAAGGCATTGTCCGGCCAGGCAATGATTTCGATCTTTTAGCGGCGCTGGGCGCCGATCTGCCGGGAGCCGTACGGGCGTTGCCCAGTGACGGCGCGATAGCGGTTTCGCAGGATGCTTCAAAAGATAAGCCCAAGGCACGGTTCTCACTTGCCGGCGTGCAGATGAAGCTGTCGGTCATGAAGAACACTGGAACAGGCGGTGGCCTTACCTTGCCGATGGACGACGAGCAGGGCCGGTACATCGCCAAGTTCCCTTCGGCGGCGTTTCCGGGCGTTTCCGAGAACGAATTCGCCAACCTGGCGCTGGCTGCAGCGATCGGCATGGAGGTTCCTGAATGCGAACTGGTCGAGAAGTCCGATTTTGAGGGCGTTCCCGAAGAATTCAACACGCTGTCGGAGGGCAAGGTCCTTCTCGTCAAACGCTTCGATCGGCGCCGATGGCGAGAGGATACACATCGAGGATTTCGCTCAGGTCTTCGGTGTCTATCCCTCGCGCAAAAATGAGGGGGCCACTTATCACGACATAGCCTTGGCCCTTGGCGTAGCCGTCTCGCCTACGGCGGCTCTCGAATTCGTCCGCCGCCTGGTGCTGACGGTCATCACCGGCCATGGCGACATGCACCTGAAGAACTGGTCTTTGATTTATCCCGGCAACGGCGACAAGCCGGTGCTTGCACCAATCTACGACGTTCTGTCGACCGTGCCATATATTCCCGCCGACGCCATGGCGCTTTCGCTTGGAGGGGAGCGCTCGTTCAAGGCGCTAGCAGCACCGCGATGGAAAGCATTCGCGAACCGTGCAAGGCTTCCGGAGCCGGCAGTCCTGAAGGCAGTGGTCGAGACCGTCGAACTCGTCAACGAGCACTGGTGGCATCTGCCTGAGCGCGACGTTGTCGCGGCGAAAGTGCTCGAGCGGATCGACGAACATGTGAAGGCGATGACGCCGATACTGAACTCCTGCGCCGATAAGTGAGCCGAGCCTCTTGGGTTGATGCCGGATGATCGCCCGCAGCCCCGAATTGCTGGCGGTGGCTCGCAGGTATGCCAGCGTGGCGCAAGATTCCGCGCAGTGTCGATGAGGGCACGCGAGACCAAGCACGTCAGCTCGCCGGAACAGGAGAGTTCGCAGCATCCCGCAAAAACGCAAGAGGGTCGAGATGCTGTTCGCCCACCTCAACACAACGATGCGGTCCGAACGAATGCGTGACTGAGGATCGCGATCCGCCGCTTTGTGTCGCCATTGTCGGGTCCGCTACACGGCTTGTTCCGACGATCCTTTCTGCGGCTTCAAGCTAAATACCTGAAAAACAACCACAAAATTATTCTTCGATTCGACGAGCCAAATTGGCACGAGTCTTGAAACCTTGGGTGCGAGGCGGCGACAGCTGCCCGACCGGCATTCGTGTCGCGGCAGCCGCGATGAATGGAACGAAGGAAGGAAAGCTACATGTCAGGTTTGCGTCAGATCGCCTTTTACGGCAAGGGCGGCATCGGCAAGTCCACCACCTCCCAAAATACCCTCGCCGCCCTTGTCGACCTCGGGCAGAGAATCCTCATCGTCGGCTGCGACCCCAAAGCCGACTCCACCCGCCTGATCCTGAACGCGAAGGCGCAGGATACGGTCCTGCACCTCGCGGCAGAGGAAGGTTCGGTGGAAGACCTCGAACTCCAGGATGTGCTCAAGGTCGGCTACAAAGGCATCAAATGCGTGGAGTCGGGCGGCCCCGAGCCGGGTGTCGGCTGCGCCGGTCGCGGCGTGATCACCTCGATCAACTTCCTCGAGGAGAACGGCGCCTATGACGATGTCGACTATGTCTCCTACGACGTGCTCGGGGATGTAGTGTGCGGCGGTTTCGCGATGCCGATCCGCGAGAACAAGGCTCAGGAAATCTACATCGTCATGTCCGGCGAGATGATGGCGCTCTATGCCGCCAACAACATTGCCAAGGGTATCCTGAAATACGCTCATTCGGGTGGCGTGCGGCTCGGCGGCCTGATCTGCAACGAGCGCCAAACCGACCGCGAGCTCGACCTCGCCGAAGCGCTGGCTTCGAGGCTCAATTCCAAGCTCATCCACTTCGTGCCGCGCGACAACATCGTCCAGCACGCCGAGCTCAGGAAGATGTCTGTGATCCAGTATGCGCCGGACTCCAAGCAGGCCGGGGAATACAGGGCGCTGGCCGAGAAGATCCATAACAATTCGGGCCAGGGCACCATCCCCACCCCGATCACCATGGAGGAGCTCGAGGACATGCTGCTCGACTTCGGCATCATGAAGACGGACGAGCAGATGCTTGCCGAGCTTCAGGTCAAGGAAGCGGCGAAGGCGGCCGCACGGTAACGACCGCTACTGACTGGTGGCGCGGCCTGACGTGGCGCGCCTTTCAAAGAACGGCGCCTCGTTGGTGAGGCGTCACCCTGAACCTTGAAAGGGGTCTCATGAGCCTGGAATACGAGAATGACGGCGCCCTCCATGCGAAGCTTATCGAGGAGGTGCTGTCGCAATATCCTGACAAGGCGGCGAAGCGCCGCAAAAAGCACCTCAGCGTCGCAAAGAGCGGCGACGAGGCTGGCGAGGAAAGCGAGGTCCTTTCCGAATGCGAGGTCAAATCGAATATCAAGTCCATCCCCGGAGTGATGACGATTCGCGGCTGCGCCTATGCCGGCTCGAAAGGCGTGGTCTGGGGTCCAGTCAAGGATATGGTCCATATCTCGCACGGCCCGGTCGGCTGCGGGCAATATTCCTGGTCGCAACGCCGCAACTACTACGTCGGCACGACCGGCATCGACACGTTCGTCACGATGCAGTTCACCTCCGATTTCCAGGAGAAGGACATTGTTTTCGGCGGCGACAAGAAGCTGGAACGGATCATCGATGAGATCGAGGAACTGTTTCCGCTGAACAAGGGCATGAGTGTGCAATCCGAATGCCCGATCGGCCTGATTGGCGACGACACCGAAGCGGTGTCCCGCAACAAGGCCAAGGAGCACGAAAAGACGATCGTGCCGGTGCGCTGCGAGGGCTTCCGCGGCGTCTCGCAATCACTCGGCCACCATATCGCCAACGACGCGATCCGCGACTGGGTGTTCGAGAAGAAGGACGTCGAGTTCGAGGCCAGCCCGTACGATGTCAATGTGATCGGCGACTACAATATCGGTGGCGACGCCTGGGCTTCGCGCATCCTGCTCGAGGAGATGGGCCTGCGCGTGGTCGGCAACTGGTCGGGCGACGCTACGCTGGCCGAAATAGAGCGAGCGCCAAAGGCCAAGCTCAATCTCATCCATTGTTACAGGTCGATGAACTACATCTGCCGGCATATGGAGGAAAAGTATGGCATCGCCTGGATGGAGTACAATTTCTTCGGCCCCTCCCAGACTGAAGCCTCTCTGCGCAAGATAGCCAAGCATTTCGGACCGGAAATCGAGGCCAAGGCCGAGGCGGTCATCGCCAAATACCGGCCCCTGGTCGATGCGGTCATAGCCAAGTACCGGCCGCGCCTCGAAGGCAGGACGGTGATGCTCTATGTCGGCGGGCTGCGCCCCCGTCACGTTGTCACGGCATATGAGGACCTGGGCATGGTTATTGTCGGCACTGGCTACGAGTTTGGCCACAACGACGATTATCAGCGCACCGGCCATTACGTGAAGAAGGGCACGCTGATCTATGACGACGTGACTGGTTACGAGCTGGAGAAGTTCATCGAGGGGATCCGTCCTGATCTCGTGGGCTCCGGCATCAAAGAGAAGTACCCGGTCCAGAAGATGGGCATACCGTTCCGTCAAATGCATTCCTGGGATTATTCCGGCCCGTATCACGGCTACGACGGCTTCGCCATCTTCGCCCGCGACATGGATCTGGCCATCAACAACCCGGTCTGGGGCCTCTACGACGCTCCCTGGAAGAAAAAAGCCGAGCCGTCGGCGGCGATCGCAGCCGAATGAAAAACCTGGCCTCCCGGAAGCCGGGCGGCCGTTGAACGCCTGTGGCCCTTTGTCCGCGGGAGACCTGAAACGTTTCGACGTCCCTGTGCCGCCGTATGGCGCGGCCAGATGGAGAAGAGGTAACCATCCATGCCGCAGTCGGCTGAAAAAGTTCTCGACCATGCGCCCCTGTTCCGCGAGCCGGAATACAGGCAGATGCTCGCCGAGAAGAGGCTGAATTTCGAATGTCCGCACCCGGACCAGATCGTTACCGACCAACGCGAATTCACCAAGACGTGGGAATACCGCGAAAAGAACCTCGCTCGCGAAGCGCTTGTCGTGAACCCCGCCAAAGCCTGCCAGCCGCTCGGCGCGGTGTTCGCGGCCGCCGGTTTCGAGCGAACCATGTCCTTCGTCCACGGCAGCCAGGGCTGCGTGGCCTACTACCGCTCGCACCTGTCGCGCCATTTCAAGGAGCCTGCTTCGGCAGTTTCCTCCTCGATGACCGAGGACGCGGCAGTGTTCGGTGGCCTGAAGAACATGGTCGACGGGCTCGCCAACACGTACCAACTCTACGACCCGAAGATGATCGCCGTCTCGACCACTTGTATGGCGGAGGTCATTGGCGACGACCTGCACAGCTTTATCGAGAACGCCAAGGACGAAGGCTCGGTCCCGCGCGACTTCGACGTGCCCTTCGCCCACACGCCGGCCTTCGTCGGCAGCCATGTCGACGGCTATGACGTCGCGGTCAAGGGCATTTTGGAGCATTTCTGGAAAGGCGAGGAGCGAACGGAAGCCGAGGGAACCATCAACATCATTCCGGGCTTCGACGGCTTCTGTGTCGGCAACAACCGGGAACTCAAGCGCCTGCTTGATCTGATAGGCGTGTCTTATACCTTCATCCAAGACGCCTCTGACCAGTTCGACACGCCGTCCGACGGCGAATACCGCATGTATGACGGCGGCACGAAGATCGAAGACGTGAGAAAGGCACTCAACGCCGCGGCGACGCTGTCGCTGCAGCATTACAACACCCGCAAAACATTGGAGTATTGCGAGGGAGTCGGGCAGGCGACTGCCTCGTTCCATTACCCGCTCGGAGTCAAGGCTACCGACGACTTCCTGATGGAGGTCTCCGCGATTTCCGGCAAGCAAATCCCCGAGGCAATCCGCCTCGAGCGCGGCCGACTTGTTGACGCCATGGCGGACAGCCAATCCTGGCTGCACGGTAAGAAATACGCCATTTACGGCGATCCGGACTTTGTCTACGCCATGGCCCGCTTCATCATGGAGACGGGCGGCGAGCCGACCCATTGCCTCGCCACCAACGGCACCTCGGCGTGGGAAGCGGAGTTGAAGGAGCTGCTTGCATCATCGCCCTTCGGCAAGGGTGCTCAAGTCTGGGCGGGCAAGGACCTCTGGGCGATGCGCTCGCTGCTCTTCACCGAGCCGGTGGACCTGCTGATCGGCAACTCCTATGGCAAGTATCTGGAGCGCGACACGGGCACGCCGCTGATCCGGCTGACTTTTCCGATCTTCGATCGCCACCATCACCATCGCTTTGCACTCATGGGCTACCAAGGCGGGCTGCGCGTCCTGACGACGATCCTCGACCAGATCTTCGACAAGCTCGATCGCGAGACAAGCGAGACGGGCGTGACGGACTATTCGTATGACCTCACCCGCTAAGCGTGACGGTCGGCTTTGGCCGGTCGTCTTCCCGAGGACTTTGGAGACCGACGCAATGTCCTTGCTCAGAGCGAAAATCCAGGATGTCTTCAACGAGCCTGCCTGCGAGCAGAACCGCGGCAAGGATGCCAAGGCGCGCAAAAAGGGCTGTTCGAAGCCACTGACCCCCGGGGCGGCGGCCGGCGGCTGTGCCTTCGACGGCGCCAAGATCGTGCTGCAGCCGATCACCGACGTCGCACACCTGATCCATGCGCCGCTCGCCTGCGAGGGCAATTCCTGGGACAACCGCGGTGCGGCTTCGTCCGGGCCAACGCTGTGGCGTACAAGCTTCACGACCGACCTCACCGAACTCGATGTTGTGATGGGGCAGGGCGAGCGGAAGCTCTTCAAAGCGATCCGCGAGATCAAGGAAGCGTATGGGCCGCCGGCTATCTTCGTGTATCCGACCTGCGTGACGGCGCTGATCGGCGACGACATCGAGGCCGTCTGCAAGCGCGCGGCGGAAAAGTTCGGCCTGCCGGTGGTGCCCGTCAATGCGCCGGGCTTCGTCGGCTCCAAGAATCTCGGCAACAAGCTTGCCGGCCAGGCGTTGCTCGATCATGTCATCGGCACGGTGGAGCCCGACGATGCCGGCCCTTACGACATCAATATCCTTGGCGAATTCAACCTCTCGGGCGAATTTTGGCTGGTGAAGCCGCTCCTTGACCGGCTGGGCATCCGGGTGCGCGCCTGCATTCCGGGCGACGCGCGCTACCTCGACGTTGCCTCCGCGCACCGCGCCCGGGCGGCTATGATGGTGTGCTCGACCGCGCTCATCAATCTCGCCCGCAAGATGGAGCAGCGCTGGGATATTCCGTTCTTCGAGGGCTCCTTCTACGGCATCACCGACACCTCGGAAGCGCTCCGACAGATCTCTCAGCTGCTCGTGAAGAAGGGTGCCGATCCGGAGATGCTCGGCCGCACCGAGGCATTGATTGCAGATGAGGAGGCGATCGCATGGAAGAAGCTCGCGGCCTACCGGCCGAGGCTCGAAGGCAAGCGCGTGCTGCTCAACACCGGCGGTGTGAAGTCCTGGTCGGTCGTCCATGCGCTGATGGAGATCGGCATCAAGATCGTCGGCACCTCTGTCAAGAAGTCGACCGCCGGAGACAAGGAGCGCATCAAGCAGATCCTCAAGGACGACAACCACATGTTCGAGCAGATGACGCCGCGTGACCTTTACGCCATGCTGTCAGAACACAAGGCCGATATTATGCTGTCGGGCGGGCGCACGCAGTTCATCGCGCTGAAGGCCAAGACACCCTGGCTCGATATCAACCAGGAGCGCCAACATCCTTACGCCGGCTATGACGGCATGGTGGAACTCGTACGCCAGATCGACCTCGCCATTCATAACCCGATCTGGCGCCAGGTGCGGGAACCGGCACCATGGGATTGCCAGCCTGCGGTGAGGGAGGAACTGCCGAGCACGAAAAGCGAGACCGCGACCTTGCATGCTGTCCAGGAATTCGCCGGCACGACGGCCGACGATTTCGGTGAGTGTTGAGGAAAGCCGATGGTCCGCATCCTTCCCCAGACCAAAGCGGCGGCGGTCAATCCGCTGAAGTCATCGCAGCCGCTGGGTACCGCCCTGGCCTTTCTTGGCGTCGACGGCGCGATGCCGTTGTTCCACGGCAGCCAGGGGTGCACCAGCTTTGCGCTCGTGCTGTTCGTGCGGCATTTCAAGGAAGCCATCCCCTTGCAGACGACGGCGATGGACGAGGTGGCGACGATCCTCGGCGGGGCAGACCATCTGGAAGAGGCGATCCTCAATCTCAAGGCCCGCACAAAGCCAACGCTGATCGGGGTTTGCACCACGGCGCTGGTGGAAGCGCGGGGCGAAGACTGCGCAGGCGATGTCGCCAATATCAGGCTGAAGCGCAGGAAAGAACTCGCGGGTACGGAGGTGGTGCTAGCCAACACACCGGATTTCGACGGCGCGATCGAAGAGGGCTGGGCCAAGGCCGTCACCGCGATGATTGAAAGGATTACGCGGCCCGGCGAGCAGGCGCGGCAGTCGAAGAAGATCGTGATCCTGCCTGGCTGGAACCTCACTGTGGCTGACATCGAGCATTTGCGCGAGATGATTGAAAGCTTTGGACTGAAGCCCGTGATTCTGCCGGACGTCTCCGGCTCGCTCGACGGTACGGTGCCCGACCGCTGGATCACGACCACCTACGGCGGCACCAGCGTCGAGGATATCCGCGAGCTTGGCACGGCCGAGCAATGCATCGTCATCGGTGAGCATATGCGCCGCCCGGCCGAGCTGCTTCAGAGGTTGACCGGCGTGCCTTACGTGCTGTTCCGGTCGCTGACTGGATTGAAGGACGCCGACCGGTTCGTCTCTCTGCTATCTGCGGTTTCGGGCGCGGCGGCGCCGGCTGGGGTGCGCCGTCGCCGGGCGCAGTTGCAGGACGCGTTGCTCGATGGACATTTCCACTTTGGAGGCAAGAAAATTGCGATCGCTGCTGAACCAGACCAACTCTACCAACTCGCGAGCTTCTTCATCGGCATGGGCTCCGAAATCGCGGCGGCGGTCACCACGACCGACATGTCGAAAATTTTGGAGGAAGTACCGGCGCAGTCTGTTCAGATCGGCGATCTCGGCGATTTGGAAGCTCTTGGCGCCGGCGCTGATCTTCTCGTCACCCATTCCCATGGCCGCCAGGCGGCGCAGCGCCTCGGCATTCCGCTCATGCGGGTCGGCTTCCCGATCTTCGACCGGCTCGGCAGCCAGCACAAGCTCACAATCCTCTATCAGGGGACCCGCGACCTGATCTTCGAGGTTGCCCACATCTTTGAAGCCAACCGGCACGCGCCGACGCCTGAGGCGCTTGATCCACTCCGTAAGCGAGAAATGCCAGATGAGCTCCGTTCGTCGCCTCTCGCTCGTCACTGACGAGGTTCACACACAGACGCCGGAACGCCAAGCCGGCGCATTGCGCGTGGCGATCGCCACGCAGGACATGAAGAACCTCAACGCCCATTTCGGGTCGGCCAGGCGCTTTGCTGTCTACGACGTGATGCGCGAGGAGTGGAATCTCGTGGAAGCCGTGGCCTTCGATGACCTTTCCGACGAGAGCGGGAAGCATCGGACTGAGGGCGACGACCGCATCACCCCCAAGGTGGAGGCGCTGAAGGGCTGTCATCTCCTGTTTTGTCTGGCTATCGGGGGGCCTTCCGCAGCCAAGGTTGTTTCGGCAAAAATTCATCCGATCAAAGTGCCGCACCCCCAAACCATCCAAGAGGTGCTGTTGCGCACGCAGATGATGCTCAGGACGTGTCCTCCCCCTTGGCTGCGCAAGGTGCTGAGGCAGGCAGGTGTCGCCGAACAGAAACCGTCCTTCGAGGACGAGGACTGAAATGAGGAGTGGGCGGAAATGTCTGACGCCGTCGTTAGCCCTGCTGTCGCCGAAGACGAGGCGGCCCTTGCCACCCCGTTCGTGAAATGCCTCGTGCGGCTGGTCCGGGCTCATGATTCCCACGGGTCTTGGGAAGGCAAATCGGACGCCGAGCTGCTGGCCGACTTCATCATCACCAAGGAACAGCGCCGCGCGATCCCGATCATCGGCGATCCCGATCCGGACGTACTGTGGAGGCTCGAGATTTTTTACGCCGCCGTCGCGCTTGCGATCGAGGAACGCTCCGGCCTGATGGCATCGCCGATGATGGAGGTGAGCCATGAGGGCTTCGGGCGCGTGCTTCTCACGGCCGGGCGGTTGGTCGTTCTGTCGAAGACCCTGCGCGACGTCCACCGGTTCGGCTTCGAGACGTTCCGGAAACTCGCTGCGGCCGGTACCAAACTGGCCGGCGATGCGACCGCAGCCATTGAGGCTCATCCCGAGGTGGCGCGGGCGTGATGGAACCGATTTTCGATCAAGGGGATCATGTCAGGCCTTGAGGACATGCGATGGCCAGCCCTCTCAATCGAGGCTGTTGAGGCCGATGTGGTTCTTGGGGTAGCGCTGATGAAGCCACTGGTCCTGATCTGTTCGCAGGATCCGGAGTTCTATCTGGTCCACAGCCACATTCTGGAGGTGGACGGCTTCACGATTCAACTGGCCGGCGGCGTGGAGGAGGCGCTTGCATTGGCCAGTGAACGGGAGCCGAAGGCCGTGGTGCTGGACTGCCAGCCAACAAGCGCGACAGGCTCCACAATCTGCGCCCGGTTCAAGGGGGAGCCCCGGACCGGCGGCCTGCCCGTAATTGCGCTGATCGCGCCCGGCGCCGAGAACCAGCACCTGGATCTCTTGAAGGCTGGTATTGACGAGAGCTTTGTGCGGCCCTTCGCGCCGGCCAAGCTGCTCGACTGTCTACGGACGAAGCTGGCGCTGCCGAAGCCGGGTTCAAACGGGATTGAAAACGGCGGCTGGATCTCCTGTGGCGATCTTGAGATAAGGCTCGATGCCCACCGGGTTCGGGGTAATGGCCACGAAGTCCACCTTGGGCCGATCGAGTTCAACCTGCTGCGGCTTTTGCTTGAGAGTCCCGGCAAGGTCTTCACCAGAGACGAGCTGATCAGCGCGGCCTGGCCGGCCAATATCCATGTCGGTGTACGCACCGTTGATGTCCATATCAGCCGGCTCAGAAGGGCGCTGAAGGCGGCCTCCCCCTCCAGCGTCATTCGTACCGTCAGGTCGGCCGGCTACTCGCTCGAGTGGCCGGACGGCTGAATAGATAACCGATGTGGTGCCACTCCGCATTTCCGCGGTGCTGAGGGCAAGTCTTGCGGCTTCGAAACGCGCCTACAGCTACGACATACTCTAAAAAAGGCAGTCAAATGGCTTTCAGAAGCGTACTCAGTGTGACGGGAGCTGACCACTCCGATCAGGATGTCAGAACAGCTGCCAGCTTGTGTGCCGAAGTCGGCGCGTATCTTTCCGTACTGGTGATGTCGCCTCCGCCGCTCGCTGTGTCGCCTCCGCCGCTGGGCGATGGCATTCCCGAGTGGCCTGGACAACGCGCACACGCAATTGCCGCACTGGAAAAACGGTATAGGCAAATCGAGAGATTTTCACAGGACATGGCCAACCTGGAAAAGACATCCAGGGAAATTCACAAACTGCTGAGAGCCACGTGGCGCTGCTATGATGTCGATACCGAACACTGCGACAAGGCTGGCGTCGGTGACGCGGTACGACAGCGGGCGCTCTGCACCGACCTGACAATCATCGGCCCCGCACTCTTAACGACACTCGTCTCGGGCCTCTTGTTATCAATCGGCAGCTTGTTCGATACGGGAAAGCCGGTGCTTGTCGTGCCGGAGGGCGCTGAGCCGACTCTGTCTCCACGGCGCGTGCTCGTCGGCTGGGATTCGCGAGTCGAGGCGTCCCGTTCGGTTCGGGAAGCGCTAGATCTGCTGTCCGGTGCTGAGGAAGTTCGTGTCGCCCTCGTCGATCCCGAGGCGACCTGCAGCGGAAGCGGCGCCGAGCCGGGAGCCGACATCGCTGCCTATCTCACTCGGCATGGTGCTCGAGTGTTGGTCGACCGGCTGCCGAGCGCCGGCAAACCGGTGCCCACGGTGCTCGCGCAGCACGCAATCGACACGTCTGCCAACATGATTGTCATGGGTGCCTATGGCAGCCGCCGGCTGCGCGAGCGGCTCTTCGGTGGCGTGACAAGATGGATAGTTGGCAAGCCGCCATTGCCGCTGTTTTTGGCTCGCTGACGGGTTTTGAAGCAGCACCGATGCTGTTCGAAGCTCTACCCCCGGGTCACCTATCCTGATGCCAAGTCGGAGGAAGATCGCGCAAAGCGCAACTTTCGCGAAGCTCGAATCTGCAAGCGCCGTCGCCGAGACATCCCGGACGTCTCTAACGCGCGCTCGGGGGTTCTCCTCGCCCGAGATGATCCGTAACGCGGAGCCCAATGGCCGCGCAGAGGTACAGGCGCTCCTCAATGCACTCAAAACCACCGCTTTAGGTCGGCGTCAGGTCGAGAAGAGAGTCGCTTCAGCGCGGCAGGCCGCGTTCGGACCGTAGCCGCATCGTATTGGCGTTATCACGATTTCCCTCACACTGGCCGGGAGCTGACCACCGCAAGAGTGGCAAGGCACCGACCTTCGAGTTGGGACGGCCGGGCTCTTGCCGCGTCGGCGCGAACGATGGCATCAATCGCCTTGTTATCTCTTGGATGGTAGCCCGGGTTAGTGGCGGACAGCCGCATCTCCAGCGTTTCCCGTTGGTCCGGCCCAACCTGCGTGGCGACCGAGCGGTCTTCGGGTTTGCAATTCCGCCAACGCTCACGTCGCGCCGCGAGGTCCCGTTGCACCTGAGCACCAGGAACACAGAAGATAAACACAAAGCAGGAATCCGCAGAGTTCACCGCCGGCACAGGCCGGCACTCATCCTGGCCTCTTCCGCCATGATCATTATCGTCGTTCTGAGGAGCAGTATTGGCGAGCTACAGCTGGACCGGCTTCGGTCGTGAAGAACTCCCATGACGCCAGCCCAGGAATTCAATCGCAAGGTGGGCGAGGGGGCACAGACTGCGCTCGGATGGAGCGGCCCCTTGCAATCGCAAATGGCGAGATCGCTACCGCCTCCGGACCGGAACGGCAAGACGCTCAAGCCGGTGGCGTGAAGCGGACGATGATGACGAGCCTGACGGTAGCCAACACAGTCATGATGTCCATCGGCCTCGTCCCTCGGCCCGGATGCATATTGAGTGGTCCGCGCCACGCTTTTCTGCCGACGCGAAGCGCGTGATGCTTGTCGAAAACCTGACAGCATCAGAAAACAGGTCGCGTTCAATACAACCGGCCATCTTGGCATTTGGAGGCTTTTTCTAGCAATTCATGCGCTTACTGCCCGCTGATGGCGTTGGCACGGCCTTTGCGAATTGAGATTCAGCAACACTGAGTGAAGGCTGACTGCACGCAGATGCGCAATACGAGCGATGCTCTCCCTTCGTTGAACCCTCGTGCCCCGTCTCAAAGGGGGAACAAGCTTGCGCATAAGGTCACGTAACCTTTGGCAACAGCTTTGGAGAGCAAAATGATGTTGCGGATGGGGTCACCGGCTCCTTCGATCAAAGTGGAGGACTGGCTGCGTGGCGAGCCCCTTGCGAACTTCCAGCCCGGCAAAGTCTATATCGTCGAATTTTGGGCAACTTGGTGCGAACTATGTGTGGCGGAGATGCTCGAGCTGATGCGGCTCCAGGAAAAATACAAGGACGGCGGACTTGAGGTCGTCGGCGTCGCGGCTGATGAAGACGCTCCAACGGCCGTTGAGGCTCGAACCAAGTTGGACGCGTCGTTGACCGAAAAGTGCTCGAACCTGAACTTTCGGATCGCGTTCGACTACACAGGCGAAATGAACAAGCTTTGGATGGAACCCAGCTTTTCTGTCGGGATTCCGACCTCGTTCGTGGTCGACCGAGACGGCCACATCGCCTTTATCGGTCATCCGACGGAACTCGATGAGGTCTTGCCGAAAGTGCTTAACGGCAGCTGGCGCACCAGCGATCAAGCGAAATCCGCCGATACGGAGCGGATCGCCAAAAACGAACCCATGGCGCGCGAACAAGCGTTGAAGAAGCCGATCAATGACAGATTTTGGGCGGCGGTGAAGACAGAGGATTGGAAGACGGCGCTCTCGGCGATCGAAGAGGGCATTGCCTTGTTGCCGGACAACCTCAATTTCCGCCTGGCTCATGCGAATCTGGTGCTTCACAAAATGCACGACATGTGGACCGGCTTGCCCCTCATGCACCAATTGGTTCGCGACGCGATCGACAGAAACTCCGAGGACTGGATGATCGCGGCGCTAGACCAACTCTTCCATCCGAACCTTGACCATTCGCGCTTTCCGTCTCCTGAGCGCTTCGCGATAGGCAAAGAGCTGTCCGAACACGTGCTGGCACTGAATCCCCCGCAAGGCGACAGCCCAAAGTTTTGGTCTTATCCGGCGGTCGCTCGGTATTATCATCAGAGCGGCAACAAAAATCGCGCGATCGAGTTGGTCGAGCTGGCACTGAAGTCGCTGGACGGTCCGGAGCCTATCCCTGACGAACTGAAAGAGCACCTTCTACCGGAGTTGCTACAGGCCTTGGCCAACTACAAGGATGAAAAGGTTTGTCACGGCGCTCTCTGCGCGGCACCGCAAAAGAATTTTTTGCCGAAGGTGTCAAAGCGCCCCCCGTAAAAGGGGGTGATGGTTGGAATGTGTACTGGCCAATTCGTCCATTTCCCTGGCGCGGCCGCAGCAAGTCGGTTCCATGCAGCACAGTGTGGATCGCTTGCAGCGGGTTCGAGGCTCCAATCTTGCGATGACCTCCGGCCGCATCACGGCGGAAGCGATGCTCGACGCGAATTCCGGCCGGGGTGGAAGACCTCGCAGTCGAGGACGTGTTCAAGGTCGGCCACTGGGACATCGATTGCGTGGAATCGGCCGCCCCGAGCCGGGCGCCGGCTGCGCAATTGTGGCCGAAGTAGGCGTCCCCGAAAAAAGAAATCGTCCATCGAGGAAGAGGACTGCAATGAGGAGAATATGAAATGCCTGAAGCCGCGGTCAGCCCTGCTGTCAACGAGGACGAGGCGGCGCTTGCCACCCCGTTCGTAAAATGCCTCGTGCGGCTGATCCGTGCTCAGGAGTCCTACGGCTCATGGGAAGGCAAATCGGACGCCACGCTGCTGGCCGACTTCATCGTCACGAAGGAACAACGTCGTGCACTCCCCACCATAGGGGATCCCGATCCGGCCGTGCTGTGGAGGCTCGATATGTTCTACACCGCCGTGGGGCTTGCGATCGAGGAGCGCTCCGGCCCGGTGACATCGCCAATGATGGAGATGAAACCCATGGGGGCTTCGGACGATTGCTTTTCACGGCCGGGCGGTTGGTCGCTCTGTCGAGACATCCACCGGTTCGGCTTCGAGACGTTCAGGAAGCTCGGAGGCCGGTACGAAACTGGTCGACGATGCGACTGCAGCCATTGAAGCCTATCCCGACGTGACACGGGCGTGAAGAAACAGATTTCGAGGAAGGATTTATGTCAAAGCTAGATGAGATGGGGAAGAAAGTCCGAAAGCTTCAGCTGCGCGCGGCAATTGCCAAGATGAAATTGCGCGACCTTGCAGAGAATCTCCCGGGAAAATGGACGGAGATAGAGGAAGTTGCCCAACAAACGTCGGCCGTTTTTGCCGAGTTGGATGGTGCCAAGAGAGCGCTCGCTGCAATGAAGAAGTTACGATGACGAGCACATTTATCACCCGCGACGGCTCCGGATGGGTACCGGAATATCTCACCGCTATAGACGGCACGACCTGCATCGGCTGCGGCCGCTGTTTCAAAGTCTGCTCTCGCGAGGTCATGCATCTTTACGGCGTCGATGACGCGGGTGAAATCCTCGGCGCCTGCGACGGTGAAGACGACGATTTCGACGGCGAGCTCAATCGCATGATCATGGTCGTCGACCATGCCGGCCGCTGCATTGGCTGCGGAGCCTGCGCCCGCGTCTGCCCGAAGAACTGCCAGACCCATGTTGCGGCCGACCAGGTCGCAGCATGATCTGAGGAGACAAAACTAGGAGAACGGCGTTGCCCTTTAGAATGTTTTGTCGCGTCCTGGGGCTGGTGCTGTGCAGCACCGCGCTGACTGTCTACTTCGCTTCTCATTCCATCGGCACAGTAGTCGTCACGACGCTGGCTTGTTTGCTGCTCCTTCAGTTGGCCTATTTCGGTAGCGTGCTCTTTCTGATTTGGCGGTCTGGCTGCGCTAGCAGAGCTCGCCAAGGGCTGGGCATGCATTTCATTTCGGTCGTTACAAGGAAGGCGGATACCAGCCGCCAGACAACGTGAGGTGAGAATCAAACTTGAGACGTGCCTCTGCTCGTTCTGACGGGCGGGATATCGCTGCTCCATCGAGGCGGGGTGACAAGTCAGAACTCGGCTGGAGTGCGCGCCCCTGAGGGTGGACAGTGATCAGGCTGCTGTTTTGCCAGTCTGCCGGATGTGTTGATCCTCGCACTGCTGCGGGCTCAGATAGCCGAGCGCCGAATAGAGCCTGCTGTCGTTGTAGACGTCCTCGATGATGAAGCGGGGAAGGTGTTCAGTCACGTCGTCGAAGGTTTCGAAAGTCATCGGGTAGCGCTTCTTTGACAACCCACCCCGCGTGTGACCGACACAGCGTTCTCACCGGCCATTTCCCTGCGACTTAACAAGAAAACTTTGCGACATGGCCCAAAAAGATCCTTCAACCAAATTTACACAATCTTCACGACCGCTGATCGCCCACAACGACTAAGTTTACCACAAGTCTGAGATCAGGCACGGCTGAAAAAGCCGAGGCCAATTTTACGTCTCGGATCGCCGCCCAGCACGCAACGGAGGGTCACCGCGAATGGCAAAAAGAGCGCTCATCCTGGTTGAAGGCACAAGGAGCAATGGTCTGCTCTACGTAAAAGCAGCCCAGCGTCTTGGGCTCCATCCAATTACCCTATCGGCTGATCCAGATGGCTACGACTATCTTGCGGCGGAAGCAATTGAGGCAATCCGTGTCGATACATGCAATCTGGATGCGCTGGTCCACGAATGTTCCCGGCTGGGTGCAACCTATGACATTGCTGGTATTACGAGCGCCTACGAGGCGGTCTATGCGACAGTTGGCAAGCTCTGCCGGCATTTCGATCTACCCGGACCGAACCCAGCATCGATTGAACAATGCTGCGACAAATTCGCTCAGCGTCAGCTCTTGGCCAAGGCCGGCGTTCCGATGCCTACTTATCGCCTCGCAAGCGATGCTACGGAGGTTGAAAGCTCTGTTGCCGAGATCGGGCTGCCAGCGGTTGTTAAGCCAGCCGTAGGCAGCGGCAGCCGCGGTGTCCGACTGTGCCGAGACGTCGATGAATTGGTTGAACATACGGCCTATTTATTCGGCGGGGAGTATACATGGCGGTCTTCGCCGAGAATACTGATTGAAGAATTCGCGCAAGGCCCCAGCTACACTGCTCAAATAATGGGCAATGAGATCATTGGGATTACTGGCAATCGCTTCGGTCCGCCGCCGCATTTTGTCTATAGTGAATTCACCTACCCAGCTGTGCTGACGGATGACGATCATATGCGGATCGTCGATGTTTCTCTAAGCTGTTTGCGAGCTCTCGGCCTTGGCTGGGGGCCAACGAACATTGAATTTCGGTGGTCAAAATGTGGCCCAGTCGTCATTGAGGTCAATCCTCGTCTTGCCGGTTGGGATCCTCAGCTGGTTCAGCTGGCGCACGGTATCGATCTCGTTGGCGAGCACATCAAGATTGTCATCGGTGACGAATGGAATTTGGGCAGAAGGCATTCGCAGACTGCGGCCACCCGCTTTCTTGTCCCTGATGGCGATGGCATCCTCGATTCAATCGAGGGCGTCAGCCGGGCTGCTGCCGTACCGGGTGTCGCCGAGGTGAGACTGTATGTTAAACCGAAGACGCCGTTCGTCAGGAAAGGCAATCACCTAGACTGTATCGGACATGTCACCGCCGCTTCCCCCAGCTTTGCTCAGACAAAGTTCATCCTTCAGCGTGCGGTCGATTTAGTCAATTGGTCGATCACACCACTTCCGACCCTCGGCGGAACAGGCTGCGGTCCCATACTCCCCGCCCACTATCGGCGGTAGCACCAGATAAGAGGTTATCGTCGCCAAAGATTGGTGCAGTTGAGTGCACGACAGGCGCGATTGATGTCGGCATGTTTCACGAGGTATTCGGTACGCGCAATCAGCCAGCGTGTCGCGATCCCGGGAATGCAGGGGACGGTGATTCGCCTCAGTCCTCGGCTTCAGGGACTCCGCTTCAGCGGCAATGCGCTCGAAGTAAGCCGACAGGTAGCAGAAATGAACCTTCCTCAACCTGGTTGAACTCGCACTGCCGATATTGTTAAGCCTCTTATACGGAGAACACCATGTTCGTACGCAGCCTGAAAGATGTTGAAGCCACAGATCACTTCGTTGAGTGGGGTAATGGTACCAGCCACCGTCTTCTGACGAAAAAGGACGGAATGGGCTTTACCGTGTGTCACACTGTAGTGCGCGCCAACACCGTCTCACTGCTTCAATACCGCAACCACCTGGAGGCATGCTATTGCATTGCGGGGGAGGGCGAGATCGAGGACATGGATGGCAATGTCTTTCCCATTCGCAAAGGCGACATCTACGTGCTTGATAAGCATGACGAGCACTATTTGCGCGGGAGCCGGGACAAGGATCTGGTTCTCGTCAGCATCTTTAATCCCCCGCTCAAGGGCACCGAGCGCCACAACATCAATGACGGGTCAAGCTCAGCCTATTGAAGATGAATAAACAGCAGGTTTGTGAGAACATGGCGGCGCTCTCGACCTATGTCGGCCACGCCAAGATTTCCGATACTTATTGGTATTTGACCGGCGTCCCGGAACTCATGGCGGTCGCTGGCAAACGGTTCGAGCTGTTCGCCTCTACGGTTGGAGGGGGTCATCATGACTGACCCCAAGCTGGCATCGTCCTTCCCCATCCTGCTGCAACGCTTTTTCGTCGAGCATCTGGGCAATCAGCGGGCCGTCAGTTCGCGCCCGCCTACCGCGATACCTTCCGATTGTTGCTTGACTTCGCCGAGGCGACGATTGGAAAGGCGCCCACCCGGCTGACCCTGGCCGACCTCGATGCGCAGTTGATCCTGAGCTTCCTCGACCACTTGGAGAAGGAGCGGAGCAACGGCGCCCGTACTCGCAAAGCCCGCCTGGCGGCACTTCGCTCTTTCCTTAAGTATGCCGCCCACTACGATCTAACCGCGCTGCCCGTCATCGAACAGGTGCTGGCCATTCCGATGAAACGGTTCGACCGGCCGGTCCTGGGTAAGCGCTGTTCTCAGGCCACGGCCTCGAGCTCCGGGGCCCGGATGTAGGCCCATGGCAGCAGATCATCGATCTGGCTGTTGGGGTGGCCGTTGACGATCCTGGTGAGGACATCAGCAAGATAGCCGAGCGGCTCGACACCGCTGAGTTTGCAGGTTTCGATCAGCGACCCGATGACGGCCCAGTGCTCGGCGCCACCGTCGGAAGCAGCGTCATAATGCCGGGAATCCGGGCTTCGACGTTGTCGTCACCTATCCATTCCATCCGTTGGTTGGGCAGACCGTTGCGGTGGTCGGTGAGCATGATCATGACGGCATCCGCCACCTTTTGGTTCGGCAGCCGCACGGCGGAAGCTTCCATCTTCCGGACTGGATGGCCGCCCCACAGGCCAGTTCGGTTGCGATCGTTGCCGCGCCCCGACTTTCGCTCACACACCTCCTCGAACTTCGCGCACTTCTCGATCATCTCGTAGGCTCTCTTCCAAGAGACTCGATCTCCGGAGGAGGACATGCCGATGAAGAATCCGCTGCGCACCCAACTGGATTTGTTTGTGCCCACCATACCGCCGGCCAAGATGTCGGGCGAGGAACGCGTAAAGGCGGTGGTGCTGTTGCAGTCTCTACTCGTCGAAGCAGCGTCCGTGCCGGGCGTCGGACTGTCGATCCCGAACCGGAAGGAGGCGGGTGATGAGCAAGATTACCGCTGAGCACCTTTGCCGCAGCGCCATCATCTACATCCGGCAATCAACGTCCTACCAGGTCGTAAACAACCTTGAGAGCCAGCGTCGCCAATATGGCCTAGCTGAGCGGGCTCGGCAGTTGGGTTGGGATGATGTGCAAATCGTCGATGACGATCTCGGCCGATCCGGCGCCGGCACGGCTCGGCCCGGCTTTGAGAAGCTGTTGGCGGCCATCTGCGAAGGTCGTGTCGGAGCGGTCGTCTCGCTGGAGGCGTCGCGGCTGGCGCGCAACGGCCGTGACTGGCACACCTTGCTTGAGTTCTGCGGGTTGGTCGGGACATTGATCGTAGATGAAGATGGCGTCTACGATCCGCGTCTGATCAACGATCGTCTGCTGCTTGGCATGAAGGGCACGATGAGCGAGATGGAGCTTTCGGTATTCCGGCAGCGCTCCATCGAGGCGCTCAGGCAGAAGGCGCGCCGGGGGGAACTTCTGCTGACTGTGGCTGTCGGCTATGTCAAAGCGGATGATGGGCAGCTCGACAAGGATTCGGATCGTCGTGTCCAGGACGGCATTGCTCTGGTGTTCCGCAAGTTCGCCGAGTTGCAGTCGATCCGGCAGGTTTTGCTCTGGTTCCGGCAGGAGCAAGTTCTAGTTCCGGCCGTCGTTCAGGGCCGCGGCAAACACGCGATTGAATGGAAGGTGCCGGTCTATCACACGCTGCACCACATGCTGACCAATCCGGTCTATGCCGGCGCCTACGCATTTGGCCGGCGCGGAACGCGCGTTGTAATCGAAGGCGGCCGCAAGCGCGTGATGCGTGACAGCATGCGCCGGAACTGGAAGGACTGGGAGGTTTTGATCCGCAGCCACTGTCGGCCGAATTGAGAAACTGACCCCCTGACGAAATGAAGAACTGACCCCCCTCGGTTATGAGAGGAGGCATGGATGACGGTTGAGATTTCGGCGATTCCTGCATTGTCGAGAACGATGCAGGGAGAGGAGATGCTTCAGGCTGAAGAAGTGGCAGCGATGCTGCGGCTGCATGAGCTTGGCTGGGGAGCGAAGCGACTTGCGAAGGAATTCGGATGCGCGCGCAACACGGTGCGTCGGTATCTGCGCGAGGGCGGGACTTTTCCGTTTCGCAAGCCTGTGCGGCGGACCGCGTTTGACGGGCTGGACGATTGGCTGCGAGAGCGCTTCTTCCGCCATGGCGGCAACGCCGATGTGGTGCGCCAGGAACTGGAGAGCGAACATGGGATCGTTATAGGGCTTCGGTCGGTGGAGCTTCGGGTGCAGGGTTGGCGTCGGGAGTTGAGGGCGCAGAAGCGCGCGACGGTTCGGTTTGAGACGGCGCCCGGACATCAGATGCAGATCGACTTTGGCGACACGCGGGCGTGGATCGGCGGCGAGCGTGTTCGGGTGCACCTGTTTGTGGCGACGCTGGGTTACTCGCGTCGGCTGCATATCCGTCCCTCGCTTCGGGAGCGCCAGGCGGACTGGTTCGAGGGGATGGAAGGAGCCTTCCTTCGCTTCGGCGGGGTTCCAACGGAAGTGCTGTTCGACAATCCGAAGGCGCTGGTCGAACATCACGATGCGACGACGCGGGAGGTGCGGTTCAATGTGAGGCTGCACACCTTTGCCCGCTACTGGGGATTTACGCCGCGGGCTTGTGCGCCCTACCGGGCGCGTACGAAGGGGAAGGACGAACGCGGGGTCGGCTATGTCAAGCGCAATGCGATTGCCGGCCGCCGGTCGAGAACTGGGCGGCGTTCGAGGCGCATCTGGACCGGTGGACACGCGAGATTGCCGATCAGCGTGTGCATGGCACGACCGGCGTGGCTCCTGCGGAGCGCTTTGCCGAAGAAGCCATGGCGCTTCGCCCTCTGGGCGGACGGGCACCGTTTGGGCAGCTGCGGGATCTCGTGCGCAAGGTCCAGGCGGACTGCGCAATCGACCTGGACACGAACAGTTACTCGGTTCCCT
>NZ_JAMYSV010000027.1:0-47768 GCF_040322115.1 Mesorhizobium sp. M0195 | reverse complement strand
GGCCCTCTTCGGCGAACCACAATATGTAGGACGCGGCCGAGCCGATCTCGCCCTTCGATTCGAACAGCGACTTGCCCTGCTCGATCGTCAGCAGTTCGGCCAGCACGTCCTGATTATCCATCATCGAGGCCGCCGACGCTGCCTTCAAGACGTGGCGCAAGACCACCGCGCTCGAACGCTCGAAGCTGTTGCGCAAGCTGCACGACGCGATGGCGCGGCGGGTCTCGGCCTTGCCCGACTTCGGCACCGTGCCGATCTTGAGGCCGGTAGCCGGATTGTTGACGTCGACTGTCTGGCCGCTGTCAGCCTGCACCCATTCGCCGTTGATGAGATTGGCCTGCCGCATGAAATGGCTGGTTTTCTGAAGCATGGTTTAGCCTCCAATATGCAATCAGGATCCTCTATGCTGCGGCTCGCGCCTTAGCGAAGCGCCCTTGTCGCGCGGTAGAACGACACGTCCAGACGGGCACGCGCCCTTGCGCGATGTCTCGCCGCCGTGCCCCGCGGGTTCATGCCAACTAGCCAGTCCACGGATGCTCCGCCGCGGTCTCATCAAGAGCTGCCCGAATGCCATCAACCATGGCATCAATCTCGGTGGGGGTGATCACATACGGCGGGCAGATCGCCAGCACGTCGCCCATGTTGCGGATCATGACGCCATGATCGCGGCACCGCCGCTCGACATCCGTGCCAATCCGGAGCTCCGGCGCGAAGGCGCGACGGGTGGCGCGATCCTCGACGATCTGGATCCCCGCGATAAAGCCGCGGCCGCGAACCTCGCCGACCAGCGAATGGTCGCCTAGCGCGGCGGCGAGCGCTGCATGCAGATAATCGCCGAGACGGCGCGCCTGGCTCACGAGATCGATCTCGCGGTAGATCCTGATCGCCTCGGCGGCGACAGCCGCTGTCACCGGATGGCCGGAATAGGTGAAACCGTGACCGAACACGCCGACCTTGTGGGCCTCGTCGGCGACGCATTGGTAGACCTTGTCGGAGATAATGACGCCGCCAATCGGCAGGTGACCGGATGAAAGCCCTTTGGCGACCGACAGCATGTCCGGTTCCATGCCAAATGTCTGGCTGCCGAACCAGTTTCCGGTGCGTGCGAAGCCGCAGACCACCTCGTCGGACAGCATGAGGATGTCGTATTTGCGCAGCACCGCCTGAACCTTTGGAAAATAATCCTCCGGTGGCACCAGCACGCCGCCGGCGCCCATTACCGGCTCGGCGATCATCGCGGCGATGGTCTCGGCCCCCTCCGCTAGAATCAGGGCTTCGAGTTCTTGGGCCAAGCGCGTGGCGTAGTCACGCTCCGCCTCGGCTGGCAGACCATCGAGATAGTGGAACGGCCTCGCCGCGAATATCACGGGAAGCGGCGGCAGGTTGAAGGACTTGTGCATGTGCGGCAAACCACTCAGCGCCGCGCCCATGATCGTACTGCCGTGGAAGGCGCCAAACCTGCTGATGATCTTCCGTTTCTCGGGACGCCCACGCGCGGCCTGGTAATACCAGGCGAGCTTAACCATCGTGTCATTGGCTTCCGAACCGGAGCCGACCAGAAAAACGCGCGCGTCGTCGAATGGCGCCAACGCGGCGAGCTGTTCGACGAGTTCGACGGTAGGCTCGTTCGAACGGTGGTTGAAGGTGTGGTAGACGGCCAGTTTGCGCATCTGGCGGTCAGCCGCGTCAGCCAGCCGGCTGTCGCTGAAGCCGAGCGAGGCACACCAGAGTCCGCCCATTCCCTCAATGTAGCGGTTGCCGGCGTCATCGATGATGGTCGAGCCCTCGCCGGCCATGATCATCAACGGACCATGATCCTCATGCAGGCGGGGATCCGTTTGGGAATGAAAGTGCCTGGCCATGTCCAGCACGCGCAATTCGTTCTTCATCAAAATTCTCCTTCGCGACCAGATGGGCGATTGCAAAAGCGATAAATATCTTATAACTTATAAGTTGTCGAGCAAAAATGATCCTGGGAGTCACGCTCTATGCCCAACCCACCAACCCCATCAGATATCGCCTTACGACCCGACGACGAGCAGATCGCCCTTTTGCGGGACAGGGCCGAATTCGTGCGGCTCGAGACGCTGCGCCTCATCCAAATAGCCAAGGTTGGCCACTACTCGTCGGTGTTCTCCTGCGCGGAGATATTCGCGACGCTCTACTACGATGCGATGCGGCTCAAGCGCGGCGAGCCGCAATGGCCGGACCGCGACCGCTTCCTTATGGGCAAGGGACACGCGGCGGTAGGCCTCTATCCACTGCTGGTCGACTGGGGTTTCTTCTCCAAGGACGTTCTCGATGGCTATACCCGGCTGGGCAATCCGCTTGGCGATCACCCTGACATGCGTAAGGTGCCCGGCGTCGACTTTAGCTCCGGGTCGATCGGCCATGCCTTGTCCGGCGGTCTCGGCATGGTGCTCGGCGCCCGTGCCGCAGACCGGCGCTTCGATGTTTATGTCCTGCTCGGCGACGGCGAGATGCAGGAGGGCCAGGTTTGGGAAGCGGCGCTGTCTGCCGCCCATCACAAGGCCGGCAATCTAATCGCCATTGTCGACCGCAACGGATACCAGCTCGACGGTCAGGTTGACGACATCATCGGTATAGAGCCGCTGACAGACAAATGGACGGCATTCGGCTGGCAGGTGCGCGAGGTCGACGGGCATGACGTCGTGGCGCTCGCGACGCTTCTGAGACAGCTGAAGGCCGAGACAAATCGAACTCGGCCCGTCTGCATCATTGCCAAGACCTCCAAAGGCAAGGGCGTTGGCTACATGGAAACCGAACCCGGCTGGCATCTGGGCTATCTCGCGCCGTCGGACGAGGCCTTGGCCGCCGAAGAGATCAAGCGTGGAGGCAAAGCGCAATGAACGGCCCGATCGATCCCAATTCCTGGCAATACCGCCAGATCAACGCACGCGCACCTGGCCTGAGCTACCTGGCCAACGCACTCATTGATCTGGTTGAAGAGGGTCATCCCATCTTGGTGGGCACGGCCGACCTGCAATATTCAAACGGGCTGGTTCGGTTCGCGCAACGCTTTCCGGAGCGCTTCACGCAATTCGGCATTTCCGAACAGAATATGGTTTCGGCTGCTGCCGGCATGGCCAGCACCGGCGCCATGCCGTTCGTCGCTACATTCGCTTCTTTCCTCGCGCTGCTGTGCTGCGAACAGATCAGAACCGACGTCGCCTATTCGGCCCTACCGGTGCGGCTGATCGGTCATCATGCCGGTATTTCACTCGGCTTCTACGGCACCTCCCACCATGCGACGGAAGACCTTGCCATCATGCGAAGCATTGCCGACCTCACGGTCGTCGCGCCGGCCGACGGCCCGCAACTGGCGGCGGCGGTCAAGGCGTCTGTCAATCATGCCCAGCCGATCTATTTCCGCATTGGCCGCGGCCAGGAACCAGTGGTCTATGACGACGGCGTGGACTTCCAATTCGGCAAGGCGATCGTTCACGGCGAAGGATCGGACCTGACCATCATCGCCTGCGGCTCGATGGTCCATCCCTCAAGGGAGGCTCACCGCAAGCTGCGCGCAGCCGGCAAATCCGTCGGGCTGATCGACATGCACACGATCAAGCCGCTGGATAGCAAGGCCGTGCTCTCGGCCGCGGCCCACTCCCGCTTCATCCTAACCATCGAGGAACACAATATCCTCGGCGGTCTGGGCGGCGCGGTAGCGGAAATTTTGGCGGAAGCGGGCAGCCCGGCACGGTTGATACGCCATGGCATCCGCGACGAATACAGCCTGATCGCGCCGCCAACGCATCTCTACAAGCACTACCGGCTGGACGCGGCGGGGATCGAGGCCACCGTCCGCGAGGCCCTCGGCTGAGCGGCGGACAACCATAGCCATGCACGGACATTACGATGACCGATCAGAATAACACCACCTCACTCATAGAGCGCGCCGGTGCGGTGATGCCGGGCGGATTGCTCAGCCCGAGCCGCAGGCTCGGCGCGCCGCATGTCTTTGCCCGGGCGCAGGGTGCGTTTCTCTACGACATCGATGGACACCAGTACACCGACTTCCATTGCGGCTTCGGCGCCAATGTGCTTGGCCACTGTCATCCGGCGGTGCGCGAACGCATCGCGGCGGTCTCCCAGGACATCGATCTTGTCGGAGCGGGAACGATGTGGCTGGAGATCGAGGTGGCGGAGGCGCTGGTCGACTGCATCCCGTGCGCGGATCTCGTCGCCTTCTGCAATTCGGGATCGGAGGCGACCTATCACGCCCTGCGCCTTGCCCGTGCCGCCACCGGTCGCAAGCGGATCATCAAGTTCCAAGGCGGATATCATGGCTGGCACGACTATGTCGCTATGAACGTACAGTCGCACGCGCAAGCCATCGGTAAGTACGACCCCATCAGCGCCGGCATCCTCGAAGACGCGGCCCGTCACACTGTCGTGCTGCCTTACAACGATGCCCAAGCCGTCGAGGATTATCTCAACGCCAATCCAGGCGAGGTGGCGGCGATCATCATCGAGCCAATCGCTCACAATATGGGGTCGGTGATCGCGACGGATGTTTTCCTGCGCGACCTACGTCGCCTGACCAGCGATCATGGCGTCGTGCTGATCTTCGACGAGGTCATCACCGGCTTTCGTCACGCGCTCGGCGGCTATCAGTCGATCGCCGACGTCACGCCTGATCTTGCGACCTTCGGCAAGGCGGCCTCGTCAGGCTATCCCGTCGGCCTGGTGGCCGGTCGTCGCGATCTCATGGAGCTCGTCGGCCGGACCGGGGAAGGCTCCGTATTCATGGGCGGTACTTTCAACGGCACACCGTCGACGCTCGCCGCCATGCAGGCGACGATCGAGGAGCTGTCGAAACCAGGCTTCTACGACCGCCTGTTTGCCCTCGGCGCTTTCATGCGGGCGGAGCTGGATGGCATTATCGATCGCCTCGGCCTGCCCGCGCAGAGCGCCGGGTTTGGCTCGGTCTGGCTGATCTATTTCCTCAGCGGTCCTTACCGCGACTACCAGGACTTGCTGCGCAACGACGATGTCTTCGATCTCGCATTCCGCAAGGAGATGGTGGCGAACCGGCTGATCGGTCAGCCGCTTCCGCTCAAGCGTCTCTATCTGTCAGGGAGCCATGACCGGGCGACGGTCGAGAACTCACTTGACGTCATCGAGACAATCCTGCGCAAGCTCCCCGCTGGGAAATCCGCCAGCTCTTAGCCATGTTTCGCAACCTGACTTATAGGATATAAGAGCGTCTCGTACCTATCCGTTGCCGATTCGGTGCGGCCAACATTGCAGCGGTGGACCATGAGCACGATGCAGCCAATCGAGCAAGGCAGTCTGTCGGCGAGAACTTATATCTCGCTGCGCGAAGCCCTGATCGCGGGCAATTTCCGGCCCGGCGAAAGACTGTTGATGCAGGATCTGGCGCAACGGCTGGGCACCAGCGTCACGCCTGTGCGCGAGGCCTGTTTCAGGCTCGTTAGCGAGCAGGCGCTGGAACTGCGGTCAGGGCGGTTCATCACCGTTCCAGAGCTGACCCGGTCGCGTTACTGGCAGGTCCGGCTCATTCGCATCGCGCTCGAGGGACTAGCGGCCGAACTCGCCGTCGAACATGTTTCGGAGGCCGACATTGAAAAACTTGTCGAGATCCATCGCGATTTCGTGGCCGGCGAAACGTCCGGCGATGCTGACCGCGCCCGTCGCGCCAATCGTGAATTCCACTTCGGCGTCTACCGCCTGTCCAAGATGGATATGCTGATCGCCCAGATCGAAAGCCTGTGGGTCTCGATGGGCCCTATTCTCAACGTGTATTATCTGCAGGCCGAGAACGATTACATCGGCGCGGAGGAGCACGAGACGCTGATCGAAGCGTTCCGGACCCGCAACAAGAAGGTGGCGCGTAAGGCGATCGAACGCGACATCGTGCGCGGTGGCATGAACCTGTTGCGGTATTTCGACGAGCAGGACGCGGCCGCCAAGCGGGCGTGATCGAAGCCGCCGGTCATTTGCCGGCGACCTCTCTTCGCGCTGGCTCAGGCCGCCCGAAGGCGCGCGGTGGCATCCTGGTCGACGACCCAGGCGCCCTGCTCGGCGTCCAGCACCAGGGCCACCTTGTAGGATTGGCGAGCCGCTTCGCTCGTCAGCCAACCGCGGTCAACGCTGGCCGCGACACGGCGGACATCGCGCTTGGTCGGGTCGCCGTACCCACCGCCGCCACACGCAACGAACTCGATGCGCTCGCCGGCGCGACACGCCTCCTCATGGAAGGCAGGCAATTCCACCAGCTCGCCGTCCGTGCCGCGCTTGGCGCTGCGACTGGCCTTGGCGTCACCGCCGCCGAGCACGCCGCGCGGCGGAAAGGTTGTGCCGTCGGCCGAGTAGACCAGTGTCATCTCGTGGTCGACGGGATAGAAGACACCGCCAACCGCGGGAGCGCCCTCGAACTCGCCAATGCCTTGCGTGTCCGCCACCACGCCGCGCGATTCAATGATGATGGGATACATGGATTCGTCCACCTCGACGGAATCCAGCGCAATCAGGCCGCCATTCGCCGGCCCGCAATATGTCAACCAGCCGTCATAGCCGTGACGCGCGCCGCCGCCGGCGTAGCCAATGAAGACCTGGTTGACGTAGGGCTGCCCATCCTTGAACGGATCCTTGCCTGAAATCACGCCGATCCCCGCTGGCAGGTGCGAGCCGCTCTCGGCCTGGCCATACGGTTCTCCCATGGTCGAGAACACGCAATTGCCGGCGATGATCAACCGGTCGTTGACATTGGTGGTCGCCACCGACGTGCCAACGGGGTAGCGAGGTTTGCCAACCACGCTTCCCTCCCGCATCAAGACTTTGATCCGGCTCTTGGCACCCTCGTTGTGCGGGATGCCGTCGTCGAGATTGTTGAATACGCCAATACGGCACGAGCCCGTGCAGGTGTTTTCCGAGAGGTTGAGCCCCCCCGGGACATTATCCATGTTGTCGCGCACATCGACCGTGATCTCGCCGGCTTCGGGGTCGACATCGATGGTGATCCTGACCGGGATGCCCTCCTCCGCCACGCCGGGGACAGGGTCATGGCGGACCTCGTAAGAGAACTTGCCCTTCGGCAATTTGGCGATCTCGGCCATTGCGCGCCGCGCACCGTAGTCGAACCAGTCCTCGACAAAAGCCACGAGTGGGTCGCGACCGTATTTTTCGAGCAGTTCCAGCAGACGGCGTCGACCGGTCCTGCAGGCGCCGATCTGGGCGCGCACGTCGCCGAGCCAGATGTCTGGAACTCGATTGCGCATCATGCCGATACGCAGGATGTCCTGCTTCTCCCTGTGCTGTTCGACCACACGCACGCAGGGGAAGTGGATTCCTTCCTCATAAACGTTTTTGGCGAATGGCAGATAGGTCGAAGGTGTCGGCGCGCCAGTATCGGCGTGATGGGAGAGCGCCACGGCCCAGAACAGCGGCTTGCCATCAAAGAAGATCGGCATCGCCATGATCAGGTCGGCATGATGGGTGCCGCCCGTGTACGGGCAGTTGTTGAGGAAGATGTCGCCGTCGGCGATATCGTCGAACAACTCCGTTATCGGACGCGTCGCCAGATCCATCGACATGACGTGGATCGGCAGCGCGTCCTCGGTAGAAACGAGGCGGTGATCATAGGTCAGGATCGCACAGCTCAGGTCGCGGGCGTTCTTGATTACCGCTGAGCGGCTGGCCCGCATCACGACCAGCGTCATTTCCCGCACGACGGCCTCGAACCGGCTTTTGAGAACCGACATCAGGAACGGATCGACGCGGCGCGTTGGCGTCTCCAGGCGAATGACAGGTGAATGCATTTTGCGGTGCCTTGTTCGGGAAGGGTTGAGTCAATCGACGGTCACGACGATGTTGCCTTGCGGGTCGACGCGCCCGCGATGCTTGTCCTTGAGGAAGGCGGTGAACGTCGTCGCCTCAACCAGGCAGGGGCCGTCAAGCGCCGCCCCCGCGCCCAACTGGTCCATGTCGTAGACGGGCAGAGAACTCGTCCGCCGGGTTTCGTGCAAATAAGCTGGCCGATGGGTCTTGGCGACCGGCGCTGTCGCCTGGTCGGCCAGCCTGAAGTCTTTCCAGGCATCCTGATTGGCCCGCTTGCCCACCGCGCGCAGCTTCCAGTTGGTGAATTCGACGACGTCGCGGTCGGATCTGATTGAATAAATGCGTTCGTGCATCTGATGGAACGCTTCGACGAGACCTGGCAGTTGCGCCGCGTCGAGACGCGCCTCATCGGCCTCGAAATGGACCTCGATTTCCCAGGACTGGTACTCGTAGCGACCAAGAAAGGAGAACTCGAAACGCCGGAGATCTGGCTCAACGCCGGCCTGTTCGAGGAATGCCTCGCCCGACACCTTCAACCGCGCCAGGATGTCGGAGACGCCCGCGGCGTCGAAGCGCCGGGTCGAGGTCAGAAAAACCGCGCTTTCCTCGCGCGTGATATCCGAGATCAACCCGCCGAACGCGCTCAGCCCGGCCATGAAGCGCGGGATCATGTAGCGTTTCAAGCCCAATATGTCGGCCATCTCGGCGATGTGGATGGCGGTCGCACCGCCGCCGCAGACGAAGAAACTGTCGCGTGGGTTTATGCCCTCGCGAATGGTGATTTCCTCGATGGCCCCGACCATGTTGTGGTTGCTGGTGGTCTGGATGGCGTAAGCCGCGTCGAGCAGCGGGATGCCGAGCTGCGTCGCGATGCTCGCAACCGCTTTCTCGGCCAGTTCGCGGCTGATCTTGATCCGGCCGCCGAGAAAATAATCCGGGTCAATGATGCCGAGCACGACATTGGCATCGGTGACCGTCGGCGCGGTGCCGCCCGCCCCGTAGCATGCCGGCCCCGGCCGCGCGCCAGCGCTCTGGGGACCGACTCGCAGCAGGCCGCCATCGTCGACCCAGGCAATCGACCCGCCGCCGGCGCCAACCGATCTCACATCGACCTTCGCAATACCTAATGAATCGTCGTGGATCATGCTGTCCGGGGTGACGATGATCTGGTGGTCACGCAAAGCCGAGACGTCGAAGGTGGTGCCGCCCATGTCGCCGACGATGACATTGGCCTCGTCGCTCAGCGCCAGTGCCGCCATCGGCGCCAGCGTCGGCCCCGACATGACGCTGTAGATTGGCCGCCGCAGCATCTCGGCGGGAGGCATCATTCCACCAACGCAGTTGGCCAGCAGCAGCTCGCCCTGGAAGCCCGCCTGCGAAAGTGCTTGCCGCAAGTCCTCGATATAGGTGCGCACGATCGGATTGATCGACGCGTCGATAGCGGCCGCGATGATGCGCTTGTACTCGCGCGACATCGGATTGACTTCATGGCTAAGCGTGACCGGGATCTCCGGCCATGCCTGCGCGATTATTTCGCGCACCGTTGTTTCATGCACGGGATTGACGACCGACCAAAGCAGACCGACCGCTATCGCTTGGACCCCATAACGCCGGAAGTCGGCTATCGCCGCCTCGACATCGGATCTCGACAAAGGCGCGAGCTCCCGCCCGCGCGCATCGACGCGGCCCCGTGCCGTCTTCGTCAAATGGCGCGGAACATAAGGCTCCGGATAGTCGAGCCGCCACTGGAAGGCGCCCTTGCGCGGCCCCTCGCGCAAGACGAGGATGTCCTGGTGTCCTTCGTTGAGGATCAATCCGACCTTGACGGTCTTGCGCTCGACCAGCGCGTTGGTCGAGACGGTCGAGCCGTGTACGATCAAGTCGATCTTGGTCATGAACGTCGCGGGATCGAGCCCGTATCCAGCGGCCGCGACGTGCAGCACGTTGATGAATCCCTTCTCGAATTCGCCGGGCGTGGTGGGCGATTTGAAGATCGAGATTTTCCCACCGGGCTCGGAAACCAGGCAATCGGTGAAGGTTCCACCGATATCGATGCAGACTTGATATGCCATTTAAGGTCCGAAGCTGTTAGCGTTTCTTGTGATCGCGGCCCAGTATCAGGCTGGCCAGAATGATGAGGCCTAAAAGAACCTGCTGCAGATAGCCGTCGACCTGCATGAGATTCATGGCGTTGGAAATGATCGTGATGAACAGGGCGCCGAGCAGAGCCGCCGTGACGCCTCCCTCTCCGCCGGTCAGCCGCACGCCACCGACCACCGCCGCCGCTATCGATTCCAGGGTCAGGTTGCCGCCGAGATTGGGCTCGCCCGAGCCGGTGCGCGCGGTGAGCAGCATGGCGCCAATCGCGGCCAGCAGCGAACAGACCACGTAGTCGATCGCAACGACGCGTCCGGTTCGAACGCCCGCCGCCGTCGCCGCGCGAGGATTGGCGCCGATGAGATACAGGCCGCGCCCGAACACGGTGAAGCGCAGGACCAGGAACAGCAGTGCGAAACACAGCGCGGCGAACAGGATGGGCACCGGAATGCCGATCAGCCGTCCCTCCGCCAAGGCGTCCGTAAAGGCTTCGGGAACGCCCGGCACGGGAAAGCCGCCGCTGACGGTTGACGCCAGTGCCATGACAATGTTGGCCATGCCAAGCGTCGTGACGAGTGGATTGATGCCGATACCGGCGATGAGGAAGCCGTTTAGCCCGCCGATCAGCAGCCCGACGCCAAGGCCAGCGGCGATTCCCCACAGGATGGGCATATCGCCGGTTCCGGTCATCACCATCGCCGATATGACGCTGACGAGCGAGACGGTAAAGCCAAGCGACAGGTCGAAGCCGCGCGTCAGCAGCACCATGGTCTGCGCCATGGCGAAGAGTGCGAGATAGCTGGTCTGGATCGCGATGTTCCAGAGATTGCCGCTTGAAACGATGCGCGGGTCGAGCAGACCGAGAACCAGCAGGGCCAGGAATACAAGCCCCGGCAGCTTGGCCTGCGCCGCGAACTGCCGGATGTCCGGGCGAGCGCGGTCAAGAACAACCGGAGCCGCCATGTCTGGACGATCAGACATTGACCCGCCTCCCCTGAACAATTCGGTCGAAAGCCAGTGCGCCGATGAGCACCGAGCCCAGAACCAGCGTCTGGAATTTGCTGTCGATCTGCGTAAGGTTCATCGCATTGGCGATGATCGCCAGGCACAGCGCCGCCATGGCGACGTTCTCGGCGCGGCCTGAGCCGCCGCGCAATGAAACGCCGCCGATCACCGCCGCTGCGATCGTCTCCAGTCCCAGCGTGCCGCCGATCGTGGACTGGCCAGAACCGATGCGAGCGGTGATCAGCACACCGGTGAGCGCGGCCAGAAGACCGGAGAGCACATAGGCGGTTATCAGCACACGGTGCGTGCGCACTCCCGACAGCCGAGCGGCGCCGACGTTGCCGCCGACGGCGTAGAAGTGGCGCCCGAGCGCGGTCCGACGCTGCAGAATGATGGCGATGGCGATCACCGCGATCGCCAGCAGCAAGACCGGCGGCAGGCCAAGCACCTGCCCTCGCCCAATGGCATCGACGAAGGCGTCGGAAACGCCATAGATCGGGATACCCTGTGTGTAATAGAGCGTAAGTCCCGCGACGATCGACAACGATGCCAATGTCACCATGAAAGGTGATAGGGAAAGCCGCGCCACCAGCGTGCCGTTTACCAGGCCAACACAGGCGCCGCTGGCCAAGGCCAGCGCTACCGGCACCAGCAGCTGGAGCCCATGCGCATCGGGCATCGCGGCCATCGCCGCGGCAGTGACCACGGACGCCAACGCCATGGTGGCGCCGACCGACAGATCAAAACCGCCCGTGGTCATGACGATCATCTGACCGATCGCCGGAACCGCCAAGAAGGAGAAATTGCGCAGGACGTTGAGGATGTTCAGGCGGTTCAGAAAACGCGGTTCGATGATCGCGGCCGCCGCCGCGACCGCGACCAGAAGCAGGATGACGATCCCGCCTGTTTCCACAAAACGTCGCCGCAGCGTGTCAGGGCTCATGCCGCCTCCGTGGCGCCGGTTTCGGCGTCGAAATAGTGGCGCAGCACAGTCGCCTCGGTGATGGCGTCGGCTTTGAGTTCGGCGACTATGCGCCCCTCACGCATGACGTAGACGCGGTTGGCCAGGTGAACGAGCTCTGGCAGTTCGGACGACGACAGCAGAATAGCCGCGCCATTCTCCACCAGGCTTTTCATAAGCCTGTAGACCTCGCTTTTGGCGCCGACGTCGATGCCGACCGTCGGTTCATCGAAGATATGGACCGAGACCGGGCGCATCAGACCGCGCGCCAGCACGAGTTTCTGCTGGTTTCCTCCCGAAAACGACGACGCCGCGCGTTCCGGCGCCATAGGTCGCAAACCCAGTGTCTTCAGCGGCCCGGCTATCGCCCGGCGCTCGCGCGATGACTTGAGCAGTCCGGCGTGGGACAGTCTCGGGTCGTCAAGCGCGGCCATGGTCACGTTCTCGCGGCCCGGACGGCCAAGCGCCAGTCCCTCGGCGCCGCGATCCGCCGGATAGTAACAGAGCCCGGCACGCAACATGCTGTGCGGCACTGGCGCTCTGACCACCTCGCCCTGGAGTTCGATCTCACCGCACGTCACACGCTCCAAGCCGAACACGGCTCGGCAAAGTTCGCTGCGGCCGCAGCCAACAAGGCCCGCCAGGCCGACGATTTCTCCAGCCCTGACCGTGATGGAGGCATCCGCTACGGTGCCGGAGACACCGATCCCCCTGGTCGCCAGCACGACATCGGAAGGGCGCTGGCTGATTGACGGATAAAGTCGTTCGACCGGCTGGCCGACCATCATCTCGATCAGGGTCGCGTCCGATGCCGCGGCGATGGGCACTGTGTCGATCTTACGCCCTCCTCGCAGCACCGTGACACGGTCCGCGAGCCGACGGATCTCCGCCATACGGTGCGACACATAGATGATGCCGACGCCGCGGGCTTTGAGGCCTGCGATGGCGGCGAACAGTTTTTCCGCTTCACCGTCGGTAAGCGACGCGGTCGGTTCGTCGAGGATGAGGATTTTGGCATCCGAAAGCATGCCCTTGGCAATCTCGACCATCTGCTTTTGCGCCCGGGTCAGCGTTTCGATCTTGCTGTCCAGCTCAACGTGAAAGCCAATGTCGCGGAAGCGTTCCTCGGCGCGGGCGCGCATCGCGCGCCGGTTCAGGAAAAGCCGCCCTTTCAACTCGCGTCCGAGAAACAGGTTCTCCTCGACCGTGAGGTCGGGGACGAGACTGAATTCCTGGAACACTGCCGCGACGCCGGCATCGCGGGATTTCTGTGGGGTCAGCGCGGAAGCGGTTTGGCCGTCGATACGGCACGAGCCTTCGGTCCAGCCGTAGGTTCCCGCTATCAGATTGATGAGCGTCGACTTGCCGGCGCCGTTTTCCCCGAGAAGGGCATGGACCTCACCGCTCAGCAGCGTGAAGTCGACGCGGTCAAGCGCCACCACACCCCCGAAACGCTTCGTCATACCCGTAAGTTCAAGCATCGCTGACACCACCGAACTCGAAGCAAGAAGGGCGGCAGGCCAAGGCCGAGGTCTACCGCCCATCGAAGATGCGACTATTGTACCGAAAATTCAGGCTTCCACCCATCGGGCGCGAAAATCTGCGTCGGGTCGATCTTGTCGACGTTGTCCTTGGTCACGATACCCGGCGCGACCAGCAGAACCTTCTCATAGTCCTTCTTTTCCAGGGCGCGCACCGCGAGGTCGACACTGATACGGCCCATCATGACCGGATACTCGGCGGCGAAGCCAAGCACCTTGCCTTCCTTGACCAGCTTCAGCATCGTCTGGTTCTCGTAGGACGACATGATCACGACATCGTCGCGGTCGGCGTCGGCGACGGCACTGACGGCCGCTTCCGCCGCCGCAGCCCCGCCCCAGATGACATTGAGATCCGGATAGGTCTGCAAGGCGTCCTCGACGATGCGCAGGCTTTGCGGAACCCCGGGCTCGCCATAGAGCTCGGCCACGAGCTTGATGTTGCCGGTCTTGGTGCTGTCGCGGAAGCCCGCCATATAGCTCTCCGCCCACCCCGATCCCTGCGGACCCGGCAGGCCGATCGCGGTCGTCTTTTTGTCGCCGAGATACTTCTTGAGGTACTCACCCTCCTGAAAACCCTTCTGGTAGGTATCGGGAGTGATGCGCGCGGTGATCGGGGTTTCCAGGATCGGATTGGCGACGGCGATCTGAACAAGACCCTTGGCGTCGCCCTCCTTCAGCTTGGCCGCCAGACCGGCTTCCGAGATGGCGGCGACGAGGACGCCCTGGGCGCCGGATGCGACGCAATCGTCATATTGCGACAGCTGCTTTGGCAGCGCGTCATAGCCGCCGGCCTGCAGCACCGTCACCTTGACACCCAGGCGCTTTGCTTCTTCGACGATACCGTAGTCGACCGAGACCCAGTAGCTGTCCTTGAGGTGCGGAAACAAAACGCACAGGTTCCAGGGCTTCTCGGCCTTTTCCAGCGGCACATAATCGAGTGCCTCGACTTTTTTCAGATCGCCGCCCTTGGCCGCGTTTATCTTGAAGGGCCACCAATCCTTGGCTTGGGCGGCGTTGGGCAGGACGGCCACGCTGGTGACGAAAGCCGCCGCGAGGATGGATTGGAAAGCGTGATTCTTGGTCATGTGATTCCCCATTTTCGTGTGTTCCCGGGTCCGGAGCCGGCGATTTCGCCGGCTCCGCGGTCTGCCTTGGGAGCAGAGAGACTTGCTGGTGGATCGTAGTCACCGATTAGGCGAGTGCGCCTTCAGGGCCATCCGCGCCGTCGTTCATTCACAGCGTCACCGTACTACTTATAAGTTATAAGTCAATAGCGTTTTTCATTAGCCGATGCTGCCGGGCCGGTGTCTTCAATCGCGGTATCGCCTCGACCGGCATCACGATCTAGTTGACGAAAGACGAGGCCGGAGACAGTAGCCATGCAACTGGCCGCGGCGACGTCCTCCGGGCTTCCTCACGACCGACCGGACGGGACGGAGGCTTCCAAATGGAACGCCGGTTCCTGATGCTTAGTCGGCGGTACTGCTTAAGCAGGGGCAGGGCAGCACAGCTTCCTCCGGCAAGCCCTCGCGGCGGTTCCCTTGAGATCGTGCCGGCGCAAGTCCCGTGTCACCAGGCTCGCCGCTCGCGATGCATGTCCAGCCATTGCGACATGGTTTTCCAACTCACAGGCGATCCCGTGTCCGGCGAACAGTTCGAAACACTGATTGGTCGGTGCGTTCTTGGCGCATTGTGCAGCACTGCAGGCATTATTGGCTTTGCGGGGGATGACGAGTCGGTCTATGCGACAGTATGGATGTCCCTATCGGAACAGCCGGTCCGCCTTATTGGTAGTCATACCGGCATATCGCTCCGCTTCTACGGAACATCCCATCACGCGAGGAATGACATGGCCATCGTGCGCAGTATCGCCAATCTAGCCGTTGTGTCGACGGCGCGGCGCTTGAGCCAGTCACCGGATGTAACCTGCGTTACAATTTGATCCACAGATCCAGGCGATGACCACGTTGTTCGTCATCATTTGATGGGGGCGGGGCATTGGCCCAAAAGCGAGCCGCGAGCAAACTGTGCGGTTGCCATACGTAATGGAGTGAATTGGAATGATCATCATAACAGGCGCGACGCACGGGATTGGACGGGCCTGCGTCGAGAAACTTGCGTCTGCCGGCTCCAGAGTGGTGGCGACCGGCCGAGATGCAGAAGCGGGCGCGGCGCTCGAACGCGCCAATCACGGCGTCACGTTCGTTGCCGGTGACGTCATCCGTGAAGACGATTGCCGCCGTGTCGTCGACCGTGCGCTTGAACTTGGCAACGGCCGGCTCGCGGGGCTCGTGAACAATGCCGGCATGTCAAAGCGCATTGCCTTCGCCACCGCCACCCAGGACGATTGGGATGAGGTCCTTGCGGTTAATGCACGCAGCGCCTTTTTCTTCATCCGTCATGCGCTGGAAGGCTTGCGGCTCGGGAGGGGTTCAGTCGTCAACATGGCCAGCATCGCCGGAAAGACGGGCGAAGAAGGGCTCGCCGCCTACTGCGCCTCGAAGGCCGCGGTCATCGGCCTGACGCAGGCGCTCGCGCTGGAGTTCGGCGAGGAGATCCGCTTCAATGCTGTCTGCCCCGGCCAGATCGAAACGCGCATGATGGGCAAGATCATAAGCGATGCACTACGCAAGAAGCAGCTCGAACTGCGGATCCCTGCCAACCGCTTCGGTGCCCCTGAAGAGATCGCGGATGTCGTCGCTTGGTTACTTTCGGATCAATCGACCTATGTCAACGGCACGGTGGTGACTGTAGACGGCGGGGAAACGGCCGGCCTGCGCACACCGCGCGTTGCGCAGGTCGATGGGAGGGCATCAGCTCAGTCGGGGCCGCGCTCGTCGAAATAGCGCAGAAAACTAGGCGAGCCTCGCTTGATGTCGTTCTCGATCGCCTCGCGGGCCTTCTTCCTGTTGCTGGCCCTCAAGGCCTCGATGAGATGGTCATGTTCTTCCGCGCCGGTATAACCGCGCGGAATTTCCCGATAGTAAACGTTAAGGATTGGACCCATCGAGGCCCACATGCTTTCGATTTGTCCGATTAGCATCGGCATATGCGATAGGCGGTAGACGCCGAAGTGGAAAGCGCGATTGGAGGATCGCGCTTCCTTGATATTGCCGGTCCTTTCGCTCTTTAGGAACGAGGCGCGGAAGGTCTCAAGCTGTTCGAGATCGGCGGGGGTAACATGGTCGGCAGCGTGTTCTGTCGCAAGCCCTTCAAGCGCCACTCGGATCAGCTTGATCTGAATGTAGCGGGCGCGGCTGAGGTCTGGCACCGTGACGAACCTGCCGGAGCGCAATTCGAGTGCCTGCTCGCTGACGAGCCGCAGACAAGCTTCGCGCACCGGCGTAATGCTGGTTCCGAGCTGCTCCGCAAGATCCTGCATGAGGAGACGATCGCCCGGCGCGAAATTGCCGATGATCAGGCCTTCCCGCACCTTGTTGTAAATCCGGGCGGACAGGCTGCCCATCTCATCGGGCTGCATCTTCATAGCGCCCATAGGAATTCTCCTCGTCTCTGTTGCAGCTCTACGGACAACGTCCAATAGACGCGTTTCACTAGGTGGCGATATTTAATAAGATATAACCAGCGAACTATATTTCCTGATTGAGTGGGAAACAAGTCTACGTGATGCTAATCGTTTGTTACAAATATATAACCTTTCGCAATTATCTATGAACGATTATTTCAGATATGAAACAAGTAAACCGTTCCTATTCTGACCCTGACAATGGAATGGGACAACAGAAGCAGGCGCGATCTCATCTGGGTGGCATGAGATTATGGGGGAGAGATGATGACACTGAAGGAGCCAGGGGAGCTTACGGTGTCAATTTCTATGTCTGCGCCTATGTCTGATGACAGAAGTTTCCATATTCTTGAAGGCGGCTCCGAACCGGCTGGGCCGACTATGACGTCGGCACCGTCGACATGAACCGGCAGACCGGCAAGTCCAAGAGCTGCATATGGCGTTGGCAGAGCGCTTCGCCGCCGGAGCCTTCAAGGGCTGCTGCGCGACAAGACGCGGCCCTCGCGTATTGCGGCTTTCGGGCCCGAAGCCCGCCGAGCGCGGTTCTGATAACGCCGTGAGAGGAATCGGACGACGGACCAGAATTATGAATTACATTGCGGCATCATGCAATTTTAGACATTTCGATAACAAATAAATTACATTCTCTTCACTTGAATTTCGGGGCTTGTTATTCAATTAATTAGGGCGGGCCGAAACCCCGGCAAGCTCAAGCGGGGTAGTCGAAATCCAAAGTTGCTGGTGCTTGTTGAGGGACGCAACGGGCGTTGGCGGCGTGCACGTGCACTGTGAAGCAGCACTCAGCGCGCCGAAAAACGGCTTCCCAACCAGGAGATAGATTTGGACTATGTGCAATATTTCGCCGAAAGAATCGAGCAACTCAAAGGCCGCGGCGACTATCGTGAATTTGCCGATCTGGAGCGTCAGTCTGGCAACTTCCCAAAGGCCTGGCTTAATAGGCCTGATGGCCGAAAAGAGATAACCATTTGGTGCACTAATGATTATCTCGGCATGGGGCAGCACCCAAAAGTGCTATTGGCAATGAAGCGCGCCATCGATGCCAACGGCGCAGGATCGGGAGGATCCCGCAACATTGGTGGCACCAACCATTATCATGTCTTGCTGGAGCGGGAGCTTGCAGATTTTCACAATAAGGAAGCAGGATTGATTTTTGTTTCCGGCTTCAGCTCAAACGATTCATCACTGAGTACATTAGCATCGTTGATGCCGAACACAGTTATATTTTCTGACGCGCACAACCATGCGTCGATTATCAGTGGATGCCGCAACAGCCGGGCGGAAAAGCGCGTCTTCCGGCATAACGATGTTGCGCATTTGCGGGAACTTCTGGGCAGTGTAAATCCTGCAAGACCCAAGATCGTTGTTTTTGAATCGATATATTCAATGGACGGTGACATTTCACCGATCAAAGATATCTGTGATATGGCGGACGAATTTGGCGCAATGACGTTCCTGGATGAAGTTCATGCATCGGGAATGTACGGTCCGAAAGGCGCCGGCATTGCTGCGGAACTTGGCATCATGAATCGTCCAACCATCATCGAAGGGACGCTGGGCAAAGCGTTCGGCTCGATGGGGGGTTATTTGACCGGACCGGCTTCCATTGTTGACAGCATACGAAGCTTCTCGACCGGTTTCATTTTCACCACGGCGCTTGCGCCGGCGGTGGCGGCTGGTGCGCTGGCTGCGCTCCGCCATCTTCGCGATTCAGATTCAGAGCGAATTGCTCTGCGCCGGCAAACGAACCTTTTAATCGGATTGCTGAAAGAGGCCGGCATCCCGGTCATGCCGACTGAAAGCCACATCATTCCGGTGCTTATTGGTGATCCATTCCGTTGCAAGGAAGCGTCCCGTCAGCTTTTAGATCACCATGGGATATACCTTCAGCCAATTCTGGCGCCGAGTGTTCCAGCGGGAACCGAGCGGTTCAGGGTGACGGTTACGCCCGCCCATAGCACGACTGATATTCGGAAGTTCGTCGATGCGCTCAGGCAGGTTCTGCTGCGGGACAATCTTGGCAAAGCTGCCTAAGGCAAAATGCTGGGAATGACCGGGCGGCGCAGCCTCAGACCTGATTGTGTCAGCCGGGCAGACCGCAAGGCTCGAGCCATTTTCAAGAATAAACCCGGGAGTGCACCCACCATGCTACGGCGATGCCGGCATCCATCCCGTCGAGGAGATGCAGGCTGTGGTAGGCCACTAAAGAGCTGATATCCGCTAGTACCTCTGCACTGAGGATTTGATGGGTTGGGTGGGTTGACGAGTGGGCAGGCTGTTGGTCGACAAGCAGTTCGATGCTGCGGGCGAGGCCCGGCTGCCTGCCGCTTCGTGGAAATGAGTGAGGTAGCGCTCAGCCAAGAGCCGCGCTCCGCGTGGCGCGCAAACTCACGGCAAGGAAGAGGCCTTTAGGCGCTTGCAGACTTTGATTGTAGGCAACGAGATCACACACCAATCACACCTAACCTCGCTTGAACGGCGCAAGCCTCCGACGTTCGTTGAGACGCTCTGTACGACACCGCGGTAATCAAAACGCTGCAACAGATCCTTCAAATCAATTTACAAGATCTTTAGGACCGCCAGTCGTTGGCAATGGTACGTTCACGCAAGTCTGAGGCCCGGTACGGCTAAGAAAAGTGCTACCGACTACCCTCGGACCGCCGCACAGCATGCAACATCGGGTTAACAGCAAATGGTAAGAAAAGCGCTCATCTTGGTTGAGGGTCATAGGGGTACTGGTCTGCTATACGTCCAAGCGGCTGAGTGTCTTGGTCTTCATCCAATTACTCTGACGGCTGATCCATCTCGGTACGACTATCTTGCGGCGGAAAACGTTGAGGCAATCCGTGTCGATACTGACAATCTCGATGCGTTGATCCGCGAATGTTCCCGGCTGCGTGCGACCCACGACATTGCTGGTATTACTGGCTTTGCGGGGGACCACGAGTCGGTCTATGCGACAGTTGGCAAGCTTTGCCGGCATTTCGATCTACCGGGACCGAACCCTGAATCGATTGAACGAAGCTGCGACAAATTCGATCAACGCCAGCTCCTCGCGCAGGCCGGCGTTCCAATACCTGCTTATCGGTTGGCAACGAATGCGGCAGAGGTAGAAAGCTCTGCTGCGGAGATCGGCCTGCCCGTGATTCTTAAGCCAGCAGTAGGCAGCGGCAGCATTGGTGTCCGATTGTGCCGCAGCGCCGAAGACGTAGCCGAACATACGAGATATCTGTTGGGCGGAAAGCACTTATGGCGGTCTACGCCGAAAATACTCGTCGAAGAATTCGCACAGGGCCCGTTCTATAGCATTAATATTATGGGAAATGAGGTCGTTGGGATTTGCGCCAATGACTTTGGTCCCCTCCCGCATTTCGTCATTCGTGAGGTGACCTATCCGGCCCTGCTGACTGAAGAGGAGCGTGAGCGCATCGCCGATGTTTCGCTGAGCTGTTTGCGAGCTCTCGGCCTTGGCTGGGGGCCAACGAACATTGAACTCCGGTGCACGAAACGCGGTCCAGTCGTCATTGAAGTCAATCCGCGTCTTAGTGGCGCGCCCGACCCTCAACTGGTCCAGTTGGCTTACGGTATCGATCTCGTCACCGAGCACATCAAGCTTGTCATTGGCGAGGAATGGAATCTGCGCAAAAAGCATTCGCACACTGCGGCCGCGCGGTTTCTGCTTCCTGATCAAGATGGCACCCTCGACTGGATCGGTGGCGACACTCAGGCAGCTGCTATACCAGGTGTCGCCGAGGTCAAATTGAATGTTGAACCCAAGACGCCGATCGTCAGGAAGGGCGATTTCCGAGACTGGATTGGACATGTCATTGCCACTTCACCCGGCCTTGCTGAAACCGAGGCCGCCCTTCAGCGCGCCGTCGACTTGATCGATTGGTCGATCACCCCTTTTCCGGCCGTTAGCGAACAGGCACAATCTGCATGCGGCGACAAATAAGAGGTGATCGAGAGCATGAGGTTTTGGGGCGTTCGGGCGGCTCACCGGTTCTGTTCGGTTCGTGATTGTCGTTCGGCTACCATCGCTTAGTGAAGTGCCACCATGTCAGAACGACCCTTGCCGACGCTGCCGATGTGGCGCGTCGATCACTTCGAGCCCTCGCCCGAGATGTTGGCGCTACGTGCCAACGGTCCGATCCACCGCGTGCGCTTCCCGGGCGGGCGTGCGGCTGGCGTTGTCGGTGGGCGCTCGCCCGAAATCAGGAGGCTGCACGATAGTTGGGGCAAACGATCCTGGCAGGATTCAACGCCCGAAAATCTCAGTCAAGTAGTCGATGAACACTCGTATCTTCTGCGGTGTATGGCGTCGTTGTGCATAAAAGGCGTAGATTGGTTGCTCCACGGGTTCGTAGTCTGGCAGCAGATGCACCAGACGGTTTTCCGCAATGTCCTCTGCAACCATAAAATCCCCTAGCAATGAATAGCCATATCCGGTCAGGCAAGCATTTTTCACTGCCCGCGCGGAGTTCATCGTAAAGTGTTGCAAAACGTCGAAATTGATGATTTCACCTAAATATCTAAACTGGTGTGTTCGCCCCCATTCTCCGCTGACTTGCGTGACCGATGGGTAGTTTCTGATTTCGTCGAGTGATTTGGGCATCCCAAACCTTCGGCAAAAGCCGGGAGAGGCGACAAATATTATTTTTTGCGTAAATATCTTCTGTGCGATCATAGTTGAATCGCTTAATGGACCGACTCGAATCGCAACATCGTAATGCTCCTCGATAAGATCAACCAAGCGGTTGCCGACATCAAGTGAGATGCCTAGCTGGGGAAATCTTCGCAAAAACTCCGGCAAGGCTGGTGCTAGGCATTCGTTGCCAAAAGCCGTAACGCACGACACCCGCAATTGCCCGCGCGGGGTGTCGTGGCGCTCCCGAACCACGCTCCGCATGTCATCAAGCTCCTCAAGTATGCCGGAACTTTTCTGCACAAACTCCAGCCCTGCATCGGTTAGATTGAGTTGGCGGGTTGTGCGGTTGAAGAGACGCACCCCTATATCGGCCTCCAGCTCAGCCATAATTCGACTCACTGACGGCGCGGAAAGCCTTAATTCCCGGCTTGCTGCGGTAAAACTTCCAAGGCGCGCAACTTCGACTGCGATGCGCATTGCCGCCACCATGTCCACCGAGCCACTCTTTCGCAATATAAAATAATGTTTCTCCTAGTTGCCCATTATCATGGAATGCAATTTATTGCATCAGGAAGAAGTGGTTCGGTCATCAGGGTTTGAGTGACGGAACCCGCTAAGGAGACCGCCATGGCCAAAAATCCTAGCTGGGTACTACGGAGTTATCCGTCGGGAATGCCGACTGTCGGCAATTGGATGCTGGAAGATCGCCCGATTCCGGAACCCGCAAAGGGACAACTGCTACTCAAAACCTTGTGGCTTTCGGTGGATCCTTACATGCGGGGTAGGATCAGTCGCGCGAAAAATTACGCTGCTGGCTTTGGATTGGGGGATCTGATGTTGGGAGGTGGAATCGGGGAAGTGATCTCATCCGAATCCCCTGATTTCAAGCCCGGCGACATTGTCATGAGTGACTATTTTGGATGGCAGCCTTTTACGACCATTCCTGCGTCTTCAGCCAAGGTTGTGACCGCGACCGACGCCCCAGTCCAAGCCTCGCTCAGCTACCTAGGGATGCCGGGTCTGACGGCGTATTTTTCGCTACTCAAGACCGGCAATCCGAAACAAGGCGAAACAGTCTTGATCTCCGCGGCCTCTGGTGGCGTGGGGCAGATTGCGGGGCAAATCGCGCGGATCAAGGGACTTGATCCGGTAGCTGTTGCGGGCACGGACGCGAAACTCGAATGGTGCAAAAAGCTTGGGTATCGCGAAGGCGTCAACCACCGAACGTCGACTGACTTGGTGGCCGATGTCGCCGCTGCGTGCCCAAACGGAGTAGACGTGTTTATCGATAATACTGCGGGACCGATCCATGATGCGGCAGTGTTAAATCTCAATACGTTCGGTCGAGTTATCGTTGTCGGAACGATTGCTTTGGCTGATAGGTTTGATCAACCAGATATCGGTTTGCGACATCTCAGGAAAACTCTGATCGCCCGCGCTCGGATCGAGGGCTTTTTGCTTGATGATCACGAAAGCGAATTTGATACGGCAAAGGCCGACCTGTTGTCTTGGTATAAACAGGGGCTTTTTGAGACAAGAGAAGATGTCGCTGAAGGGATAGAAGCGGTACCTTATGCCTTTGTGCGCATGTTAAATGGAGAGAACTTCGGCAAGCAGCTCATAAAACTATGAGACAAAATGTATTTTCATTTTCTACGGCCGGGCCGCGTGAGTTCTTTATCCCCCCGCGTGGCTGATTGGCACCAACGGCCCTGCTTAAAACTCCCGCGCGCAGCGAACCGATGTTGTTCGAGGACTCGATTCCCGCGATTCTAATAGCGAAACAGCGGGAGCGGCGCGGCGAACTGTAGGCATTTAAGCCATCTTGTCGAAACCTTCACTCACAACTCCTTCTGGGCTCTTCGGCTAGTCGAGGTACAGGCAGCTCGATCGACGCTTTCCGACATTAATTGTCTCGTTTGTACCGTCCGCCACAGCCATTATCTGACCCTGGCTCAGGCAAAATAGCTGAAAGTCGGCGAAAAAGAGCTTGTTCGGGCGAACGGCAAATTGGCACGGATCTTGATGCACTTTTTACAAGGGAACTGACCGTCTCATAAGTTCAGATCAGTGCCTAGTTTGAAATGTCATGTTGGAAGAATGGTTCCGTGCCAAATCCACGCGTAAAGAAATGCGCCTCTATCTTATCAGACCATGCTGGTTGTGCGAGGAGAATCAATGTCCGCAACGTGAGGGTCCGCGATGCAGGCGACGAGAGAGGGCGCGGCGTGTTCGCCGCTCGTCGTTTCTTGCCCGGCGAAATTGTTATGATTGGGCTAGTTCACCGCCTGGAAAAAGTTAGGTCGATATACTCGATTCAAATGGATTGGAACGTTCATGCCATCTTTGAGAAGCCGGCGATATTCTCGAATCACTCTTGTGATCCGAATCTTGCCATCGTGCCTAACCGTTTCGGAGCCTATAGTTTCATCGCTATTCGGGAAATCTCACCTGATGTCGAGGTGACCTGGGACTACGCCACCTCGGAGATTGAGTGCATCTGGGTATCGGCCTGTCTTTGTTCGGCAGCAAATTGCCGAAAAACAGTCGGGGGATTTCCCACCTTGCCTCCGGATCATCCGCTGCTCACGTCAGCATTTTACGCACCTTATCTCCAACGAAACCCTAGGCATTTCCCGAGGGGGATAGGGATGTTGGCAAAGATCGTAGGCTCCTAGTGCCTGGAGTCATCGATCACAGAGTGAGCTGAGGCCGACCTACGCTCATCCGGTCACACAAGGCAAAGGATGCGAGCCCAGTAGCAAAAACAGCGCTTATCCTGGTTGAAGGTCATGCAGTCATGGTCTGCTATATTGCAAAGCTGCTCAGCGTCTTGGTGTTCAGCTATTACCCCGTCGGCTGATCCAGCTACCTACGAGTATCTTGCGGCGAAGGTTTGCGGCAGTCCGTGCCAATACAGAATCACCCAACGTTAGCTCCTCAAAAGAGACCGGCGTTCAATACCTGCTTATCGGTTGGCAGCGGATTCCAAGGAGATAGAAAGCTCTGCTTCAGAGATCGGCCTGCCGAGGTTTCACACGCAGCTGACCAGAGGGGTTTGCCATGAAGATCAATGTTCCTTATCCACCCCAGGAAGTGGCCCATTCGAGAACGCTGCCGGGTAGTTTCTACGCCGATCCCGAGGTTTTTGAGGCCGAGAAACAGGCCATCTTCATGAAAAGCTGGCACTACGCTTGCCATGAAACCGCCCTGTTGGAGAAAGGCGCATTCGTTACACTGCAAATCTTTGATCAGTGCGTGTTCGTGGTTTGCGAACAGGACGGGCAGATCCGGGCTTTCTTCAACGTCTGTCCTCACCGCGGACATCTACTGCTGGAAGGCCGCGGTGAGAAGAAGGTCATCACCTGTCCGTATCATGCTTGGAGCTACGACCTTACCGGGCGGCTGGTAGCAGCTAGGGAAAGTGGCGACGACAAGAAATTTGTGGGTTCGGCCATCTGTCTGAAGCCTGTCCAAGTGGGCTTTATCGCGGGTTTTGTCTTCGTGAACCTCGATGCGGGCGCCGCCCCCTTCTCAGACTATATTGCAGAGCTGGCATCAAGCATCGCCAGCGTCATCCCCGACCTGAGCGGCTACAAGGTGCGTGAAGGCGTCGGCTATTTCGGGGGCGACTACGAGTGCAACTGGAAGATCGCGATCGACAACTTTCTTGAATGCTACCACTGCGAGACTGCCCACAAGAGCTTTTGCGACATGATGGACGCAAAACGCTCGACTTTCACTCTGCACGATAATTTCATCTATCAGTTCGTCCCTTCCGGCGGGAAAGAGACCAGTGCGGCCTATCCGATTAATCTGGAGGAGGATGCCGTTGACGGACATTTCTGGTTCCTCTTCCCCAACATCATCTTCTCGATCTTTCCGGGCACGAAGAACTTTTCGGTCTCGTGGGTCGAGCCCGTCTCGGCCGAAACTTCCATACGGCGGTTCGTGACGCTCACGCCCGACAACATCTCGAAGGAGCGGGAAGCCGCGCGCTCGAAATGGGGGTTAGACGTTCTGAACGAGGAGGACCGGCAAATCTGCCGCAGTGTGCAAAAAGGGATGTTCCAGCGCGGCTTCGACATGGGCTATTATGTCCTGGATCCGCTGAGCGGCAATCTGAGTGAGGATACGGTTCGACAATTTCATCGCATGTACATGCGCTGGATGTTCCCCGATGCGGGTATCCCGAAGTGATTGGGGCTATTCCGTGACGACAAATGAGGCTGTCGCAAAGCAGGATCAGGTAGGGCTTGCCATCATGGCGATGGTCTTCACCGACCTCACGCTCTCAATCGCCGATGCTATCATCAAGGTCGCGGTTTCCGATATGCCGCTATTGCAGTTCATCTTTCTGCGATGCGGCATCACGGTTCCTCTCCTGGTTCTGATCCTCAGGCTGCGTTACCCGGAGGTCCCGCTACGCCCGGTTTTCCCTGCCTGGGCGATCCTGAGAAGCAGTCTGCTCCTGGTCAGCCTGCTGCTCTACTATGCCTCGCTGCCACAGCTCGACTTCTCAACGGCCGCTGCCGTCTATTACACGATCCCGCTCTTCACAACCCTGTTCGCTGCGGCCTGGATCAGGGAGCCCGTCGGTGTTCAGGGCTGGACCGGGGTCGGGATCGGTTTTGGGGGCGTGCTTCTCATGCTCAAGCCACAAGCCGGGGATCTGAACATCTTTGCCTTGCTGCCGCTGACATCGGCGATGCTCTACGCTCTCGCGGTGGTCGTCACTCGCACGAAGGGCCGAGGCGAGCATCCCTTGGTCCTGGCCCTGACATTCAATCTGATTGCTATTGGCCTCAGTGGTGCCGTCACCGGCCTGGCCGGGTTGGGCGACACGGCCGAAGCACTGGACGCAACCGGGGGCCGTTTCCTCGGTGAGTGGATCGCGATGGGCTGGTTCCAATGGGGATTGGTCATGCTTTTGAGCATGACGATGCTGATCGGCAGCGTCGGAACGGCCATCGCCTATCAACTCGGGCCGCCTTCGGTCATTTCAACCTGGGATTTCTCATATCTGGCCTTTGCGGTTTTGTGGGGGGTGGTCCTGTTCTCCGAACGCTTGGATGCGGCATCGTTGTTGGGCATCGCACTTATTGCTTTGGCGGGCATCATAGCAACCCGCCGCCGCCCAGCTCTTCGATGTTAGGTCATCAACTCTGAGGAATCAGGGCGTCTCTTAGCCTCGCATTGAGGGTGACGACGATCTTTCGCATGACGGCTGCGATAGCCACCATTGGCTTTTTGCCGTTGGCGATGAGGCGTTTGTAGAAGGCTGCGAACTCGCCTTTTCCGGCGGCTGCGCGCAGAGCGGGCATGAACAGCCGGGCGAAGCTTCACCCTTGTGGCGACCGGCGGGCATGCGGCAGCCGGAATTGATTTTCTTCTCGCCGCCTCATTTCCCTCCCCATTGGTCGCACGCAGCGGCTCTCATGCATGGATGCGACCAACAGCCGTCATTGCACTGATGTTGCTTGGCACAACCACGGCCATGGCCGTCGAGCTGGAATCTCCCGACAGGGTCGATCCACTCTTTGACTGTTCGACGCCCGCGCTCGATGCGAACACGCCGGAAAGAGCAAAACTGCTCCGGGTTCAGTACGGGCCACGCTCTCGTCAGGGAGTTGCGCCAAACCTATGCGTCTCGCTCGCCGGCCTGTTCTGGGATCAGCAGGAAGGCGTCGACAGCAGGCTGGTCCTGCGCTTGACCCGCGACGATCCGGTCGAAACGCGCAAGCTCACCATTTGCGGCGAGCCGCTGACGGTCGCGTTTATCGCCGGCCAGATGCACACGCGTGAAGAGCTTCAAAAACTCCACGCCGACAACCTCGAATGGTTCCGCGGCAAGTTCCCTGGGCTACAGGGAACCTACGCGGATGAACGCACGGGCGAGATCGTACTGGATATCTACATTCCGGGAGCCGAGGGCACGGACGTCGAGGCACTGCGGCAGCATGCCGAGTGCCGGCTGGGCGCGCCGCTGCGGGTCCACATGACGACGGCGGGAATGCTCCCCGATAGTTGTTGTCGGCGCTGCTGCGCGGTTCTTGGTTTCAGCATCGCGTTCGACGCGGCCGGCGTCTGCCGGACCGAGCCGGAACACCACCTTGCTGCCGCCCGTCGCAAAGCCGCGCCATTCCGGGCCGCGTTCCTCCCAACCGGTGACGATGCCGGCCGCATCCGTATGTGCCGCCCACATGCTGCCATACGGGCCTTCGCGCAGGTCGTTCCGAGTGATCGCGGTGCGGATCACCGGCTCAGGAATATGCCGATCGTCGCGTAGATAGCACCAGGTCGCTGATCCGCGCCAAGGCTTGCGCAGAGCCCGCCAGCGTTCGGGGATGGAAAGGTCCGGCTCCCGTTCCCGGGACTGCCGGGTCCATGCAGGCTCCGAGGGCACAAAGCCGACCAGTGATGCAACCTGAAAGAATGCTCCGAGGAAATCGCAGCCTTCGAGGCAGCGAATAGATATCGCCCTTGGCGTCCGAAAGCGGATCGAACCAGCCCTTGCCCTCATGGATGACGATGACGATCTCGCTCTGGCGGCGATATTTTATCGCCTTGCGCGTGCTCTCCTTGGTGTCGAGCGCAAACCCGCAACGCTCCGGTGATGCGCGCCGCCGGCAACGGCATCGAACTCGCACAGATGAACTTCAGCTTTCCGCCCGGCCGGCCGAAGGGCGGCCCGGTGTTCAACTTCCGGTCGGAAGGCCGCGATTTCTCTAAGAGTCATCGCTGCCTGATCCCGGCGTCGGGGTTCTTGGAATATGTCGGCACGAAATACCCAAAGACCCAGTATCGATTCGGCCTGGCCGGAGCACCATTCCTCGCTATCGCGGGGCTATGGCGCGAGGCCGAAGGCAATCATCCGGTTGGCTTCACCATGCTGACAACCTCGCCGGGTCCCGACATCGCGCCCTACCACGATCGCCAGGTGGTGGTTCTGAAACCCGAGGATTGGGCCGCCTGGCTCTATTTGACCAAGCCGCAGGCCGAACTGCTGCGCCCGCTGCCTGCGGGCTCGCTCGAGGTCGAGATGGTGCGGGAGGGCCGGGCATGACGCGGCCGCGGCCCGGCCTGACTGAAGGGCGTTTCGGTCTCTTTTTCCCGGCCGGTCTGAGGCATGGTCGTGGGCACGAAAGGAGACTTCTTCCATGAATGCCCAGGAACTTCTGGATAAGATCAATGACCTGCCCAACAAGCCGGTCGATGTCCCTACCGCGCCGGCGATCGAACTGGTCGCCATGGTGGTGCGCTGGGGCCGGCATCTCAAGCAGTGGAAGGCAACGACGCTCGCCGACTTCGCGCGCGTCTCGTTGTCCACGGTGGAGCGTGTCGAGCGTGGCGAAAAGGTGAGCCGGGAAGCGCTCGACCGCATCGCCCAGGCGCTGGGCTATGAGGCTGGCGCGTTCACCACGCCGCGCTTGCCGATCGGCGCCGACAAGGCCGCCGAGCAGCTCATCGAGACCTACGGCCATCTCGAGCCGGTTCCGGTGGCGCCGATGAAGACGCATAAGGCCATCCGCGACGCCGCCAAATGCGACGCCTACCTGATCCACCGTCCCGGCGTGCCCGACACCTATGACGACGACATCGCCAATCTCGGCGAATGGCTCGACCTGGCCTCGTTCATCCTGTCCGATATCGTCGAGGATTCCACGCCGTCCGAGCGCGGCCGCCGCGATCTCTATCATGACATTCTCGCGGCGGTGGCGGAACTGGAGCGCCGCGGCCTCACCGTGTTGTCCGGCGTGATGCACACACCGCAGCCGGGACTGCCCGACTGGAAGGTCGCCATCGTCTCGGTGACCCCGCGCCTTACCGATCCCGGCGCGGTGAAGCGTCGCCACGTCATGGTCGACCGCCGCACCGTGGCGGTGGCGCCTGGCTGGCTGGCCAACGCCTAGGGGATGAGGGCAAGCCGCTCGGCGATGAACTGGGCGATCTCAGCCGGACTGAAACGCCGCGCATCGACATAACCGTCGGTGCGGAACACGCCATCGACGGCGCCATCGTCGACGCGAATGAACATGACGCGCTGATTTTCGCGGGCCATGATGATGTCGCGGATGGCGCGGAACTCGACGCCGCACCAGTCCTTGCGCTGGTAGTCCGCGCCGAGGAAGACAACGATGAGCTTGGAACGGTTGCGGTAGATGTCCTGCAGCAGGGTATCAAGCGACGGCCGCGCCAGTTGGGACACGTAGTTGTTGTCGTAGAAATAGGCGTTGGGGCCGATGCGGGCCTCGAGCTCGCGGGCGACTTGCTCGACTAATCCGCGGGCCTCCCCCGGAAACGAGAGTCCGACGTCGAAAAGGTGCTGGGTGATGTCGACGGCCCGCCCTGCCTGTCGGGTCCATGACGGCAAGACAATGCCGCGCGCGGCATGCAGCTCCCTTGGGAGATTCACATCCTTGACCGCCCAATGGGAGCGGTTCATCTCCCAGTTTCCGATGTCGAGCTCGAAGGCGAGAGCGTCGAAGTCGGTCGGGGTCAGAAAGGGGTGGACGGGGATCAGTTCATACTCGATGCGGCTTGCCCGCGTCGGACGGTCACTTCCCGTATGAGCCCGAACTTGGGATCGAGGCCACGGGCGGTCTCATAAGCGAATATGCACGGCAACTGCGTCAGTTCGACCAGGGCAACCTGGTCGAGGCCGCCGAATTTGTCGGCGATCTGCTTGTCGGTGTATTCATGCTGATTGACGCATCGGGACAGATCGAAGGTGCAAGGTGCCCCTTGCCATTCCTCCTCCCAGCCAGAAACGAAGAAATTGTACATCTGTTGGATCCCTCCGGTCGTCGCCCGAAAGGGGGCAATGAGGATGGGGATATAGCACGCATGCCGGCAGGGGACGACTTGGCGGGTGCTCGGCGCCTCGGACGGCGCCTAGACGTCTTGCAGAAGGTCGCGGATCGGCTCGTCTGGCGTCGGCGTCCAGCCGGCGAGCCGCGAGACGAGCGCGCAGAAGCAGCGGGCAAAGGCCGCCTGCGCGGCGATGATGTTGGCTTGTTGGCCCAGAGAGCCGCTGTGCACGATCTCGCTGCGTGCGTGGTAGATGGCAAGAACTGCTTGCTCATAACCGCCCACGCCGGGCACGCCTTTGAGGCAGATACCCAGCCGGCGCTCGATGCGCTCGGCAACACCCCTCTGGTAGGTATCGGTGAGCAAGGTCTCGAAGGCTACCGCGATGGCGACCACGGCTTCGGACTCGTTGATGCGCGATCCGAACGACTGCCGATACCAGTCGAGCGCTGTGACAAAGCGCTTATACAGACGCTGTTGAGCCTTGTTTTTACTGGTCAGGTTCACATGACGGAAATAGCCCTGCTCGACGGTTTTGAGCCCCGCCACAACCGCGGACGAGAGCCGCTTCATCCGAGTGGTCGAGAGCTCGTCGGTGGAGATCATAGCGGCAACGTCGGAAAGTCGGGCTAGCTCCAGGGCGGAGACGTTCATGGGCACGCGCCGCAAGCTCATCGGCCGACCGCGCAGGTTCTCGCCGATGAGATAGTGGCGGATGTCGAGGGTCTCCCAGTTGTTGACGCTTGATGTCGCGTGAAACCCGTCGACCGGGCCGCTCTTTTCGACCGAAAGTGCATGCAGCATGAGCAACCCGGATGCTGCAGTCCGGATCTTTAGCGAATAGACGAACTGGTTTTCGTACATGTCGCCGGTATGCGAGGTGAGGCGGACGAGCATCAAAGGGTTCCGATCCAGCCACCCAGCTTGTGAGGCGAAGTGGCGGACATCCTCAAACGCAATACGTTGCCTGATCCCAAGGGCTGAAGCCATTTCGACCAGCCGCGCATGAGCAGCTTTGACCGAGTGCTTCTGGCCACTGACGGCGTAGCCTGCGCGAGGGAAGGCGACCCAATCCTGCAGCGAGGACGAGGGATGGAAGATCGGCGACATTTTCATGCCGAAGCTGGTCAGCGGATAGAGGACGAAACCGGGCCGCTCGGCGCCCGCCTGGGCGAGGTGGGCGATCACCCGCGCCGCGATGTTGCCGCCGCCTGCCTTGCCCGCACCCAGCACGCATTCGTCCAGAACCGATCGCCCAACGTAGATCTCGTGCGACCACAATGCGCGGGCGATGGCGGCGCGGAGATTGACAATGTGGTGCTCAATCGCATTGCGCTCCGAACTCGATAACAGCTTCTCATCGGTGACCAGATCGTCGACCGATGCGAAATGATTGAGCTGGTTGTGCTTGCCGGCGAGGTAGCTTTCCGACTGCTGGACCGCCCTGGTGGATTTTACCGCCAGGGTCGGCAGGATTTTGGGGGTCAATTGTCCTCCAGAAACGCAGCTCGACTTGCCCGCCTCAAACGGATGACATGTCCGCTCGAATGGTAGGTGGTCGGTGGATGATTATCGAAAGTCCCGGGTCTTTACCTTGATTGGCTCGATCTGCAAGGTCGGGTCAACCAGATCGCGGGGACGAAATCCCTTTGGCAAGCTGCGCGGATCGATCCCGGGTCCACCGTGATGGGCTTCCTCGCCGCGCCCATGCGGAAGCGGAAACGGAGTCTCACGGTTGCCGACACTGGGATCGGTGAGCTGGTGAGCGACGAGATGCACCACCTCGCCCTCGCGCTGAATCTTGCCCCGGACGGAAAGCATCGAGGAGGAGAGCAGCACGCGACGAAACTTCTCGAAGACCTTGACCCAGACCACGACATTGGCCGCGCCCGTCTCATCCTCCATGGTGAGGAACATCACCCCCTTGGCCGAGCCGGGCCGCTGGCGGACCAAGACCAGCCCGGCCGCCTCCAGCCAGCGACCATCCCGCGCCTGCATCGCGTCCCTGCAGGTGACAATGCGACGGCGGGCAAGATCGGCGCGCAGGAAGGTCAGCGGATGGCTGCGCAGGGTGAGGCCAACATGACCATAGTCCTCGACCACTTCCCTTCCGGCCGTCATTGGCCGCAGCGCTATGGTGGGCTCGTGGATTTCCGATACCGTCTGCTGCTCGCGGGCCGAGGCGGCGGCAAAGAGCGGCAAGGGTTCATCGCGCAGCCCCTTGAGTGCCCATGGCGCCTCGCGGCGCCCCAGACCCAGATGGGGGCGGAAAGCATCGGCCTCGGCGAGCTGGACGAGCGATGCCGCGGGCACGCCGGCCCGATGCCAGAGATCGTCGATGGAACCGAAAGGCTCGTCCATCCTGGCCGCGACGATCGCCGCTGCGCCGGCGTTGGCCAGGCCCTTCACCATGCGCAGGCCGAGCCGGACCGCGAAGGTTCCTTCCCGTTCCGTCGGTTCGAGCGTGCAGTCCCATCGCCTGGCATTGATGCAGACGGGACGGATCTCCACGCCGTGGTCGCGGGCATCGCGCACGATCTGCGCGGGCAGGTAGAAGCCCATCGGCTGGGAATTGAGTAGCGCGGCGCAGAAGACATTCGGGTGGTGGCAATTTCATCCAGGAGCTGGCATAGGCAATCAGCGAGAAGCTGGCCGCATGGCTTTCGGGGAAGCCATAGCTGCCGAAACCTTCAAGCTGCTTGAAGGTCGTGGCCGCGAAGTCGGGCGTATAGCCATTGGCGATCATGCCGCCGATCAGCTTGTCCCGGAACTTGCTGACCCCGCCGGTGTGCTTGAACGTCGCCATGGCGCGGCGCAGCTGGTCGGCCTCTCCGGCCGAGAAACCGGCACAGACCATGGCAACCTGCATGGCCTGTTCCTGGAACAGGGGCACGCCCAAAGTCTTGCCGAGCACGCGCTCGAGCTCGGGGGTCGGAAACTCCACCGGCTCCTTGCCCTCGCGGCGGCGAAGATAGGGATGCACCATGTCGCCCTGGATCGGGCCGGGCCGCACGATGGCGACCTCGACCACCAGATCGTAAAAGGTGCGCGGCTTGATACGCGGGAGCATCGACATCTGGGCGCGGCTTTCGATCTGGAAGACGCCGATCGTGTCCGCCTTGCGGATCATGGCGTAGGTCGCCGGGTCTTCGGCCGGGATGGTGGGGAGGTCGAGCGTGATCTCTTTATGCTCGGCGAGCAGATCGAAGCTGCGCTTCATGCAGGTGAGCATGCCGAGCGCCAGGACGTCGACCTTCATGAATTTGAGGATGTCGATGTCGTCCCTTGTCCCACTCGATGACCTGGCGGTCGACCATGCGGGCGGGCTCGATCGGCACCAGGTCATCAAGCCGGTCATTGGTCAGAACGAAGCCGCCCGGATGCTGCGACAGATGCCGGGGGGTACCTTCGAGCTGCGGCGCCAATTCGAGCGTCAACCGAAGCCGGCGATCGGCGAGGTTGAAATTGAGCTCGCGGGCGCGGCTTTCATCGATGCCTTCGCCGTGGCCCCAGACCTGAGAGGAGAGCAGCTTGGTGACATCTTCAGGCAGGCCGAGCGCTTTGCCGATATCCCGGATGGCGCCCTTGGTGTGATAGCGCACCACCGTCGAGCACAGCGCACTGTGGTCGCGGCCATAGGTCTCGCACACCCACTGCATGACGATCTCGCGCCGCTCGTGCTCGAAGTCGACATCGATATCCGGGGGCTCGTTGCGCTCCTGCGAGACGAAGCGCTCGAAGAGGAGATTGTTGCGCTCGGGATCAATACTGGTGATGCCCAGCACGTAGCAGACTGCGGAGTTGGCGGCCGAGCCTCTGCCCTGGCACAGAATGTCCTTGCTGCGCGCGAACTGCACGATGGCGTTCACGGTGAGGAAGTATGGGGCATATTGCAGGATCTCGATCAGGCGCAGTTCGTGTTTGATGAGCGCCACGACCTTATCCGGCACGCCCTCGGGATAACGTCGCTCCGCGCCTTCCCAGGTCAGCTTTTCGAGCGCCTGCTGTGCCGTCAGCCCAGGCAGCATCTTCTCTTCGGGGTATTGGTAGGCAAGCTCGTCGAGGGAGAAGCGGCATTGCCGGGCGATCTCGAGCGTGCGCGCAAGGGCTTCCGGGTAGCGCGAAAACAGCCGCGCCATTTCTTCCGGAGGCTTCAAATACCGATCGGCATGACGTTCGCGCCGGAATCCCAGCTCGTCGATGGTCATGTTGTGGCGAATGGCCGTCACCACATCCTGCAGGATGCGCCGGCCCGGTTCATGGAACAGCACGTCGTTCGTCACCACCGTCGGCACCTGCATTCTTGTGGCGAGGTTGGAAAGCCCATGCAGGCGGAGCTGGTCGTTGGGGCGCCGGCGCAGGGTCAGCGCCAGATAGGCGCGATCACTGAAGGTTTCCCGCACGCGACGCAGTTGCAGGGCACAGGTGTCATCGGCTCGGTCAGGGACAAGAACGGCGATCAGGCCCTCCGCATAGTCGGCCAGGTCGCTCCATTCGAGATGGCATTTCCCTTTGCCGCCGCGCTTCTTTCCCAGCGTGAGAAGCCGGCACAGCCGGGAATAGGCTGCCCGGTCGGTGGGATAGACGAGCAGGGACATACCGTCGATGAGATCGAGGCGGCAGCCGACGATGAGCCTGACGCCGGTGTCTTTGGCGGCTTGATGGGCCCGCACGATGCCGGCTAGGGAATTGCGGTCGACTACTGCCAGAGCCTCGATGCCGAGCGCGGCCGCCTGCGCGAACAGGTCGTCGCAAGAGCTGGCGCCGCGCAGGAACGAGAAATGGCTGGTCACCTGCAGCTCGGCATAGCGCGGCCCGCTCATCCAAAGACCCCATGCAGGAACCATTTATGGGAACCGGTCTCGGGATCCTCGCCGTCGCCGGCGCGGTAGATCCAGGTAAAACTGCCCGTTTCGGCGACTTCGGCCAGAAGGATCATGTCGTCCACGCTGTACAAAGCGACGCATCCTCTCTCGTGTCGTTGCTCATTGTACAATAACACGGACAAAATTTCCGTATGATCGGAATTGTTGGAACGTTCTTGGCTCGGTAGCCTCGGCACCCGAAGCAGGGAACGCGAAAAATGTCGATCAGTCAGACGGCCCCCAAGGCGGACAGGGTGGGCATCGCCATTGCGGCGATGGTTTTCACGGACCTGACGCTTTCCATCGCGGATGCGATCATCAAGGTCACGATCTCGGACATGCCGCTGTCGCAGTTCATTTTCCTGCGGTCCTGCGTCACGCTGCCCTTGTTGATCTCGATCCTGAAATGGCGCTTTCCGCAGGTGTCGTTGCGCCCAGCCTATCCTGGCTGGGCCATCGTGCGAAGCAGCCTGCTTCTGTCGAGCCTGCTGATCTATTACGCTTCGCTACCGCGCCTCGATTTCTCGATGGCGGCGGCGGTCTATTACACGATCCCGCTGTTCATTACCCTTTTTGCGGCCTTCTGGATCAGGGAACCTGTCGGGGTGCAAGGTTGGGTCGGAGTCGCCCTCGGCTTCATCGGTGTGCTGCTCATGCAGAAGCCGCAGGCCGGCGACCTTGGCATCCATGCCGTGATGCCGCTGGTTTCTGCAATTCTCTACGCTCTGGCGATGGTGCTGACGCGCACCAAGAGCCGTGGCGAAAACCCCTTCGTTTTGGCGCTGATCTTCAACCTGATAGCGATCGTTCTCGGGGGCAGCGCTAGCTTGGCGACCGTGATGGCAGGGAGCGAGGGTGGACAAAGCCTGTTCATGGGCGCGTGGATTCCAATGGGCTGGACCCAATGCGCGCTGATCGGGCTTTTGAGCATGACGATGCTGATCGGCAGCGTCGGCACGGCCATCGCCTACCAGTTGGGACCATCCTCGATCATCTCGACTTGGGACTTTTCATATCTAGCCTTCGCAGTGCTATGGGGCGTCGTGCTGTTCTCGGAACGTCTGGATGCGGCTTCCATGCTCGGTATCATTCTCATCGCACTGGCCGGGATTATCGTCATCCGGCGTTAGCGGCGATATATTGGAGCACCGAGTCCGGATGATGGCTTCGGGCTCTTTGCTACTGTCGCAAAACTGCTTGACCTTCGCACGCTGCAAAAGTCTGCGATTCAATTTTGCCAAACTTGGGAAATTGAGACATTCGGCATCAGGAGATGACAACGATCTCCCTTGAGACAGGTTGAGCGTGACGATTTGGAAAGACCCGTGGGGGGAAGACGTTTGGCCCCGCGTACGTTCGACGACTGCGCAGGAAGCGGCCAATGATGTTTAGCACCTGGCCGAAACCCTCATCACCATCGCCGGCAGAGTAACATCAGCTGGGTCGAACGGTAGCCCGGATTCCGGTCGGCCACAATGAGGTCCGGCTTCGTGTCGAACAGGCCTCGATACAGCCCCAACGCCTGCCTCCACGCGTTCTGGTTCTTCAGCTCGTCGAGGTCGCCGAGATGCTGCGACAGCAGCGCGTTGCCGTCGCCCGCCAGGCAGAACGCGGCCTTTAGATCGCCGCCCGCAGCCAGCGCCCTGACCGGGGCATCGAAGCCCGCCGGCAGCGCCAGCGGCTCCGGCGCGAAGCCGCGCGCGCCGCAACACCGAAATGCCGTGCCCGTCGAATCGCACCACGCTGTCGTCGAGCCGGTTGACAATCTCGCAGTCGTGCATCAGCCAGAAGTCGGCGATCCCGGCAAGCTCCTGCCGCGCCTCGTCATTGTCCGTGCATTGCGGCTCGCCCGAGCGATTGCCGGAGGTCATCACCACCGGACCGTCCAGCGCCCGCAGCAAGAGATGATGCAACGGCGTGTAGGGCAGCATGAAACCGAGCCGCTCGTGCTGCGACGCCACGCCCGCCGCAACGCCGCAGCTGTCACGGCGCTTCACCAGCACGATCGGCGCCGCTCGGTTCCGGCACTGGCCGGCTTGTCGTCGTGTCGATCGCTTCTGTCAGCGAGCGGAAACCGGCGCTGGTGGCTTCGATCCGCTCCATGATCGTGAGAACGTCCTTGAGTGAGCGAGACAGACGGTCGAGCTTCCAGACGACGACAGTGTCGCTCTCCCTCAAATGATCAAGCATCCCGGTGCAATTCCGGCCGCTCCCAGCGACCGCCGGAGGCCTCCTCCTTGAGGATACGCTTGCACCCGGCATCGGCGAGCGCCCTGGCCTGCGCCGTGTTCGACTGGTCGTCGCCTCTGCTCACGCGGGCGTAGCCGATCAGCACTCTGGTTCCTTTCGCAAACGGTCGTTTATGGAAGGCCGAGGGTGTCCACGAGAATACAGGTGCGGAGCCTTTCATAATCCTCTTTCCATTATGGCGCCGTAAGGCAAGCGGTTTGTGAAGGGATGAACGATGCCGGGATATCGATGACGAAGACGCAGGGGGAGAAGCTTCCGGTGCAGCGTGACAAGGCGTGGGCGTGCCTTGTACCGTTCGGGAGGAATCGACCATGCGAAAGCTCTTGCCCGGCCGGGAGCGAAGATTTAGCGCTCCTCGCGCAGCAACTTTGAACAACGCAGACGTTCCTTCGCGTCGCGAGAGGGGAGAGTACCTGCCGGCCCAAATTGACCAAAGTTTTCAAGGGCCGGATTGAGGACATTTCCATCGTATCCGAAGCCCCCGATCTCGGAACGCTTTTCCATAAACTTTTGGAAAAGCGACCAATCCCCCTGCTTGAGCGCTTGTCTCGTTCCGGACCATCCCAACGAGCCAGAGAGCCATATATGGTCCACCAGCCCCTGGCGCTTCATGTGGTGTCCGACCGTGCCCGATCCGTAAACGCCAACGAGATAACGGCCAGCCAACGCATTCCGCACACTCCTGAAGTAGGGTGCTATTCGTGCAAGATGCTGTGGTGTGTGGTAGTCCCAATCGACTGCAAAATAGATTCCGGAGCCTTCGGGCTGTCCCAACGCGGCGGCCAGATCAAGCGCACGACCGGAGTCTCGCTCTCCAGCCGCACCATGCAAGTCTCTGATATTGCCGCCCGCGCCACCCCGCTGCTCGAAGGCCACAGCTACCGATATTCCAGCACCATGAAGGGCGGCGAGTTCCTCCCCTGTCAGACATTTTGAGGGAAATGGTGTACTATTCCGATGGTTGTAGTACCGGATTACTGTATTGACGCCAGATTCTGCCAAGCACACAGCAAAATCGCCGACGTTCTGCGGGACGTCGATAATATCGTGCATAGTCCGTCTCCCCGAAGGCCGAAATTGTATGGAAAATGCGCAGTTTATACGGTCACCTCGCCCTCCCACGCTATTTCTTCGCGCAGCCTTTTGATGTCATTTCCCGCAGCCACCAACGCGGCGCAGACGCAATCAGCTATTCCTCTGTTTGCCCTTGGGTCTATTGCAGAATGTCGCTACGTCTCTGACTATGGGACCGCCGGCTGGAGAACAAGCGCAGGTAGTACGGTGAGTCGCTCGGCGAGCTGAAACGGCCGAAAACCTGCGCGATAGTGGATTGCGTTTGCTCGTTTGACAGGTTCAGCGATGCGGAGAGCAATATCGAGGTGATGGCGAGACTGTCAGCGCTTCCAAGTTCGACCACGGCAAGGCAGGTTAAAGATAGACGGACTTCCGCGGAGTCGGATTGATCTAGGACGAGGCAATTGAACGCCGTCGGTTCGCCGTGTTTGCTCAGATAGCTACGGATTGCCTTTGCCAGACCGACGCCAGCTTCATTGCCGTCGGCGGCATTCGCGCAAATTGACGCAAAGGCACTGGGCAATTCCGCCACGTCCATCGTGCGGTTTAGCGTTCTTGAAGTCGTGGCGGTTTCCACCTGGTTCGGTACCATTTGCGCGGCATTCTGCCATGCTCGAGAATCCAGAGTCCGGGTTTGGTCTTCGAATAGTTTCTGGACCATGGCAGAGCAAATCCTCTCCGCCTCGAGCGGTTGGCTGCTCTGCGGGCCGATCACCAGGAAAAGGCCCGCAGCTGTTTTTGCGAATGGGTTCATGTCTGCTTCCCTATGGAAGCGGGACCGGAGTTCGCCGGCACCGGGGGCGCGACAGAGCATCGGTAGTTCGCAAGGGCTTACCGGACCGCTCTATCGCATCCATGATGCGGGCGACGTTCGTCCAAATCCACGCTATTGGTTGGGTGCGCTGCTTTCGCGATCAAAGGCCTGACGATCAGACCTGCGGCTTGATGTCTTGTTGCGGCGTCGAGCCACCGTTGAAAAAGTTCTTGGCCTTCTTGAACTGGTCGGTGGAGTTCTTATTCACAAGCTCCTGGAAGTTTTCGTGATCGGGGCCGCCTTTGCGGATCCGACGGGTCTGAACGAGATTGGTGACCTCGGCATAGTCCATGTCGACGCGGACGTAGTGGGTCGACGAACAAGAGGATTTCAGCTCGAGGAAGTGCTCTTTGAACTCGATCTGCCGCAGAACGATTGCTCCGTAGTCGTAATATCCGCCTGCCCCATTATCGAGAAGGTAGCTCTGGTAGGTGCATGTCAGCGCCTTGTATCGCTGCGCCTTGCCGTTTGCACTGAAGGTGAGATTCCCCATTTCTGTAAGGAAGGACTGGAAATCCAGCAGCAACGATGCCCCGTCGGTAATGATCGCCTTGGCAATCAGCGAGAGGAAAGTAGCTGAGACCGACGTCCCGGCCACCTTTTTTGAAAAACTCTTCAGTTTTTGCCTGCCCATAGAGAGATCTGGAATGTTGCCAACAACATCGGTCCATGTGTTGATATCAAGCTTCTGTGCATCGATGTTCGCATAATGGGTATGCATGTAGTCGTTAATAATTCCTCCTATTGCCAGTAGATTGTCCTGATTCTCATTGAGGGTGCCGCTGTACGTCGGATCTTCGGTTTTTTGGCCGATGAGGTGAAACTGCACTGTCCCTTGAGCGTTGGCGATCGTGTCGTCACTGGGGGGCGCAGCATCTAACTGGGCCAAAACAAGGGGCTTGGCGTAGAAAAATGCGGACGCCGCCTCATAGTGTTCTTTGGAATAGCGCTGTTCATGCTCTTGAACATTCACTGAAAATGCGTTCGACATGCTTTATCCTCCTGCTGTGAGACATGAGCGTTGGTCGAGAGCTTAAGGTGCCCAAAGCGCGGAAACGCCTCGGAGATGAGATGATCTTTGCGTGCCCGCGTCGCCTTATACCAATTCGCTCCGGCCCCCACCTTTGCGTTAGACAGGCTTTTCTCTGCGCCGTATCATTTTGCGATAGCGCAGTGGCGAGAGGCCATGAAACGCCTTGAAGGCTGTGGAGAAGTTGTTGCTGTTCTCGTAGCTGAAGGATTCGGCGACCTTGGCGATGCTTTCATGCCCGTTACGCAACCGGTCAGCAGCCTCCGTCATCCGGTAGCGCCGTAGCCAAGTCATTGGCCCGCAGCCAAACGATGTCTCGAAACGGGTGGTGAGCGTTGTCCTGTTGGTCCCTACCATTCGCGCCAATTCGACGCGGGTGATCTGCTGATCGACCCGCTGCGCCAGCAGACTGCATGAATTCTGAACGATCGGATCGGCTGAGAAGAAAGGCGGGGTAGAACGCTGCGCGAACTGAACGATGCAGGCGGTAAGTCTGCGCAGGACTTCCTGCTCGGTGAGCGGCCACAACAGGTAATCGGAATACCCGTTGGAGAAGACCGCTTGTCGATCCAGGCTCTCTTCCAGAACCAGAGCCAGTTTGACAGGTTCGGGCGAGAGCTTCGCACGCCCGTGCTTGTCGTGAATCGGTTCGCGACAATCGACGATGACGATCTGCGCGGAGCGCCCTGCCCGCAATAAACGGTGATCAAGGATATCGATCTGCCTCAGAGAACTCGCGATTAGTGCCAAGGACTTGCATGCTTCGGGGTCCGAGCCAAGATATGCTGCCAGCATGCAGGCACCTCACAGACACCATGGGAAGCTGGCCTGTGGAAGGCTTGGCGCGGCCGAATGGCGGTCGAAGAGAGGCGGTTTTTGGCCTGTATATAGATGGCTGGGCGTATGATACCTTCTCGTCTGGCCCTGTTGCCTCGCTTCAAATTGTCGAAACCGGCACGGTTTCAATGCGCTGGCACAGCAGAGCCAGCTTCCCCTCCCAACGGGCGAGCAGGGCAATAAACTTTTTCCGTCATATCCTGACGATAGCCCCGGATTCGGATCACGTTTCTTGCCTAGGCGACTCATCAGTCACTTGCCTTCCCAGTTGGGATATTTTGCTCTGTTCCCGCCGCCGCGGCGACGGCGATCTCGTGGCGCAGCCAACGATGCTCCGGGTCGCGATGGGAACGCTCGTGCCAAATCAGCGCGACTTCATAGGGTGTCAATTGCACAGGCGGATCCATAATCGCTAGCGGCAGCAAGGCGGCGATCCTGGTCGCGACGCGGCGTGGTACAATCAACAGCAGATCGGTCGCCGCGATCGCCAACGCGGCCGTCAAGATGTTGGAAACCAACACCGGATCGCGACCCTGGAGATCTAACTTGACCATTTCGTCATGCACCCGGCCGAAGCCGTCTTTGGAGTCCAAGGCAATGGCTGCGTGGCGCAAGGCCGCGAAGCTCTCGATTGTCCATTCCCGCGCCAGGGCTGGATGGTCGTGGCGCAGCAGGCAGGCAAACCGGTCGGAGTAGAGGCTGCGCCTCAAGTATCCGGGCGGCGAGGCGCTAATCTGCCCTATAGCCAAATCGATCTCGCCTAGCTCAAGCCGCCGCATCGCGCCGGAGAGAAGCGGATCGATGACGACGTCCAGATGAGGCGCGTGCTGGCGCAGCCGGGGCAGGAGCCGCGGCAGCAGGACCAGTCCTTGATGATCGGGCATCGCCATTATCGCCTTCGATCGCCAATTGGCTTGGGCAAGACTGCCGTTCACTATCCCGCGGATCGCATCCAGCACCGGCGGCAGCATTCGGCTCAAGCGTTGGGCCTGCGGGGTCGGAACCAGGCCCATGGAGCCGCGAACCAAAAGATCGTCGTTGAAAATGCCACGCAGCCTCCTCAACGCTCGGCTCATCGAGGGCTGGCTCAAGCCCACGTGTCGAGCCGCATGCGTGACGTTGCGCTGTTCCAGCAGCGCTTCGAGCGCAAACAGCAAGTTCAGGTCAATCGACGCCAGCATTTGCCGCTGCCGTGTGGCGCGAGGTTCCGCGACAAACGGCTGCGCCCGCTTTTTTGAAGTTTCGCGACTGCAAGCGAGCTCATCCACGGCCTTCTCCTCTTGTCTTAGTAAGCGGTGTGCTCGCGCTAAGCGTCAGCACATTCGGCATCGCTCAGCGAGGCCGAAATGCTGCCTGATTCACTTGGTCGCGGTCAGCCTCATGCTGGCGAAGCTAGGCCAAGGAACGCGGCAAAGCTCAGCGCTGATCCAGGCCTAACAGAAAGTCGTCGCACCAGCGATAGACGTTGTATTCGCGGAGCCGGCCGATCATCGCACGCCAACGATCGATCCGCTCATCTAACTGCATGTCCAGGGCTTCTTCGATGGCCCTCGCCGTCGCTTCCGGATCGTAGGGATTGACGAGGATCGCTCCGCCTAGCTCTCTGGCTGCGCCGGCAAAACGCGAAAGCACGAGAACACCTGGATTCTGTGGGTCCTGTGCGGCGACATATTCCTTAGCTACAAGGTTCATGCCGTCGCGGAGCGGCGTGACCAGGCCGACGCGTGCCATGCGGTATAGACCGGCGAGCTCGCTGGGTCCAACGGACCGGTTGATGTAGTGAACGGGCATCCAATGGATCGTTCCGAGTTCGCCATCAACGCGCCCCACCCGCTCGGCGACGTCCTTTTGCATCGCCAGATATGCCGGTATTTCCGTGCGGGATTTCGGTGTGATCTGCAGCAGTTGCGTCTTGCCGATGCGGTGGTCGTTGCTCCGCAGGAAGCGGTCAAACGCGACGATGCGCTTCTCGATGCCCTTCGAATAGTCGAGGCGGTCGACGCCGATCGCGACTTTACAACCGGGAATCCTCTGAGAGGGCTCCTGCAGAGTCTCGCTGCGCGCCGCCTGCTCGGCCAGTCGTTCGAACTCGGCCGTGTCGATGCCGATCGGAAAAACGCCGCAGCGAAACACACGTCCATAGGCTTGGCACACACCGTTTGTGATGGGGTCCGGTAACCCCTGACGGCGCAAGCATTCGGCGAAGTTACTAAGATCGTCATCGGTATGAAAGCCGACGAGGTCATAGCACGAAAGCCCGCGTAGCAAATCATCATAGTGCGGTACGGTGAAGAGGATGTCCGCCGCCGGCCACGGAATGTGCAGGAAGAAGCCGATCTTATTGCCGCAGCCGAGGTTCCGCAGTTCTTTCGCAAGCGGGATCAGGTGATAGTCGTGCACCCATATGACGTCGTCGTCGCTGATGAGCGGCTGCAACAGCTTTGCAAACAGTCGGTTGACGCGCTGATATCCGGACATTCGTGCTTCGGAATACTCGGCGAGGTCGACTCGGCAGTGGAAAACCGGCCAAAGAACCCGGTTGGCAAAGCCGTAGTAATAGTCGTCCAAATCTGTCTGCGAGAGATCGGTAAGCGCATAATTGATCCCGCCGGCCTCCCGGCGTGAGATCGGCCCTGACGGGTCCTCCCCGGCTTTCACCTTCCCCGACCAGCCCATCCATAGGCCGTGCCTTCGCCGGAGCGCAGCGCTCAGCGCAATCGCCATCCCGCCTGGCGGCGGGGAACCATGCTCGTCGGGCAGCGAAACCCTGTTTGAGACTACGACCAGTCTACTCATCTCCACTCTCCTGCTCTCGGACATCCCGCCGTTCATGAAAGCTCCGCCCCCTGAGCGATCTGCACAATAAGACATGCAAGTTCAAAAGAAAGGATAGCATGGGTCTAGAAAGGAGATTGGAATTAGATAAAAGGTTTGGCATCAGGAGTTTCCTGTAGACAGTGGAATTAACATCAAGGCGAGTTCTGCGTCTGATCAATAAATCTCGACGAATCCATACGAATGTCAACTTTTCAGCGATTTAAATTGAAACAAAACTGAACTGAATTGGAGCCGCCGGGAGAGGAAGTTGGGTGCAAAAGCGCTCCAGTGATGGTGCCAGAGGACCGGAGCGATACGAATCTCAGCGGGGATAAACCCGGTCTGCCGAACGAGTGGTCGCAGAGGACGGACAATCCATCAAAAACTAGCAGGCTTTGGGGGCACTGTTGCGCAGCAGGAACTCCGCATAGGACCTATTTGTCTGCGCTATTCCGCAATACGCCTGATGAAGATTGTCCCACCTGCTGAGCGTCACTAATTTGACTACCGTCCCCGGCAGCCCAAGCTGCAGTCAACAGGAAGTGACCATGAAGAACATCCTCATTGTCGGTCAGGACGCGTCGACGAGAGAACCGCTTATGGGCTTCTTGTCTAAGCATGAGTTTAACATCAGAGCGGTCGAAAACCGCCAGCAGGCCGCCAGCAATATGGCTTCTGAAGCGATTGATCTAGCAATTGTCGACCTGAGCTACGGCCGAGAGGACGGTTTGCAGTTCGTTCGAGATTTTGGTGCCAAGAGGGATCTTCCGATCATCATCATCAGCGGTGACTTCGTAGATGAGGCCGACAAGGTGATTGGCCTCGAAACCGGCGCTCGCGACTACATTACTAAGCCCTTCGGGCTTACGGAGTTCCGCGCCCGCGTGCGCGCCGCTATGCGCCAGCGGCCGGAGCGTGACCGAAACACCATCTACCGTTTCGATGACTGGCGAGTTAGCACCAAGCGTCGGAGCTTGCGCCGGGGAACGGATCCTGACGTCAAGCTCACCGCCGGCGAGTTCAACCTCCTGATGGCCTTTCTCAAGAACCCAGGTCGGGTCCTTTCACGTGAGCAGCTTCTGATGGCGACCCGTGTCTATGATCAGGAGGTCTACTACCGCAGCATCGATGTTCTTATCGTCCGCCTTCGCCGTAAGTTGGGGCAGGATAAGGCGCCGCGCCCGCAGTATATCCGCACCGAGCGCGGCGCGGGGTATATTTTCGACAGTGTCGTGAATATTGAGGAACTAAGGACGCGCCGTGGTTGATGGACGGCCAAGATCGCGCGGGAAGTGAACGTGACCCAGCACCACTGCAGGCGCTTCAGAATATCACGAATAGGGTCAGGCTTTGCCTTCATAGGAATGGCCTCCAGTCACCTGGGCACCTCGTACTACCGGCGTTTCGCGGACCGGTAGGGCCGCGCTGATTTCTGCGTGGACTGATGACGGCGATCGCTTCGGAGTTGGTTGTTGAGATTGCCGATTTTGGCATCGCGGTGGCGGTTTGCGCCGCCTTCGTCGTCATGCGGGCGCAGTTCGCCCCTGGTGCCATACGGGCGGGTGAGATTGTAGGCGAGATTGGCCATGCCGATCTTGGTCTGGCCCGCCCGATGCCGATCGTGCCCACGAACAAGAACTCGCGAGCAGCGGCTGTGGCGGCGACGTAACCTTCGGCCTTGCCGATCGCTTTACCAGTCGCCTTCGCCTGTACCATCAGACCGGCATATTCGCGCGAGGCATCCAGGTCGCAAGGCAAGACGCGATTTCAAATAAGGGGCCTCTCGCGGCGCCGACAAGGTTTCGGGATTTTCCGCTCCTCGCAGGTCGGTAGTGACTGTTGCATACGTGCAACTCAAGCGCGAAGAGTTATCTCAGGGGCAACACTATTCTTGAATTCGGCGGTCAGAATGCGAGTATCAGCCAAACTCGCCCGATCGAGTCTTCTCGCTACGGGCCACCAATCAACCTGGGACGCCCCTGTGAGTTGCTGGCGCAGTGAGCCGGGAGAGCCTCTCTTTCCCATACCTCCGCATTAAACCCGAGACCACTGTGCCAGCCCAGCGCCCTCCGCCGGCTGGCAGCAAGATGACGGCTGCCAAACGATGGGGCTCCGTGCTCTAAAGATAGAAAATGACGTTTGGCCTACTGCACACCGGGATTTTGCCTGTGATCGCTGCCACAAGCCATCGGTGGTCTTGGTGGTGACGAAACCGCATGCGTATGTTTGCCCGCTGTGTCTAGACGGCGATCCTGCCGAGCAAACTGAGCGTTTTGACTAACATTCTCGGCAAGCTTAGAAGGAGTGGTTCGCTCGATAACAACAAACCCCGAAAATACCTCGCTCATTGTCCGGGCCACGCGCTATCTGGATCGTGGAATTTCGTTTCATGAAGAAAACAGCGGCAGTTTTTAATGAGAGATGAAGTAACCGATCTTTTAACTGAGTTGGCCCTTTGGGCGAATGTGGTGATGAAATCGGAAAGGGGCGATAGAATTAAAATTTGCGCCGCCTACGACGCCGGTCTGCAGCTAATCGCTGAGCGTACTACGCCCGGGTCTCCGCCCCGACCGGGCATTGAAGCTTGCATCCTGCAGCATGAGAAACTGAAGGCTGCCGAAGACATCAGCTGCGTAGGTTGGATACTGGCCGCGATCGCCACGCGTGTTGGGGAACGAGATCTTCCGAAATGGGAGGAAGCTCAGAAGGTCATTGGCGCCACGGTTCGGTTGCTTAGTCGCTACCGTCAAACTCGCGTTCATTGAAGCCATGGCCGCGTCGGCGGAATGGCATTACAATGCTGTCGAGCATTCCCTGTAGCGTTGCACGGACGATGACGCCGGTAATTTACGGCTGTATGAACTGAGTGCCTCCGTCTCCGGCTGCGTCAGAAAACAGGTAAGTCAGTCGTTGTCGGGTTGGAAAAGAGGAAGGTCGCTGGAAAAGCGGGGCCAACCCATTCGCTTGCACACAGCCTGGGTTTTGCCAGCTCCTCAACCGCAACGTGCTGTCAATCTTCGTCTTGCCATGTCTTGAACGCCGAACTGTTCACGCCATTGGCGCCGCTTTGTCATCCCGTGCCCCGAAATGAGGCCGTCGTTCGAACGATATGCGCAGTTGCTTTTCCGCCAGAAACCGGCGAGCCAGATCGGTGTCGCGCTTACCCACGCGTGACACCCAGTCCGAAAACAGGCGAACCGCGCGCCGGTTCATATGCCGCGAAGGACAGACCAGCCAGTATCCCGGAAACTCGATGACCTCGAACTCTATCGAGACCGGAACCAGAGAACCCGACACCAGGTCCTCGAATGCGAGGGCTGTGCTTTCCAGGACCACACCTGCACCGTCCTTCGCCAGTTGAACCGACATTGACGAACGGTCGAAACGATAGGGATACGTCATGCGGGCGCCCTGGATACCGTTGCACGGCAGCCAATAATCCCACCGGAAATAGGCCTTCACACTGTCGATCAACCGCGCATGGCGAAGCTGCTCGCGCGGATCCGGTGAGATCGCGCGCAGTTCGGCAAGATAGGAAGGCGAGCACATCGGCAGGATCAGATCGTTGTAAGCGATGTTCCGACGGCACCTTTCGGGGATCGGCGTGAAGGACGATGTTCGGAGCCTTTGAGGGCTTCGACATATGACGA
>NZ_JAMYSV010000026.1:0-52528 GCF_040322115.1 Mesorhizobium sp. M0195 | reverse complement strand
ACCATCGATTGTCTCGGATCCGCTTGCCGGGCGGGTGAACACGCGTGACAACACGCCGGCAGTCGTCCACGTCGACCTCGTGCCCAGCAACCAGATTGAGATCACCATCGCAGCAAAAGGGGGCGGGTCCGAAAACAAGGCGCGTTTCACCACCCTTAACCCCAGCGCGTCCGTTGCCGACTGGGTGGTCGATACCGTTTCGACGCTGGGCAGCGGATGGTGCCCACCCGGCCTGATCTCGGTCGGCATCGGTGGCAGTGCCGAAAAGGCAATGCTGCTGGCCAAGGAGGCCATGAACGAACCGATTGACATGTCGGAACTGACCGCCAGGGGGCCGTCAAGCGCGGAGGAGGCACTGCGGGTTGAGCTTTATGAACGAATTAATGCGCTTGGCATCGGCGCTCAGGGCCTAGGCGGCCTGACGACAGTCGTTGATGTCAAGGTTGCAACATATCCTACCCACGCGGCGTCCAAGCCTGTGGCGCTCATTCCGCAATGCGCCGCCAACCGGCACCTGACGTTCACATTGGACGGCACAGGGCCGATCCAGCTCCAACCACCAAACCTTTCCGAATGGCCACAGATCGGAAATGAGGACTTGCACACTGCCGACGTCCGACGGGTCAATCTGAATGCGGTCACAAAGGAAGAGACGGCATCGTGGCGCTGCGGGGAAACGCTTCTTTTGTCCGGGAAGATGCTGACGGGCCGTGACGCCGCCCACCAGCGAATGGTCGATTTGATCGATGCCGGCAAGCCGCTCCCGGTCGATCTGCGGGGACGCGTGATCTACTACGTCGGACGCGTCCGCGCAGTGAGGGATGAGGTCGTCGGGCCGGCTGGCCCGACAACCTCCAGCCGCATGGACAGTTTTACTGAAAAGATGCTCGCCGAGGCCGGGCTATATGCAACGGTTGGCAAAGCGGAGAGGGGCCCGGCCGCCATCGAGTCGATTGTGAGACACAAAACGCCCTATCTCATCGCAGTGGGTGGCGCTGCGTACCTGATTCAAAATCGATCAAGGCGGCGCGGATCGTTGCCTTTGAAGACCTGGGCATGGAAGCCATTTATGAATTCGAGGTGCAGGACATGCCGGTGATCATGGCTGTCGATGTTGAGGGAAACTCCATTCACAATTCCGGGCCTCTTGAGTGGCGCAAGCGCATGGCGGCCGACCATCGCGCGCAACATCGGCGTTTGAGTCCGCCGGCTGCGCAAACCGGCCAGACTCCCGCGCCAGATTTTGGGCTGCAACGGTACCACAAGTGGCATTTTGTGGTTCAGCTCCTCGGCGAGCCAGATAAGAAAGGCCTTCAAGTCGCTCTCGATGCCAAATGCTCGGATGTAAACACTGCATCGACTGCCGTCTATACGATCGACGCCCGGGTGCGGTCGAGGGTGCCAATGAGGTCAAGCACCGGAGATACCAAAAAAATGCGCTATCTATTTACGACGAGGTCGCCGCCGACAGGCGATCACCCTCTCCAAATACGCCATCGCCCGGTTAGGGGAGGGACAATAGCTCAACTGTTCTACAGCGTTCTGCTTGGATCGTTCTCAATTCCCTGACTTCTACAACCCTCGCAGTGAAGCTTGCAGTCCGAGGACGAATGACGGCCACTGTGTTCGTTCGCTTCGATTAATGATGGAATTGGTTGGCACTAATTGCGCTGTCGACTACCGCTTGAGAGCAAAAGGTCATGAAATCGAAACCTGATCCTGTGCGACTGGACGCTTTGGATGTCCGGATTCTCTCAGAGATCCAGTCAGACGGTCGGATTTCGAAAAGCGAGCTCGCAAAGCGTGTTAACCTTTCGGCGTCGGCCTGTTCGGAGCGGCTCCGCGTGCTCCAAGCCGCGGGGATCATTGAGGGGTTCTACGCGCGACTAAGTCCAGCCCTCATGGGGGGCATCATCTCTATAATGGTTGAGGTGGTTCTGGATCGCCATCGTCTGGAGGACCAACGGCACTTCGAGACTGCGATCCAACAGATTCCGGAAATCCTTGACTGCTGGGCTATCGGGGGGCGGATCGACTATCTGATGCGCGTTTCATCACCTTCCATGGCTGCGTATCAGGATTTCATGGAGGAATTGCTGCAGGCAGGCTTGGGTATCGAGCAATACTACAGCCTTGTCGTGACGAAACCAGTGAAATCCAACTCACCGATTCCTCTGTCCACCCAGAGGCAACGGTAAACTCCCGAAGCCTTGGTTTTCACGGCTATTGGTGCCGATTCCGTGAATTCGTCGGCTAAGGACATGCATTTCCGCGAAACCCGAGGCAGGTTTGTCAGTATGCTGGTTTGCAACGGGCGGCTGGCCGAGTGTTCCCAGCCGAGGGATCGCGAGGAGAGGGACGATGCGTTTGAGCAATCTGGGAACCGAGCAACTGCGGGAGAAGGACCGAAGCTTCGTCTTTCATCCGTCTACGCACTTAGCCAAGCACAGCCGCGGCGAGACGCCAAACCGGATCATGGTCGGTGCAGAAGGCGTGTACATCTGGGATACGGAAGGCCGAAAGAGCCTTGACGGTTTCGGCGGGCTCTACTGCGTCAATATGGGATATGGATGCACGGAGATTGCCGAGGCTATCGCCCGGCAAGCGCACGAGCTGCCGTTCGCGCATGTCTATGCCAGCCAGGGCACGGAGCCGGTCGCGCTTTTGGCGGAGGCCGTGGTCGAATATTTCGGACAGGACATGCGACGGGTCTACTTCGGCCTTTCCGGCTCAGACGCCAACGAAACCAACATCAAGCTGGTCTGGTACTACAACAACATTCTCGGCCGCCCCGAAAGGAAGAAGATCATCTCGCGGCATCGCGGATATCACGGGTCCGGGCTGGTCACCGGAAGCATGACAGGGCTTCCCTTTTTTCACGATTTCTTCGATCTGCCTTTTAATTTGGTGCGCCATACGACGACGCCACACTACTATCGCCAGGCGCGCGACGGCGAAAATGAGGAGGCGTTCTCCAGGCGCTGTGCCAACGAACTTGAAGCCCTTATCCTCGCTGAAGGCCCACAGACCGTTGCGGCCTTCATTGGAGAGCCGGTACTTGGGACCGGTGGCATCGTTCCGCCTCCGAAGGGATACTGGGCTGCGATTCAGGGGGTGCTTGACAAGTACGACATCCTTCTTATTGCCGATGAGGTGGTCTGCGGCTTCGCGCGAACCGGTGAGAAATTCGGTTCCCACCTCTATGGCATGCGCCCGGATTTCGTAACCATCGCCAAGGGCTTGAGTTCCGCCTATCTGCCTATCTCCGGTTCGATTATCGGTGACCGGGTCTGGTCGGTCTTGGAACAAGGGACGGAAAAGCACGGGCCACTCGGCCATGGCTGGACATATTCGGGTCACACGCTTTGCGCGGCGGCCGCGCTTGCCAACATTAAATTGCTAAAGGAAAGAAATATCCTGGAACATGTTCGGGATGTCGGACCGTACTGGCATACCCGGATGAAGGCCGAGCTGGAGGGACATCCCATTGTCGGCGAGGTTCGCGGCGTCGGCATTCTATCCGCCGTGGAGCTGATGCGGGATCCGAAGGGCCGGGTGCCATTTGAACCCGGACTTCAAGTCGGCGTGCGCGCTGCCGCTGCTCTGTTTGAAAATGGCGTCATAGGCCGCGCTATGCCGCATGGCGATATCCTCGGCTTTGCCCCACCTCTGATCATTACCCGAAAAGAGATCGACATCATCGTCGACGCAACTGCGAAATCAGTCGATACGACCTATCGCGCGCTGAAGGCGGAGGGCGCGATATGATCTGACGTGACGGATGACGCCTCCCACTCGGATCGACCAGGATATCACCTCCGGGAGCCCCTGTGGCGTCATGAGCTGGCGCGCGCGACGCAAATCTCGAAACACAATACCGCCTTCGCGTCCGAGACCGCAACGTAGGCTGTTGCAGAATTGTAGAGGTGACGCTTTCAGAGACGACCGCCGATGTGCAAGCTTCCGTGAGGTTGAGCTACTCCATGGAGAGAGTCTTCAACCGCCCGCAAACAGACACCCCGACCGTAAGGAAGTGCCAACCCAAGGATGACAACTATCGCCTGCTAAGAGATGGCGTTGGAATGAGGTCTCGGTGTCGATAAGAGCAAAGTCGAAGCACATATCGCCCTCCCAAGGCGCACCGGCCCGGCACGGAGCTCAGTCTCCTGCCGGGCCTTCTTCCCTGAATGGCTGCGCTTTGGTCAACCCGTCTTGGCTCCGATATGTAGGGCCAGAAGCCATGGGCAAACTCACTGCAGTTTAGCTATGCAAGACGTTTTTCACAGATTTGTAGAGCAAATCGCAGACAGCGCTGACGCGACGGACCTGCGCAACGCTCTGGGCGAGATTGCCTCTTCGCTCGATTTGCCGCTTATCTTTTCCCTTCGCTTGGCAAGGGCCGCAAGGTGCGCCTGATATCCACCTATCCTCAATCCTGGACATCTCACTACCTTCACAGTCGGTATGAAAAGATTGACCCGGTTATCCATCAGGCGCGTGGTGGTCAGGAACCATTCAACTGGGATGCGCACGGTGCTGATCTCGAACTGTCGACGCAGCAGCGACAATTGATGGATGAGGCGACGCAATTTGGCATTCACTGCGGCTTCACGATCCCGATCCATGGCAGCACCGGTACGTTTGCAGCACTGACCTTCGCCTCGGATGAAAGGCGACCACTGTTCTTCCGCCTGATTGACCGATATGACCGCGTGCTGCAGCTCATCGCGGTCTTCTTCCATCTTCATGCCTGTCGCAAGTTGGCCGACGGCAGGATCGTGGATGGCGTTGCCCTATCGCGAAGGGAAATGGAGTGTCTGAAGTGGGCGGCTCGCGGAAAGACGGCGTGGGAGATCGGCCGCATCTTGGGAATCAGTCGGCACACCGCAGCCTATCATCGGGATAACGCCAGGATGAAGCTTGGCGTGAAGACGGTTATTCAGGCAGCCGTTCGGCTTGCACTATCCAGGCCATCTCTCTTCACCTGATCTCCGAAACCTGGGCACATACACAGGTTGTATCAACTCCGGCCCTTGCCTTCAATCGCAGGTGTTATCCATGCGAGGGAGAAAGGCCATCATGATGCAGTTGATCACGCCGGATTGTTACGCTGAGTTCAGCGACGAGCTCGAGCAGATGCACCGCTTGCGGTATCGCGTCTTCAGGGATCGACTTGATTGGGACGTTTCGTTCAGCGGCGGCTATGAGGTCGATCCGTTCGACGCGCTTCGTCCCCACTACCTCTTGCTGCGTTCGCCCACCGGGCGCATCGACGGTTGCGTGCGCCTGTTGCCGACCACCGGACCGACGATGCTGCGCGACAGCTTCTGCGCTCTCCTTGCAGACCGTTCGGCGCCGGAAGATCCGCGGGTTTGGGAAAGCAGCCGTTTTGCGCTTGATCTGCCGCCTTCCGCGCCGAAACAGGCGGGCATCGCTATTGGCACCTACGAGCTGTTTTCCGGGATGGTCGAGTTTGGGTTGTCACGTGGTCTGTGCAGTATCGTTACCGTAACGGATCTGCGCATAGAGCGGATCTTGCGTCGCGCCGGCTGGCCACTCGAACGGCTGTCCGATCCGCAAACAATAGGCAACACGCGCGCCGTTGCCGGATATCTCGACGTCTCAACAGAGAGTTTGGAAGCCCTCCGTCGCAATGGCGGGCTCAAGGGCCCGGTGCTGTGGACACCGGTCATGAAGATCGCCTGAGCCTTGAATCCAACCCTTCCTGGAAATGATGCAATGGACGAAACAAGACCTGGCCCTGCTTGGCCGGACAGGCAAGATGATGGTGCCTATGGCTATGTCGAGCAGCTCACCAGTCGAGGCTGGGCCTGGGAATTCCTCAGGCGCAATCCGGACTTCCAGAAGGATCTGGCGAACGCGTTACGCGGTGCCGAACGCACGAACGCCCGATCCGTGGACATTATCAGCCTGCCTTCGAACACTGTTGATCTCTCGCGGTGGGGCCTTCTGTTTTGCAAGCTCAAAAGGAACTGATGCGAGCGTCTTTTGGTGCCCCTGCCAATGTCCGCATGTTTTGCCGGTTGCTGCCGAAATGGCGGCGCGGCCGCGCGGGGTCGACTTGCTTGATCTCGCCCCGCGCTCCTGCCGCATCTCCATACTCGTCACGCGGGACGGGCATCAGCACGTACTTGTAGAGGACAGTGGCAGGAGCTTGCAGCTGGCTGCCTCCGGCGTCAGCATCCTCGAACCTGTGCGATTGACATCCTCCGTCCTCTGGTCGCCAGAGGAACTGAAGCAACGCCTAAACGCGCTGGAATGTCTGAACAGCCTCTGTTGGACCGGCAGGCTGCAACCAGGATTCTTTCCGACCGAGCCCCGTTGCTCGCGGTTGCGCCGAGTCTTGCGTGCGCTCGACGGCTCCATCGCTGGCGCATCACACCGCGAAATCGGCCTTGCTCTCTTCGGCAGAGCCCGCGTCGAGCAGGACTGGGCCCACCCCGGTGACCATCTTCGCGACAGCGTCCGCCGTGCAGTCAGACGCGGGCGCTCGCTTATGAACGGTGGTTATAAGCGTTTTCTTCTATAACGACTGTCACCATCAGGCCTTTTGGCCAGAGAACAGCTCTTTGTACCCCGCCACCACCAGCCAGTGGGCGCGCGCGAGATGGCTGCGAACCGCCCTTTGGGCGCGCGCTGGCTCTTGCACTGGATCGATGCCCAATATCGCCTGCGCCATCTCTTCTTCGCTCGCATTGTCGGCGCATGCGTCTATGAGCTTCAAATATGTCGTGAAGTGTTCATCGTCGTAAGCGGTCAGGCTTTCCGCCCATGGGACCTCGTCGGCAACAGCAGGTTGGAACAATCTGTCTACCATTTCATGTCTCGCCTAAGACCTATTCCGCGCCCGCGCACGGTACAATATCCTAAAATGGGATAATCCGAAACTGGGATTAGTCGGTGAGCCGGTTCCTTCTTGGCCGGTTCGTCTGATGCCGAAATCCCTTCGATCAGCTCGCCAGCGCCGGCTGCTAAAACGGCTGATTGCGGCGCGCAAAACCAAAGGGGTCACCCAGACCCAGCTTGCTGATATGCTGGGCCGCCCACAATCCTTCGTGGCCAAGTACGAGGGTGGTGAACGTCGGCTGGACGTAATTGAGTTTCTCGACCTTACCGAGGCTCTCGATATCGATCCTTGCGAGCTTCTGGCACAAATGCGTCGCTCTCGTGACCTGTAGATCGCGTTGCGCTTGGTTTGGGTGCCAAACTTCACGATTTACCTCCTTGAGTTTACGGCTCAGCGGGATTTGCCTCGCTAAAGTGATGCCGTGCAGCCGCTCCCCTTTGTTATCTCTGATTTTTGTAGAGAATCCTCCGTGGTGAAATCCTCGACAATAGGGTGGCTTCTCGTGCATGGAAATCCGAGAGGTCTTTGCCCGCAATCTGCGTAGGCATGGCCAAAAAAGAAATTGTCGTAAGAAGCGCTGGCCCATGAGGCTGGCGTCGACCGAGCATATGTCAGCGCACTTGAGCGGTCGGTCTATGGCGCCAGCATTGATACGGTGGCAAAACTCGCCAGAGTGCTCGGAATCGAGCCGGCCGATTTACTCGATAAATCTGGAAGCAGCGACGAAATCGCGGTTGATGAGACTCGACCAGAAGGTTTTCCAGGCATTTCATGCTGCTGACAGGAACGCCCGCGCGCCTTGGCGCGCACCAGGTGCTCGTGAACCGAGCCCGCTTTTCTTCGGCAAGTTCAGGCGGTCTCGGCCATTCCTTGGCGTGGGCACTCCTTCGGGCTGTGACGGCCGCCGCCCTTGCGGGCGGCGCGGTTTGTCTGTTGGCCTTTCCCGGTGGCGCGGGGTGGGCGGCACCCCCTTCTAGGCCCGCCGCGGCTTCCCGCAACCCTTCGCTTGCGCTCAGGGTCCTCCTCTTCGTTCCGGTCCTTCGGATGCGGTCCGCCTACCACGGCGGGCCTATCCGGTCGCGACTCGCCGCCCACCCCACTGCCGGGGAAAGGCGCGGCGATTGGTGAGCGGAGGATAAGACATGCGTGCAAACAGCAAGCGTTGTGCCAGCACAGAGGCTGGCGCAGGCAAGGGCGGGCGCCCGGCGCCAGCCTTTTATCAGGAGATCACCGACCGCTTCATTGCCGAACTGGAGCGCGGCACCGTGCCATGGGTCAAGCCATGGGGCAGGGCAAAGGCAGGCCTTTGCCTGCCGAGGAATGCTTCCGGGGCGCCAGCCACCGCTCCTGCAGCAAAAGGACAGCAGCTGTCGCAGCATGGCTGAACAAGGCATCTTGTCGGCGTCGAGGAGCTCCGTGCTCGCCTTACGCAGGCGCATAGCTCTGACATGACGTCCGGGAGACTGATGCCGGGCATTCCATCAACAATACCCAACAGCCATCCTGATCCGAAGGGCATCTAAGCACGTCCATTTCAGGCGTTAGTCGAGGCCGCATTGACCAGGGGTACCCTTCTTGGTCCGCTGGAGGAGGGCGGCCGCCTGTCGACAACGGCTTCTTCAAGTGTCGCCCGTGCAGGGACGACCGTAAAAAAGGGCGTGCGAGGCGCCCTTCATTTCCGATCGGCTATCAGCAGCCGCCTTCAGCTTTCGTTGTTAGAAGCGGTAGGTCACACCTGCGCCTATTAACCAGGGATCGAGCTCCGCCTTTCCCGTCAGCTTCGCGCCGTCGACCGTGACGTCGAAGTCTGGCTTGAGGAAAAGCTTCTTCACGTCGAAGTTGACGCCCCAGTGCTGATCCACCATGTAGTCGAATCCCACCTGCAGCGCGGTGCCGAACGTATTCTTAACCTTGAGAGCATCGGCACTGCCGGCACCTTGGTTATAGAAGATCGTGTAGTTCACGCCGGCGCCTACATAGGGCTTGAACGCGCCGAAATCGGTAAAATGATACTGCAATGTGAGCGTGGGCGGCAGCAGCCAAACCTTGCCGATATTGCCCAGCGCGCCGATCGCTCCTTGGCCCTCGATGTTGGCATAGGTGGTGCCGAGTATGAGCTCGGCGGCGATGTTGTCCGTGAAGAAATAGGAGATATCGAGTTCCGGGATCACGGTGTTCGAGTAGGAAAGACCGGAGCCTGACACTGCATTGACGTAGCCCGAATCCTCGGTGATGACCCCCAACCCACGCAGGCGGAGTTGCCAAGGACTTGGCTCTTGCGTGACCGAGGCTCCTGCCTGCGGGACGCTCGCGGCTTGCGCAAGGTCCGCCGCGACGGCCTGCTGTCCCATCACGATGAGGACAACGGCCGCTGTTACTCCCCGCGCCGCGCGCATTTGGTTTCTCGCCATGATATTCTCTCCTTGCTCTTCAGAAAATGTGGACCGAACTACGAAAAATCTTGATTGGCGGAGCGCTCATGCGCAATTTGCGTGGGAACGCGCACACATTATTCGCGCCGTGCTCGCGACCATTGACCTGTACCCACTGATTGAAACGTTGCTCTTTGTCTGGGTCCCGCTGACCTATCGAACGCCATCGGCTTGCCAGCCGATCGCACTGCGAAGGAAATTGGTGCCCAAGGCAATGAATGCGGCCCGCTCCCGATTGTTCTTGCCGTAGCCGTGCCCGCCCGCGCCGGGCTCATAGAAGTAAGCGGGATAGCCAAGAGCCTGCAGCTTTGCGGCCATCTTACGCGCGTGGCCCGGGTGGAGGCGGTCGTCCCGCTTCGTGGTGGCAAGCAGGATCGGCGGATAGGGCTGTCCCGGCGTCGCGACGTGATAAGCGGAGATTTCCTTTAGGAAAATCCATTCCTCCGGCTTGTCGGGATCGCCATATTCGTCAATCCAGCTCGCGCCCGCCAAAAGCTTGGTGTAGCGGCGCATGTCGACAAGCGGCATTTTGCAGAACAGCGCGCCGAAACGCTCAGGATAGCGGGTAAGCATGTTGGCGATCAGAAGGCCGCCATTTGAGCCGCCCTCGGCGGCAATCCGCCTCGGCAGCGTAATGCCCCTTCGCACGAGGTCGGCGGCAACGGCGGCGAAATCGTCATGGGCGAGACGCTTGCCCTCCCTGCGCCCGGCCTCGTGCCAACGGGTGCCGAACTCTCCGCCGCCCCGGATGTTCGCCACCACGCACGTGCCGCCGCGTTCGAGCCACAGCTTGCCGAGCGAGGAGTTGTAGTGGGGCAGGAGCGATATGCCGTACCCGCCGTAGGCGGTGAGGTGAACCGGGGCATCCCCGTTCCCGTTCGCCGGACCGACCTGCGTGTAGGGGATCATCTCCCCACCGGTCGAGACTGCCTCGTGGCGCGTGACCACCAGCCCGGATGCGTCGAAATTCTCCGGGTTGCGCTTCAGGATTACTGGAGCGCCGAGAGGCGCCGCGGCATTGAGGTCTAATAGGAGAAGCTTCCGCGGCTTGATCGGGTTCTGAGCCGAAACGAGGACCTCTCCGTTGGTCTCGAGATGTTCCGCATCGAGCGACCGAAGGTGAACAGTCCCTTCGGCGGGCACGGTGTCCAGCACTCGGCGCGTCCATTCCTCGCGGTCGGGGGTGAACATGTCGAAACGCGGAACGAGGTAGACGAGGTAGGAGATAATGAGCTTCCCGTTATTCCAGAAGAATGACTGCAGGGAGCGCCTGTCGCCTGGTTCAAAGAGGGTGGCAAAACTGCGCTCGCCGGCGATGAAGGAGGAAAGCGAGATACCGATCAGCGCGTCCGCGGCATGGGTCGTCCCTCCCACTGTCCACGGCTTGCCCGGCTTTACCGCCAGCCAGTTGCCGAAGCCGCTCCACGAAGCGTCCCGAGGAAGGTCGATCCGCATCTTCGGCCCGCTCCTGTCGCCAATTCGGCCGATCTTCTCAAAGAAGGTCGCCTGCTCAATGAACCAAAGGCGCTCGCTCTCGGCGGTGCGGTCCAGATGGCAGGACACGCCGAGGGATTCGGGACCGGTCTCGAAGATTACCGGCGCGGTGAGCGGATCCGCGCCACGTTTCCACAGCCGCACGGTGCGCGCGTAGCCGCAGCGGGTGGCCATGCCATCACCAAGCGCACTGGAAAGCAGAAGCGTGTCAGGATCGAGCCAATTTACCCCGCCCTTGGTCTCCGCGAGGTTGAAACCGTCGGCGACGAAGCTAACACACTCCAGATCGAATTCGCGATGCACGACCGCCTCGCTGCCGCCGCGCGAGAAGCGTAGAACGGCTCTTTCCCGTCTCTCTGGCTCGATCGACGCGCCCCCCCAGACCCAGTCCTCTCCGTCGCTAGCGGCGAGGGCGTCCACATCGAGCAGGAGCTCCCACTGGGGATCCGCCTTCATGTAGGCGGCAAAGGTGGTTCGGCGCCACAGTCCGCGCGGGTTGCGGGCATCTTGCCAGAAATTGTAGAGGTAGTGACCGTGGCGGGTGATCAAGGGAATCTTGTCAGGACGGTCGAAGATCGCTGTCAGGGCCGCGCGGTCCCGCTCGAATTGCGTTCCACCGAAGTGCTCCAGTGTCCTGGCCGACTGGCTGGCGGTCCAGTCAAGTGCCCGTTCGCCTTCTATATCTTCAAGCCAAAGATAAGGATCATCGTCGGGAGCATTCAGCGTTGGGCGGAAATCGAATGCGGTCATGTCCGTGCAACCTGAAGAATGAAAGCGCAAAGGCTTCCGTCCGCTCGGGAAAGCTCATTGTTTGCGGCGGCGAGCGCATGCTCGGCGAGCGTGATCATAGGATGAGTTCTTCTCAGTTGGTGCGACGCGGCAGTGCGTTTGCGCATAGGACTGCATGTGTCGTGCCAACCAGGAAAATCGTTTCAGAACAATGCGACCACTCTGATGGCGCTGTGTCTTATGTCCGGCATCGTCTTAGATCCGACAATGACTGCAACCGTAAGCGCCTGATCGATCTCGTGTGCGAGCTCGCAGCAAACTTGCATAACTCAAGCAGTGAAGCTCACACCGAAGTTGGTTTGGATATGCCGGTCTTCCTCACCGCAGCGGTCATGAACCTCAGGCGGTTGGGCGCCCACTCTCCTGTTCGATTTCGGCGGTATCGGCTCAGCCTGTTACCTTTGATCCGCCGCGGCGGGCCTGAGAATCCAAACCGACGCCGGCAATGCAGGCGCTATCGCGAAACTCGCGTGAAAACCCGGCTTCTTCAACGCCCTCCTGCAGGCTGAACTCGCGCCGTCAACGCTGAGGTCGGCAGACTCGCATCTCTCGGGCATTATGTTTGCGCATGATTGCCTGACCCCATCCTCGGGATCCACATGGGCCAGTGTCTGGAGGCCACTGAGGCCAGCGAGCAAGCGCGGGCAGTGTTTTGCGTACTGGTAAGTGGTGCGAGTTCTGCCTCCTAAGTCTTCACGCGACGTCGGGGGCGGGCAGGGCTCAATCCAACGGAAGGCATCCAGGAGCGGTAAGGGTGTTTGAGGTTTCGCGCGTCAGCAGAGGGTTTTCCAAGAACGACACGCAGTTTGGCACCTGCTGTGCGTGAGGATCCCGAGCCCGATCATCAGTGTTGCCGCTATGACCTTTGCCGTTGAGCGGCCCTCCAGCGTTTTCCGGGCGCGGAACGCTACGAACAAGGTCTTCAGGTCCTCGCAACCTGTTTTGCTATTTCCGATTGCCGCAAAACTCTCCTGCCAGCGCTGACGCTGTGGTGAATTGGTGTGCGTGCTGGAATGGGGCAGTGCGGGGCAAATCTGGCCTCGGAAATCGGCTGCATCCCAGGTTCAAGCGGCGCACAGCCGCGCTCCATCTCCATACTGGCCGCAGAGAAAGCTCGGCGTGAGCATCACTAGACAAGCCATTGCGCGTCTGGCCGGTTCGTTTTTCGGTTCACTGATGAGTCACCTGCAACTGCACAGGCTGCTATCTATAGCGTGAAGGTTCGTCTCCAATGGCGGGGAATTCCAGAACTGGCGGATTCGTGCAGTAGGCTTCGGTTGGTCTGAAGCCCTGCCTAGCCCTCAGTTGCCGCTTTGACTGCCGCCTCGAACCGTTCTGCCGCTGCCTTTGCCGTTTTTAACAGCACTCTGAAATCGTCGGGAGGATTGCCGCTATCCAGCATGCTTTTGAAGGTCGCGTAAGCATCTGTCTTGCTCCCGTAGGCACGCAAGCTGTCATTGTCGTTTACCCACGCGAGCACGATGATCTTGCTGGTGCTATCGAACCGGAAAAACAGACGATACTGCTGAAAAAACTTCGCACGGAACCAGTGCTTGCGGTCGCTGCCGAGCGTATCACCCTGCCGAAATTGCGCCCCCGCCGGGTCAGCCGGGATATCCTTGGTCACGAGTCTGGCGATCGCCGCCAGCTGCTTCGTGCAGTTCTTCTTCCGGTAGTTGACGGGGTCGCGCGCCTTGCGGGCCTCAACCTCCTCGATCAGACATTCAAGCTGATCGAGGAAGAGCGGCTGCGCGTAGATCGACCACCCGTTGATGACGAGGGGAGCCTTAAGTGGCCCGTCTTGCCTCGTCATTCGTCATCGGCAGACAGTGTTGCGTCGAGATCAACCTCGACATCCCCGACCAGCGCTTTTAGCCGATCATATAGCGCCCCGTCGAACGCCTTCAGCCGCTCGGGGTGAGCTTGAATATCCGCTTCGAGAAGATCGAGAAATGCCCCGAGCGCCGGATCGGCAGCCTCGTGCACCGCCTCAATATAGACCCGACCACTGGGTTCGGTATAATACCGGATTTGGTCGCCCTTCCCAAGCTGAAGTTGCTTTCGCACACCGCTTGGCACCGTCGTCTGATAGCGATCGGTGAGCTTCGAGACATCCTGAGCGAGCGCAACCATGTCAGCCTCCTGAGTCATTGGACCATCGCTCCGATAGGTAATGCAAATGCATTGCCTCGTCAAGGGCGGCTCATATCCTTAGCGCGCATTCAGCACATTGATTGGTTGCTGACCGGAGGGCCGGGCAAGGCTATTGCGACTCGGGTCGTCGTGAACCTTGCCCGGGAAAGATCTTGCAAAGTGTTCTCGCTGAAGCTCTGATCGGCCAACGGCGCGTCCACGCCGACTGGAGGGATCCGCGCGATCACCTGCGCGACCGTATCCGCCGCGCCGTCTCTCGCGGCCGTGCACTGATGAATGGCGGATACCGGCACTTCCTCGTCTGAAGAAGCTTGGTCGTCCGCAATCCTTGTGGCCAAATACGACGGTGGAGAGCGGCGTCTCGATGTCATTGAGTTTCTCGACGTAACTGCGGCGCTTGACGCCCATCCCTGCGAGATTCTGTCCAGCCTGCGGTCGTAGCGGGCGCCCGCGCGCCTGACGGCGCGCGCCGGGTGCTCGTGAACCAAGCCCGCTTTTTCTTCGACAGGCTCAGGCGGTTTCGGCCATTCGGCTTCGCCCCTGGCGCGGCTCGTCAGACGCGCGCAATTCTTCTCTGTAGCGCCTTTCCCGGCGGCGCGGGTGGGCGGCTCTCCTTCTAGGCCCGCCGCGGCAGCCCGCAACCCTTCGCGTGCCGCTCAGGGTCCTCCTCTTCGTTCCGGTCCTTCGGATGCGGTCCGCCTACCACGGCGGGCCTTTCCGGGTGGCGACTCGCCGCCCACCCCGCTCACATGGGGTTTTTTCGTCAAGGCCGTCTTCGCATATCACCTCAATGCGCGTTGTGATCCAGGGTCCGAGCCTGTCGTCATGGCGCGGTGATAACACCGGTCCAAACTCACATACGGTCGCTGCGCATCGGCAGCTGCACCTGCGTGACGTGGCGATGGATGCGGCATCGACAACATGGCTTTCGATGCCTCCACCCTCAAGAACCCGGTGGATCCAGAAGCCGTCCAAACCAGCTTCCTGGATTGTGATCACAGGCACTTCACGGCCCGTTCTGCGCCGAACCGTTGCCTTCAACTGCCCGACAAGGTCCAACAACCCGGCCGCATCGCCTGCCTTGACGGTGTGCTTTGATAACTTCTCTCCGTTGCAGGGAAGCAAGCTCGTCACCAACCAAGTCGAGCGGCTGAGCTCCAGAGACAGGAAGATGGCGCCCAGCGTCGTGTGGATCGCCTCGGCTGCACATTGGGTGTTTCATTATTCATGAATATGACCCCTGCAAGTTTTTCTTGAGCAATATGCCTGTCGAGGCGATTTGATCGCGGCTGCGGCCATCGCTTCGCGATGCGGTTTGATTATTGCCTACCCCCGCTCGCGGGGGTGGGCGACGCTCCTTTCTAGGCCCGCTGCGGCATGTCGCAATGCTCGCTCCCTCGCATCCTCCCCTTCGTTCCGGCCCATCGGGTGCGGCTTGCCTCGTTCAGCGGGCCTGGCCAGTCGCTTTCTGCCGCCCACCCCACTCACGGGGGCAGGCACGCGAGATTGGAATCGAGCGCTGCCTCAACGCCCATGGGATCTTCCGGGGAAAGCCGCGATTGGCGAGCGGAGGACAAAACGAGCAGGCAGGACAGAAGCGTACCGCCAGCGGGGAGGCAGGCAAGGGCGGGCGCTCGGGCGCCAGAAGCTCGGCGTGTGCACCAAAATCAGGCCGTTGCGCTGCTGGCCTCCTCACGGTGTTCTCTTTCTGAGAAACTGAATTCTTTGGTCCCCTGTGCATGTGCACAGGCTGTTTCGCGGACGCATTCGCCTCCAATGGCAGGGTCATTTCTGCCCGGAGGCCTTCATGATGCAGCTGAACGTACCCGATTGGTACGACGACTTTGCCGACGAACTGCACGCAATGCACCGTCTGCGGTACCGCGTTTTCGACTTGCCGCAGACAGATGACAAACCGCTCAGCGGCGGCGTAAGATCATTCATGGGTGTAGTCTCCGAAATGATTCGGATCGGCCTTAGCGACCAAATCCCAGGGCATTTCAATGGCTTGTGCTACATCCGCCACCCCCCTCATGAATTTCTCAGGCTTTCATGGACATCTTCGGTGACTTCAGTCTGTTCCCGGCACTGGCCCAGCTCTTGATAGCTAATTTTTCGTCCGAACCGTGGATGCCTTGGGTCTTTGTTGGATGCTACGCGTTGATCGCTTATTGCTTCATGCCTGACTTGCGGGAGCGATCATCTCGCAAGATTATCTTTTGGCAATTTGTGCTGCCCTTGATGTTCTCTGGCGCAATCATTAAAGGTCTACTGGATATGGGTGCCCCCAACACCCCCGTGCTCTTTGCTCTTGGCATCGCGCTCATGGGCGTTTTCTTAATGGGGAACATGATTGCCTTCATCGCACATGCAGTTCCTGTAGTCGTTACGGACGCAAACATCCGACATGCTGCAAAGACAAAGCCCTTTAGCTTCATCTTATTGCTATTAATATTATTTTGTGTGGTATGTCAGATTCTGACCCTGATTACTTCGTAAACGTCCTCTGCTGCTCCAGCAAGCCGGACGAGCAGGGCGGAGCGCGTACTTGCCAGTAGATGGCGAGCATGAATACTGATCGAAGAGCTTAACAGGCTCAGACTGAACCGCACCGGGTTTGCCGAAAGCCGTTTCTTCCAGCATGGCGTAGTAGCGTGCCTCGGCTTCGGCCGGCGGGATGGATGGAGGTATCCGACGTACGTCGCCTGAAGGCTCTGGAGGACGAGAACGCCCGGCTCAAGAAGCTCCTGGCCGAGCAGATCCTGGACAACGCGATTCTGAAGGATGTCGCCGCAAAAAAATGGTGACGCCCGATGCGAATCCGCGAGGGGAAGCAGCTTGCTGCCGCGCGCCATGCGGCGAGAGCTGCATGCTTTTTCGTCAGTTCGATGTTCTCGGCGCTCCGAAATCTCTTCGTCACCCCAGACGCGCCGCTCTCGCCACTCACATCATCGCATCCGCGCAATGGCGCGTTGGAAAGCTGTGACGGTCCTCCTGCCTCGCAGTTCGGCTGATAACGGCCTGCGAACATGCGCCGCCTCCTTCAGCACGTCGAGCAGCCCGAAATGAGGCCCGTCGGTTCGGGCAAAGGCTTGAACGGCTTATAGTTATCCGGTTATCGCCGCCACAAAAAACGAACCTTCTGCGGAATATTGGCATCGAGGAGAAACAGTTCTTGCTCCAGCTCCTTCCGGATGGAAGCATAGAAGCGGTAAATCACCGTGCATCTGTTGTCAGGTTCAGACCTGAATAGTACGCATCTCTCGCACGAATGTGACCGAGTGCATGTTCTGCAAGTTCAAGATGGCGTCGCATGGCAACACGATAGCATCGCCATGCAGAACTACCTCTCAGCCCTTGCTCTCGCTAACAAAAAGACCCGGCACCCAATCTGGAGGGATTGGGTGCCGGGTCTTCAAGGTCACATTCGATTGGGAAGGTGCAGTGACGCTTCTTGGCTACGCCCCGCATGATTAACGAGCGGTTAACTGCCGGCATATTCCTCAGCTCCTATTCCGGCGACGAGGGCGTCCAGATATTCGGGGTGACCGGGAATAACTGATAAGTCCCGGACAGTGTGTCGGTGTCGATTCAAGTGCCTGTTGCGTTCATGCTTTCATGGATGATCGAGCGCTGGCCCGGTGGCTTCCAGACCCATTTTGGGCGAGAACGGCGTACGCCTCTCCGGCGGCGAGAAGCAGCGCCTTGGGTTGGCTCGGGCTCTTTACCAGAATCCGGAGATTCACGCAGATGCGTGATGCTTCCTCACTTCGCGGGGAAGCTTAAGAAGCCGACCCCATCAATCGGTATCTTCATCCATGCCCCGATGACGAAACTAAGCGTGAAGCCATGGGTCACAATGATCTGAGTTGCGCACGGTCGATCCACAATCGCATTCACCCGAGGAAATACGCGGGTCGCTACCTCCCGGCGGGTTTCTGCGCCTTCAATCCCACAATGGTGATCTAGCCGATTGTCATCGGAGATGGGATTATAGCGAGCATCAAGCCAATCTTGCGGTTGTCCACCTGCCACGCCGTAGCTGATTTCGCGTGATGCGGAGGCCACGGCCGAACGTCTGGCGGCGTTGGTTGGTCAGAAACAGCTCGAAATCTACAGCTCCGACCTTCACCGAGCATCCCAAACGGCAGCCGCTATTGCCCGACGCTTCGGTCTGCATGCCCTCGATGGGAGAAGGCAAATCGCGATCTGTCGGGCAAGAGAAGTATCCTGGTTCAGAATCTGCCCGATTAGCTATTCGGAAAAAGGCGACATCGCCGGGCAAATTTGGCGCCGCCATGAGGCGTCCCCCTCAATGTCGGATTTCCGACAGGATCGCGAATCCGCCAACCCGTTGTTTAATAAAATTTTCCTTCTCTGGCACGGCTCATGCGCGGGATTCTGCGAACGCCATCAAAGATAGGTCGTCCATGATCATGCGCACCGAAAATGCCGTCGCCGCCGTGAAACCCGCGCTCTTGCCTGCCACCAAGCCGGCGAAAGGCCGGCGCGTCATGGTCGAGGCGGGCGACTCGGCCCGCTTCAAACACCTGATGGGCCTGGAAAGCGTCTCGCGTAACGGCGACGCGGTCATCGAGGCGGGCGGAAAGGATATACATTGATGCCCCCAACCCACGTCGCCGGCATGACCCGTCGATTGTCACCGCGCTGGAATGCTCGGGTCTACATTCGACAACCCGCAGGACAATTCTCGCAAATCCGGTCGGCACCGGGGATCGAAACGTCCGCGAGGGGGCCCCAATGGCTATGGCCGATATTCGCCGCTAACAAGCCGCCTAGTGGGAAGACTCTATAGGAGGAAGCAGTGGACTTATCTTGCGTTGGGATCGGTGCTGGCCCGTCCAATTTGAGCCTTGCGTGTCAGATACACGAGCAAGTTGGGCAAGGGGCACTGTTCCTGGATCGGCAGGTCGACTTCCGCTGGCATCCAGGCATCGCTTTCGATTCCTCAGAGCTCCAGGTGAGCCACTTCAAGGATTTGGTCACGCTGGTGAATCCGCGATCAGCCTACACTTTCGTAAACTACCTGTACGAGAACGGGCGTCTGTACCACTTCCTGAACGCACAGTTCGAGGCTGTGTTCAGAGCTGAGTTTGAGCAGTACCTGAACTGGGCCTTCCACAGGAACCCACTTGTCCGTGGCGGCGAGACGGTGCGCGAAATCCGCTTTGACGGCGCGTTTCGGGTGCGGACCGATAACGCGGTTCTCGGCGCCAGAAACGTCGTGGTTGGCATTGGTAAGCAGGCGCAAATCCCGCCTCAGTTTCAGGGCTGGACTGGACGCAACCTGTTCCACTCATCTGTTTTATTGCACGTCCATCCTGAGGTGCGGAGAAAGCATGTCTGCGTGGTTGGCGGAGGCCAGTCGGGAGCCGAGGTGATGTTGCACCTTGTCGGCCTGCCGAAAGAACGGCGGCCTGCCTCGATCACTTGGGTCTCGCAGCGTGAGAACTACCTGCCTCTCGACGACAGCCCGTTCACAAACGAGTTGTTCATGCCCTGCTTTTCGGATCGTTTCGCGGCGATGAGCGAGTCGCAGCGTAAGCTGCTCCTGCGGCGTTTCGTGCTTGCCTCGGACGGCATTTCGGAAAGCACGTTGCGCGCGATCTATCAGGCGCTGTACCGCCACGCATTTTTCGAGCCAAACCGATCCGACATCACACTGCGGCCGGGCTGCACCGTCTCGCACTGCATCAACGCCGGCGCGGGTCACAGGCTAACCCTGCAGCACGGCATGGTCGAGGTCGAAGAAGTCACGGCTGACATCGTCATCCTGGCCACCGGTTACGAGAACGCGGTGCCAGACTTCTTGGCACCCATCGCGCACCGGCTGGAGCAGATCGACAATGAATTAGCTATTCGCGAGGATTTTTCGGTGAGCTGGGATGGACCGCATGACAGACGCATCTTCGTACAAAACGCGAGCCTCGGGCAGCGCGGCCTGGCCGATCCGAACCTAAGCCTGCTGGCCTGGCGCGCGCGCCGCATCCTCGATAGCCTTCTTGGGCGCGCGCCATGCGCGAACCCCGAGCATCCTGGCTTCATCAGCCATACCTCGATCGAGAGCTGGCCCGACCCCGCAGCCGAAGAAATGGGCAGCGGGATATGACTCGTAGACTTTTGATCATCGGCGGTGGCATCCTAGGAATGATGTCCGCCTCCGCTGCGGCGAAGGCCGGAGGCTTCTCCGAAATCATCGTGACTGAACAAGCCCTTGGACCAAGCGGCGCATCGCATTATTCTGGGGGCGTGCATTTCCCCTACGGTTGTCAAGACCGTACCAGGTCGCTCACTCGAAAGAGCGCCGTGGTCTTGGCGGCCATGGCTGGGTCGGCGGTCAGCGGATGGTGCCGGCCTTTAGCGATGCGTGTCGTGGCTGGACCGGGTGAAGCGATTGATCCGGCCCAGTTTACAGAACCCCTGGACCCGGCTGAGCCTGACATAGGCAGTCTCGCGCCGAGCTTCTGCGGACAATATCCGCCGGAGCGGAACGCACTTAGCATCGCCGTCTCACATGACGTGAGTCCGTCTCCGTGGACCCGCAACTTGACCACGCCCGACTGCCCTAATTGGGATGTCCGACCAACCAGTCTTTCCAACAGGAGGCTTTTCGCATGTTGACTGATGCACAAAGAGAAAAGTGGCAGAAAGACGGATACGTCAGGCTCGAAAGGTTCTTCGCTCCAGCGGCTCAGAACGATATCTCTACTTTTGTCGAAGATATGTCACGCTGGGATGTCAGCGATGATAAATGGCTCATGTGGTTCGAGAAGACGACGGACAATCGAAAGATCATCTCCAAGATCGAGAATTTTCTCGACTTCCATGATCCATTGCGTCGTTTGCTCTTAGAAGATCAGCGCATAAAGTCAGCGGTCGATGATTTGCTTGGCGAAGATTCGCGCAGGCTCAAGGAGTTGCTGATTTTCCACTACCCCGACAGTGGCGGCTATCTCCCGCATCAGGACATTTATCACATTCCACACAATCTCCCCGACCGGATGGTCCATGCGGTGGTTGCCATAGGCATCGACGACTCCGACCCGGAAAACGGCGGGCTTTTCTTCAGCCCCGGCAACCACAAGAAGGGGGTGTTTCCCATGGATGCCGGTGGGGTGATCGATCCTCAAGTCGCCGAAATGTTCTCCTGGGAACCCGTAGTATGGAAGGCTGGCGACATCTTCATATTCGACGATTACGCACCGCACTACTCACGACCGAACAAAAGCAATCGTTCGCGGCGGACACTCTACTTGGTGTTCCAGCGTGCTTCAACCGGTGGACCGACCCGCGCTGAATATAACGTGCTTAAGCGCGCCCTTAACCCGCCCGAGGGCAAAGTGGCCGATCTCGACAAACTCAAGCCCCCAAATGGCATTTTCTATCGCGATTGAGCTCACGCAGCCAGGCGGAGGCATGCACAGGAAACTGATCGACCGCTCAAAAATGCGCGGAGAGTATGGCGTTCTGATTTGCGCGCTCGCGGAGCATCGACCGCAGCCCGTTACGACGCTTTGGCACGTGGATTGTGGAGGTGGTCGCAGGGCGGTCTTCTATGACGCCTACAGCCCGACTGGCGCCCCCCTCGTCGCCCGCCTGGCGGCCCAGAGCCGCATTATTCTGGCCGGGGCCGCCAACGGGTTGGGCTGCCGCTTCTCTGCGCAACTTGCACAAGAGGCTATTGCGTTGGCATCGGGAGATGCCACTGTTTCAACTGATTAGGTTTGTCATGCGGAAATCTACGCTTTCTCGAACGACGCTGTCGCGGGCGTTCGGTATCAACATGGCCACGCTTGGAACGGGAAGCGCCGGCACGGGGTTTTCGTTCGGTAGGGTGGCACCGGGCGTTACATCCGAGCCCCATCGGCACGACGAACTCGAGGCCTTCGTGATCCTGTCAGGATCGGGCAAGGTCAGGACCGACCTTGGGGAAATCCCGGTCGAGGCGGGCGATGTCGTTCTGTTCCACCCTTTTGAAGCGCATGTGCTGCGCAACGACGGAAACGAAGACCTAGATTTCGTCGATGTCTACTGGCGAGACGGCGAGGCCGCCCTTGATGCCGCTGCAAAGACCACGGCTCCACGCGGGCCGATCTTCGTCTTCTCCACGCCGCCAACGCCAAATGGCGATCTGCATCTGGGGCATCTTTCTGGCCCCTATTTCGGCGCCGACGTCTATACTCGTTTCCTGCGCATGAAAGGAGTCGAAGCATATCACCTCACTGGAAGCGATGATAACCAGAGCTACGTCACGATACGCGCCGATGCCGATCAATCGACGCCTGCAAACGTGGCGCGCTACTACGCCGACGAGATTCGCGCCACGCTTGCACTTCTCGATTGTGACGTCCACAGCTTCCAACCCACAATGGGCGATGACGGTTACGGCGCGTTTCAAGCCGCGTGTTTCCGCAGTCTTCTGAGCAGCACGGCGGTAGATCTGCGCCAGAGCCCTGCGCTTTTCGATGCTGTGACAGGCCACTATCTTTACGAGCCGAATGTTAGCGGCCTCTGCCCCGATTGCGGCGGCTCCGCCGGTGGCAATATCTGCGAGGAATGCGGCGCCCCAAACCTTTGCCACGACTTGGGTGCAGCCCGGTCACGGCAGTCTGCCGAGGCGCCGCTGGTCGGCTCCGTCCGCCGCCCGGAACTTGCCTTGGACCGATGCTACGACAATATCGACCGGCATCTAAGGGCGTCGGGCGTCCCGCTACGGATCTTGGATCTCTTTGCGCGCCTACGCCGACGCGGCAACTTTTCAGTGCCCATTACCCACCCCTCGGACTGGGGCCTGCCGGCCGAAGGGTTCCCGGGGCAAGTGATCTGGGTCTGGCCCGAAATGGCCTTCGGTTTTCTTTACAACATCCAGGCGCTCGGCCGCTTGCTGGGTCGCGACTGGAAGGCGGAGATGCCCGGCAACGACTGGCAGATTGTCCATTTCTTCGGCTTCGACAATTCGTTCTACCACGCGCTACTCTACCCCGCTCTTTACGCCGAGGTCTTCTCCCACTGGACGCCACGCATCCACTATCACGTCAACGAGTTCTACCTGCTCGACGGCAAAAAGTTCTCAACCAGCTGCCGCCATGCGGTCTGGGGCAAGGAGGTTCTGAGCCCAAAGACAGTCGACGTCGTGCGCCTCCATTTGGGCCTGACACGCCCGGAAGGTGAGCGGACGGATTTCACGCTGGACGCGCTGCGCCGCACCGAGAACGAGGTGTTCCAAGGGGTTTGGCTGAACTGGCTTGATGCGTTGAACCAGGAAACCAAGCAGGATTTTGCCGGCCGTGTACCCGATGCAGGCGACTGGAGCCCGGTCGACCGCGCCTTCTTTGCTCGGATAGAGATCTATCGCGCGGCGATGGAGCGCGCCTATTCGGACGAAGGCTTCTCGGTCAGGCGCGCGGCCGCTCAGGTCTGCGATTTCGTGCGCGATTGCGTGATCTACCGTCGGGCGCAAGACTATGCGGCGGCGCGACGTTTCTATCCCGCCCGCAATCGGACTTCGCTAGCCCTTCAGACGACGGCCGCTGCGATCCTAGCACCGACACTCGCTCCGCTGATGCCCCGATTCGCCAGAACTCTGGCGCGAGGCATCGATGGCGTCTCAGACGAAACATGGCCCCGGTCCGTCCAGCGCCTTGCGCCCGGGACGCGCTTTGATCTCGGACCCGTGTTGGTGTTCTACGCCAAATCCGGCAATCCTCATCTCGATGAGGACGAAGCACTATGAGCCCAAAGGTGCACCAGTGAGCTATCCCAATCTCGACCAGATCTGCGCGGCAATCAAAGCCGATGATGCCAAATATCTTTACTCGCTGTCACTGGCGACCGAAGCCGCTATCAGACGGTAGAGACCAGATTGGCGGACCTGAACCAACGCATCGTCGACACCCTGGCCCGCGCCTTCGAGGACCGCTCGGCCGATCGCTTCCCAGCCCTTGCTGTTTCGTGCCGCAAATGCCGTGTGGGCTCGACTGCCGACCAACCTCTTCGGCATCGCGGGATTTCCGTCCTCCAGCCGGTCAAGACTGTCATGCGGTTCGAGGCGCTTGGTCAACCTGGCGCGCCCTGGATCGTGCGCCGATCACCGGAAATGTCGAATGCGAATGCCTGCCTGATGGTATCTTCGATTCTGTCCGAGCCTGTACTGGTGCGGCAGTCGGCCGAAGAACAACTGAGCTACTGACAATCGGAAGGTAGCAGGTTCAAAATTCTGCCCCAGAAACCGGATATTGCGCACAACCAGCGTTCACGATCGCGATGGTGCACAAGCTTCCAACCATACCCGCGCAACGACAGCCCGTCGCCTGAAGATACTCGGCGAGGGCCGCCAAATCCCTCGCAAGCGTATCCTCCGTCACATGCACGCCGTCTTCGCCGACAATGCAGACGCTTGTCTCGTCGAGAGATAAGTCCAGCCAGGGTGTTCCTTCAGGATTGCGGGTTTGGTCGGGTACGAAGCCGCCCCTCAGTTCCCAATCGAGGAGCGATCCTACAATTCACATATTTGGAGATCGCTCGCTAGGTTACCGGCTGTGAACCCTGCAAGCCGAAAATTCAGATGCCGCCCATGCAGAGATATTTCATTTCGAGGTAGTCCTCGAGGCCATGGCGGGATCCCTCCCGCCCGATGCCGGACTGTTTTATCCCACCGAACGGCGCCGCTTCTGAAGACATCCGGCCGGTATTTACCCCGACCATTCCATATTCCAAGGCCTCGGCCACACGCCAGACACGCTTCAGGTTGGAGGCATAAAAGTAGGCCGCGAGGCCATAGATCGTGTCGTTGGCCTCACGCACGACCTGATCCGCATCTTTGAAGCGAATAATCGGTGCCAGCGGCCCGAATGTCTCTTCTTGCGCGACGGTCATCTCGCTGGAGACACCGGTCAGGACTGTCGGTTGGAAAAACGTGCCATTCGTGCCGATGCGTTTGCCCCCGCATCGAATTGCGCCGCCTTTGGCGACGGCATCGGCAATATGGGATTCGATCTTGGCCAAAGCGTGCTTGTCGATGAGCGGTCCGATGTCCACTCCGGGAGCGAAACCGTCACCAACTTGAAGTTGGCGAGCCCGTTGCACGAATTTCTCGACGAACTCGTCGTGAACGCCCGACTGGACGTAAAGGCGGTTCGCCGAAACGCAGGTCTGGCCGGCATTGCGGAACTTCGCCTGGATCGCACCGTCAACCGCGGCATCGATATCGGCATCATCGAAGACGATGAAAGGTGCATTGCCGCCGAGCTCAAGGCTGACTTTTTTGATCTGGTCCGAGCACTGGCGCATGAGAAGGCGCCCGATCTCAGTCGACCCGGTGAAGCTAATCTTGCGGACCTTGGGATTGGTACAAAGTTCGCGGCCGACCGCGTCACCTTCGGACGCATAGATCAGGTTGACGACGCCTTCGGGAAAGCCAGCCTGATGGGCGAGGGCGAACATTGCTCCCGCCACGAGCGGCGTCTGTTCAGCGGGCTTGAGGACGATCGTGCAGCCCGCCGCCAAGGCTGGCGAGATTTTGCGCGCCACCATCGAGGCCGGGAAATTCCATGGCGTTATCGTGCCAACAACTCCGATGGGCTGCTTGATTACCAGCATTCGGCGGTCCATCGATGGTGCGGAGATCGTCTCGCCATAGACGCGATTGGCCTCCTCGGCGTACCATTGCAAATACGCCGCAGCATGCGATATCTCCGACTTGGCTTCTGAAAGCGGCTTGCCCATCTCCGCGGTGAGAATCGCAGCGAGATCGTCGGCGTGGTCGATGATCAACTGATGCCATCGCCATAGAACGTCGCTGCGCTCACGTGCGGTCAACCCTGCCCATCCAGGCTGAGCGACATAGGCCTTGTCGATCGCAGCGCATGTCTCCTCGACACCCATGTCGGGTAGTTCTGCCAGCACTTCGCCAGTCGACGGGTTGAGGACCTCGAATGTCCGCTCGCTAGTCCGCGTGCCAAGTGCCGGCAGGCGATCAATGGGTCCAAACAGGTCAGGGGATCTCAGGTGACGGATCATCGGCAGGCACAGGGGCAATACCGGATTCCTCCTCAACGCAGCAGGTATATATAGCAGGTGCGGTGTGTACTCCGCGACGTCCGGGTTTCTTATAGGGCCTCGGCCAGACAGCTGGTAGACCACGGTACCCAACTGGAAAGGGAGAATACCTGAATACGCTAGAAGATGCCTCGCGGTTCTACTAGTCGAACGATTGAACAACGGACATCGGCTTCGCCAGCCGCGCGGAGTGGATGCTGGTGGCCTGCGCCTACAATCTGCGGACCACGAATCGGCGACTCTATCGACTCGAAGAGAGGCTGGCCTGAGGAGGAGCGCACCCCAATAATGACACCTGCACCGGCAAATGCCTGACAAGGCCCGCGAAAACCGCTCCTCGCGGCTTTAAACAGATCCCGTTTACCGGGCGAGCGCCCGCAAGATGAAAAAGAGGATGGAGAGAGACAGGGTGGCGAAGGCGCGCCAGGTCTTCCCTTCTCCACAAGGGGTGAAGGGAAGACCGGGCGGCGCATGCGCATGGGGATGGAGCTCATGATCAATTTCCCGCCTGTTGCTACGGCAAAAGATAGCCTGTGGTCGAATGGTCGAGCACCAGATAACGCGCGGCGACCGCCTTGACCTCTTCGGTGGTGACCTTGCGGACGCGGTCCGGCCTCTCGAGCACGTCCTTCACATTGCCACCGGTGGTGAGCGTTTTGCCATAAATGTTGGCGATTTGGTCCAGCTCGTCGTGCGCACAAATCACCGAGCGGATATAGCGGTCTTTGGCCTTGTCCAGCTCGTCGCTGGTGACGCCATACTTGGCGATCCGGGCGACTTCGGCAACGGCCGCCGCTTCGAGATCGACGAGCTTTGCATCGCCGCGCGGCGAGCCGGAGATGGTGAAATTGGTGTCGTCTAGCATGGTGCCCTGGAAGAAGGCGCCGGCCGCCGAGGCTATGCCTTGCTTGACGACAAGCTCCTGATAGAGCCGGCTGCGGTTGCCGCCGCCGAGGATCTCGGCCAGCAGGTCGAGCGCCTCGGCCTCGCCGGGCTCTGCCGTATGATAGGACGGCACCACCCATTGAGTGGAAAAGCTCGGCACCGAAACGCGCGCATCGGTCAGCGTCACTGTGCGCCTGGTGTTCTGCTCCGGCTCGACCGGGCGGTTGCGCGGGGGCAGGTCCGGCCCGCGCACAACCTTGCCATAGGTCTTCTCGGCCAGCGCCTTCACCGTCTCAGGCTCTACGTCGCCGGCCACCACCAGCACGGCATTGTTCGGTCGGTAGTATTTGTTGTAGATGGTGAATGCGTCGGTGCCGTTCAGCTTCTCCATCTCCTGCATCCAGCCGATGACCGGAATGCGGTAGGGCTGGTTCTGCCGCAACGTCGCGTTGACCTCCTCGTCCAGCAGAGCCTGCGGGTTCGTCTCTCTGCGCCAACGGCGCTCCTCCAGGATCACGTCGCGCTCGGTCTTGATATCATCGTCGTTGAGGATGAGGTTGAACATGCGATCGGCCTCGAAGCCCATCATCTCACCCAACGCCGAGGGCGCCACCGTCTCGAGGAAGGTGGTGTAGTCATAGGCCGTGAAGGCGTTATTGTAGCCGCCGATGGCTGAGACGGCTCGGTCGAACTCGCCGGCGGCGTGGTTGGTCGTCGCCTTGAACATCAGACGCTCGAGGAAATGGGCAATGCCGGATTTGCCCGGTGGCTCGTCGGCGCTGCCGATCTTGTACCAGACCATATGAGTGACGATCGGCGCGCGGTGATCGGGGATGACGACCACTTCCATGCCGTTGTCGAGCAGGAAATCCGTCACTTTGCAGTCGTCGGTGGCGGCCGGAGCCGGAGCGGTCGTCACCAGGGCCAGCGCGGTGGCAATGAATGCCTTGCGCAGCCAGGGGGACCGAAGTTTGATCGATGGCTCCGGTTGTGCTGGCTGGTCGAAAGGCAAGGTTCGAGGCAAAGTGATTTGTTCCTCATTTTGATGAAGGCGCTGCGTCCTCGTCTCCCCCCGTGGGAGGATCGGCGGGCAGCGCCGAGCCAGATGAGCAATGCTAGGCCTTACTCGAGCCTCGTCTTTGGATGAACCCAGGAGACCTGCGGCGGTATTTCTTGGTGATTTGATCATGGGGGGCGACTTCTCCTTGGTGCGTGACGCGTTTGCGGATGACTAGGCATGAACTGCGCCAGATCAGAAAACCGTTCGAGGCATGCGATAAATCGGGCGCTGCTATGTTGCGTATTCGACATCGTCGGACATTGGACAGGGCCGAACGCGACGCGCGCGCGGCTTGGGACGATATCTCCTTCGTTCGGAAGACGATTGGGCCCGCTGCCGGGGGAGCGGCATAGGATGCGCTTCGAATAGCCGCTGCACTGAGTGAGTGAGAATTTAGCTGTTGGTCGCCCCAGCGGAAGGCTGTCCTCGACAGGCACGCCAGGGTCGAGGCTGAACGGCAGAGGAGACAGGAGCGTGGCGGGTTCGAGCGCGTGGAGCCTTTTCGCGCGCGAAGACGGATCTCATCAAGGATCTGCAACAGTTAGGGAATGTTCGCGAGGCGCTGGAAACGAAGATCGTAGGACATCAGGCGAGAAAGAAGGATGCGTTGAGCGCTTTTGGCGGATGAGCTTGCCCGAAGTCGTTGCGCGTGATGAGTTGCTGCGGAACAGGGATCGTTTGCGTGGGGCCTTGGTCGAACTTGAGGAGAAAACAGATTCCGCCCAAGCGCCGGACACAGTTTCCCAGATGATCCGAAAGTCAAATGTTGACGGATTCACCAGCGAACCGGGCGGTCCTAGCGACGGCGTGTCGCTGGAGGCCAGCACTCGTTCGAGCGTCAGGACTCCAAGAGAACGGGACTTTGTCAGAGCCATCTGCGATCCCAAACTGAGACGTGCAAATATAGCAACGTCACGAAAAAGTTTTGCCGGCCGCCTACAAGCCACCGTCATTGATTTCAAACAGACCCGTTGTCGGAGGCTGATTACAGGTAACGTCCGTCAACATCGCAGGTTCGTCAAATGGGCTTTTGAGATTGTGGCCATCTTGAAATCCGATGACATCAAAATAGTCTTGGGCCGTCATCGCTTTGCTGTGCGGATCGGCCTATGTAGCGCGCGGCATAGGGCCGATCAGACTGATCCGCATAGCGGGTTCGCGTGTTTAAACCGCGATGCCCTTGCGGCAGGTAGGCATCGCAGCTTACCGTCTATTTTCAGCAGTCCGCATCTTCCGCCGGCCTCATGCGGCAAGATGGCCTGGCGCCTGCTGCAAAGGCCTCTCTAATCGGGGCGGCCTCTGAGCTTAAGGCTATCCAGTCAACAATAGCCTGATCCTGCTCATTCTGATGCGCGCCAACCGCCGCGCCGGATTGTGGAACCGCTCGTGGGTAGCTTCTACCACAAACAGAAAGGTCATCAAATCAAGTAGGAAGTCGTCGATCGCTTGGGCGATTGTTTCTGACTTACCCTTGAACTGATCCAGCAAAACGCGCGCCTTATCGATCGCATCCGCGCTGGCCGCATCGATTAGACCCTCGATCGTCTTGAAACAATCCAATGCGAAACTCCTTCAAGCGCTTGCCAAGGGGTTATGCACGAAGGTGGGCCCGTGAACCACCCAGCCGCTGACCTGGTGGCCCGACGAATAAGGCGTCACGCGGCGAGGGCGCTTAGTGCGCGATGTAGTTGGGTCGACGTCAGCGCATTCTACGAGCATCGGCAGGTCGTACGTCCCGTGATCGGTCTCCAAGGACCAGCCGTAGCACGTGGCGGGAGCGCTCGAAGATCGGGTGCTTTGGGCCATGCCAGAGCCTGCTGGCTGTAGGCGGTCGCGATGGAGTGCGCCAGTTGCCGCCGACCAATCAAGCCGGGCCTTGAAATTTTTCGTTCTGCTGCGCCTAAGTTTCGGCTATGAATCGGGCTGGCCCTAATGGCCTGCCCGCGTTGCAATTGTTAAAAAGGAATACGTATATGCCGACTGGAACGGTAAAGTGGTTCAACAGCACCAAGGGGTTTGGATTTATCCAGCCCGACAATGGCGGTCCGGATGTTTTCGTCCACATTTCCGCTGTCGAACGCGCGGGCCTCTCGACCCTCGCTGACGGCCAGAAGATCAACTATGAGATCGAGCAGGACCGCCGCACTGGCAAATCCTCCGCTGGCAGCCTCAGCAAAGCTGGTTGAAATTTTCTCCTGCGTCCTGGCAAGAGTGGGCGCGTAGGTCCGGAGGTCCTCACGGCCGCTCGATAGGAGCGAGCAAAAACTGAGGGCAGCAGATTGCTGCAGGCGTCGCGAATTCCTTATGAAACGCAGTTGTTTGAAAGGAAGGCGGGGTAGGCCCCGCCTTTTTATATGACGCGCAGATTAAGCCGATGGCTGCAACGCTCCAGACCGAATCTCGATTGCCGAAATCAAGCCGCGACCTTCTTGCGGGTTCGCTTCGTCGGCGCCGGCTCCGGTGCTTCCGGCGCTTTCGGTTTGCGGCCGAGCCCCATCGTCTTGGCCAATGAAGAGCGCGCCGCGGCGTAGTTCGGCGCGACCATGGGATAATCCGCCGGTAGGCCCCATTTGGCCCGATATCCATCCGGCGTCAGCCCATAGTGGGTCGACAGATGGCGCTTTAGCGATTTGAATTTCTTCCCGTCTTCAAGGGAGATGATGTAGTCCGGTGTCACCGACTTCCTGATCGGGACTGCAGGCGTAAGGGCAACCGGCTCTTTTGCAGAGACACCTTCCGCCGTCCCTTTCAGAGCCGCGTGCACTTGGCCGATGAGGGCAGGGAGATCCCCCACCGGGATCGGATTGTTGGAGACATAGGCTGAGACGACATCGGCCGTGAGCTCGATGAGGGTGTCGATGTTTTTTTCGGCTTCTTCTGTCATGAAACTCTCCAGGCGGCGTGAAACACAGTCGGCGAAGCGTCGCTTCATAGTGGCGGTCGCCGCTGAAAGCAACAAAGGTCTCGACAGGATTATTGCGATGTTCGTCCAGCGAGATCTACGGCGCGGTATCCCGCCGTCGTGACCGTTGATCGGTCCGTTGTTGGCGAGCTGCCGCGGTGCTTGCGCATTTTCAGGCGCGTCTCGGCCGTAAGCTTTGCGCCGAAATGACCAGTAATCTCGAAACGAAGCGGGCTATTTCTGTTTCGCCATCCTCTCTTTGGCTGTGAAATCGGTGGCAGAGCAGTGGCCGCTTCCTGATGGCGCGTGGAGGAACTATCAAGCGTTGATTCGCAATGGTCGAAACGATGTAGATTCATCCGGTGAGCCGCTCTCGCAGCAGGATATTAGGGTGGCCCGCTGGTAAACCGAGGACATCACGCCGCTGCTTTGCTATTGAACCGCTATCGCTGTGACAACACATTCCGCAATGGTGGGCGGGTGTAGAGGAGGCGCCTGTTCACGCAAACTAGCGGTTCAGCAGGTCGGGAGGAACGAATGAGCTCAGGGACTTTCAGCAGCCCACTTTCCGTAAGGCGGGCAGCGCACATCGTGCAAGAGATTGCCAGTCCTGCGGATGCTATCGATTTTCTCAACGAATGGCCAGAAGATGGCAGAGACCGGATCTACGAAGCCGCTCTCACGGCGTGCTTTGATGCATACAACGGACGAATACCTGCGAGCGCAGCGCGCAAGACTTTTTTCCGCTTTGGGGAACAGGTCGCCATATTGGAAGATGCAACCTCCGCGATGCAATGGCTCGCTGCCTGCATGTCGGGCAGTGGAAAAGCGCAAGTATAGGCGTCGCAGTCGTATCTGAAGCCGGAGCGGGAACGCCGACGAGGTTATTGTATCGAGATTTCGCCGGCATCTGGAGCGTACTATAGCGAACAAACAATATTTTGCGCGCTATGGCGACGTTAATCATCTTGTTGTAAACCAGCTTCTCGCGACAGGACTGCAACGCTTCTGGTGTGAAAATCACTGCGTGGGACTTGGTTCTCTCGAATTCATGACGGTAAATTGCCCTGTAATTATAGCAAAGCAGTTGGCCCATTGAAGCTGATAAACGAAGCCAAAATTGTGCTCCGTCGTCTGCCAATATTCGCTCGATGGAGGCTATAGGCCTCACAAGCCAATCAAAACAGCTACTCGGGCGCCCTTTGAAATTCGTGTAATTTTGCTCACCCGAAACGGCCCTCTACAGTCGAAATAAGATCGTCCCGCAAAGGTGCTACAAGACACTATCGCGGATCGATTTGGGGCCACGTCGATCTGGCGAAGGCAGGCGGAAGTCGAGCAGGACCTGCTGCGGAACAGATAACCGGCCCCAAACCGAATCGGACAGGTGGCCCCGATTTCTTCATAGTTGAAGGCGCAGAGAGAACCGAAGCACGGCTCCGGGCTCCGGCGCCGCCGCTTGCCGAGCAGCAATCCTCCGCCTCCCTGAAATCCAATCGAGAAGAGCGTTCAATTCCGGGACGGTCCAAGCTCTGCCGCGAAAACAGGTGTCAGACCACCCGGTCCTCTCCCGCAACTGATCTAGCGCAGGGCGTTCATGAGCCGCATATCCCAGAGTGGCTGCGTGCACGACGCAGCGAGATCATTTATGAAAATCCTATTCAGTACGATGGCTGTCCCCTTGCTGACAGCCATCGCTTTTGCTGCGGATTCGATCCCCGCAGACCTCAGAGAAACGGCACTGGCCACTTTCAAGGCTTTGCCACCCACCACGCCGGTAGTCGCTAACAACCCGATCACACCGGAGAAGATCGCCCTCGGCAAGGCACTGTTCTTCGATCCACGCGTCTCGGCGTCAGGCGTCTTGTCGTGCAACTCGTGCCACAACTTGGCCACCGGTGGCGACGACAATCATGAAACCTCGATCGGCCATGGTTGGCAGAAGGGACAGCGCAACGCGCCGACTGTACTGAACGCTGTCTTCAACATCGCCCAGTTCTGGGATGGTCGTGCCGCAGACCTGAAGGCTCAGGCGAAGGGACCGGTCCAAGCCGGCATCGAAATGGCCAATACACCGGGCCAAGTCATCGCCACGCTCAAGTCCATGCCGCAATATGTCGAGTGGTTCGATGCAGCTTTTCCGGCTGAAGCCGATCGGGTCACCTTCGACAACTTCGCCAAGGCAATCGAAGCCTTCGAGGCGACACTGGTCACGCCGGCCCCCTTCGACGGCTTCCTGAATGGTGATGAGCTTGCCATGACTTCCGAACAGAAACAGGGCCTGGCGCTTTTCATGGACAAAGGCTGCTCGTCCTGCCATGCCGGCATCAACGTTGGTGGGGAAGCCTATTACCCATTCGGCCTCGTGGAACAGCCCAGCGCCGAGGTCCTGCCGGAAAAAGACATGGGCCGATTTGCGGTCACCAATGCAGCCGACGATTCCTATGTTTTCCGCGTGGCGCCGCTGCGCAACGTTGCACTCACCGCGCCATACTTTCATTCGGGCAAGGTTTGGGATCTGAAACAGGCCGTTGCCATCATGGGAACCACCCAGCTTGGCGTGGTACTGGCGGACGAAGAAGTCGACCTGCTTGTTGCCTTCCTCAACTCGCTAACCGGAAAGGCACCCGAGGTCGCCTATCCCATCTTACCCGCCGAAACGGCGACAACACCCCGGCCTATAACGCAGATCTTAGGAAAATAAACGGCCAGCTGACTGCGGAACATCGCAATTGACAATGATTGCGACTTTTACTGGACGAGACGAGTCGCGACGTCCATGAGAACGCAAATGGCTCGTTTCCAAAGTGCAGACACTGCTTCCGTCACCAGCTCGTTGCGGTGGAATCATGTTTGGGATCTGGCGTGCGACATGCCAAGGAAGGCGTCTGACGCATGAGGCTCGCGCGCTGTCGATACCGCGCGGCGGCCGGCCATCGCGCTGGCGGCCGAATTGCCGCGCGCCGAAGTGATCGGCCCCCTTAGGGCGAAGGGGCAGCCACTCCGTCCTCCATGTCCAGCGATTCTTCGACTGCTTCCGGATTCCGGGCGATGGTCCAAAGGAGAGTATTCGCCGCTGCATCCGGTTTCGAGCGACCTTGCTCCCAATTTCGAAGCGTTGCCAGATCGAGGCCATACCTCACGGAGAATGCCTCCTGAGAGAGCTTCGTGCGACCCCGGACTTCGCGAACACTTATCGGCCGCGGCGCATGAACCTTCGCGATCACGCCTGCGGACGACAGTTCATTCTTCAGTGCCAATAGGTCGTCGACGCAAGGAACCGTCACGAACGCCTTGCCGTGATCGACCATCTCCGTGAGTATCGCGTGGGCCGTCCTGAGCGGCAGCTGTCTCTTAACGAGAATCCGGGCGGCCTCAGGAGTATTCGCGCCGTGAAGAAAACTGAGACTCAGTCGGACGGGAGAGCCTGACGACACCGGGACGACGTCCCGGGTTCGCACCCGTTGTCCGTACCGCTCCATGAATTTCGATTTAGTCGACATTAAGCTTCTCCGCGATCACTCGACCGAGCTTGCGCAATTTGGACCATCCCCACTGGAAGCATCGCGATAAAAGTACGCCAAACAACGCTAAGGGAGAACAAGCAGTGATCTGATTTCGTTCGACGCTCGTTTTCGAGAGCCGTTCTGGGTCGTTCGCAATCAACTGTGTAGGCCAGCGGAGCGAGCAAGGAGCGCCAGATCCGGACAGGGCTGAGTGGTGTGTTTCTCCGAAAGGTGGGCCATGCCCTAAGGGACACGAGATGTAGTGGACTCGTCGATCCGCGCGGTTTCGATTCGCGCACCCGGGCACAACGCTTGGATAAGTCCCATCAAATGCTCTCCGGTGCCCGTCATCTGTATAGCTGACATTGGGCCGAGGGCTTCCAGCACGAGCCACATGGCGCGGGTATCGACCGTGACCCATGGTGCGCCGCCCCTGCCGCCAGTTCCAGCGGCGGCACGTGACACCGGCATCATCGCACCAGATGACTTCGCCCGGTTCGGGATGCTCGGTTACCATTTCACCTTGCTCGATCGTGTCGAATGGCTCCGCTCCCTTCGCAATTAAAAGTCTCGGGACCCCTGGTAGAGATCGAGATCTTCCCCGCCAATCGGCATCAACCAGTGGGGAAATCCGCGGGAGAGAGCCATCTTTCCGCACCCGCTTGAGAAGCGCGGCGGCCGAGCACGGCGTTCGATTGGCCTTTGTGCCGAAAGCCTCGTAGGCAACGGCCCACGCCGCAAGACGCGCGTCCCTTTGGGCGTCATCGCGAAGCGCCGCCTGTTCCGCCGCCGCAATCGTGTCGTTCAACGCCTGTGCATCCGGCACGTCGATTCCAGCGTTCCGCACCACAATGCTGATCAGATGAAAATCCCGGTAGCGGGCCTAGATCTCGGGGCAATCAATGGCGTGAAAGACATGGGATGCTCTTTTCTCATGGGGAGGTTTGCGCTGCGCGGGTGGTTCGGGAAATGTTTCAAGAAAGGTGCTTGTCGAGCGTCCAGATCTTCTGGCGTCGCCATGGTGCATGCCGCACCATGCACTGGATAATTCCATCATTCGGCGGTGGACAAGGCCTGATAGAGATCGTCGATTATGTCTTGCGGGTGCTCGAGCCCACCTCGGCCGGCAACAAGCTACGCCTCCTCCAGATCCTCCATTTCATAGGAGGCAGCGGGCGCGATATGGATGTGAAGCAGCTTTCCTTGCCGGGTCATGCATCGCTTTCGGAAATTCGTCTCGCACGAAAATCTGCCGCCAAACTGGCCTGATCAACAGCATGGTATGGCGTTTTCCCAGTCCAGTTGGCTTTGCAACGAAACGCGGTTCAGCCCAAGGGTCGGTTTCCTCGCCAGCACGCCGCGTCCCCGCCGTTTTAGCCACCGTGTCCCGGCAACGCGTCTTGTACCTGCCTGACAACCGCTCGCAGGACCTCAACGCCCTTCTCGATCTGCCGAATGCTCAAGGCGGCATAGCCCATTACAAGCCCCATGCGATCGATGTGGCCTTCGTCCGACTGCCGCTCGTAAAGGGGCGAGATCAGGTGTAGCCCCAGGCCCGCGCCTCGGGCGGCTTCGACCAGGGTCGTTTCCCGCGATCGCGGGAGTTCGTCGAACCAAACGACGACGTGCAGACCGGCCTCTGCTCCCTGGACAGCGATGCGATCTCCGAAGCTGCGCCGCAAGGCGCCCAACAACGTCCCCCGACGCTCGCCGTTCAGCCTGCGCACACGCCGCACATGGCTTTCGTAGCCGCCACTCTCGATCAAACAGGCCAGAGCCTCCTGTTCAGCCACCGGCGAATGCCGGTCCGCGAATTGTTTGGCGGTAGCGAAGACCTCCTGCAATTCCGCCGGGACGACGAGGTAGCCGATACGCAGCATCGGCGAGAGCGTTTTGGAGATCGTGCCGAGGTAGATGACAGCCCCGTGGTCCTCAAGACTGTGCAGCGGAGGGACCGGATTGATGTCGTAGCGATATTCGCTGTCGTAGTCGTCCTCGATCACATAGGCGTTGTTGTGCCGCGCCCATTCCAGAAGCTGATGGCGGCGCGCGATCGGCATGACGCCGCCCAGCGGAAACTGATGCGATGGCGTGACATAGGCCAGTCGCGCCCCGATCCCCGCCAGCAACTCCGTCTTCATCCCGTCCTCGTCGACGGTGACGGGGATGGGCAAGGCACCCGTACTGGCAAAGACCTGACGCGCCATCCTGTAGCACGGGTCCTCGATGACGAAGCGGTCGGCACGATCGAGAAGCAGGCGAGCGCACAGATCGAGGCCCTGCTGCGAACCGTTGATGATGATGATCTGCTCGAGGTCGCAGCTCAGGGTTCGGGCGCGCCAGAGATAGCCCTGGAGCGCCTGGCGCAGCCGGCGCGAGCCGCGAGGGTCGTCATAGGCAAGACGCAACGGGCGCTGCCCCATCGCCTCGTTCATCGCACGTTTCCAGACCAATGCGGGGAAGTCTGACGTCGCCAGGTCGCCATAGCGGAAATCGACCTTCAGCCCAGTCGGCAGATAATCCGGCCAGGGCGGCGTAACGCGCAGTCGTTCGCCATAGGCGGACAGATGAACCGGGCCGACTCGTTTCGCGACAGTGCGGCTCGTCTCAGGACCGATCAGCGAGGATGCAACGCGAGGTCGTGCGCCTTGACGGACTTCGATAAAGCCTTCCGCGGTCAGTTGGTCATAGGCGACCGTCACCGTCGTTCGCGAAACCCCAAGGTCATTTGCCAGGCCGCGGGAGGACGGCAGCTGACTACCGGTTTCATAGACGCCGCCGAGGATCTGCTCGCGAAGAGCCTCGTAGATCTGGCGTGCACCCATCGCGTGCGTGCGACCTGCAGAACCGGCACTTGAAGACTGGACCATTTCATTCATCGCCAACTGGATATTTCACATTGGCCAGTTTGCCGTCAATCTTTCGGAAACCCAAGCAAGATCTTAGAGGCCGAATGACCCGCTCCTATCAATCGGAAACCGATGCTCTCACGCGGTCGCTCAACGACACCGGTCCCGGATTCGCCACTCGGGCGATCCATCATGGCTACGATCCCGCCGGCTTTTCCAATGCCGTTCAGCCGCCAGTCTTCTTGACCTCGACCTATGGATTCGAAAGCGTGGCAGCGAACGAGGCCGCCGCCGCGCTTGGCGGAAGGCTCTATGCGCGCGAATACAATCCGACGACGGAGATCCTCGAACAACGGCTCGCCAATCTGGAAGGAGCCGAGGCAGGTCTGGTCGTTGCCTCGGGGATGGCGGCTTTCGGCACACTGATCTTGTCGCTCCTGTCCCAAGGCGATGAACTCATCGTCCACAGGACACTTTATGCGAACACGCTTGCCATGGTCGAACAGGCGGTCCCCCGCTTCGGCATCAAGGTCGTCGCGGTCGACCTGTCCGATCCTCACAATCTCGATGCCGCGATCACCGAGCGGACCCGGCTTGTTTTCTTCGAGACGCCGGTGAATCCGCTGAGCCGCATCCTAGACATCGCTGCCATTGCCGAGCGCGCCCACGCGCGCGGTGTAAAGGTTGCAGTCGACAGCACCTTCGCCTCCCCCGCGCTCCAGCGGCCGCTCGAACATGGGGCCGACCTCGTGCTCCACTCGCTGACCAAATACATCAATGGGCACGGCGATGCCCTTGGCGGGGCGATTCTCGGCGACGCGCAAACGCTCCGCACGCTGCACGAAACGGGCCTGCGCTACATCACCGGCGCAGCGCTCTCGCCCATGTCAGCTTTCCTGATCCTGCGCGGTCTGAAGACGCTGACGCTGCGCATGGAACGCCACAGCGCCACTGCCCTTGCGGTGGCTCGGGCGCTCGAAGCGCACCCGGCGGTGGCATGGGTGAGTTATCCCTTCCTCGACTCGCACCCTGATCAGGTGACGGCGCGAAAACAGATGTCCAACGGATCGGGCATGTTGGCCTTTGGCCTCCACGCTGGATACGAAGGAGCGCGCCGGATGATGGACCGGCTCAACCTGATCACTCGCGCCGTCAGCCTCGGCGATGCCGACAGTCTCATCTATCACCCAGCAAGCCTGACCCGTGCCCGGCAGCCGATCCGCAAGGATGCGCATCTGGCCGATGGAGTGGGCGAGGACCTCATGCGTCTCTCGGTGGGTCTTGAAGACGCCGACGACCTAGTCGCGGACCTGCGGCGGGCTCTGGACGCCTTGTGATGACCTGTCGTCCGGCAGTCCTGCGCTGACGCACAAACCTGGAGCCTTGCCATGGCATTCCTGAGCGGTCTTTCCGCGTTTCCCATCACGCCCGCCGATCGTGACGGCCGCGTCGATACCGTTGCTCTGCGCAGGCTGATTGCTCGGCTTGGCGCCGCTCAGGTCGATTCCATCGGTCTTCTCGGCAGCACCGGCACATACATGTATCTGACGCGCGAGGAACGGCGGCGGGCGCTCGCCGAGACCTTGGACGAAATCGCCGGGCGAATGCCGGTCGTGGTGGGTGTGGGCGCGCTGCGCACCGATGAAGCCGTGGGGCTCGCGCAAGACGCCCAGGCCCTTGGAGCTGCTGCGGGTTTGCTTGCCGCCGCCTCCTACACCCCGCTCACTGATGACGAGGTGTTCGAACATTTCTCCACGGTGGCGCGCGAAAGTGGCCTTCCGATCGTCATCTACGACAATCCAGGAACGACGCATTTCCGTTTCACCCCAGCACTCGTCAGCCGCCTGGCAAAGGTGCGGGGGATCGTCGCTATCAAGAATCCGACAGACAAGGGCGATGCGATCAAGAGCCATCTGGCCGACCAGAGGCGCACTATGCCGGAAGGGTTCTCGATCGGCTACAGCGGCGACTGGAACGCCGCAGAGGCCATGATCGCCGGCGCCAACACATGGTACAGCGTCCTCGCCGGCATCCTGCCCGAGGTCTGCGTGAAGATCGTCACGGCGGCGCAACAGGGCGATCCGGCCGAAGCGCGACGGATCGATGCCACGCTTGCGCCGCTCTGGAGCCTCTTCAAGGAGTTCTCGAGCCTTCGCGTCGTCTATGCACTTGCCGATTTGCTCGACATTTGCCGTGCCGACCCCCCGCGTCCCATCCTGCCTCTGCCCTCAGCAGCGAAGCGCCAGATCGCCGCCGCGTTGGAACGCTTGCCATCGGATGTCAACCGGTGAACAGCGAACCCGGCGGCCAGTGAAGGAACCTGTCATGTATGTACCCGCGCATTTCGATGAACCGAGCCGAGAAGTCCTCTACGAACTGATCGAGAACAGTGCACTTGGCATGCTGATAACCCATGGCCGGAGCGGTCTCGACGCCAATCACATCCCCTTCGAACTCGACACGTCACAGGGAGAAAACGGTACCCTTTACTCCTGAGCGATTAATAGACGTGCCGAAGGAAAGTGCACATTCTCGCTCGAGTGACTTATTTCAAAGGATGTGATCGCGTTTTGGCACATTCACGGCCGACATGCGGCAGCCGGTCACTCACCAACAACCGGGAAACCCTCCGGCCTACACTTTCTACCGGAGCGCACGTGCTGCATCGACCATGTTCATGAGGGCAGGGCGGACCTCCTCCCATTTGCGTGTTTTGAGGCCACAGTCCGGGTTTACCCACAGTTGGGAATCCGACAGTCGCTCGCGGGCAAGCATGACGAGATCCGAAATCTCCCCGACTTCCGGGACACGTGGTGAGTGAATGTCGTAGACTCCGGGCCCGATTTCGTTCGGATATTTGGAGCTCGTGAAGGCGTCCAGCAGTTCCATTTTCGAGCGCGACGTCTCAATCGAAATGACATCCGCATCCATTTCAGCGATCGCGTCGATGATCTCGTTGAACTCCGAATAGCACATGTGGGTATGGATTTGAGTCGCGTCCTTTACACCCGTTGAAGCGATCCGGAAGCATTCGACAGCCCAGTCGAGATAGTCGTTCCAATCAGACTGGCGCAGTGGCAATCCTTCGCGAAACGCGGCCTCATCGATCTGGATCATCCTTGCGCCGGACCATTCGAGATCCGTCACTTCGTCGCGGATGGCGAGCGCGATCTGGCGGCATGCTTCGGAGCGCGGTACGTCGTCGCGAACAAAAGACCAGTTGAGAATGGTCACTGGGCCTGTGAGCATTCCCTTCACAGGGTTTTCCGTAAGCGACTGGGCGAATTGCCACCAGCGCAGCGTCATCGGATTGCGCCTCGATACGTCGCCGAAGATGATGGGGGGGCGCACGTAACGCGACCCATAGCTCTGCACCCAGGCATGCTGGGTGAAGGCGAAGCCGGACAGCTGCTCGCCGAAATACTGTACCATGTCGTTTCGTTCGAACTCACCGTGCACCAGCACGTCCAGCCCGATCTCTTCCTGCCAGCGAATTGCAGCCTCGATCTCCTTCTTCAGGAAGGTCTCGTAGTCGACATAGCTCAGCTGGCCCTTCGCATGAGCGGCCCGCGCCCTGCGTACCTGCGGCGTCTGCGGGAAGGACCCGATGGTCGTCGTCGGGAACGGCGGCAGCCCGAGCGTGCCGGCCTGGACTCTGGAGCGCTCGGCAAAAGCGCTCTCTCGTCGCTTCATGCTGTCGTCAATGCTGGCGATCCGTCCCTCAACAAGCGGGTCATGGATCTTCGTGGATGTCACGCGAGTGGCGGCAGCCTCGGCAGACGCTTTCAACGCGCCTGCCACCGCATCCCTGCCTTGGGACAGGGCCCGGGCAAGCAACACCAACTCGTCGGTCTTCTGGGCCGCGAAGGCGAGCCACGACCTGATGTCCGCGTCGAGTTCCGTCTCCATGCGGAGGTCGATCGGCACATGCAGCATCGAGCAAGAAGGCGCGATCTCGACGCGGTCCAAGGGCCAGCCGGCGACGATCGGTTTGATGCGGTCGAGAATGGCGGGCAGGTTCGCACGCCAGACGTTGCGGCCATCGATCAAGCCAAGCGAGAGCACCAGATCCTTCGGTGCGAGCCGACCCACCGTTTCCAGCTGCTCGGGAGCGCGCACGAGATCAATATGCAGCCCGGCCAGGGGCAGAGAAACCGCGGTTTCGAGATTGTCTCCCAGCGGCCCGAAATAGGTAGCCAGCATGATCTTCAACTCGGGCGCGGCTTTCGACAGCTGGCCATAGGCGAATTCGAACGCAGCTCGTTCGTTCGGGTTCAGATCGAGGACAAGCGCTGGCTCATCGATCTGCACCCAGTCGGCTCCAGACAGCTTCAGCCTCTGCAGGAGTTGCTCGTAGACGGGCAGCAGCCGCGGCAGGAGCGCGATGGGATCGAATCCTTCGGCAGGCGATTTCGCCAGCTTGAGGAAGGTGATCGGTCCAAGGATGACTGGGCGTGTGTGAACGCCGAGAGCTTTAGCCTCGATGAAGTAATCGACCGGTTTCGTCGACGAGAGGGCGAACGTCTGATCATCGTTGAGTTCCGGCACAATGTAGTGATAGTTGGTGTCAAACCACTTGGTCATTTCCATCGCGGTTACATCAGACCGATGAGCCGCCTGCTGGTGACCAGCGTGTCGACAATCCTCCGTCTGACCCTGGTTGCCCCGCCCCATTGCGAAGTAGATGTCAAGTGGAACCTCGCCGCTATTCCAGCCGTAACGGGATGGAACGGCGCCGACCATGGCTGCGGTGTCGAGCACATGGTCGTAGAGCGAGAAGTCGTTCGACGGGATTTTCGACACGCCGCGATCGTGCTGCTCCTCCCAGCTAGCGGCACGGAGCGCCTTCGCGGTCGTGAGAAGGTCGGCAGCGGACGATTTTCCGGACCAGTAGCTTTCAAGCGCGAATTTCAGTTCTCGCCGACGACCGAAGCGGGGCACGCCGAGCGTTGCTACAGGAATTTGCTGAGAGACAGTCATGCCAGACCCCGATGGTTGGGGCGTCGGTGCAAGGAAGGCGCTAGCAGGCCGGCACGAACGCCAGGCTGCAGCGGCCACCGAGACACCCCGCCCGTGGACGTAATTCGCCGTGGCAGGTCTCCTGGCTCGCGGGGTCATAGCCTCTACCCGTCTTCCCAAGGCTATTCGCCTCAGTGACATGAGTGGGGTTGGCTCGCCGCTAACAGTTGCGGGGGCAGCGCCGGCATCGCACCGGCTTCCCTCTTAGCTCCGCTGCGGCAGCGCCGTACGGAGAACCACGACGCGGGAGACAATTACAGCAGTTCGCTTCTTTGTCAAACGCCGCATAAAGAAATGTTTATGTCGTTATGTTAAATTTCCGTTGGCATGTTCCAAAGGTCGCCTCGAAAGCGAAAACTGTGGAAGCCTTGAGCGGCCGGTAAATCAAAGCAATGACGCACGGCGCCCTTGTCCAGGAGGATAGGAGTTCGTCGGCTGCCGGCAGCAAACATACCGGCAAGCGCCGTGGTGCTGCTTAGCGCATCATGCGAACCACCTCGGCGTCGAACTTCGGCTCCGAGGTTCCGACCGCTTCGTTGGTGATCTGCTCGCGACCGTATTCGGCTCAATGGCGAGGCTGTTGCCCATGTGGAAGCTGTTGGCCGTGATGCCCTCGGTGATATGACACAACGATTTCGGGGGGAGCACACCGAGGCCAGGCGCAGCGGCGTGTTGCGAAGTGATCGAGGCCAATGTCTCGAACTGCTTGTTCGCAGCCCACCGGCTCAAGGTAACCCGGCTCAAACCACCGGGCCAGCTCAAGTCCTGTCCAAATGAGGCCTGAGCGGCAAATCGTCGTGCACGCGCACGGTTTGGCGTTCGATCTTGTGATGCGTCTTGGGCGGACAATCGCCACGGTGCAGCGCGCAGAAGCGGTCCCCAATTGGGAAGCCGAGGGCGGTGAGGGCAAGCCAGCGCCACAGGCGGAAGGGGACTTGGACCTGTTTGCCCTGCTGGACCACAAGTTCGCGACACAGGGCCTCAAGGAGAAGACCAAGAGTGATTATGCGCGGGACCTCGCCAAATTCATCAAAAGCAGCGGGCAGTCAAAGTTCGGCGCCGATTGACATGGAGATAGCCATCGCGGCCGACCGCCCAGGCGGACCGCAAGCCGGAATACAACCGGGTGCAGGCGGCCAAGCTCGTCCACAAGATGGCGTCGGGCACACACCGGCGATGGGAGAGCGGACCGTGGAGTGCAGGAACTTCACGCCTATCCACGCTCCCGTGGACGTGTCCTGCGGCACATCGGCAGCGATATTGAGGAGGCAGTTGAGCTTCTGGTCGAGCACTCTTACCTGCCATTACCTACGCTTAACGTCATCTCGTACTGAAAACGCACCACGCAAGGTCGAGATGTAACATGCGCCCTTCGTGGATGGTTCTAAGCTTCCTCGGGCGCGGTCAATCTGTGATAACGGTCGCTTGGAACCTCCATCACCGCGACGCGATCAAGGTTGGCATATCGCGCTCGGTAGTAACCTTCTTCCTCCACTTCGGCGAAACTACACTGGGGAACGTCAAAGGTCGCAGCTTCCAATCCGAAGAAAGTCGTAGCGGTTTCTTCATCCAAGAAGTTCCACTCATCTTCTCCGTCGTCATATGTGACGCGAACATAGGAGGCCATGCGCGCGGCTTCCTGATCACCCATCTCTGCGATGATGGCATCGCATTCTTTCTTCAGCTTTCCTGAAACCTCACCCTTATCCCAGTCATCCAAAGCCCGATAGATTTCTGGATGATAATACTCTGGCATCTCCTCTACATCGTCACCGATAAGCTCAATGGTGCGGACATATTGCGGATTTATCAAGAGTATTTTGTTGTCAAGGCTCCAACAATACAGCCATGGCCTGCTTGTGTTATTTCTACGCAGATTATGAAGTTCCTTCAACTGACGTAAAATCGATTCACGCGCCTTTTCATCGATAGGATATTGGCGGCTGCCAACAGTCGTCTTGATTCTGAGCGTGCCGTATCGCGTTTCGGCATCGGCAATTGCAAACGGGCTCGTGCGCCACTCCTCGACATCAATCTTCCAGCCCAGCAGCTCCTCGACCGTGCATTTCAACGTGAGACAAAGGTCCTTGATCTGCTCGACGTTCAACTGCGTTTTGCCTGTTTCCCAACGGGCCACAGTCTGTTGCGTCGTTGCCATCTGCTCTGCCAAATCTTTTTGAGTCATGCCCAGTCGAACCCTAAGCTCTTTCATGTTCATAACTCACCTCGCGTGTTCAACACACGCATTGTGGATGAATTAATCTAACACGTCAAGCGTGTTCAAAAATCGCAGCATGTGTTTTTAGGGCGTCTTCGAGGCTCCGGCAGCCGTTCGTGACCACTTGCGCAAGACACAGGGCTGGTACACAGCACGAATGGGGCGATCAAAAATTACTGCTGCGATGCTCGTCATCAGCCAAGCTGCCGCCGCACCTTCCACTAGGGTGCCAAGGTTCGAAATGAGTGCAGACGACCATAGCGAACGGAAGGTCTTGTGCTCAAAAGGAACGAGTGAAGATGTTCTCTTCGCCATTGTGGGAAGCTTCGGGATCGACCGCGGGGCTGGATTTGTTTCGCCTCACTCAACCATGGCCTCGCCGTACAAGCCAAGCTGCCACAGTGGCGCGCCTGCTAACCCAGAAAACTTGGCGGCCTTACAGGCATGCGCAGGACGCGCGAAGCCGCTCAAATCCCCCCAGATGGGTCAGCCATCGAAGACCGGCATCACTTGCCCGTTGAGCGGCTATACGATAGTGCTCCGCGCTAAGCAGGAAGCGCCAAAAATTCGAGCGGCGACTTCATTCTTCTATTCAGGAAGGAACTATGAGGCGGCAGACGCGACCATTCACCGTGGAAGTCAAACAAAAGCGCAATTATCAAAAAGCCGCACGTTCCATCTGGGGCAATTTCGACATCGCCGCGGCGATGGCCGAGACAGCAAAGGAAGTCGAGCCGTTAAATCGTCAGCTTGTTGACTCTACTGTCGTGGCCCCTGATGCTGAACCTTTGGACAAACCGCGAGTGGAACATTTCATGGCCAATCCCCTGGAAACCGAGTCAGCAGTAGTTCATAGCGAACCGGCAGACAAAGCGGGAACGCCAAAACCGAAGACGAGAGCGCGGCGGTCGAGGAAGCCAGGAGCTGAGGCGAGCGCCGGCGCCAAGCCGATATCCGCGACCACTGAAGCACCGCCGTCAGCGCGAACAGGCCGAAAGAGCTACTCCGCGAAGGATCGTGCCCAAAAGCTGGCGCAGATCGAGACCTCGATCGGCGGCGGCGCTACTCTCAAGAGCGCGGTGAAGCAAGCCGGCATCTCGGAACAGACATATTATCTTTGGAAGAAGGCGGCGGCGCCTGCGGCGGACAGTGACGGGCTGAAGGATCTCGTCGCGCTCGAGGAAGAAAACAAGCGGCTAAAGAGCCTGCTTGCCGATCGTCTCCGCAAGGAGAATGCGGAACTGAAGAAAAGGCTTGGGCTGGATTAAGGAGGGTGGGCAGCTGGTTCTTGGCTCGCCGCGCTACAGCAACCCCGCCTGTTCGGCCTCGCGGCGCAGATTCTGCCTTGGCCTTGGGCCGATCTGCTGGATGACCAGTCCGGCGGCCAGCGAGCCGAGGTCGCCGCACTGCTTCAGGCTGCGGCCTTGCGTGTAGCCATAGAGGAAACCGGCGGCATAGAGGTCGCCGGCGCCTGTCGTGTCGACCAGCTCGCGGATCCTGGTCGCCTCGATGGTGACGGTCTCGTCGCCGCGCACGATCACCGAGCCCTTTTCCGAGCGGGTGACGGCGGCGATCTTGCAATCCTTGCGGATCTGCGCCAGCGCCTCGTCGAAGGACGCGGTCTGGTAGAGCGACTTGATCTCGTGGCTGTTGGCAAAGACGATGTCGACGGTGCCGGAGCGCATCAGATCGAGGAACTCGTCGCGGTAGCGGTCGACGCAGAACGAGTCCGACAGGGTCATCGACACTTCGCGCCCGGCGGCGTGGGCGAGTTTCGCCGTCTGCCGGATCGCTTCCTTGGCGCGCGGCGGGTCCCACAGATAGCCCTCGAAATAGGTGACGGCGGCGCCCGACGCCTTGTCGGCCTCGACGTCCTCCGGGCCGAGCTCGACGCAAGCGCCGAGATAGGTGTTCATCGAGCGCTCGCCGTCCGGCGTGACGAAGATCATCGAGCGCGCCGTCGGCGGTTCGCCGTTGAGCGGCTTTGTGTCGAAGGCGACGCCCTGGGCATGGATGTCATGCGCGTAGATTTCGCCGAGCGCGTCGTTGGAGACCTTGCCGAAGAAGGCGGCGCGGCCGCCGAAGGAGGCAACGCCCGCCGCCGTGTTGCCGGCGCTGCCGCCCGAGGCTTCGATGGCCGGGCCCATGCGGCTGTAGAGCAGTTCGGCGCGCCTCGTGTCGATCAAATTCATCGCGCCTTTGATGATGCCGTTGGTCTCCAGGAACGCCTCGTCGCACTGGGCGATGATGTCGACGATGGCATTTCCGATACAAAGCACGTCATAGTCCGGCATCAATTCATGTCTCCGCCAACGAGCCACCGGCTTTCTGCGATGCCGGCCGGGCGCGGGTCTGGCCAGTGGGAATGGGCTTTCCGCTTGCCAATCCGTTCGGCGCCGGCCCTCACGGGGCGGCGAGTCCTGCCTCGCGCCGCAATTCCTCGGCCCTGTCTGTCTTCTCCCAGGTGAAATCAGGCTCTTCACGGCCGAAATGGCCATAGGTCGCGGTGTTGCGGTATATAGGGCGTAAGAGATCAAGCATCTTGATAATGCCCTTCGGTCTGAGATCGAATAACTCAAGAATGAGGCGCTCGATCCTTCTTTCCTCAACCCTCGCTGTCCCGAACGTGTTGACCATGACAGAAACCGGACTGGCCACGCCGATTGCGTAAGCAAGCTGCAGCTCGCAGACGTCCGCAAGTCCGCTAGCGACGATATTCTTCGCGACATACCGGGCCGCGTAGGCAGCCGAGCGGTCAACCTTGGACGGGTCCTTGCCCGAAAAGGCGCCGCCGCCGTGACGCCCCATCCCGCCGTAGGAATCGACGATGATCTTGCGTCCAGTGAGGCCGCAGTCGCCACGCGGCCCACCGACCACGAACCGCCCCGTTGGATTGACCAGAATTCTGATGCCTTCCGTCTCCAAGTGGGTCGGCAGGACAGGCTTTATGATTTCCTCAATGACGCCCTCGCGGACCGTCTCTTGCGAGACCTGCTCGTCATGTTGGGTCGATACGACGATGGTATCCAGGGCGACCGGGCGCAACCCCTCATAGCGCACTGAGACTTGGGATTTCATGTCAGGACGCAACCAGCCAAGCTGTCGTGCTTTCCGGACATCTGCCTGTCGTTTCGTCAAGCGATGAGCGAGCTGGATCGGCAAAGGCATCAGAGTATCGGTTTCGCGGCAGGCGTAGCCGAACATGAGGCCCTGATCTCCCGCTCCCTGTTGGAGGTCCTGCCCTCGTCCCTCGTCAACGCCTTGGCTGATGTCGGGCGACTGCTCGGTGAGAGCATGAACGACGGAGCAACGCCGGCCGTCAAAGCCGACGGCCTCATCGTCGTATCCAATATCGAGAATCGTATCGCGCGCAACTTGGCTATAATCCACCTGCGCATCGCTGGTAATCTCGCCAGCCAGAACGACCATCCCTGATTTTACCAACGCTTCACAGGCGACACGCGCCTTGGGATCGGTGCGGAGGATGGCATCGAGGATGGCATCCGAGATGTTGTCGGCCAACTTATCCGGGTGTCCCGCGCCAACCGATTCGGAAGAGAACACGAACTGCCTAGCCATGAAATGCCTCGCTTCGGGTGTTGGAGTTGTATGGGACATTTTGCTTAGCCCACCTTACCTGTCGGTGATGCCCGGGACCTCGAACGCAGCGCACAAGTCGGCAACGTCTCTTCGCACGCAGGCATGGAGATCCTCGTCGTCTGGCCGCCGAAGGACGGAGTCAATGAAGCCAGCAATTTGCACCATTTCCACATCGCGCATGCCCATTGACGTCACTGCTGGCGCCCCCAGGCGAATTCCGCTTGTGACCGCCGGATCCCGCGGGTCGCCAGGCACCATATTAAAGTTTGTGATGATGCCTGCCTTTGCTAGTCGCTCGGCATAGGCCTTGCCCGATAGCGGTCGATCGCGCAGATCAAGGATCAGCATGTGATTGTCCGTCCCCCCGGTAACCAGGTCATAACCTCGCTCGAGCAGTGCCTGGGCCAGAGCCTTGGCATTCTTGACGGTCTGTTGGCCGTAGCTTCGGAAGGACGGGTTCGCGGCTTCGTGCAAGGCAACAGCTAGCGCAGCGATGACATTCATGTGGGGCCCACCCTGCAGGTGAGGGAAGACCGCCCGATCTATTCGTCTGGCGAGATTGTATTTGCTCTTTGGATGATACAGGGCCTGATAGCGATCTTCGTTCCTGGACAAAATGAAACCACCGCGGGGACCGCGGATCGACTTGTGTGACGTGCTGCTGACCACGTCGCAATGGCGCACGGGATTCGGGTGCGCTCCCGCGGCAATCAGGCCAACGATGTGCGCGATGTCGGCTACGAGATAGGAGTTCGCTTCCAGGGCGATTTCTGCCATTGCCGCGTAGTCAAAGACACGCGGGTAAGCAGTTCCGCCGACCCAAATGAGCCGCGGCCGTTCGCGCTTGGCTGTCTCGCGCAAGCGGTCATAGTCAATCTGCTGTGTCTTTTCATCTAGTCCATAGGGGACGCGTTGATAGTCAGTTCCGGAAAAGTTGATGGCCCAACCATGAGTCAGATGGCCACCTTCCGGAAGGGGCAAGCCCATGACTTTGTCACCGGGGCTCAAAAGCGCACGATAGACAGCCTGGTTGGCCGGCGAGCCGGAATAAGGCTGGACGTTGGCATGCTCGCTGCCAAATAGTGTCTTCAAGCGCTCAATGGCTAGGTTCTCAAGCTCATCAACGATCTCGTTTCCGGCATAGTAGCGCGCACCGGGGTACCCCTCGGCGTACTTGTTCGTGAAAATCGAGCCGTTCGCTTCCAGCACGGCCGAGGACGCAAAGTTCTCAGATGCGATGAGTTTGAGGGTCGTCCGCTCCTGCCGCTCCTGTCTCAGAAGCAGCTCGTGAACGCGGCAATCAACTGCGGCCAAGGAAGACCGCCCGTAGGTGTCGGGCTGCGCGATGGCGCCGTCGGCGGAATTGTCCATGGTAGCTTCGCGCTCCAATTGGATTGATCTATTTCACGGTCAAGCATGCGGTCCCCTTGGGCCGCGTGTCTCGTACCGCTTCGAGCCGCTGCAGGTCCCGTTTATGATAGCCCTCGCCTTGGGGCAGGAGATCGACCAATAATTGAGCCAGCCCACCGTCGTTGCCTCCTGCTTTGAGATGGTACGAGCGCCACGGGGGTTGTTCATTGCAGCAAAGAAAGTCGGCTCTGGCGAGCAGCCCGACGTGTCGCACCACCCGCTCGCGACGCACGCCCAGAATCTCCGCTAGCTCGCAGACAGTTAGGTCCGCATGCGCGCAAAGGCCCAGGATTCGAAGGCGATCAATATGCGCCACCGTGCGTAGGCGACTGACCAGTGTCATCATTGGTCAGGATCAAGCCACATGGAAAACCTGGGCACTCGTCCTACTGAATTTGTCATTTCGCGTTCTCCACAGATGTTGCAGCTTTCGAACCAAATTATATGGCTGGTTGCCCACCGACATGACAATCACGGTGGCCGTGAAGATACTGTTGAGCCGAAAATGCTGTGTTCGAACAACCAAGATGGGCGCTCTTCTTGCCATTGCCTTAGCCGAAATTGCTCGCAGTTCGGCGGGTCGGAGAAAAGCGGCGCCACGTTTTTGACCCCACTGATCTCAGACGTTGCAATAAGCCTACCATTCACAGCGAACTGGAGTTGCTAAGAGTCTATGAATTTGCTTGAAGGATCTGTTGCAACGTTTGCCCAACCCGCTCTTGCTCCCGGCACACATCGCTCATGCCTTCGCCGTCCAAAAGACGGGCCACGAAGCGTAGCCGTTCCTCCATCACCGACACTCTCTCCACGGCATCAACAGCTCCGGCCAAAAAGCGGCGACCGCGATGAGCTGGCTATTCAACGGTTGCCAGTTGGAGCGAACGGGTTCGGCAGTCGAATGCGCGTAGCACATTGTTCCCTTTATGAGATCGAACGCCGTGCAGCTGGGGATCTGATGCAAAGCTGAACTCGCCTGGCTACAATTTCGACCCTTACAACTGACTTCATGCGCAAAGGAAGCACGTCTGCGATTGGCTTGGTGGCGAGCAAACAAATGACGAAAAAAGAGTAGTGCAACGTGCATTTTGGAAAATAGCCTGGATCACGGCCGATGCCAAAGGCAGCCAGTTCGATACAAAATCCCCTTTGATATTCTCCGAAACGCTTATGCCCGGCTGTCCAGCCGCAACCGAATACGCGGCATCGATAGCGAAAGTTTGCGCGCTAGCCATCAGTTCAGTATCAGGACCGACGACCGTAAACCAGCGCTGGCGGTGCGATCCCGCCGTGCGGGGCACAGAAACATTCGTCCGCAGAGTGGTAATATTTTCCAGTATCCGCCTCGACGATCAATCGCTCGTGCAGTCGCCGCAGCAGCGCGTCGCGCGGTCATGCTCCGCCTGCGAACATGATAAAGACGATGGCGCATTCGCGTTTCCGGAGCAGTCGAATTTCCGAGAAGGTCGCATGCTTCTCCGTCTCGGCTGACTCACGCGAAAACCCGATGAAAGAGACCCCGCATCGAGCACCTGACGCTGACTGGAGCGGGCCTTGCCGCCTATCGCGAGATGGTGCCGCTGCCAAAGGCGTTCGAGCGGGAATTGCTGGCAAAACTCAGCGCTGGTGAGCGCACCGCGATCACAAATGGATTGAGTGCGCTCAAGGAGGCCCTGGGCAGGATTAGGCGCTTACCAGTCCATCACCACCTTGCTCGAATTGCCGCTGCGCATCGCGTCGAACCCGGTCTGGAAGTCGTCGATGCCGATGCGGTGGGTGATCAAGCCGCTGACATCGAGAGGACCCTGCACCAGCGCAATCATCTTGTACCAGGTCTCGAACATCTCGCGGCCGTAGATGCCCTTCAGATGCAGCATCTTGAAGATGACCTTGTTCCAGTCGATCTCGAAGCCGGTCGGCGCGATGCCGAGAATGGCGATCTTGCCGCCATTGTTCATGGTATCGATCATGTCGCGGAATGCCGGTGCGGCACCGGACATTTCGAGGCCGACGTCAAAACCCTCGGTCATGCCGAGCGCCGGCATGATATCGCGCAGCTTTTCTTTCGAGGCGTCAACGACATGCTGGACGCCGAGCTTTTTTGCCAGTGCCAGGCGCACCGGGTTGATGTCGGTGATGACCACTTTTCGCGCGCCGACGCATTGCGCCACCAATGCGCCCATGATGCCGATCGGCCCGGCGCCGGTGACCAGAACGTCCTCGCCGAGGAGGTCGAAAGATAGTGCGGTGTGAACCGCATTGCCCAGGGGATCGAAGATCGCGGCGATCTCGTCCGGCACGTCGTCGGGGATCGGCACGACATTGTGCTGCGGGATAGCCAGATATTCGCCGAAGGCGCCGGGGCGATTGACGCCGACGCCGAGCGTGTTACGGCAAAGATGCCCCCTGCCCGCGCGGCAGTTGCGGCAATGGCCGCAGACGATATGGCCTTCGCCGGAGACACGCTGGCCAACCTTGTATTCGGTCACCGCCGCGCCGAAATCGGCGACCGTACCAACGAATTCATGCCCGGTCACCATCGGCACCGGCACGGTCTTTTGCGCCCACTGGTCCCAATTGTAGATGTGGACGTCGGTGCCGCAGATCGCCGTCTTCCGGATCTTGATCAGCACGTCGTTGGGGCCGATTTCCGGCACCGGCACCTCTTCCATCCAGATGCCCGGCTCGGCCTTGGCCTTGACCAGCGCCTTCATCATGTTCGACATTCTTTTGTCCCTTGAATCTCTTGATCCGAATGATCCGAAATCGCTTTTCTGTTCCGGCCGTTCAGGAAGATCACACCGAGTTCGCGCCCGATGGCGCCGAACGCCTCGACCGCACGGTCGATATCGGCGCTGGAATGAGCGGCCGACATTTGCGTGCGGATGCGCGTCTGGCCCTTTGAGCCTCGCTTATGCTCTGGAGCTTGTTCTCTCGCGCCCGAATTTCCGCGGGGATGGCTGAACGGAGGCGATCCATTTGCGGATTTTCAAGTTCGTCGGGCCCGCACCCCCACAAACGCTCAACAAGTTGAACACGTCCTGACCCGACTGGGACTTCAAGTACGGACCTGAACCTGGCCGGGTGCTTCTGGATGGCAGGGTCCGTCAAGCTGCGGAGGCCATGAGGGAAATGAAAGAGCTACAGATCAAAAACACATAATCGAGCGATGAATATCGCCTGAACATTCCGAACAGCAACAGTTCGTTGGTGACATTGATGTCGACACGGACCTTGGCGGCCACCGATTCGTAGTTGCTGTCGTAA
>NZ_JAMYSV010000025.1:0-55574 GCF_040322115.1 Mesorhizobium sp. M0195 | reverse complement strand
CCCCCTTATTTTTTTTTCCCCTCCATCTCCGCCCTCCCAGACCTCTTCTCGGTGGGGGGGGTGGTTTTTTTTTTAATCCTTCGCCGTCCGCCCCCCCCCCTTCAATCCACCCGCGGCGGGCGCCGTGACCGTCAGATCACCAGGCCTTTGGTCAGTTCAAGCGCCTGGCGTTCGAACAGCCGGCGGTAGATGCCGCCTTGCAGCCGGATCAGCTGGTCATGCGAGCCCTCTTCGACGATGCGGCCGCGATCGAACACCAAAAGCCTGTCCAGCGCCCGCACCGTCGACAGCCGGTGGGCAATTACCAGCGTCGTGCGGCCGACCATCAAGCGCTCCATCGCCTGCTGGATCAGCACCTCCGATTCCGAATCGAGGCTCGACGTTGCCTCATCCAGGATGAGAATGCGCGCATCGGCAAGGAAGGCGCGTGCGATTGCAACACGCTGACGCTCGCCGCCCGACAGCTTTACGCCGCGCTCGCCGACCAGCGTGCCATAGCCTTTCGGCAAATTGGCGATGAAGTCATGCGCGCTGGCCAACCGCGCCGCCTGCTCGATCTCGGCCTGCGTGGCGGCCGGCCGGGCATAGGCGATGTTTTCGGCCAGCGACCGGTGAAACAGGATCGGCTCCTGCTGGACGATTGCGATCTGTGCGCGCAGCGACGCCTGCGCCACCTTAGCAATATCCTGGCCGTCGATCAGGATATTGCCCGCAGTCACGTCGTAGAGGCGCTGGATCAGCTTGACGAATGTCGTCTTGCCGGAGCCCGAATGGCCAACCAGCCCAACCCGTTCGCCCGGCGCGATATCCACCGAAAAGTCGCGATAGAGCGGCAGGCGGTGGCTGCCATAATGGAACGTTACATTTTCGAAGGTGATACGGCCATCGGTGATCCGGATCGGTTTGGCTCCGAGCCGATCCTCGATGCCGAGTGGTTCGGACTGGAAGTCGACCAGTTCCTCCATGTCGTTGATCGAGCGCTGCAGATTGCGGATATGCGTGCCGATGTCGCGCAGATAGCCTTGCAGCACGAAGAATGAGGTCAGCACGAAGGCGACATCGCCGGCGCTCGCCTGCCCCCACGACCACAAAAGCAGCGAGAAGCCGATGACCGCTGCCCTCAAAAGCAGCAGCATCGTCCCTTGCGTGGTGCCGTTGACGGTGCCGCGCATCCAGGTGCGGCGCGTGCGACCGCGCCATTTGGCGACGACCTCGGCAAGCCGCGTCTCCTCGCGTTCCTCGGCGCCAAAACCCTTGACCACGGCGTTGCAGCTCACCGCATCGGCCAGCGAGCCGCCAAGCCGTGTATCCCACGCATTTGCAAGCCTTGCCGCAGGCGCGACATAGCCAAGCGACAGCATCGTCGTCACCGCGATGAACAGAACCGAACCGGTGGCGACGACAGCACCCATCAGCGGCCAGAACCAGCCAAGCAGCAGCGTCGAGCCGACGAGCATGACGACCGATGGCAGCAGCGCGATCAGGATCGTGTCGTTGAGCAGGTCGAGCGCCCACATGCCGCGCGTTATCTTGCGCACCGTCGATCCGGCGAAGCTGTTGGCGTGCCAGTCGGTGGAGAAGCGCTGGACGCGGTGGAAGGCGTCGGCGGCGATATCCGCCATCATCTTCAAGGTCAGCTCGACAATGGCCATGAAGGCGAGATTGCGTAGCACGACACCGGTGAGCGCCAGGGCAACCAGCATCGAAAAGGCCGCCATCGCCGCGTTCCACGCAACATCGTCGGCCGCAGCACTGCTGGCGACGGCATCCACCAGCCGGCCGGAATAGAGCGGCGTCAGCACGTCTGCCAAGGTCGACAGCAGGAATGTGCCCATAATGCCGGCAAGCCGCCACGGCTGACGCCGCCAATGACTGAACGTGAAGCCAAGAACGCTGCGAAAGGCGCCCGCGCGCAAATCTATTCGAAAACGAGCCATGATGTCATTCGGGCGCAAACGAGCCCGATTCCGGAAAAGGTCGAAAATTGAAAAAACCGCGTCGGGCGAATTAACACCCAAGGAATTGGCGGCTCGCCCGAATACGGGCGGCGACCGGCGTCGACGAACGCCTGTTCTCAGCTCGGCTTCGCCGCAAAGGTAAGAAACCTTCTGGCTTGCCGATTGAGACCTAGGCTTCGCGGCCTCGCATAACGATGTCAAATCCTGGCATTTCGGTCCTCCCCAAGGGGATCGCGGAAAGGCGTTTATAGAGACGCCTCAACGCCGCGCCAAGTCAGTAGATAACCCAAAGCGCATCTGGTCCAAGCAGTGAGACGATTTTGCAACAATCGCGGGTTGTGCGCTGCCTCTGTTCAGGTTGCCGTGATACGGTCGAGGCGCATATAGCGGCCGTCGGTGGAAGGTCTGAAGCCGAGCTTCTCGTAAACCGCATGGGCGTCGTTGGTCGACAGGCTCCAATGCGTGACAGTCTTGCAATCCGGATGATCGATAAGCGCCTGGACAAGCCGGGTTCCGATGCCTTGCCCGCGATACCCGGGCCAGACAATGATGTCGGCGAGATAGGCAAATACCGTACGGTCGGTGATCGCCCGACCAAAGCCGACCTGATTGCCGCCGACATAGGCGCCGACGCACAGTGAGTTGGCAAAGGCGCGGCGGTGCAGTTCATCGCTGCGGCCGCTGCCCCAATAGCTCTGCTTCAAAATGTCGGACGTCGCCCGGAAGTCGATCTGCGACATGTCAAAGCTGATCTCAAAGTTGGCCATGGCTAAACCGTTATGCAGCCAATCGCCTACCCGCCATCCCTGAACCGGTTGGTGATGGGATAGCGGCGGTCGCGGCCAAAATTCTTCCTGGTGATCTTCACGCCGGGCGCCGCCTGCCGGCGCTTGTATTCGGCGACGTAAAGCAGGTGCTCGACGCGCGTCACCGTCGCCCGCTCATGGCCGCGCGCAACGATCTCGTCGACGCCCATCTCGTTCTCGACCAGGCACTCCAATATGTCATCGAGCACCGGATAGGGCGGCAGCGAATCCTGGTCGGTCTGGTTCTCTCGCAGTTCCGCCGAGGGCGCCTTGTCGATGATATTATTCGGGATCACCTCGCCGGACGGACCGAGCGCACCCGGCGGCACATGCGCGTTGCGCCAGCGCGCCAGCGCATAGACCTGCATCTTGTAGAGGTCCTTTATCGGGTTGAAGCCGCCATTCATGTCGCCATAGAGCGTAGCGTAGCCGACCGACATCTCGCTCTTGTTGCCGGTAGTGACCACCATCGAACCGAACTTGTTGGAAATCGCCATCAGGATGGTGCCGCGGGCGCGGCTCTGCAGGTTTTCCTCGGTGATGCCTTCCTTGGTGCCCTCGAAAAGCTGCGTCAGTGTGTGCAGGAAGCCCTCGACCGGCTCGAAGATCGGCACGATATCGTAGCGGCAGCCGAGCGCGCGGGCGCAGTCCTCGGCGTCCTTGAGCGAGTCCTTCGAAGTGTAGCGGTAAGGCATCATCACGGCGCGCAACCGTTCCTCGCCCAGCGCATCGACGGCAAGTGCCGCGCAGATCGCCGAATCGATGCCGCCGGAAAGGCCGAGCACGACATTCTTGAAGCCGTTCTTGTTGACGTAGTCGCGCAAGCCCAACATGCAGGCGCGATAGTCGGCCTCCTCCTTTTCAGGGATTTTCGACATCGGTCCGTCATAGCAGACCCAGATGTCATTCTTTCGCTTCCAGGTGGTGACGTTGACCGTCTCCTCGAACTGGCTCATCTGGAAGGCCAGCGTCTTGTCAGAACCTATGGCAAACGATGCGCCGTCGAAGACCAGTTCGTCCTGGCCGCCAAGCTGGTTGGCATAGATGATCGGCAGTCCGCATTCGATGACCTGGCGGATGACGATCTGGTGGCGGACATCGACCTTGCCGCGATAGTAGGGCGAGCCGTTGGGCACCAGCAGGATTTCCGCGCCGCTTTCGGCCAGCGTCTCGCAGACGGCAACTTCGCCCCAGATGTCTTCGCAGATAGGCACTCCCACGCGCACGCCGCGGAAATTGACCGGCCCCTGGATCTCGGGGCCGGCCTGGAAGACGCGCTTCTCGTCGAACTCACCGTAATTCGGCAGATCGAGCTTGTAGCGTTCGGCAAGGATTTTGCCACCATCAGCAAAGATGATCGAATTGTGCGTGCCGGTCTTGCGCTTCAACGGCGTGCCGATGATGAAGCCCGGGCCGCCGTCGGCGGTATCGCCGGCGAAATCCTCCGCCGCCCGCTCGCAGGCCTTCAGGAATGCCGGCTTCAACACCAGATCCTCAGGCGGATAGCCGGCAAGGAAAAGCTCGGTGAACAGCACGAGGTCGGCGCCTTGGCGGGCGGCATCCGCCCTCGCCTCGCGCGCCTTGGCGAGATTGCCGGCGACGTCGCCGACCGTCGGATTGAGCTGGGCGACGGCGATGCGCAATATGTCTGGAGCGGTCCTGTCTGTCATGCCCGTGGGTTTAGCGCGGCAAAATTCGTCGGGCAATGGCGTTCGTTTGGACCAAACAGTCGATCCTATTCGCTCATATATTCGCGCAAGGCTTCCGGCGGATGGTTCTCGCCGATCGACATTGCCAGAATGCGCGAAATGTGTCGGCGCGGCAGCCCGGTTTCCGCCGCCCAGGCGTTGATCTGCGCCTGGATCCTGCCCAAATCCCTCTTCGAGGTCGGGCTCTCCGCGATGTTGAGTCCAGCATCGCGCAGTGCGGCCGCCATATCGGCCGAGACAACAAAAGCGTCCCACTCAAGCCAGCGCAGAAAATACTGGCCGGTATTGCCGCCGAGCCGGCTGCCGTGCTTGCCGAGATAGGCCATCAACCCGACCTGGTCATCCGCCGGCCAATCGGCCAGGAACTTGCCGAAGCCGCCGTGCTCCTTCGACACACGCTCGACGAAGGCCGCGTTGTCGCGTACGGATTTGATCTTCTGCGGATTGCGCACGATGCGCTTGTCGGCGGTGAGATCGTGCCAGAAATCGTCAGGCTGGAACAGCAGCCGCTTCGGTTCGAAGCCAAGAAATGCTTCCTCGAAACCCGGCCATTTCTGCTCGATGACGCGCCAGACGAAGCCGGCGGCAAAGACCCGCTCGGCCATGGTCGACAGGATCCGGTCATCCGCAATCTTTGCCACCGCGGCATTGTCAGGCATTGGACCCAGCAGCGACGTAAGGGCTGCCTCACCGCCTTTGCGTTTTGCTGCACGGGCGCGAATTTTCTGAAAATCCACCATTGTTTCCTGATCCCATCGCGTCAATCTACCACTTCCCGTATGAACCGGCAGCTTCTACCTCATCGCTGACGACGGAGGCGACGATGAACAAAACGATCGAGGACCTGGCAAGCCGCTGGCTGAAGCGAAAGCCGGACGGCCTCAGCGCGCTCGAAAGCCGGGTACTGCAATCTACGCTCGAGCGCACCACGATCTCCAAGGACACCAACAAGGCCGTCGCCTTTCACCAGACGTTTGGAGATCGCCTGGCCGACACCATCGCCCGGATCGGCGGCTCGTGGTCCTTCATCCTGGCATTCATTGGCTTCCTGATCCTGTGGACGGCAGGCAATGTCTGGCTCTTGTCGAGCGCCGCCTTCGATCCCTATCCATTCATCTTCCTCAATCTCGTGCTTTCCATGGTTGCCGCCCTGCAGGCGCCAGTGATCATGATGGCGCAGAACCGCCAGACCGAGCGCGATCGAATCGACGCCGCCCACGACTATGAGGTTAACCTCAAGGCCGAGATCGAGATCATGGCGTTACACGAAAAGCTCGACGAACTGCGCCACAGCCAGATCATCGGCATGCGAGACGAGATCGCCCGGCTGGCCGAGCAGGTGAAGCGCATCGACGGCATTCTGTCGAAGCAGCGAACGTCTTCATGACGGAAGCCATCCATCGTCTCATTGAGCAATATGGGTTGGTCGCGGTTTTCCTGGGCTGCGTGGCCGAGGGCGAAAGCGCCGCCATCCTTGGCGGTTTCTTCGCGCATCAGCATGTTTTCGTCCTGTGGCAGGCTTTCCTCGCGGCAGCGCTCGGCGCTTTCGGTGGCGACACGTTCTTCTTCATCTTGGGGCGGAGCTTCGCTGACCATAAATTCGTGATCAGGCTCCGTGCCCGGCCGGGCTTCAGCCACGCCTATCGTCTCGTCACCTCTCATCCCAACATCTTCGTGCTGTCGAACCGCTACATCTATGGCCTGCGCCTGGTCGGTGGTATCGCGGCGGGGCTGTCCGGCATTGCCGCGTCGCGTTTCGCCATCCTCAACGCCATCTCATCGGTGGTCTGGGCGGCGCTGTTCTGCACGGTCGGTTATGTGTTCGGGCTGGGTGCCGAGCGCATCGTCGGCCAGGCACTGGCCCGTCACGAGCGGCTGCTGATCGCTCTGGCAATCGGCCTGGTTGTGGCTATCCTCGGCTGGGTGGCGTCGCACTTCTTCGCCAAGAAGGAGCTTCGCAAGGGAAGCTGATCGTCAATCTATGCCGAGCGCACGGTCACCCTTTTCCAGGATCAGCGGGATGATCAGGTCTTCCTCGTCGGCAAGATGCCTGGTCAGCATGGCGATCAGCCGGCTGTTCTCGTCGGCATAGGCATCGGCGGCGAAGCGCTGCTTGACCTCGCTCTCCTGAAGCGTGCGGATGAAGGCATTTGCCGCCTCGGCATTGCGCTCCAGTCCCTCATGGATTGTGTGGTGATCGGCATCGAGAATCTCGAAGCCGCGCTTCAGACGGGTCTCGGCCCTGGCGAAGACCGGGAAATAATGATGGTCCTCGACATTGTGATGGCCGTCGAGATTGCCGAGGAAATGGTTGAGGCGCGGCGCGAACCAGCGCGCGAATTCCGGCGCGTTCAGCCTACCTTCTCGATAATCGCCGATACCACTGGTGAGCATGTCGCCAAGCTCGCGGAACATATCGTGCCGCTGCAGCCACATATTGGCCACGCCGTGAATGTTGGCATGCGCCTGCCAGATCTTGCGCGGATATTTTTCGGCCAGCCAGCGCAGATCGTCCGGCAGGCCCTCACGTTCAAGCAGCAGAAATCCGGCGGTATTGGTCATGTCGGTTCCCTCAGACCATGATCCCGAAAAGTGGTACCGGTTTTTCGGAAAAGATCATGGTCAAAACGAGAAATGCAGTGACGGCATGTAGTGTCTGAAACGTCAGATCGGCACCCCGAGGATCCGCTCGACGATGGCGACGCCCCAGACGCCTGCAGCGATTACCACCGAAATAAGCACCGCCAGCGAACCGCAATCCTTGGCCAGTTGGATATCGACGTTGAATTCACGGCTGAACGCGTCGCAGGCCGCCTCGATGCCGGTGTTCAGCACCTCGATCATGATCATGAGCAGCACCGCGCCGATCAGCAGCGCATAGCCGCGCCACGATTCCGAAAGGAACCAGCCGAGCGGCAAGGCAAGCACAAGCAGCGTCAGCTCCAGCTGGAAGGCCTCCTCGCTGGCGGCCAGTTTGCGAAACGCCCGCACCGAGTTGTAAAAAGCGTCGATCAGCCGCTGCATGCCAAAACCCTTCGGAATCACCGGCAGGGGATTAGCGCAATGGCTGGACCAAGGGAATAAGGCGACCTCTTCAAAAATCAGTCGCCTGCCACCTTGATCGACGGCGTTGACTTCTCGAACTGCGGCAGCCCGTCGTCGACCGCGTAATAGTCGCCCTTGTCGCCGACGAAGATGTGACATTCCCCTTGAAGTCCGGTTGGCGCGTCGAACAGCCCGGCCAGGACTGAAACATAGCCATCATCCGTCGGCTTCCAGAACAGCAGCGAGCCGCATGTCTTGCAGAAACCCCGTCTGGCAAACGAAGATGCCTCGTACCAGGTGATGCTGTCCGCGCCCGTGATCGTGATGTCGCGGTCGGCAACATTGGTCGCCGCATAAAAATGCCCGCTCTGCTTCCGGCACTGCGAGCAATGGCAGTAGATAACACCGCGCAGCGGTCCTCGTGTCTGGAACCGCACTGCCCCGCACAAGCATGATCCGGTGTGACTGTCAGCCATATCGGCCTCCCGATGCAATTGCCGTCGCTTCGCAGGATTCCAGTTTTGCGTGCGTTAGGCACGAGCAAATGCGACACCCGCCGGACGCGTTTCGCTGACCACCTCGATGATCGAATACGTTCTAATCAGCCGTTGACGGCCTGCTTGTGCTGGACCGGATGGCTCTTCTTGAGCAGATCGGACACCAGGAACGCCAATTCGATCGCCTGGTCGGCGTTGAGCCGCGGATCGCAATGGGTGTGGTAGCGATCCTGCAATTCTTCGGCGGTGATGGCGCGGGCACCACCGGTGCATTCGGTGACGTTCTTGCCTGTCATCTCGATGTGTATGCCGCCGGGATGCGTGCCTTCGGCGCGGTGCACCTCGAAGAACGTCTGCACCTCCTTCAGGATGCGGTCAAACGGCCGTGTCTTGTAGCCGGCGGCCTCGATCGTATTGCCATGCATCGGATCGGAAGACCACACCACACTGCGGCCTTCCTTCTGTACCGCTCGCACCAGCCTCGGCAGATGGTCGGCAACCTTATCGGAGCCGAAACGAGCGATCAGCGTCAGCCGGCCGGGCTCGTTCTCCGGATTGAGCAGATCGATGAGTTGCAACAGGCCGTCCGGCGTCAGCGACGGCCCGCATTTCAGCCCCAGCGGGTTCTTGATGCCGCGGCAATATTCGACATGCGCATGGTCGGGTTGGCGCGTGCGATCGCCGATCCAGATCATGTGGCCAGAGGTGGCGTACCAGTCGCCCGAGGTCGAATCGACGCGGGTCAGCGCCTCTTCATAACCGAGCAGCAGCGCCTCATGGCTGGTATAGAAATCGGTCTCGCGCAGCGCATAATTGGTCTCCGAGGTGATGCCGACGGCCTTCATGAAGTCCATCGTCTCGGTGATGCGGTTGGCGAGCGACTCGTATTTCTCGCCCTGCGGGCTGTCGGAGACGAACCCGAGCATCCATTGATGCACGTTCTCCAGGCTGGCGTAGCCGCCCTGGGCGAAGGCGCGCAAAAGGTTGAGCGTCGCCGCCGACTGGCGGTACGCCATCTCCTGTCTTGCAGGATCGGGAATGCGCGACTTGGCATCGAACTCGATGCCGTTGATGATGTCGCCGCGATAGCTGGGCAGCGTCACACCGCCCTTGGTCTCATTGTCGGACGAGCGCGGCTTGGCGAACTGGCCGGCGACACGGCCGACCTTCACCACCGGTTGAGCGCCAGCGAAGGTCAGCACCACCGACATCTGCAGGAAGACGCGGAAGAAGTCGCGGATATTGTCCGCGCCATGTTCGGCGAAGCTCTCGGCGCAATCGCCACCTTGCAGAAGGAATGCGTCACCGGCAGCGACGGCTGCAAGCTGCTTCTTCAGCTTGCGTGCCTCACCTGCAAAAACCAGCGGCGGAAAGGTGGCGAGCTGGGCTTCCGTGTTCCTCAGCGCGGCAAGGTCCGGATAGGCAGGAACCTGCTGGATCGGCTTAGCTCTCCACGAATTCGGCGACCATTTCGTCATCGAAGCACCTAACGCTCTTTTCACGCGGACGCCATCGCCCGCCAATCCGCCCCATATGGGGTCGCGGCTGCATACACGAAGCCGATTTCCTATTCTAGACCGGAATCTCAGCGCTGGCGAATGGCACGGCAGGGCGAAAGTACCAGCGCCGTCATGGTCCAGAGCACCAGCGATACCCTGCTACGCCGCCGCCTTCTCCACCAGCCGTGCCAGCTGCGTCATGACAACCGCTGAGCCTGCCAGCCGCTTTTCGGGCGTCGGCCAGTCGCGGCTGAAGACGACGCTCTGGTCCGGCCGGATCTTGGCCAGCGAACCCTGTTCGCCGATGAGCTTGACCAGCCCGACCGGATTGGGGAATTCGCGCTTGCGGAAATGGATGACGACGCCTTTCGGTCCGGCATCGAGTTTTTCGACATTGGCCTTGCGGCAAAGTGCCTTGATGAAGACGATCTTCAATAAATGCTTCACCTCTTCCGGCAGCGGCCCGAAACGGTCGATAAGCTCGGCGCCAAAAGCGTCGATCTCTTCAGTGTTTTCGAGATCGCCAAGGCGGCGATAGAGCGCCAACCTGAGCTGCAGATCCGGGACATAGCTTTCCGGGATCATCACCGCTGTGCCGACGGCGATCTGCGGCGACCAGCCGCCGTCCTGCACCTCGCCGGAATCCTTCACTTCGGCCACTGCCTCCTCCAGCATCTGCTGGTAGAGCTCGAAGCCGACCTCCTTGATGTGGCCCGACTGCTCTTCGCCAAGCAGATTGCCGGCGCCGCGAATGTCGAGGTCGTGGCTGGCCAGCTGGAAACCGGCGCCTAGCGTATCGAGCGACTGCAGCACTTTCAGCCGGCGCTCGGCTGTATCGGTGAGCTTGCGGTTGGCGGGCAGCGTGAACAGCGCGTAGGCGCGCACCTTAGAGCGGCCGACGCGCCCGCGCAGCTGATAGAGCTGAGACAGGCCGAACATATCGGCGCGGTGTACGATCAGCGTATTGGCAGTCGGAATATCGAGGCCGGATTCGACGATTGTGGTCGACAAAAGCACATCGTACTGGCCGTCATAGAAGGCGTTCATGATGTCGTCGAGTTCGCCGGGCGGCATCTGACCATGGGCCACGGCCACTTTCAGCTCAGGCACGGATTCGCGCAGGAAATCATGGATTTCCGCGAGATCGCTGATGCGCGGTACGACATAGAAAGAATGGCCGCCACGGTAGCGCTCGCGCAGCAGCGTCTCGCGGATGACCAGCGGATCGAAAGGGGAGATGAAGGTGCGCACGGCCATGCGATCGACCGGCGGCGTGGCGATCAGCGACAACTCACGCACCCCGGTCAAGGCAAGCTGCAGCGTTCGCGGGATCGGCGTCGCCGATAGCGTCAGAACGTGGACGTCGGTCTTGAGATCCTTCAGCCGCTCCTTGTGCTTGACGCCGAAATGCTGCTCCTCGTCGATGATCAGCAGGCCGAGATTCTTGAACGAGATCGAGGAGCCGAGCAGTGCGTGCGTGCCGATGACAATGTCGACTTGGCCTTCGGCGACGCCCTTCTTGGTCTCGGCCAGTTCCTTGGCGCCGACCAGCCGCGAGGCCTGGGCGACGCGGATCGGCAGGCCGGAGAAGCGCTGCGAGAAGGTCTTGAAATGCTGGCGCGACAACAATGTCGTCGGCACCACCACCGCGACCTGAAAGCCTTCCATCGCCGCGATGAAGGCAGCACGAAGCGCGACTTCGGTCTTGCCGAAGCCGACATCGCCGCAGATCAGCCGGTCCATCGGCTTTCCAGCGCCCAGATCATCCCTGACCGAATCGATCGCCGTTTGCTGGTCGTCGGTTTCCTCATAGGGGAAACGCGCTGCAAACTCGCCATAGAGGCCTTCCGCCGGCAGCAGCGCCGGTGCGGCCCGCATTTGTCGCTCGGCGGCGATGCGGATCAACTGCCCGGCCATGTCGAGCAGGCGTTTCTTCAGCCGTGCCTTGCGCGACTGCCAGGCGCCGCCGCCAAGCTTGTCGAGTGTCGCCTCGGCCGAATCCGAGCCATAGCGCGACAGCAACTCGATGTTTTCCACCGGCAAGAACAGCCGATCGTCGCCGGCATAGTGGATTTCGAGGCAATCGTGCGGCGCACCGAGCGCCTCGATGGTGCGCAGCCCGATGAAGCGGCCAATGCCATGGTCGGCATGGACGACGATATCGCCTGAGGACAATGCCGAAGCCTCGGCGATGAAGTCGGACGCGCGCTTCTTGCGCTTCGAACGCCGGATCAGTCGGTCGCCGAGAATGTCCTGCTCGGCGATGACGACCAGTTTCTCCGTCTCGAAGCCGGATTCGAGCGGCAGCACGGCCAGTCCCGCTTGCCCAGGCTCAAGCTTTTCGGCTTCGGCAAGCGTCGCCACCGGTTTCAGATTGCCAAGATGATGCTCGGCCAGGATTTGGCCGAGCCGGTCGAGCGAACCTTCAGTCCAGCCGGCGACGAGGACACGGCGGCCTACAGCGCGCTCGTCGGAAATGTGTTTTACGACGACGTCGAAGACGTTGGCGTTAGGGTCGGCGCGCTCCTCGACGAAGCTGCGACCATGGCGCGAGCCAGCATGGAAAACCTTTTTCGCACCGGCATCGGGCGCATCGAAGGACGTGAAGTCTATCGCTTCGCGTGGGCCAAGCGAGGCAATCAGGTTTTCGGGCGACAGATAAAGCAAATCCGGCGACACCGGCTTGTAGGGCACGGCATCCTTCAAGGCGCCGTCGGCCTGTTTTTTGCGCGCCTCATAATGATCGAGGATCAGCGCATGGCGCTCGGCCAGTGCCTCATGCGCCAGATGATCAAACACCACCGGCGCATCCGGCAAATAATCGAACACGGTTTCCAACCGCTCATAGAAGAACGGCAGCCAGTGCTCCATGCCGGCAAACCGCCTGCCCTCGCTGACCGCCGCATAGAGTCCATCTTCGCGCGAGGGCGCGCCAAAGGCTTCGATGTAGGCGCGGCGGAAGCGGCTGATCGTCTCTGGCGTCAGCGCCACCTCGCTCATCGCCTGTAGCGCCATCGACTTGCGCTGGCCGGTGGTGCGCTGTGTTGCGGTATCGAAGACGCGGATCGATTCCAGCGTATCGCCGAAGAAATCGAGGCGCAGCGCCTCAGTCCAGCCGGGCGCGAGGAGATCGAGAATGCCGCCGCGCACCGCGAATTCGCCGATACCGCGCACCGTCGGCACTCGCTCGAAGCCGGAATTCTCCAGCCGCGACACCAGCACGTTCATGTCTATCTGGTTGCCCGGTTTGGCGTGGAAGATCTGCGCCTCGACGAGTTCAGCCGGCGGAATGCGTTGCAACAGCGCATTCGCGGTGGTGAGGACGACGGCGCGGTGGGGCTTCTTCGCCAGCGCAATCATTGCAGCCAGTGCATCGAGCCGCCTTGCGGCGGCATCGGCGCCGGGCGAGACACGGTCATAAGGCAGGCAATCCCAGGCCGGCAGTTCCAGCACCGGGAGGCCCGGCGCGGCAAAGGCAAGCGCCTCGACGATCGCCGGCAGGCGCTGGCCGTCGCGGGCCACGAACAGCACCGGCTTGTCGGGGGCGATCTCGTGCGCAGCCTGCACCAGGGCAAAGGCTTCGTAGCCGTCGGCGACGCCATCGACAATGAACTGGCCGGCGCGGCCTTTCGGCAGACCGATCGTAGGGATAAGGCTCATGGCTACACGTTGTTCAGAAGGTCATCTCCCGGCGCGAAGCCAGGATTTTTTGCAGGACGGCACAGTCGACATCCGCCGGAACCGGGCGTTCGCCAGTGACGAGAGGCAGGAATTCGGTGTCGGGAATATCGAGGAGCCTCTCATATTGGTCGCTTTCGTCGCCGGTCAAGGCGCCGATCTCGGCGTCGGCGAAGCTGCCGAGTATAAGGTCCATCTCGCGCATGCCGCGGTGCCACGAACGAAACAAAAGCTTGCGGCGGCGGGCATCGAGGCCCTCGCTTGATCGTTTCGTTCCGGTCATCTTGCAACATCCTTGCCTAGGCGGCGCATATAGCGTGGATAGAAGGCGGTGTCAGCCTTGCGCTACAGTCGCCGCAACATAAGCTGACATCATGCGTCCTTCCCTCCTCGATCCGCTGTTTGTCCCGATCACCTCGCTTGCCGGCGTCGGGCCGAAAGTTGGCGCCCTGATCGAAAAAGTCGTAGCAGCCGACCTCGGCGACCGGGCCGCGCGCGCCGGCGACCTCTTGTTCGTGCTGCCGCATACTGTCATCGACCGCCGCAACCGCCCGGGCATCGCCGGTTCGGCCGAGGGCGCCATTGTCACACTCGACGTACGCATCGACCGCCACCAGCCGCCGCCACGCGGCAACAGGTCGGTCCCGTACCGGGTCTACGCCCATGACGACACCGGCGAGATCGCGCTGACCTTCTTCCATGCCCATGCTGCCTATCTCGAAAAAGCAATGCCCGTAGGCGAGCATGTCGTCGTCTCAGGCCGCATGGAATGGTTCAACGGCCGCCCGACCATGGTTCACCCCGACCATATCGCACTTGCCGGCGACGCGGAAAACCTGCCGCTGGTCGAGCCGGTCTATCCGCTGACCGCCGGGCTCTCGGGCAAGGTGCTGCGCCGGGCCATCGGCCAGGCGCTGGCCCGCCTGCCGGTGCTGCCCGAATGGCAGGACGGCGAGTTCCGGCGCCGCCATGCCTTTCCTGCTTTCACCGATGCGCTCAACCGCATCCACAATCCTGCCGACCCGATCGACGTCTCGGTCGACGGCGCAGCATGGCGGCGCCTTGCCTATGACGAGTTCTTGGCCGGCCAGGTATCGCTGGCGCTGGTGCGGGCCAAGGTCCGCCGATTATCGGGCCGGCCACTCGTCGGCGACGGCCGCATAGTCGAGCAACTTCGCGTGGCACTACCCTATTCGCTGACCATGTCGCAGGAAATGGCGCTTGCCGAAATCAACGCCGATCTCGGCGACCCCGAACGCATGCTGCGCCTTTTGCAGGGCGATGTCGGCTCCGGCAAGACGGTGATCGCGCTGCTTGCCATGGCGCGTGCCGTCGAGGCCGGCGGCCAGGCGGCATTGATGGCACCGACCGAAATCCTGGCGCGCCAGCATCTTGCAACGATTGCGCCGTTGGCGGAACGGGCCGGGCTGCGTGTCGCCGTCCTCACCGGTCGCGAAAAGGGCCGCGAGCGTGCCGACACGCTGACCGGGCTGGCCAATGGTGACATCGACATCGTCGTCGGCACTCATGCGCTGTTCCAGGAAACGGTTACGTTCCATGACCTCGTGTTCGCCGTCGTCGACGAGCAGCACCGTTTCGGCGTCCACCAGCGCCTTGCGATCACCGCCAAGGGCGACGCGCCCGACATGCTGGTGATGACGGCAACGCCGATACCGCGAACGCTGGTGCTGACTGCATTCGGCGACATGGATGTGTCGAAGCTGACGGAAAAGCCGGCCGGCCGCCAGCCAATCCGCACCGTCACCTTGCCGCTTGAACGGCTCGACGAACTGATCGGACGCATGCTCGACGCCGTCGCCGATGACCAGAAAATCTACTGGATCTGTCCGCTGGTCGAGGAATCCGAGGAAATCAAACTGATGTCGGCCGAGGACCGTTTTGCCTCGCTGAAGCCACTGTTCGGCGACCGCATTGGCCTGGTGCACGGCCGCATGAAAGGCACCGACAAAGACGAGGCGATGCGCGCCTTTAAACAGGGCGACACCCGTATCCTGATCGCCACCACCGTCATCGAGGTCGGCGTCGATGTGCCTGATGCGACGATCATGGTCATCGAGCATGCCGAGCGCTTTGGCCTCGCCCAGTTGCACCAATTGCGCGGCCGGGTCGGGCGTGGCGACAAGCCTTCATCCTGCGTGCTGCTCTACAAGGACCCGCTTGGCGAGACGGCAAAACGCCGTTTGTCGGTGATGCGGGAGACCGAGGACGGTTTCCGTATCGCCGAAGAGGATCTGAAGCTACGCGGCGAAGGCGAGTTGCTCGGCACCCGCCAGTCCGGCACGCCGGGCTTCCAGGTGGCGCGCATCGAGGTGCATGCCGACCTGCTCGAGGCCGCTCGCGACGATGCGCGGCTGATCCTGTCGCGCGATCCGGAACTGCAGTCCGAACGCGGCACGGCGCTACGCCTGTTGCTCTATCTGTTCGGCCGCGACGAGGCCGTGCGGCTCCTGCGTGCCGGCTGAGGCATCGTGTCGAGCGGAGGATTGGCAAGCGCGCCGTGGATCTGCTCGCCGTTCACCGTCATCATTTTGACAGCTGGCGCCACCAGGCCGGCCGACACGATCAGCTTGGCTCCGTCCTCGATCGTCATGTCGAGCGATACGATGTCGGATTTCGGCACATACATCAGAAAGCCTGTCGTCGGGTTGGGCGTACACGGCATGAACACGGCAATCAGCGGATCGCCTTCCCGGTCGAGCTTCTGGTTGATCTCGGTTTCCTTCTCGCTGGCGACGAAGACAAGCGACCAGACCCCTTTGCGCGGATATTCTACCAACCCGACCTGGCGGAACATGTCGCCCTTGTTCGACAGCACCGTCTCGAAAATCTGCTTCAGCGAACGGTAGATGCCGCGCACCAGCGGCATGCGACCAAGCAGGCGCTCGCCGAAGTTGACGATGGCGCGGCCAACGATATTGGCGGTCATAAAGCCGATGAAAGTGATGAGGATCAGGGCAACGATCAGCCCAAAACCCGGCACTGGAAACGGTAGGTAGGTGTCCGGATTGTAGCGTACCGGAATGTAGGGTTTGACCCAGGAATCGACCCAGCCGATAAGCGACCAGGCAATGTAGGCAGTAATGGCGAGCGGCGCGCAAACGACGAAGCCGGTCAGGAAATAGTTTCTCAGCCGGGTCATGCCTGAGGTCTTGAGAGCATCCGACATGGTTCACCGCAGCGTGTGTTTGCAGCGCGACACTACTGAACCCGAAGGCGCTTTGGAATGGCGAAGTTTTAAACGAGACCTATTCCACCGTTACCGATTTCGCCAGGTTGCGAGGCTGGTCGACGTCCGTACCCATGAACACGGCGGTGAAGTAGGCGAGCATTTGGATCGGCAGCGCGTAGATGATCGGCGAGATGATTTCCGGCACGTCCGGCAAAACGATCGTCTCCATCGTCTTCACCGTAGCGTGCGCCGCGCCCTTGCCGTCAGTGATCAGGATGATCTTGCCGCCGCGCGCGGCCACCTCCTGCATGTTCGACACTGTCTTTTCGAAGATGCGGTCATGCGGGGCGATGACGATGACGGGCATGTTCTCGTCGATCAGCGCGATCGGGCCGTGTTTCAACTCGCCGGCAGCATAGCCTTCGGCATGGATATAGGAAATCTCCTTGAGCTTCAGCGCACCTTCCATGGCCAGCGGAAAATTGGTGTCACGGCCGAGATAAAGCACATTCTTGTAGTGCGAGAGGTCGCGCGCGATCTTTTCGATCTGCCCGTCGAGCTTTAGCACCTGGTTGGCATAACGCGGCGCTTCCGACAGCTCGCGTATCAGCGTTTTCTCGTGGTCATGCGAAATCGTTCCGCGCGCCACGCCGGCCCGCACCGCCAGCGAGGCCAGCACGGAAAGTTGGCAGGTGAACGCCTTGGTCGAGGCGACGCCGATCTCCGGGCCGGCCAATGTCGGCAGGATGACGTCGGATTCGCGCGCCATGGTCGATTCGCGCACATTGACGACCGCGCCGATCTTCATGCCAGCCTTGCGGCAGTAGCGGAGCGATGCCAGCGTGTCGGCGGTCTCACCCGATTGCGAGATGAAGAAAGCGGCATCGTTCTTCGACAGCGGCATCTCGCGGTAGCGGAACTCCGAAGCGACATCGATGTCGACCGGCAGCCGCGCATAGCGCTCGAACCAGTATTTGCTGATCAGCCCGGCGAGATAGGCGGTGCCGCAGGCCGAAATCGCCAGCCGGTCGATCTTGGCGAAATCGAACGGCAGAGCGAGCGGCTTCGAGGCGCCACCGACGAAATCGACATAATGCGCCAGCGTGTGCGAGATCACTTCCGGCTGCTCATGGATTTCCTTTTCCATGAAATGGCGGCGGTTGCCTTTGTCGACCATGAAGCTCGTGCTGAGCGACTGTTGGCGTTTGCGGTCGACCTTGTTGCCGCCCATGTCGAAAATATCGACCTCGTTGCGGCGCACTACCGCCCAGTCGCCGTCTTCCAGATAGGTGATCGAATTGGTGAACGGGGCAAGCGCGATGGCGTCGGAGCCAAGGAACATCTGGCCGTCGCCGTGACCGACGGCGAGCGGCGGGCCATTGCGCGCGCCGACGATCAAATCCTCGTCGCCCTTGAACATGATGGCGAGCGCAAAGGCGCCTTCCAGCCGCTTCAGCGCCTTATGCGCCGCCTCGACCGGCTTCAGCCCCCTGGCCAGTTCGCGCGCCACCAGGTGCGCGACGACTTCGGTATCGGTCTGTGAGGCGAAGCTGTAGCCGTCGCGCATCAGCTCGTCGCGCAATTCGGCGAAATTCTCGATGATGCCGTTATGGACGATGGCGACGCCGTCGGAAAAATGCGGATGCGCATTGCTCTCGTTCGGAACGCCATGCGTGGCCCAGCGCGTGTGGCCGATGCCGATCATGCCGTCGAGCGGTTCGTCCTTCAGCCGGCGCTCGAGATTGACCAGCTTGCCCTCGGCGCGGCGGCGGTCAAGCCTGCCGTGCTCGATCGTGGCGACGCCGGCCGAGTCATAGCCGCGATATTCGAGCCTTTTCAACGCATCGACGATAAGCGGCGCGACCGGCGAGTTACCGACAATTCCAACGATACCGCACATCGCGCCTGCCCCCGATTCCGACCTCAAACCCGGCGCCATTTAGAGACTGCCGGGCCGTCGCGAAAAATCACATTCCATTTCGTCCGGTATCAGCCGGACTATCCTGCACAGATGCACCATGATAGGGCGCACTTGCAATCCGGTTACTGCAATTGCTCAGTTTCTCCGCTTCTGTATCCTATCTCGGCCCAACGGCTCCAGAAACCAGTCAAAGACATGATCCCGCTCGTCGCGCCTACCCTTTTTTGCGGGCCGCCGCGGCCGAAGCAAACCGTTCGCGCAACTCCTTGCCCTTGCCGGGTAGAGTCCGCTGACGGGCGCGACCGAAGGCCAGCGCATCGTCGGGTACGCTTTCGGTGATGACGCTGCCTGAGGCGATGTAGCCGTCCTTGCCGATCGACACCGGTGCCACCAGCGAGGAGTTCGAGCCGATGAAGGCACCCTCGCCGATATCGGTGAAGAATTTCGAATAACCGTCATAATTGCACGTGATGGTGCCGGCGCCAATATTGGCGCCTGCGCCGATGCGGGCATCGCCGATATAGGTCAGATGGTTGACCTTGGCGCCCTCCTCGACGATCGCCTGCTTCACCTCGCAGAAATTGCCGACCTTGGCTTTGTTTCTCAGATCGGCCCCGGGCCGCAGCCGCGCGAACGGCCCAACATCGCAATTCGACGCGATAGTGGCGCCTTCGATATGGCTGAAGGCATGGATCTTGGCGCCCGTCGCGATTTTCACGCCTGGGCCGAACCAAACATTGGGCTCGACAATCGTGTCGGCGCCGATCTCGGTGTCGTGCGAGAAGAACACGGTTTCGGGCGCAACCAGTGTCACCCCGGAAAGCATCGCTTCCTGCCGTCGACGCGCCTGCCAGATACCTTCCGCCTGGGCAAGCTCGGCACGGTTGTTGATGCCGAGCGCATTCTCGAAACTGGCTTCGGTGGCTACGACATCAAGTCCCTGCGCAGCGGCGATCTCGACGATGTCGGTGAGATAATACTCACCCTTGGCGTTCTTGCTGCCGACTTGATCGAGCAGCTTCAGCGCGTGCCTGCCGGCGACCGCCATCAGCCCGCCATTGCAGAAGGTGATTTTCTTCTCCTCGTCCGAGCAGTCCCTCTCCTCGCGGATGGCCACGAGCTTGCCGGCCTTTTCGATAAGCCGGCCGTAGCCCGAAGGATGTTCCGTACGGAAGCCGACCACGACGACGGCCGCACCTTCGGCCAGCTTCAGCCGCGCCGCCGCGAGCGCTTCTGGATCGATCAACGGCGTGTCGCCAAACATCACCAGGATGTCGTCATACCCCTTTGATATTGCTGCGCGCGCGGCAAGCACGGCGTGCGCGGTGCCAAGACGTTTCTCCTGGACGAAAGCTTCGGCCTTGGGCGCAAACTTGAGTGCGGCCTTGCGCATGTCATCGGCGCCATGGCCGATCACCAGCGCCAGATCGCCGCTGCCGGCGGCTTCGGCCGCCTTGACGACATGGGCAACCATTGGCAGGCCGGCGATTGTGTGCAGCACTTTCGGCACGGCACTCTTCATGCGCGTGCCTTCGCCGGCAGCGAGGATGATGGACAGGCAGGATCTCTGGCTCATGGGGACAGCAACCGTTGAAAGGGATCTGGAATCGGAGCGTTAGTAGCACCGGCGCCATGCTGCACCAATGCGGTTAAATTCCGGTGAGACGGTGGAACCTCCAACCCGCGGCACGCTCAGGCCGATCGGCTCAGGCGGCTTCCGCCTCGTTGCGTGATGCGAAGCTGGGGGCTCGGCCACGGCCGTATTGCCGTGGCGAACAGTTCATGACCCGCTTGAAAGCAGTGCTGAAGGCGCTTTCGGATTCGTAGCCGAGCGACAGCGCGATGACGGCGACGGGATCGCTGGAATTCGTCAGCCGATCCCCGGCCAGCAGCATTCGCCAGCGCGTCAAATAGTCCATCGGCGACGCGCCGACCGTCTCCTTGAATCTGAGCGCAAAGGTCGATCGCGACATGCCGGCCCGTTCCGCCAGTTCCTGTAACGTCCAGCCATGCGCCGGATTCTCATGCATGGCGCTGATCGCCGCGCCCATCTGTTTGTCCGAGAGGGCAAAGAGCCAGCCGACGCCACCTTTCAATCCTTCTGAAAGATGCAGCCGCAACGCCTGAACCAGCATCATGTGAGCAAGGTGCTGGATCACCAGAAAGCCGCCCGGTTGTGGCTCGCGCAGCTCCTGCATCATCCGCTCCACCGACCAGCGCAGCGCCGACTTGTCCGACTCTTTGCGGATATGCACAATGGCTGGCAGCATCCGCAACAGGATGCCGGCATGATTGCCGCCAAGCGCGAAGCGGCTGCTGACCAGAAAGAAATCACCGCCGCCATTGTGGGTCACGACACCGCCGGCTCGCGCAGGCGGAAAAATCTTGATGGCTTCAACAGGCGACAAACTCATGTCGCTTGCAAGGCGGAAAGGCCGCCCACTCGGCAACAGGAAGCAGTCCCCCGTCTCAAGGCGCACTGCGTCGGCAACGCCTTCTACTGACAGCCAGCACCGGCCGGAGACCACCGCTCCGGTCTTGATGCTTTGCCGCTGGTCGGGGAACTGGATCGACCATTCACCACCTGCATCGAAGCCGGCCGACATATAGTTTCGCGGCTTCAGCAGCGAGAGCACATCTGAAAGAGGATCCACGTGTCATTCCGGACGATTGCGAAGATAATACGGACTTTACCGCATAGATCGTATTTCCTCAAGCGCCTATCACGACGTCATCGGGCCGCGAAAATGGTCGTGGTCAGAAACGAACAAGGACAAGTCGTGATGCGTGTTTTCGTTACCGGAGCGACCGGATTCGTCGGTTCTGCCGTCGTTCAAGAACTCATCGGGGCCGGCCATCAGGTGCTCGGCCTCGCCCGCTCGGAGGCGTCGGCCAAGTCGCTCGCCGCCACTGGAGCCGAGGTGCATCGAGGCGACCTCGAAGACGTGGAGAGCCTGCGCAGGGGCGCGGCAGCCGCCGATGCGGTTATCCACACCGGGTTCAACCATGACTTCTCGAAGTTCGCGCAAAACTGCGAGATGGACCGGTGTGCCATCGAGGCGATGGGCGGAGCACTCGAAGGCTCCGAGCGCCTCCTGCTCGTCACCTCGGGGACCGCGCTCCAGGCGCGGGCCCGTATCGCGACGGAGCAAGATTCGCCTGTCCCCTCTTCCGCTTCGTATCCCCGCGCCTCCGAAGCGACAGCCGCCGCGCTGGCGGCACGCGGGGTGCGCGCATCGGTTGTCCGCCTTCCTCCGTCGGTCCATGGCCAGGGCGACCACGCCTTTGTTCCTATTCTCATCGACCTCGCTCGCAAGAAGGGCGTGTCGGTCTATATCGGCGAAGGGCTCAATCGCTGGCCTGCCGTGCATCGGTTCGATGCCGCCCGCGTCTACCGGCTTGCGCTCGAGCATGGAGCCGGTGGCGCGCGATATCACGCGATCGCCGAAGAAGGCGTGCCGTTCAAGGACATCGCCGGCGTGATAGGCCGTCGCCTGAACGTGCCAGTCGTCGCCAAGTCCGCCGAAGAAGCCGCCGATCATTTTGGCTGGTTCGCGATGTTCGCGGCGATGGATGTCCCGACCTCGAGCGAACGGACCCAGGCGCTGCTGGGGTGGCAGCCGAGCGGACCTGGGCTGATCGCTGATATCGACCAGCCGGGCTATTTCGAAGGCTGAACAGACCACGTCGGGCTAGAACCTAGCCCAATTGCCCCAGCACCGGAAAATTCTCGAGCAGCCAATATGACATCGTCTGCACGCCGCCGGTCAGGAAAAACACGCCGGCGACCACCAGCAGCGCGCCGATGGCTTTTTCGACGCGGCCGAGATGGACGCGGAATTTCGAGAGAAAGCGCATGAAGGCGCCGGAAAACAGCGCAGCGATCAGGAACGGGATACCGAGGCCGAGCGAGTAGGCGGCAAGCAGCAGCGCGCCCTCGCCCACCGTCTCGCGGCCGCCGGCAAGCGTCAGGATCGGCCCCAGCACCGGGCCTATACAGGGCGTCCAGCCAAAGGCGAAGGCCAAGCCCATGACGTAAGCGGCGATCAGGCTGGCCGGCTTGCCTTGCGACTGGAAGCGCGCCTCGCGTGAAAGCAAAGGGATACGCAGTACGCCGAGGAAATTCAGCCCCATCAGGATGATCAGCACACCGGCCACCATTGCCAGCGGCTCCTGCCAGACCCGCAACAAATGGCCGATGGTCGAGGCGCCGGCGCCGAGCGCGACGAAGACGGTCGAGAAGCCGAGCACGAAAGCGATGGAGGAATTAACCAGCGCGCCTCGCGCTCCGGCCTTTGCCGTAATGCCGGCCTCGCCGCGGAAATCGTCGACGGACACGCCGGCCATATAGCACAGGTAAGGCGGCACCAGTGGCAGCACGCAGGGGGACAGGAACGAAATTGCTCCCGCCCCGATCGCACTGACATAGCCGACGTCCAACGCCATTTCCATCTCCAGATGACTGCGCAGCCATATAGCCGCGACAACAGCCGTCCGCCAATCACCATCGCGTGGCCCCATCACATTGGGTAGCAAGTCGACGCCCTCGCCTGGATCAGTGGAGAACAGCGCGGGAAGAAAGGGCAGCCAAGCAGCGTTGATCAGAAGAAGCCGCGGTTCCGCGTGCTTTTCGAACATTCCGGGAGAGGTCCATGAAAACGATCGCAATTGGCATGGCGGCGCTATTGCTCGGCACTGCCGGATCCTTCGCCGCCGAGGCGTGGAAGGAAGCGGAGGTCGGCGGCACCAAGATCTACACCGACGCCAGCGGCATGACGCTCTACACCTACGACAAGGACGAGGCCGGCAAGTCGAACTGTTACGACAAATGCGCCGCCAATTGGCCGCCGCTGAAGGCTGACGCCAACGCCAAGGCCGAGGGCGAATGGACGATCGTCGACCGCACCGACGGCACCAGGATGTGGGCCTACGAAGGCAAGCCGCTCTACACGTTCATCAAGGACAAGAAGGCCGGCGACGTCACCGGCGAGGGTGTCGGCGGCGTCTGGCATATCGCCAAGGCCGACTAAGCCTTGAGCTTCTGATCCGCTGTAACAGGCGGTAACATGGCTGGTCGCTGGGAACTTGACCCAACCGCCCGGCGGCCAGCTTTTCAGCACGCCAATTCCTTGCAACTATCCGGGCAAATGCCGGGCTACCGATTGCGCGCTTCACAGCATCTGTTCAAGCGGGGCTGGCGCGTGCTCGATGTTTCTCTTATATCCGCGGGAGAGTTTGTCCCGTTCTCCAGGATCAATTGCCGGGTTTGTCCAGCGATAGGCTGCTCATTTCCCTTGTCCAGGATTGCGGAAATCGCATGGCGCGCCGTTGGGTTGCGCATTCGGTGCAGGGCCGCATTTTGACTGCTTGGCCTTGACCGGATGCAAAAGCGCGGCCATGTGAGCGACACATTGAACGAGATTTCGTCGCGCGCAGCGGAATTCTTCTGCCGCATCACAACTGATATGAGACCGTATGGACGTCGTCGTCGTCGAATCGCCGGCCAAGGCGAAGACAATCAACAAGTACCTCGGCAAGAACTACAAGGTTCTGGCTTCGTTCGGCCATGTCCGCGATCTGCCGGCCAAGGATGGCTCGGTGCGTCCGGATGAGGACTTTGCCATGTCCTGGGCCGTCGACACCGCGTCTGGAAAGCGTCTCGCCGATATCGCCAAGGCGGTCAAGGACGCCGACGGGCTGATCCTCGCCACCGATCCGGACCGCGAGGGCGAAGCGATCTCCTGGCATGTCCTGGAAGTGCTGAAGCAAAAGCGCGCGTTGAAGGACAAGCCGGTCAGCCGCGTCGTCTTCAACGCCATTACCAAGGCGTCGGTGCTGGAGGCGATGGCCAATCCGCGCCAGATCGATGCGCCGCTGGTCGATGCCTATCTCGCCCGCCGTGCGCTCGACTATCTGGTCGGCTTCACGCTGTCGCCCGTGCTGTGGCGCAAGCTGCCCGGCGCCCGGTCCGCCGGCCGTGTCCAGTCGGTGGCGCTGCGTCTGGTCTGCGACCGCGAATCCGAGATCGAGCGCTTCGTCCGCGAGGAATACTGGCAGGTCGCCGCCATTCTTGGCACGCCGCGCAAGGAAAATTTCGAGGCGCGGCTGACCACCTTCGAGCGCAAGAAGCTGCAAAAGCTCGACATTTCCAACAAGGCGCAGGCCGACGACATCAAGGCGATGCTCGAAGGCGCCAGCTTCAAGGCGGCGTCGGTCGAAGCCAAGCCGACCAAGCGCAATCCCGGGCCGCCCTTCACCACCTCGACGCTGCAGCAGGCAGCCTCGTCGGGTCTCGGCTTTTCGGCCAACCGCACCATGCAGGTGGCGCAGCGGCTCTATGAGGGCATGGAGATCGGCGGTGAGACCACCGGCCTGATCACCTATATGCGGACCGACGGCGTGCAGATGGCACCGGAGGCGATCTCTGCCGCACGCGATGCGATCACCAAGGAATTCGGTGCCAAATACCTGCCTGAAAAGGCGCGCTACTATTCCGCCAAGGCCAAGAATGCCCAGGAGGCGCACGAAGCGATCCGTCCGACCGATTTCATGCGCACGCCGGCTTCCGTCAGGCAGTATCTCGACGCCGACCAGGCGCGGCTTTACGAGATGATCTGGAAACGCGCCATCGCCAGCCAGATGCAGCCGGCCGAGATAGAGCGCACCACGGTCGAGATCGAGGCCATCAACGGTTCGCGTACCGCCGAGCTTCGTGCTGTCGGCTCCGTTGTTCGCTTCGACGGCTTCCTTGCTGCCTACATCGAGCAAAAGGAAGAAGATTCGGAAGACGAGGAAAGCCGCCGCCTGCCCGAGATCCGTGCCGGCGAGCAGCTCACACGCGAGGCGATCAACGCCACCCAGCACACCACCGAGCCGCCGCCGCGTTATTCGGAAGCTTCGCTGATCAAGAAGCTGGAAGAGCTGGGCATCGGCCGGCCGTCGACCTATACGGCGATCCTGAAGACGCTCGAGGATCGCGATTACGTCACCATCGACAAGCGCAAGCTGGTGCCACAGGCCAAGGGCCGGCTATTGTCAGCCTTCCTCGAAAGCTTCTTCGAGCGTTATGTCGAGTACGACTTCACCGCTTCGCTCGAGGAGAAACTCGATGAAATCTCCGACGGCAAGCTCGCCTGGAAGGACGTGCTGCGCGATTTCTGGAAGGATTTTTCCGGCGCCGTCGCCGACATCAAGGAGCTGCGGGTCACCGACGTCCTCGATGCGTTGAACGAGGAACTGGCGCCGCTGGTGTTTCCCGCGCGCGAAGACGGTTCGAACCCGCGCATCTGTCCGAAATGCGGCACCGGCAACCTGTCGCTGAAGCTCGGCAAGTTCGGCGCCTTCGTCGGCTGTTCGAACTATCCCGAATGCTCCTTCACCCGCCAGCTTGGCGACGCCGCCAATCCCAATGGTGAGAACGGCGGTGGCGAAGACGGCACCAAATTGCTCGGCAAGGACCCCTATACCGCCGAGGAGATCACGCTGCGCAATGGCCGGTTCGGCCCCTATATCCAGCGCGGCGACGGTAAGGATGCCAAGCGCTCCAGCCTGCCCAAGGGCTGGACTGCCGATTCGATCGATCATGAAAAGGCGCTCGCCTTGTTGTCGCTGCCGCGCGACGTCGGCAAGCATCCGGAATCCGGCAAGATGATTTCGGCCGGGCTGGGGCGCTACGGGCCGTTCGTGCTGCATGACGGCACCTACGCCAATCTCGACAGCATCGAGGACGTGTTCTCGATCGGCCTCAATCGCGCCGTCTCGGTGATCGCCGAGAAGCAATTGAAGGGCAAAAGTGGCCGCAATGGCGGCACAGCCGCTGCGCTCAAGGAACTTGGCGAGCATCCTTCCGGCGGCGGCAAGATCGTCGTGCGCGACGGCAAATACGGCCCCTATGTGAATTTCGGCAAGGTGAATGCGACGCTGCCGAAGGGCAAGGATCCGCAATCGGTGACGATCGACGATGCCGTTGCGCTCATTGCGGAAAAGGAAGCCAAGGGCGGCAATGGCGCCAGGAAGCCCTTCCGCAAAGCGGCCGCGCCTGCCAAGAAACCGGCTGCAGCCAAAAAACCGGCGGCCAGGAAAAAGGGATAGGACAGGTTGGCGCGCAAAGTCTCCGGAAGAAGCCACGGCGATCTGCGCACCGCCGATACCCGCGCCAAGGTCAGGGACAATTACCGGCCGTCACGCGACGAGATACTGCGTTACATCGCCGAAAATCCGGGCCGCGCCGGAAAACGCGACATCGCCAAGGCGTTTGCGCTACGCGGCGAAGACCGTATCTGGCTGAAGGACGTCTTGCGCGACCTGCAGGATGAAGGCCTGCTGACCAAGGAGCGCAAGCGGCTCGCCCGTGTCGGCGCCCTGCCCCACGTCGCGGTGCTCGACATCTTCGGCCGTGACGCCGACGGTGTGCTGCTGGCGCACCCGACCGAAGCGATCGGCAATGGCGAACCTCCGGTCATAGCGATCCGCGTGTCGCGCGGCGGCAATGGGCCGACGCCTGGTATCGGCGACCGCGTGCTGGCCAAGACCTTTCCGACCGACGACCCGGCAGGCCCCGCCTATACCGGCCGGGTTATGAAGATATTCGAGAAGCGCACCGATGCGGTTCTCGGCGTTTTTCGCGTGCTGAAGGACGGCACGTTCCGCATCGAGCCGGTGGAAAGGCGCCAACCGGAGCTGGTCGTCGACAAGGAATTCCAGAACGGCGCCAAGAACGGCGACCTGGTCGAGGTCGAGCCGGCGCGGGCCTCCCGCTACGGGCTGCCGAGAGCCAAGGTTCTGGCGGTGTTGGGCTCGCTGACTAGCGAAAAGGCGGTCTCGATGATCGCCATTCACGCACACGACATTCCGCATATTTTTCCCGCCGACGTCATCGCCGAGGCGGAGGCGGTCAAGCCGGCGACGCTTGCCGGCCGCGAGGATTGGCGCGAGCTGCCGCTGCTCACCATCGATCCGGCCGACGCCAAGGATCATGATGACGCGGTGTTCGCCATGCCCGACACCGACGAGAAGAACGCCGGCGGCGTGGTTGTCACCGTCGCCATTGCCGACGTCGCTGCATACGTGCGCTATGGCACGGCGCTCGATCGCGAAGCGCTGAAGCGCGGCAATTCGGTCTATTTCCCCGACCGCGTCGTGCCGATGCTGCCGGAGCGCATCTCGAACGACCTCTGTTCACTGCGCGAGGGCCAGGATCGTCCGGCGATAGCGGTGCGTATGACTTTTTCGGCCGACGGCCACAAACTCAGACACTCGTTCCATCGCGTCATGATGAAGTCGGCGGCGAAACTCGCCTATCAGCAGGCGCAAGCGGCGATCGACGGCGCACCGGACGACACGACTGGCCCGATTCTCGATTCGGTGCTGAAGCCGCTATGGGACGCCTACGGGATCCTGAAGCGCGGCCGCGACACGCGCCAGCCGCTTGAACTCGATCTGCCCGAGCGCAAGATCCTGCTCAAGCAGGACGGCACCGTCGACAAGGTCGTCGTGCCGGAGCGGCTCGACGCGCACAAGCTGATCGAAGAGTTCATGATCCAGGCCAATGTCGCCGCCGCCGAGACACTCGAGGCGAAGCGGCAGGCGCTGGTCTATCGCATCCACGACGCGCCTTCGCTCGCCAAGCAGGAATCGCTGCGTGAATTCCTGCAGACGCTCGGCCTGTCGCTGGCGCGCGGCGCGCAGATGCGGCCGAACCAGTTCAACGGCATCCTCGCTCGCGTGCGCGGCGCCGACAATGAGGGACTGGTCAACGAAGTGGTGCTGCGCTCGCAGAGCCAGGCCGAATATTCGCCGGCCAATATCGGCCATTTCGGCCTCAACCTGAAGCGCTACGCGCATTTCACCTCGCCGATCCGTCGCTATGCCGACCTGATCGTGCATCGCGGGCTGATTGCCGCACTCGGCCTTGGTCCGGGGGGCCTGACGCAGGACGAGGCGGAGCGGCTGGAAGAGGTCTCGGCGCTGATTTCGGCGACCGAGCGGCGCGCGATGGCTGCCGAGCGCGACACGGTCGACCGGCTGATCGCCGCCTATCTCGCCGAGCGCATCGACGACCGTTTCGACGCCCGTATTTCGGGCGTCACCAAATCGGGCCTGTTTGTCCAATTGCCGCAGTATGGCGCGGATGGCTTCATTCCGGTTTCAACCCTGGGCGGCGACTACTATATATACGACGAAACTGCTCGATCGCTTTTCGGAGAACGCACCGGCAAGGGCTATCAGCTTGCTGATCGCGTCGAGGTTCGCCTGATCGAGGTGGCGCCGATGGCCGGCGCGATGCGTTTCGAGATGCTGACCGAGCCAAAGCCGCTGCCCGGCTCCAAACGGTCGTTTCACAAGGCCAAAGGCCGCGCCCGGGCGTCGCAATCGCGTCCAGGCTCCCGCGGCAGGAGACGGTAATGCCAACAGAACTGCAGGTGGAAGAACGGGTTTTCGGCGGCGAACATCACTCGGGCCGGACCGCCCGGCCGCTATGGACGGCAATGAAGCGCGGCATGCTCGGCCGCTGCCCGCATTGCGGCGAGGGCAAGCTGTTTCGCGCCTTCGTCAAGACCGTCGACAAATGCGGTCGTTGCGGCGAGGAGCTCCACCACCATCGCGCCGACGACCTGCCGGCCTATCTTGTGGTGGTCATTGTCGGCCACATCGTGCTTGGCGCTTTCATGGGTGTGGAGGCGACCTCGACGCTGTCGACCTGGCAGCACATCGCCATCTGGGTGCCATTGACCATCATTCTCGCCGTCGTCCTGCTGCAGCCAGTCAAGGGCGCTGTCATCGGCTTGCAATGGGCGTTTTATATGCACGGCTTTGGCGGTGACGAAGATCTGATCGAGTCGCATCCCGAGGCTTGAAACCGAGGCTGGCGCAATCGGCATGGCTGGACGCCACTTTCGCATCGGAGAAGATTCCGCTAGGTCGAGCGCATGGACGTTGTGACCAAGGCGGAAGTCGACAAGGTTGAGCGGGTCGCGCTCGACGCCAAGCCTATACGCCCGCGCGACGCCGCGACGCTGATCCTGCTCGACGGCAAGGGCGACGAGATCCTGGTGCTGATGGGCCGCCGCCACGCCCGTCATGCCTTCATGCCGGGAAAATTCGTGTTTCCGGGCGGCCGCACCGATCCGGCCGACAGCCACATCCCGACAGCCACCGCACTTCATCCCGACGAAGAAGCGAGATTGACCGCTGGCATCGGCCGCACCAGCCCGGCCCGCGCCCGCGCCATTGCCCTGTCGGCAATCCGCGAAACCTATGAGGAGGCCGGCCTGCTGATCGGCCAAAAAGGGGTCTTCGCAACCGCCAAGCGCGACTGGCAGGGCTTTGTCGAGCACGGCGTCATCCCATCACTGCAAGCGCTGCGCTTCGTCGCACGCGCCATCACCCCGCCCAACCGGGTGCGCCGGTTCGATACGCGCTTTCTCGCCGCATGGCGCGACGATGTCGCCGTGGAACTGCCGGATGGCGGTCCGACCAACGAATTGGAGGACGTCGTTTGGCTGCCGCTGGCCAAGGCCAGGCAAGCAGATATCCCAGACATCACGCGCACGGTCCTGGAGGGACTGGAAATCCGCCTCGCCCAGGATCCGCTGCTGAGCCCCGGCGGTCGCGTGCCGTTCTACCGGCTTGTCCGCAATCGCTTCGTCCGCGAAATTCTCTAGAGCAGCCAGGCATTCCATGACAGTCGACATCCAGCCGCAGGGCAAGGAACGCGTACACTGGCTGCCGATGGTCGCGGCGATCTCGTCGATCAGCGTCGTCGGCATTGCCATCGGGCTCGGCATGCCGCTGCTCAGCGTGATCCTTGAAACACGCGGCCACTCCGCGTCGATGATCGGCCTCAACACCGCGGTCGCCGGCCTCGCCTCGATCGCCGGCGCGCCGCTCGCCACTCCGCTTGCCATGCGGTTCGGGGTCGCCTGGACAATGCTTGCCATGATTGCGGCCGGAGCGCTGGCCTTTGTCGGTTTCCATTTCGCGCCAGCTTTCTGGATGTGGTTTCCGCTGCGGGTCCTGCTGCATATCGCGCTGACGGTGCTGTTCATCCTCTCGGAATTCTGGATCAGCACCTCGGCGCCGCCACACCGGCGCGGACTGGTCCTCGGCATCTATGCCACCGTGCTGTCTCTCGGCTTTGCTGCCGGGCCTTGGCTGTTCGCCCACCTTGGCAGCAGCGGTTTCCTCCCTTTCGGCGTCACCATCGCGCTGGTTACGCTGGCTGCCATACCGGTGCTGGCGGCACGCAACGAGAGCCCGACGATCGTCTCGGACGGCGAAACCAGCAATTTCCTGCGTTATATCTGGCTGGTGCCGACGGCGACCGCCGCCGTGCTGGTATTCGGCGCGGTCGAGACCGGCGGCTTTGCGCTGTTCCCCGTCTATGGTAGCCGCATCGGCTACTCAGAGGCGGACGCAGCCCTTTTGCTCACCATGATCGGCCTCGGCAACGTGCTGCTGCAGATCCCGATCGGCATGATCAGCGACCGCGTCAGCGACCGCCGCTATCTGCTGATGGCCTGTGCCACCGTCGGGCTTGCCGGCACAATCTTCATGCCGTTCTTCGCGCAGAACTGGCATTTGATGGCAGCGCTTCTGTTCGTCTGGGGCGGTGTGGTCGCTGCCATGTACACAATCGGCCTGGCGCATCTCGGCTCGCAGCTTTCCGGCCACGAATTGGCCTCCGCCAACGCCGCTTTCGTGCTCTGCTACGGCGTCGGCATGGTGCTTGGCCCGCAGGCAATCGGCATCGGCATGGACGCTTTCGGGCCGTCGGGCTTCGGTTGGGCGCTCGGCCTGTTCTTCGCGTGCTATATCGTGCTGGTCGGCACCAGGCTGCTCCGCAAAATCCTCTGAGTCGGTCCAGCTTCCGACATCGCTCCCACTGCTGACCAACTACTGACACAACCGTGTCAGGAGGGCTCGAGTATATGCTCCCCCAAGTGCATAAGCAGGGAGACCTCGGATGATCGATAGTGGCTTCGAAACGAAATCGCTGCGGATGGAATTGCTGCTGCTGGTGACCTTTCAGGCACCGGCAGCTGATGTCGATCGCATCATGGAAGCTGTGGTCGCGATCGCGCCGCTCAGAATGGGCAAATATGACAGCAATGCCTTTCAGTCGGCGGAGGGCATCGAACGCTACCGGCCGCTTGAAGGTGCCGCCGCCGGCGCCGAGACCGAATTGCGCAGGCGGCCTGGGACTGTCGAGGTGTCGTTCGAACTGCCAGATGATCAGAAGCTCGCCGCTCGCGTCGTCGAAGCGATTTACCAGGTTCACAGCTATCAGGAGCCGGTGATCCGCATTCAGCCACTGCTTGCCAGCCGCTCCAAGGGTCTCGACGATCGCGCCAACCCGAACCGCTGGTGGAACACGACGGGAGATTGGAAGAAGGTGTTGCCAGTCACGGAAGACGCATGAACCTGGACAAGGGTTGACTTTCCGGGCGCGTTCTTTATGTGTCGCGGCAAGTTTCCCGCGTCCGGGTGTTTCCCGTGCTCCAGCGGCCAAAACTCCACGAACATTAACGGACGAACATCATGGCCAAAGCCGCAAACATCAAGATCAAGCTTCTGTCGACCGCTGACACCGGTTTCTTCTACGTGACCAGCAAGAACAGCCGCACCAAGACGGACAAGCTGTCGTTCCGCAAATATGACCCGGTCGCCAAGAAGCACGTCGAATTCAAGGAAACCAAGATCAAGTAATCGGGTTTCTCTCGCAGTACCGAAACGCCGCCTTCCGGGCGGCGTTTTTCGTTTCGGGAATTCAGGACTAGAGCATTTTGCAGCCAAATGGAATCATTTGGCGTCCGCATAAATGCGGCAAAACAGATAATTAGAGCGAGTTACCGGTTCCAAGAGAACCGGAACCGCTCTAGTCGATGCGATCGCCGCTTGCCGGATCGAACAGATGCAGCGACGCCGGATCAGCCGACAGGCGCACGCCCTCACCCGGCTTCACGCTGGCCCGGCCCATGGCAAACACGCAGACCTGCTGGCCGGCAAGCCTGGTATAGAACTGGGTCGACAAGCCGAGCGGCTCCACCACGCCCACCTCGCCTTTCAGCGCGCCATTGTCGGCGAGCCGGATATGCTCGGGCCGCAAGCCGACGGTGATCGCATCGCCATCCCTGAGCGGCAGGCCGTCGGGCAGCCTCAGCTTCTGGCCGTCGGCCAGGATGGCATCCGGCCCGGCGCCCTTTTCAACCACGGCAGGCAGAAAATTCATGCCGGGCGAGCCGATGAACCCGGCGACGAACATGTTGACCGGCCGGTCGTACAGATCGAGCGGCGCGCCGACCTGCTGGACGAGGCCGTCATGCATGACGACGATACGGTCGGCCATTGTCATCGCTTCGGTCTGGTCATGGGTGACATAGACCGAAGTGGTCTTCAATTGCTGGTGCAGCGCCTTTATCTCGGCACGCATGTGGACGCGCAGCTTGGCGTCGAGGTTCGAAAGCGGCTCGTCGAAGAGAAAGACCTTCGGGTCGCGCACGATGGCCCGTCCCATGGCGACGCGCTGGCGCTGGCCGCCGGACAATTGCCGCGGCAGGCGTTGCAGAAGGGCATCGAGCCCGAGCCGCTTGGCGGCGGCGTCCACCCTTGCTTCGATGGCTGGCTTGCCGGCCTTCCTCAACATCAGGCTGAAGCCCATGTTCTTCGACACGTCCATATGCGGATAGAGCGCGTATGACTGAAACACCATGGCGATGTCGCGGTCCTTTGGCGCGATGTCGTTAACCAGGCGCTCGCCAATATGGATCTCGCCGCCGGAGACCTCCTCCAGCCCGGCGATCATGCGCAGCAGGGTCGATTTCCCGCAGCCGGACGGGCCGACCAGGACCACGAACTCGCCGTCGGCGATTTCGAGATCGACCGCGTGCAGGACGCGCACGGCTCCATAGTCTTTGCGGACTTTGTCGAGTGTGACGGAGGCCATCGATCTATCCCTTGACGGCGCCGGCGGTAAGGCCGGTGACGAGGTAACGTTGCAGGAAGGCAAAGAAGACGCAGACGGGGATCAGCGCCAGGATGGAAGCCGCCATCATTTGTCCCCAGTCGACCGCGAATTTGCCGATATAGGTGAGCAAGCCGACCGCGAAAGTCTTCTGGTCGTCGCTGGAAATCAGCATCAGCGCAAACAGCAACTCGCTCCACGCGGCGGTAAAGACGAAACCAAGCGTCGCCCCCATGCCGGGCAGCGTCAGCGGCACGATCACCTTGCGCATCGCCTGCAGGCGTGTGCAGCCGTCGATCATCGCTGCCTCTTCCAGGTCTCGCGGGATGCCGTCGAAGAACGACTGCATCAGGAAGGTTGCAAAGGCTGTATTGAAGGCGGTGTAGATGATGACGAGGCCGGTCAGGCTGTTGATGAGGCCGATCTGTCCCATGATGCGGTAGATCGGCGGAATGACCATCACCAGCGGGAAAGTCTGGGTGAGCAAAAGCAGGATGGCCAGGGTCGCCTTGCCGCGGAACGAAAAACGCGACATGGCGTAGCCGGCAAGCGTGGCAATGACCGTTACGAAGGCGGCCGTCGACACCGAAACGATAACGCTGTTCAGGAAATAGCGTGGAAAATCGGTGGCTTCGAGCACGGTGACGAAGTTCTGCAGCGTCGTTTGCGACGGCCAGAAAGTGATGCCTTCGGAATAGAGCAGCCGCTCCGGCGTGACCGAGATCTTCAACGTCCAGAAGATCGGGAACAGCGCGAAGGCCATGTAGGCTCCGATCGCGCCGTAAAGGCCGATGCCGCCGAGAACGCGCGAGGAGACGGAGCGTCCGGCAATCATCAGACGTGCCTTACCAGCGAACGGCGGATGCCGATCAGCGCAACCGCATAGACGATGAGCAGCACAAGCAGCAGCACCGCCACAGCGGAGGCATAGCCCTTGTCCAGCGACTTGAACGCGCTGACGTAGATATAGACCGGCACCGTGGCCGTCGAACCGGCAGGCCCGCCTTCAGTCATGACGAAGATCAGGTCGGCGAAGGTGGCGATCCATATCGTGCGCAGCATGACGGTAATGACGATGGTTGGCGCCAGGAACGGCAGCGTCACCTTGGTAAAGCGTTGCCACGGCGAGGCGCCGTCGATGGCCGCTGCCTCATGCAGTTCTGACGGGATCGACTTCAACGCCGCCAAAAGCGTGATGGCAAAAAAGGGAATGCCGAACCAGACATTGGCGACGATCGGTCCCCACATGGCTGTCGAGGGATCGGAGAGCACGTTGGTTGGCTCGGTCTTCAGCCCCGAGGCGTAGAGCCAATGCGGCAGCGGCCCGATGATCGGGTTGAACAGCCAGGCCCAGGTCAGGCCCGAGAGGAAGGACGGTACCGCCCAGGGCAGGAACACCACCGCCTGCACGATCTTTCTGCCCCGGAACGGCGTGTCTAGCAACAGCGCCAGGCCAAGGCCGAGGAAGAACTGGAAGAACAGGCTGGCTGCCGTCCACCACAGCGTGTTGACGAGCGCCTGCCCGAGCACGGGATCCGACAGCATCGCCTGATACTGCCCAAGCCCGACATACTCGGATTTGAAAGCGGAGAATTTGCGGAACGAGTAACCGACACCGATAACCAGCGGCACCAGCAGCACGACGACCAGCAGCACGATCGCCGGGCTGAGATAGAGCCAGGGCTCGATTGCGGCATGGGATAGCCGCTTTTTTCGCGGCCTGCCGACGGATCGTATTTCGGACACGGCGTAGGTCATGGGTGCTGGATTGTCTCCTGGGGCAAGCATGTGCTGGCGACAGCGCCTTTCCCGTTTACGGGGAGATGCCGGTCCACCCTCCGCAGCTGCAGCGCAGCTGCTGCGGGGGACGGGCAGGCAGATGAGAGGCAACACGAGCCACGACGGGTTGGCGCCGCCCCTCATCCTTCACTTTGTGATACCTTCTCCGCGTGAACGGGGAGAAGGGAGGAACGCTATTTCTTGTTCTTGGCCATCCAGTCCTGCTGTTCCTTGGTCAGGAACTTGGCCCATTCGTCGGCCACGTCCTTTGCCGCCTTCTGACCAAGCAGCACTTCCTGAAAATTCTTGATCGCCACCTGGTCGACGAAATTGCCGAGATTTTCCAGATGCGTCGGAGGCGTCACCATCTCGTATTTGTCGCCGTTGTTCAGTTCCTCGAACCAGCCTTTGAACTGCTCGGTCCTGAAGTGAGCGTCCTGGTCGGCGCCGTTGTGGATTGGAATGACGCCGACTTCCTTTGCCCATTCCAGATTGTCCTTGGGCGACAAAAGCGTTGCCATCAGCTTCCAGGCATCGTCCTTGTGCTGGGAATTGGCGAACATCGCCCAGCCGGCATAACCGAGCGTCGGATAGGATTTGCCGCTCGGTCCGACTGGCATCGGCGCCACGGCGAAGTCGTCGGCGCTCATCTTATCGGCGATGCCGAGCAGCGCGTCGGGATCCTGGTTCAGCATGGCGCAGGTGCCGCTATAGAACCCGGTGACGGTCTCGTTAAAACCCCAGCTCACCGCGTCCTTAGGCGCCAGGCCGTTCTTGTACATGTCGGCGAGCATCTGCAGGCCCTTGACTGAGCCTTCCTCGTTGATGGTCGAGGTGCCGTCCTCGTTGAAATAGCCGCCCTTGCCGGCGGCAATGTTCATGAACATGTGCATGCCGTTGAAGGCGCCAGGGCCGCCGCGCAGGCAGTAGCCGTATTTGCCCGGTATTGCCGAGATCTTCTTGGAGTCCTCGACGAATTCATCGAGCGTCGCCGGCGGACCGTCCAGACCGGCCTCCTTGAACAGCTTCTTGTTCCAGAACAGCGCGTTCAAGTAATAGCCGTAAGGGATCATGTACTGCTTGTTGTTGACGGTCGAGCCGAACTGCTTGGCACGCTCGCCCAGCGTTTTGGCATCGTCCCATTTGGCCATATATGGCCCGAGATCCTCGAGCTGGCCGTTGGTCGCATAGAGGCCCATCCAGCGTTCCGGCATCTCGACGATGTCGGGCGTGTCGCCGCCTGCACCATGGTAAGGAACTTCTCGAACGCCTGGCCCCAGGGCAGCGATACCAGCTCGACCTTGACACCCGGATTGGCCGCCTCGAATTCGGCGATCTGTTTCTTGAGGAATTCGGTACGCGGCGGGCTGGTGATGACCTCGACCATCTTGACCGTGGAATCGGCCAGCACGCTGCCGGCGGAAATCGCCAGACCTGCGACGGCACCAAGAAGGATGCTCAGTTTTTTCATGTTCAGCACTCCCATTTTGAACGGCTCCATTTATCTTTTTGCTTTGTCGAAGGCCTGGGCAACGTCAGCCCACAGGTCTTCGACACTCTCCAATCCGACACTGAACCGGATGGTTCGCGGGCTGACGCCGAAGCGCGCCATCGAATTCAGGCCCGGCGTCTGCTCGAGCGAGGCCTTTGCTGGAACGACTAGGCTCTCATGGCCGCCCCAGCTGACGCCGATGCGAAAGAGTTTCAGCGCATCGACGAAAGCCGGGATGTCGACGTCTTCCGTCACCTCGAACGAGAACAGCCCGGCATAGCCGGCAAGCGTCGCCTTGCCCGGATGGTTGGAATAGGCCGGGTGGTTGACCCGCTCGACATGGCCATGCGCTTTCAGCCGCTTGGCGATGGTCAGCCCGCTCTTCATGTGATGCGGCAACCGCAGCGGCAATGTGCGCAGGCCACGCAGCAACAGCCAGGCCTCGAAAGGCGAAAGTTTGCCGCCGAGATAGGAATAGGTCTGCTCGTTGATATGTCGGATATGGGCAGCCGAACCGGCCACCACACCGGCGACGGTATCGCTGTGGCCGCCGAGATATTTCGAGGCCGAATGCAGCACCAGGTCGACACCGTGCGAAATCGGCTTCTGGAACACCGGCGTCGCCCAGGAATTGTCGATCGTGGTGACGATGCCCTGCTCTTTGGCCAGCCGCGCCAGGTGGGTTATGTCCTGGAGCTCGAACATCATCGACGTCGGGCTTTCCAGGTAGAGCAGCTTGGCGTCGGGAAGTGCTGCCGCGACCGCGTCCGGATCGGAACCGTCGACATAGTCGACCTTGATGTTGAGCCGTGGCAAAAGCCGTTCGAACAGCCGGTAGGCATCGCCGTAGCAATTGCGCACGACAACCATGCGCTCGCCGGCACCGACGAAAGCAAGCACCGTGGCGCTGATCGCCGCCATGCCGCTGGAAAAGCCGCGCGCGGCCTCCGCCCCTTCGAGAGCGGCGACACGCGCCTCGAACTCCATGACCGTCGGGTTGTCGCCGCGCGAATAGATCGGCTGGCGTCGCCTGCCGGCGAATGTATCGGCCATCTCCGTATAATTGGAGAAGGTGAAGAGCGAAGTCTGGTAGATCGGCGGCACTACCGCGCCGCCGGGGAAAGGCTCGTCATGGGCGAGAAGCGTCGCCGCCTCGGCGAGATAGTCGTTTTCGAAACCGGCGGGATGATCGCTCATTTCTGGCCTGAAAGTTCGAGTTTGGCCGCGCCGCGCTTCAGATCGTCCTCGACGGTGGCGATCAGCTTGAGCGCCTCGGCCCGGGCCCCCTCAGGATCGTGCGCGGCGATGCGTTCGTAGATGGTGCGGTGGTAAGGAAAGCTGGCGTGGCCGAAATCACGCACGCCGAGCGGATGCTCCCAGAAACGATGAAACAGTTCGTGCATGGCGGCGATGATCTGCTCGAACAGCGGATTGCCGGAACTGCGGTAGATCGACTGGTGGAATTCCCAGTCCTCCTCCGCCGACATCCCTGCGCGGGTGTGGAAGGCCTGCTCCATAATGTCGAGCTTGCGCGCGATCTCGGCGATCTCGGCCTGGTCCGCGCGAACGGCGCACAGGGCGGCGGCTTCCGCTTCCAGTGCCCGGCGGATTTCCAGCGTCTGCATCAGGCTGGTGAAATCATTGCCGCCGGCCAGCGTCAGCGGCATGTGCAGCATGTCCAGCGAGACCACTCCCTTGAGATAGGTGCCGCTGCCTTGCCGCCGTTCGACCAGGCCGAGCCCTTCCCAGCGCGTCAGCGCCTCGCGCACGGTGTTGCGGCTCACCTTGAGGCGCTCGGCCAGGATGCGTTCGGTCGGCAGTCTCTGGCCGGGCCCGAGAGCTTCCCGCATTACAAAGCCGGCCAGCGCCTTCAGCACCGCGTCGTCGCGAGCAGTTGCCTGTATGGGGGAAAGGCCGAATTCGGTCATGCCAACGGGTCACAAAATGGCTCAATGGTCCAACCAATTTCTGCATAGAAGACAGGCCCTGTCAACCGACTGCGGGCGCATACGCTCTGCCCAGCCGGCTATTTCAAAGGGCGCTGTCGCTGTCGCAACAAAACCAAAGCGTTTTCCGGGTCTTGGCGCAAAATCCTGATGTGTTTTGAAAATTGGGGGCCGGCCGGCGTTTGGCAGCGGTACGAGGAGGCCACTATGTGCCAGCGCCGGCCAGCCGACCCCACGGACCCAGGAGATGCGGCGGACCTGAGCATCATGGGGTATTCTTTGGGTCGAACCGGCGATCTAGGCCTCGTGCCGGTTACGTCTAAGGGCTGCACATTTGCGCAACAACTTATGAAAATCAACAGTTTCTTAACCAAGCCTCGCAACTCGCTTGGATTAAGGTAAATTCGTAACCTTGTCGGGTTGACCGGCTAATTCGTCTATGGTGCTACGCCGCCTTGGCGACGACGCGATTGCGGCCGCCGCTCTTGGCCTCATAGAGCGCGAGGTCGGCTCGTTTCATCAGCGCCGCGACCGTGTCCACGCCTTTCAGCACCGACGACACGCCGACGCTGACGGTGACTTCGATCGATTTGCCCTCGCTGCCAACGGCAAACGGCAGTTGGGCGATTTCGGCGCGAATGCGCTCGGCGACCTTTTCGGCTACCGCGCCGTCCGTGTCCGGCATCACCACCACGAACTCCTCGCCACCGAAGCGGCAGGCTAGATCGATGCCGCGCACATTCTTGCGCAGCCGCCGCGCGAATTCACGCAGCACGTCGTCGCCGCCGTCATGGCCATACGCGTCGTTGATGCTCTTGAAGCGATCCAGATCGGTGATCATCACCGACAGCGGCCGGCGCCGTGCCACGGCGCGGTCGAACAGCGTCTGCAGATGGCTGTCGAGATAGCGGCGGTTGTGCAGACCGGTCAGGGCATCGGTCACCGCCATCTCGATGGTCTGGGTGACACTGGCGCGAAGCTGGTCGTTGTAGCGCTTGCGGCGCACCTGCGTGCGCAGCCGCGCCGTCAGCTCCTGCTGGTCGATCGGCCGCATCAGATAGTCGTTGATGCCGAGTTCGAGGCCGCGGATGATACGCCCCTCCTCGCCCTCGTCCGCCAGAAGGATGATCGGCAGGAAACGGGTGCGATCAAGCGAGCGCAATTGTGAGCAGAGCCTCAGCGGGTCGAAATCGGCGAAGGCCGTCGAGATCATCACGCATTCGTAGGGCAGCTCGGCGGCCTGGAAGAAGCCGGCATGCGGATCGTTGGCGACGTCGAGAGCGGCACTGCCGCGCAGCATCTTCTGGATGCGCTCGAACGAGGATTTGCGCTCGTCGACCAGCAGCACCTTCGGCACCGCGTCATCGGTAGCGAAGTTGCGGCTCAAAAGCTCCTCGATGCCGATATTGCGTGTCGTCGAGGCGCGCAGCCGCAGTTCATCGGTCAGCGACTTCAGCCTGACCAAGCTCTTCACGCGCGTCATTAGCTGCAGATCGTTGACAGGCTTGGTCAAAAAATCGTCGGCGCCGGCCTCGAGGCCGCGCACCCGGTCCGAAACCTGGTCGAGCGCGGTGATCATCACGACCGGGATGTGCGATGTCGCCGGGTCGCCCTTCAGCCGCCGGCAGACCTCGAACCCGTCCATGTCGGGCATCATCACGTCGAGCAGCACGACATCGACCTTGCCGTTCTCGCAGATCTCGATCGCGTCCGGCCCGTTGGTGGCGGTCAGAACCTCGAAATATTCGGCGAGCAGCCGAACCTCCAGCAGCCTGACATTGGCTGGGATGTCGTCGACGACGAGGATCCGCGCGGTCATTTCACAAAAGCTCCGGCTCGGCTGGAAAAATACATCAGGCATCGCCCAGATAGGATTTGATGGTTTCGATGAAACGCGGCACCGAGATCGGCTTGGAGATATAGGCTTCGCAGCCGCCCTGGCGGATGCGCTCCTCGTCCCCCTTCATGGCGAAGGCGGTGACCGCAATGACCGGGATGACGTGGAGATCATCGTCCTCCTTCAGCCATTTGGTGACCTCGAGGCCCGATACTTCCGGCAGCTGGATGTCCATCAGGATGAGGTCCGGCCTGTGCTGCCGCGCCAGATCCAGCGCTTCCAGGCCGTTGCGTGTGCGCACCGTCTCGTAGCCGCTCGCTTCGATGAGGTCGCGAAAGAGCTTCATGTTGAGCTCGTTGTCTTCGACGATCATAACCTTCTTTGGCATCGATTTCCCGTCCCGGCCGGCCTTCCACTCGAAGGGTGCCGTCATGCGCCCCTTGTCGGCACGCACCAAACCTGTTCCCACTATACGGCAATATGATTGACGAAACGGAAACCGGCCGCCCTAAAAGCTTTCGGATTCCAGGTCGGCGAGCTTGCTGCCGGCGACACTTGCCACTACTGCGAAAACAGAACGATTCCGCCCACGAAGGAAGGTAGCGATGGCAAACGCAGCGTCAATGCGCGAGGAAGCGGAAACCATTGCCGTAAAGGCGCTGGGCTTCGTCGCCGCCGATCCGGAACTTCTGCCCCGCTTCCTGGCGATCACCGGCATCGAAGCTCATTCCATCCGCCGGGCGGCGGATGAACCGGGATTCCTGGCCGGCGTGCTGCAGTTCATCCTTGCCCACGAGCCGACGCTGATGCGTTTTTCCGAGGAGACCGGAACGCCGCCCGCCGCAGTCGGCAAGGCATTGCGGGCGCTGCCGCTCGGCGACGACAATCATGAGCATTCGATATAAGGGACGATCCCGAGACAGATCGCCGCGCCGAAAATCGTGAGTGCACTCGGGCTTTGACGCCAGCCGCGTGGAGAGCAATTCCAGGAAAAGGGTGAAACGGTTTTCCGTCCGGAGTTGCGCAAAAATAAAGACGTGGAGCGGATCGGCGCTTTCGTGAAACGATGAACCGCTCCAAGCTCGGCATTTAGGGTTTCAACTTCGCCCCTGCCCCGCCATTGTCATTCTCGCCCGAGCCATGATCCGGAACGGTAACATCGCTTGGGTCCATGATGGGGTTGTCCTGAACGGCATCGGCCGGCTTCAGCATGGCGCCGTTGACCGTGACCGAGCCGTCTGCCTTGGCGTTGATGATCCATTCCAGTCGACCATCCGGCAGTGCCTTGCCGAACCCTTTGACGGCGAGTGCGAACGGAAAATACTGTGCCGCTTCCGGTTCGGTCTTGGCCGCCGTCTGCAGGGCCTCCACGATCTTGTCATAGCCCGCGACATCGATGGTCATGCTCGCCTCGGGCTTCTTGCCGGGGAACGTCATTTCGCCTTCCATCGCAATCTCGATGTTGCCGTTCTTGATCGTGCTGTGTCGGAGAATGGCCTTTGGCGTCTTGGCCAGGAAATCGGCGAAGATCTGCTTGCCGAAATCTGCCGGCAGCGGTGGATCCTTGCTGAAATCAAGGGTTTCGATGGTTTTCTTCGCCATGCTGTCGAGATCGATATTGGCGCCGCCGAAATTCAGGTCGATGTCGGTGGGCAACAGCGCGGCACTCCAGCTCGGCAGCACGTTTCGAGGTATCGTCAGCCCTGCCGCTCTGATTGCATAGTTGATCGTCCCGTTCTGCGCGATGCCGTCGCTCCCGAAACTGGTGGCCAGTTCCGCCGCGCCGAAACGTCCGACGGGGCTGTCCACGGCGAAATCCTTGAACCCGTAGGTTCCGTCGATCCGCTCCCATAGCGGCAATGCGGCGAGCAGCAGCGATTTGAGTTGCGCCTGATTGCCTTTGAGCTTGGCCTCGTCCTCATTGGCCACTGCAAATGCCAGAAGATCGAGAAGCGGCTTTGTTCGTATGCCTTTGCCGGTCGCATTGACCGACAGTCCCGGCGACGTGATTGCGAGCGGGAATTTCAGCCCGCTATTGGGGTCGTCAAAGTCGATCGCTTCGGCAAAAACCGCTATCGTCTGCGTCATGGTGAAGTCGGCGCCGCCATTCACCGCCTTGGCGGCGCTCATGGTGGCCGTACCGGGGCCGGTGCTCACTTTCACGCGTTGCATGGCGTCCCGGGAGTCCATCGTCATGCCGGTCATCGATGTAGTGGCGCTGGCGAAAGCCGCCAACTCGGGATCATAGACGCCGGCGAACTTGCCGCCTGCGATTGATAACTGGGTGCTCTGCGGCCCTTGCGGCCCCTCGACCTCGAAGGAAGCGCTGGTCGACATGTCCGCCGAGACGTCCCATTTCCCATCCCTGCGCGGTTTGGCAAGGAGGGCATAGGGCGCCAAGTTGAATTTCGCGAAATTCTGCTTCGGCAACATCCCGGCAAGCGCCTTGAAGTCGAAGGCGATCTTATAGGCGTCGCCCTCAAGCGAAACCTTTACGACACCCTTGTCGATTGCCTGGCTGCCGACATAGCGGGCCAGATTCTCGGAAAGCTGCTTCGCGCCCTGCTCATCAACGGTTTGGCCGAAGGCGGGTGCGCTGAGCGCGAGCACAAAGACGACTGGCAGGACACGGTTCACGCTCATTCTCCGTTGGGCCATTGGAATTATCTGCACTTTCTCATTTCGTAGGAAATTACCACCCCAACCGCAAGGCGAGGCGGCGCGACCCGAATGGCCTGCGGCATTGCCTAAAGCACCAGCCGCACCAGCGGTCGGCCTGGCTTGCGTTCGACCAACCGCTGGAACCCGGCCTTTTCGAAGACCCGCGACGAGCCGACGAACAGCCCGATCGACCGCGAATCCTTCGACAGGTCGATGGGGCAGGCCTCGATCAGGCGCGCGCCGTTCTGGCGGGCGAACTCGATGCCGCCCGCGACCAGGCGGTGCGACAGGCCCCTGCCGCGTGCCTTGGTGCGGATGAAGAAGCAGGAGATCGCCCAGACGCCCGGATCGGCGGCGTCGGCGGGGTCGATCGGCGCCGACCCCCTGCCCTGGTTGTTCCATTCGGGCACGTCGGCACGCGGGCCGATCTGCATCCAGCCGACCGCCTGGCCACCCTCGAAAGCCAACAGGCCAGGCGGCGGCCCGGCCTCGATTCGCGCCTTGATGTGGTCCTTGTTGCGCTCGCGATTGCTCGCGCGGCGCACCGCAGGCGCTAACCGGAAATGCGTACACCAGCAGCCGTAACAGGCGCCCTGCTTGCCAAAAAGATCCTCGAAATCCGCCCAAAGCTCAGGCACTAGCGGCGCTATGGTCGTATTCATGAGCTCTCTCCCGGCCCACCGCCTTGTCGTGGCGTCCGTCCTGACGTACCATTGCATTTGTTCTCTTTATGTTCGCAGCGATGGCGGCTCCTGTCAACAACCCCGAACACGGTTTTTGCCGCGACTGCCTGAATTTTCAGCGCAGCGAGGCACGCCGTTGCGAGCGCTGCGGCAGTCCACGGCTCGCCCGCCATCCGGAGCTCTACCGGCTGCGCCTTGCCCATATCGATTGCGACGCGTTCTACGCGGCGGTCGAAAAGCGCGACAACCCGGCGTTGAAGGACCGGCCATTGATCATCGGCGGCGGCAAGCGTGGCGTCGTATCTACCGCCTGCTTCATCGCCCGCATCCATGGCGTGCGCTCGGCAATGCCGATGTTCAAGGCGCTCGAAGCCTGTCCCGAAGCGGTGGTTCTGCCGCCGGACATGGAAAAATACGTGCGCGTCGGCCGCGAGGTGCGCGCCATGATGCAGGCGCTGACGCCGCTGGTCGAGCCGCTCTCGATCGACGAGGCCTTTCTCGACCTCGCCGGTACCGAGCGCCTGCATGGCCTGCCGCCTGCGGTGGTGCTGGCGCGCTTCGCACTCGGCGTGGAAAAGGAGATCGGCATCACCGTTTCGACCGGCCTTTCCTACTGCAAGTTCCTGGCCAAGGTAGCATCGGACTTCCGCAAGCCACGCGGCTTTTCGGCGATCGGCGAGACCGAGGCTATTGGCTTCCTGGCCGAGCAGCCGGTGACGCTGATCTGGGGGGTCGGCAAGGCCTTTGCTGTCACGCTCGAGCGCGACGGCATCCGCACCATCGGCCAGCTGCAGCGCATGGAGCGCGGCGATCTGATGCGCCGCTACGGCGTTATGGGTGACCGGCTCTACCGGCTCTCGCGCGGCGAGGACGACCGTCGCGTCGTTCCCGACCAGGACGCGAAAAGCGTCTCGGCGGAAACCACTTTCGACACCGACATCGCCTCCGTCGACGACCTGGTTTCGGTGCTGAGGGCGCTGTCGGAAAAAGTCTCGGCCCGGCTGAAAAAGTCCGGCATTGCCGGACGCACCGTCGTCCTCAAGCTGAAGACCCAGGATTTCAAGATCCGTACGCGCAATCGCCAGCTCGGCGATCCGACCCGGCTGGCCGACCGCATCTTTCAGACCGGGCTCGAACTGCTGCGCAAGGAGGCCGACGGCACGAAATACCGGCTGCTCGGCATTGGCGTCAGCGACCTCTCCGACGATGACCGGGCGGACCCGCCCGATCTGGTCGACGTCCAGTCACGCAAGCGCGCCATGGCCGAAGGTGCTATCGATACGCTGCGCGGCAAGTTCGGCCGCAGGGCGGTGGAAACCGGCTATACCTTCGGCAAGGGCCGCGATGCCCATCCGCCCGAACCGGTCGAGGAGTGATAGTCAGGTGCGCCGCAGATCGATCCGGGTGGTCACCACACTCTTGCCGGTTTTCGGATCGGTATCGACGACGGTCAGCCGCATGCCGTCCTCGCCGGTTTTCTCAACAGTCATTTGCGCCCTGCGGTCGCCATTGACCTCCTTGGCCCAACGAATGCCGAGATTGATTGCGTTGCCGGAGCGGCTGCCGCTCAATTGCGCCGGCCCGGTGCGCGATCCGACATAGGTGCCGGTGTATTTCGTCCCGCTCGATTTGAGATCGGCGCTGATGGCGCGCGTCACCACGATAAGACCGCGGCAGCTGCCGTCGAGCGATAGCGAGCTCGACGTTGCGTCGGAATTGAAATGACAGGAGACATTCACCGTCGGCGCATCGGTGGTGACCTTGACGGTGCCTTTGCCGGCGAAATTCCCCTGGAATGAGCGAAGAAAATCCGGATCGTCGGCATGCGCTGCGCCGGCCCCGGCCGTCAGGCACCCGGCAAGTACAAATCGTGCAAGTGATTTCATCGGACCGCTCCTCGTTGGTATCCAAAACACAGCACGCAAACACTGAGGGACCAACGCTTCCCTCAGCAGCGGGTTCCGGCTTCAACATCACTGTTTGCAACGCTTCACGGCTGGCCCAGTCGAATGCGCCGGCTAGCGGTTGCGATGAAAGCGCCGGCTTGCGACATAGCGCCCATGGCACCCGCACCCTCGATCCCCAAGGCCGCGTTCTGGATGGCGCTGTCGATCGCCTCGTTCCTGGCGATGTCGGTGGCCGGCCGCGCCACGACGGCAGAACTCAACGTCTTCCAGGTGCTCGAGTTGCGCTCGGTGATCGGCTTTTTCATCCTGCTGCCGCTGGTCATGATGTCAGGCGGTTTTCCGGCGATGCGCACCGGACGCCCGTTGGCCCATCTCGCCCGCAACGTCGTCCATTATACCGGCCAGGCTGCCTGGCTTTATGCCTTGACGCTGATCCCGCTTGCGGTGCTGATCTCGATCGAATTCACGACGCCGATCTGGACTGCGCTGCTGGCGGTAGCTTTCCTCGGCGAAAGGCTCTCCCGGCCAAGGCTGGCGGCGATCGTGCTGGGGCTGATCGGCGTGGTGATCATCGTGCGTCCGGGCGTCGGCGCGGTCAATCCGGGGCATGTTATCGTGCTGGGAGCAGCGGTCTGCTTCGGCGTCTCGGTGGTTCTCGTCAAGTCGCTGACGCGGACGGACAGCGTCGTGCGCATCATCTTCTGGATGCTGATCATCCAGTCGGTGCTTGGCCTCGTCCCGGCGCTTTACGAATGGCGCAACCCGTCGCTCGAGCTCTGGCCGTGGATCCTGCTGATCGCGTTTACCGGCATGTCGTCGCATTTCTGCATGGCCCGCGCACTTGTCTATGCCGATGCGACGGTCATCTCGCCAATGGACTTTTTGCGCGTACCGCTGTCGGCGATGATCGGATGGCTGCTTTATCACGAGCAGATCGACGCCTTCACCGCCGGCGGCGCCCTGCTGATCCTGCTTGGCAATCTGCTCAATCTGCAGAAAAAAGCCGCCAAACCTGCGGAAGTGGCGGCAGCGTAGCCCTGCGTTTCAATCGCCGTCGTCGGGTATGTTCAGAACGTGCCCACAGGCCTTGCAATGAACGGCGTCGGGCTCGTGCCGCTGCAGCCCGCATTGCGGGCAAGGAAAGAACACGTTGGTGGGACGGAAGAGCGCCTGTGCAAGCCGGACGAACAGCGATATGCCAATGATCATGGTGGCGATCGCGGTGAGCTTGCCGGCCACACCGGGCAGGACGATGTCACCGAAACCGGTCGTGGTGACCGTGGCGACCGTGAAATACAGCGCATCGACATAGCCCTCGAGACCACCCACGGTGCGGAAGAAGAAGGTGTAGACGAAACCCGTGATGACAAAGAGGAATGTCAGGAAATTGATGACCGCACGGCTCGCCTCGCGCCATCGCCTGAAGCCGCGCATCTCGAGAAATCGCCACAGCGCGCCGCTACGCGACAGCGACCACAGCCGCAGGATGCGCAAAAAACCGAGATTGGCCAGCGCCGTAGGCATCAGCAGAGTCAGCAGGATGAAGGCATCAATCCACGACGCCGGCTGTTTCATCAGGCGCAGCATGTCGTTGGAGGCAAGCAGCCGGGCAATCATGTCGGCGGCGACAAGTGCTGCCACGGAGTAGTCCAGCCAGAGGAACGAAGACGACTTCTGGATCACCGGCGTGGCGATGAAAAAGGCAATGATGGCAAGGTCGATGACAACAGCCGCAAGCTGAAACCGGAACGCCGCCGCTGTGCGCCCGTGATACAGCTTGCGCAACATGTCGCGCAGCCGGGCCAAGGCTGAAATATCTTGGGCTCCGTTCTTGTCAGCTACCTTCATGACGATCGCGATAGCCTTCGCTGCGACAGACGTCCAGTGGACAGGGCAGGCGGAAGCTTGCGCCATCCGACCGATCCCGGCGGTTGCGGCAAATGGCTTCAGCCGCGATCAAACCGGCCTTGCCTCTACAACGCTGATGCGTGGCCCTGCCTGGATGATCTCGGTCACCTCGAAGCCACCCTTTGCCAGCAGCGACTTGAATTCATCGGCCGTCCGCTCCTGGCCATCGGGCGCGACCAGCATGTTGAGGTCGGAGAATTTGGCATTCGCCCCCTGATTGGGCGGCTCAAGCACGGCCTCAAAAACCAGCAACTTGCCGCCCGCACGGATCGCCTGGCGACAGTTTTGCAGGATCGCGACGTTGGTCTCGTCGTCCCAGTCATGCAAAATCCATTTGAGCAGCAGCGCGTCGGCCGCCACGGGCAGCTCGGCAAAGAAATCGCCTCCGACGATCTCACAGCGATCGGCGACACCTTTCGCCGCCAGCACCGAGGCGGCCGGCGCTACCACATGCGGCTGGTCGAAAAGGATGCCGCGGCTGCCCGGGGTCGCGGCCAGGACTTCGGCAAGCAGCGCGCCCTGGCCACCGCCGACGTCCATGATGACCGGAAACCACGAAAAATCATACGCCGCCAGGATGGCTGCCGCCACGCCGCGCGAATTCGCTGCCATGGCGCGATCGAAGATAGCGGACTCCTCTGGATGCTCTGCCCGGTATTCCCAGACGCCCTTGCCATGCGCGTGGCGAAATGCGTTCTTGCCGGTTTGGATGCGGTAGAGCAGTTCGCTCCACGCTTGCCGGTAATAGGGCCTTCCGACGAAGGCGGCCCAGGGTGCAGCGGAAAACTCAGCATCGGAGCGCAAGGCGGCGTCAAGCGGCGTTAGCGAGAACTGCCCGTCCTCTGCCTCGTGAAATATGCCGACCGCCGCAAGCGCCCGCAGCAACCGATAGAGCGCGCGCGGATGTGTGTCGGTCAGGCTTGCAAGATCTGCTGCCGAGCGCTTGCCGTCCTTGATGTGGTCGGCGATGCCGAGCGTCGCGGCGACCGAGATCGCCTGCGAGACGCGGTACCCGTTGACCATCCGTGTTAGTTCGAAAGCGGCTGCGCGTTCATCCATGGCGCCCCCCAATCGCCAAAACCCGAAGGTTTCGGTATTTTAAACCAGCTCCACTTCAACCACGCCCGGCACCGCGCGCATGGCTGACGCGATCTGCGGCGAGATACGATAACGACTGGGCAATTCGATCTCGACCTCCCCCTGGCCGTCATCCTTTATCAGCACAAAGCTTACCTGTCCCTCGCCCTTGACGGCAAGCTGGCCGGCAAGCGTGCCGATCGGTGCTGCGTCGCGCACGAAGATGCGTAGCGCTTTCTGGATGCGGCTTGCCTCGTCCTCCAGCGACTGCACGGTCTGGATGCGCAGATTGACGCCTTCCGGCCTGTCCTCGGCCGAAACGGTGATGACCACCGAGCGGCCGGGCTCGAGCAGGTCGCGATATTGCGCCAGTCCCTCGGAAAACAGCACCGCTTCATACTGGCCGGACGTGTCGGAAAACTGCACGACGCCCATCTTGTTGCCGGTGCGCGTCTTGCGTTCCTGCTTGGTGGTGACGGTACCGGCGAGCCGGCCGGCGGCCGCACCGCGTTTGACGGCGGCCGAGAATTCGGCCCAGGTCTGCACCCGCATTTTCTGCAGCGCCGCCTTGTATTCGTCGAGCGGATGCGCCGAGAGATAGAACCCGACCACCTGGAACTCGCGGTGCAGGCGGTCGGCGGCGAGCCAGGGGTCGGTCGCCGGCAAGTTGAGTGCCTGCGACTGTGCGCCCAGCGAGGCGCCAAAGATGTCGTGCTGGCCGGTGACGGCATTCTGCTGCGCCAAGGACGCCAGCCCCATCATCCGCTCGACGCCGGCCATCATCGCCGCCCGGTCGAGACCGAAGCAGTCGAGCGCGCCGGCCATGATCAGGCTCTCGAAGACACGTTTGCCGACGATCTTCGGATCGACCCTTTCGCAGAAATCGGCGAGGCTCTTGAACGGTTTTTCGCCGCGCGTGGCGACGATGTGCTCGACTGCGGCGTCGCCGACGCCTTTGAGCGCGGCCAGCGAATAGAAGATGCGGTTCTCGCCGACCTCGAAATCCCGGAACGACGTCATCACCGACGGCGCCACCACCTCGATGCCGAGGCGCAGCGCATCCTGGCGGAAATCGGCGAGCTTGTCCGTATTGCCCATGTCGAGCGTCATCGATGCCGCCAGGAATTCGACGGGGTAATGCGCCTTCAGATAGGCGGTCTGGTAGGAGACGACGGCATAGGCGGCGGCATGCGATTTGTTGAAACCGTAGTCGGCAAACTTTGCCAGCAGGTCGAAGATGAAGTCGGCTTGCGGCTTGCCGACGCCGCGCTCGACCGCGCCCGAAACAAAGCGCTCGCGCTGCTTGTCCATCTCGGCGCGGATCTTCTTGCCCATGGCGCGGCGCAGCAGATCGGCTTCGCCCAGCGAATAGCCGGAGAGCTCCTGCGCAATCTGCATCACCTGTTCCTGGTAGACGATGACGCCTTGCGTCTCCTTGACGAGATGGTCGATCTTCGGGTGGATCGACGCCATCTCCTCCTCGCCGTGCTTTCTGGCGTTGTAGGTCGGGATGTTCTCCATCGGCCCCGGCCGGTAGAGCGCAACGAGCGCGATAATGTCCTCGATACAGTCGGGCCGCATGCCGATCAGCGCCTTGCGCATGCCGGCACTTTCCACCTGGAACACGCCGACCACTTCGCCGCGCGACAGCATGGCGTAGGTTTCTGGGTCGTCGAGCGGAATGTGGGCGAGATCGATCTCGATGCCGCGGCGGCGGATCAGCTTGACCGCCCTGTCCAGCACGGTCAGCGTCTTCAGGCCAAGGAAGTCGAACTTCACCAGCCCGGCCTGCTCGACATATTTCATGTTGAACTGGGTGACCGGCATGTCCGAGCGCGGATCGCGGTACATCGGCACCAGTTCCGACAGCGGCCGGTCGCCGATGACGATGCCGGCGGCATGAGTCGAGGCGTGACGGTACAGACCTTCCAGCTTCTGCGCCGTGTCGAGCAGCGTCTGTACGATCGGCTCGCGCTCGGCCTCCTCGGCAAAGCGCGGCTCGTTGGCGATGGCGTCGGCGAGCTTGACCGGATTGGCCGGGTTCGACGGCACCATCTTGCTCAGCTTGTCAACCTGCCCGTAAGGCATCTGCAGCACGCGGCCGACGTCGCGCAGCACGGCGCGCGCCTGCAGGGTACCGAAGGTGATGATCTGGCCGACCTGGTCGCGGCCGTATCTCTGCTGGACGTAGCGGATGACCTCCTCGCGCCGGTCCTGGCAGAAGTCGATGTCGAAGTCGGGCATCGACACGCGATCGGGATTGAGGAAGCGCTCGAACAGCAGCGAAAAACGCAGCGGATCGATGTCGGTGATGGTCGTCGAATACGCGACCAGCGAGCCGGCGCCTGATCCGCGGCCCGGGCCGACCGGAATGCCTTGCGCCTTGGCCCATTTAATGAAGTCGGCAACGATCAGGAAATAGCCGGGATATTTCATCTTCTCGATGACCCCGAGCTCGAAATCCAGCCTCTCGCGATATTGCTCGACTGTATAGCCGGGCGTCGGCCCGTGCGCCGCCAGCCGCGCCTCCAGTCCTTCATGCGCCTGCCTGGCAAGCTCCTGCGCCTCCGCCTTGACCGCCGCATCGGCGTCGGCGACATCGCGGCCGGCAAAGCGCGGCAGGATCGGGTTTCGTGTCTTCGGATAGTAGGAGCAGCGCAGTGCGATCTCGACGGTGTTGTCGATCGCTTCCGGCAGGTCGGCGAACAGCCTCGCCATGTCGGCCTGGCTTCTCAGGAAATTGTCGGGCGACAGGCGGCGGCGATTATCGGCCGCAACCACGGAGCCTTCGGCGATGGCGATCAGGGCGTCATGCGCCTCATAGTCTTCACGAGAGAAGAAAAACGCTTCGTTGGTGGCAACCAGCGGCAGATCGTGGCGGTAGGCGAGATCGACCGACGACTGCTCGATCGCGCGGTCGTAGCCGGAGACCCGTTCCAGTTCGACATAGAGCCGGTCGCCGAACAGGCCCTTGAGCGCCAGCAGCCGGGTCTCGGCGAGTTCACGGCGGTCCTCTTTCAAGGCATTGCCGATCGGACCGCGCGGCCCGCCGGTAAGGCAGATCAGACCGTCGGAATGGCCTTGCAGCATCTCGCTCGTCAGATGCACCGCCTCTCCGGGCGGTGTCTCGAGGTAGACGCGGCTGACCAGCCTGACCAGATTGCCGTAGCCGGCCTCGGTGGCGGCGATCAGCACCACCGGCCGCATCTCCGGCCCCTGCCGCCTGCGGTCGCGCTGGCTGTCGTTCGCCTCACCGGAAAAGGCGAGGTCGATCTGGCAGCCGATGATCGGCTGGATGCCGTCCTTCACTGCCTTTTGCGCGAATTCCAGCGCACCGAACAGATTGTTGGTGTCCGTGACGGCGATTGCCGGGCATTCGTCCTGCACCGCATGGCCGACGATCTTGCCGAGCTGCAAGGCACCTTCGAGTAGCGAATAGGCCGAATGCACGCGCAGATGAATGAACCGACGCGCCGCCGCCTCTGCCCGCGATGCCTTTGCATAGGCCTCGCGCAGCAAGGGATCGCGTGGAAGTCTCTCATCCGCCATGGTTTTTTCGCGCCGCCTCACAGGGACTCAGTCGATCAAGATGTATTGTCCGGCAGCAGATAACATGAGTCCAGCAGAAGCGATTGGAGCTTTGGACGTTTAGAGCAACCGCCGAAGCTGCCGATCTCCCCCCTCGTGGGGAGATGTCCGGCAGGACAGAGAGGGGCGCCGTCCCGCCAACCTCAGGCCGGAAATACAAAACCCGCCACAGCGGGCGGGTCGTTGGAGCCATTTAGCACTATACTCAGATTAGTAGCATAGCTGCCGGCACAAAGCAAGAACAAAATACGTTGTGAGGGCAAAAAAACCGAATTCCGCACGCCCCTCGCCTTGTCCCTCCTCAAGCAAGCGTGCTCAACCAATTGCAGGATCGCGTTCCTTCGCTCCCCTTTGTCCCACCAACCTCAAGCAGATTACAGCCTCACGCGAATTCCATGATCACCGCATCGACGGCAAGGCTGTCGCCGGGCTTGGCGTTGAGCTTCGAGACGATGAGGTCGCGCTCGGCGCGCAGCACGTTCTCCATCTTCATCGCTTCGACCACGGCAAGCGTCTCGCCGGCCTTGACCTCCTGCCCCTCGGCAACGGCGATCGACACGACGAGGCCAGGCATCGGGCAAAGCAGCATCTTCGAGGTATCCGGCGCCACTTTTTCCGGCATCAGCCTTTCGAGTTCGGCGGTGCGCGGCAGCATGGCGCGGGCTGTCACCGAGATGCCTTTCCAGGCGATGCGGAACCCGTTCAGCACCGGCCTGACCTGCGCCGCGACCTTGCGGCCGCCGACCGTGCCGCGCCAGATGAGATCGCCCGGCCGCCAGTCGGAGTTCACGGTCAGTGCCTTGCCGTCGATTGTGAGGTCGAGCTCCATCGGAATGGAAATCATCCCTTCGACGATGGCGACCGAAAGATAGTCCGGGCCGATCTTCACCACCCAATCGCGTTTCAAGGCGCCGGAATGCGGCGCCAGCCGCCCGCCCAGCCGGTCGAGCCGGTCGCGGCGCAGCAGTTCCACCGCGGTGGCAATCGCGGCCAGCACCGCTTTCTCCTCGGCGTCTGGCACAATGGGCGCGAAGCCGTCGGGATACTCCTCGGCGATGAACGCCGTCGATAGCCGCCCTTCCCGCCAGCGCGGATGCTGCATCAGCGCCGCCAGGAACGGTATGTTGTGCTCGATGCCGTCGACGACGAAACTGTCCAGCGCTTCCGACATCGCATCAATCGCCGCCAGCCGCGTCGGCGCCCAGGTGCACAACTTGGCGACCATCGGGTCGTAGAACATCGAGATTTCCGAGCCCTCGGTAACGCCGGTATCGTTGCGGATGACGATTTCGCCGAATTTTCCCTCTTTCGGCGGCCGGTATTTCGTCAGCCTGCCGATCGACGGCAGAAAGTTGCGATACGGATCTTCGGCATAGAGGCGGCTTTCCACCGCCCAGCCGTTCAGCTTGACGTCGCTCTGCTTGATGGCGAGCTTTTCGCCTGCCGCCACGCAGATCATCTGCTCGACCAGGTCGATGCCGGTGATGAGCTCCGTCACCGGATGCTCGACCTGCAGCCGCGTGTTCATTTCCAGAAAATAGAAGTTCTTGTCGCTGTCGACGATGAACTCGACCGTGCCGGCGCTCTGGTAGTCGACGGCCTTGGCCAGCGCCACCGACTGCTCGCCCATGGCTTTGCGGGTCTTGGCGTCGAGGAACGGCGACGGCGCCTCCTCCACGACCTTCTGGTTGCGGCGCTGAATCGAGCATTCGCGCTCGCCGAGATAGAGCGTGTTGCCATGCGCGTCGGCGAGCACCTGGATTTCGATATGGCGCGGATCGACGATGAACTTTTCGATGAAGACGCGGTCATCGCCGAACGAGCTTTTGGCCTCCGACCGCGCCCGGTCGAAGCCGTCGCGCACCTCTGCCTTGCTCCAGGCGATGCGCATGCCCTTGCCACCGCCGCCGGCCGAAGCCTTGATCATCACGGGATAGCTGATTTCGCCGGCTATTCTTTCGGCATGGGCGGCGTTCTCGACGACGCCGAGCCAGCCGGGCACCGTCGACACCTTGGCCGTATTGGCGAACTTCTTCGATTCGATCTTGTCGCCCATCGCCTTGATGGCCTTGGGCTTCGGGCCAATAAAGACGATGCCTTCCTGCTCCAACGCTTCGCAGAAGGATGCCCGCTCGGACAGGAAACCGTAGCCGGGATGCACGGCCTCTGCTCCTGTGGCCTTGCAGGCGGCGATGATCTTTTCCGGGACCAGATAACTTTGCGCGGCCGGCGAAGGCCCGATATGCACCGCCTCGTCGGCCATTTCGACATGCACGGCGTCGCGGTCGGCATCGGAATAGACCGCGACGGTGACGATGCCCATCTTGCGCGCCGTCTTGATCACGCGGCAGGCGATCTCGCCACGGTTGGCGACCAGGATCTTTGTGAACATGCAGGCCTCGTCCCTCGGCTGCCTTTTTTTAACGGGCTTCCCGTTTTATGGGCTTCAGAAGGGCGGTCAAGGCAAAGTCGGAGCCTATCCCGGATGTAGATCGGTGAGCGCTGACGAAAATCCGGGGTCGGAACGTCGCTTCGTGCATAGCGCGGAGCTGAATGGTAAGTTAAATCTAGCTTGGATTGCAGACCGTCTTGGGAGGATTGCCTGATGAAAACGCGCGCCGCTGTTGCTGTCGCCGCCGGAAAGCCGCTGGAGATCATGGAGGTCGACCTCGAGGGTCCTCGCGATGGCGAGGTGCTGATCGAGATCAAGGCAACCGGCATCTGCCACACCGACGAGTTCACGCTGTCGGGCGCCGACCCGGAAGGCCTGTTTCCGGCGATCCTCGGCCATGAGGGCGCCGGCCTCGTCGTCGACGTCGGCAAGGGCGTCACCTCGGTCAGGAAGGGCGACCATGTCATCCCGCTCTATACGCCGGAATGCCGGCAGTGCCCGTCCTGCCTGTCGCGCAAGACCAACCTGTGCACCGCCATCCGTGCCACGCAGGGACAGGGCCTGATGCCCGACGGCACCTCGCGCTTCTCGATCGGCAAGGACAGGCTGTTCCACTATATGGGCTGCTCGACCTTTTCCAACTTCACCGTGCTGCCCGAGATCGCGGTGGCCAAGGTCGATGCCGACGCGCCCTTCGACAAGATCTGCTACATCGGCTGCGGCGTCACCACCGGCATCGGTGCTGTGATCAACACGGCCAAGGTCGAGCAAGGCGCGACGGCGATCGTCTTCGGCCTCGGCGGCATCGGCCTCAACGTCATCCAGGGCCTGCGCCTTGCCGGCGCCGACATGATCATCGGCGTCGATGTGAACAACGACAGACGAGAATGGGGCGAGAAGTTCGGCATGACGCATTTCGTCAATCCGAAGGAGATCGATGGCGACATCGTGGCCCATCTCGTCAACATGACCAAGCGCGGCGCCGACCAGATCGGCGGCGCCGACTACACCTTCGACTGCACCGGCAACACCAAGGTCA
>NZ_JAMYSV010000024.1:0-58388 GCF_040322115.1 Mesorhizobium sp. M0195 | reverse complement strand
AGTGTCCGACATTGTCGGACATTGGACGCAAGCATCTGAGGAAGGCTCGAGTTTGTCGCGCGCGTGCGGGTTGTCGGACAGGACGCTGCCAGGTTCAGGCCAGAAGCTCTAAAGGCGATACCGTGGCGATCCGGGCGGTGGAGGTACGCTGCGTCTTCGCGATTGCTCAACGCGCGCCACGGCGTAACAGAAACGGCCGAGGATAATCGCCGCTGGATGAAAGTTCAGTGGCATGTATGGACGTATATGGACCCCGCCCGATTGCAACAGGTCGGCTAGATCAAGATCGTCGGTCACAACTGCTGACGTATATCCGGCTTCCTGATGCGGCTGGACAACGTCGTCGCCGCGAGCCCCGATGGATTTTCGCGGGCTTCCACCTCATCGGCCCCTAGACATTGGCCGAAGCCAAGCCGGTCCACACACCAGGTTCGGGAAGCGACGGAATGACCGTTTCACCATCTCCTACCATTTTGCTGCAATTGCTGGGGTGAGACCTCCTTCTGTTATTCCTTCGTTTGCCGCTTCGCCTTAAGCTGCTTTCACCGATGGTGCGTGCTCGTAGACTGTGCCGCCCGAGAGCATGGCCCACACGATCCTCGCATTCTTGTTGGCGAGCGCGACAGCCGCGACATTGGGATGCCGCCTTTGCCGCAACTTACTAAGCCAAAGGCTTCGAGGATCCTGCTTGCCCGCTGCTTTGCCGAGCGCAGCGCGAGCGCCATGGATCATCAATGTGCGCAGATAGCGATCGCCGCGCTTGCTGATACCGAACAGGCGGGCTCGCCCTCCACTGGATCGTTGTTTCGGCACGAGACCGAGCCATGCCGCAAACTGGCGGCCGTTCTTGAAGCAAGTTCGATCACCTACGGCAGCGATCAAGGCTGTCGCGGTCACAGGGCCGATACCTTCGATCTTTCCAAGCCGCTGACATAGTTCGCTGTTGCGAAAGAGCTCCCGAACCCGCCGATCATAAGATGCAATGCGTTGGTCCAGTTCGGCCAACTCCGTTTGCACTTCTCGGATCAGCACCCGCACCAATTCATTGAGACCATCGTCGCTGCCCCCCGTAATTTCAGCAAGGGCCCGGCGCAGCCGTGGGATGTCGCGGGCAATGACCACTCCATGCTCGGCTAGAAGTCCACGAACCTGATTAACGAGCTTGACCCGATCTGCAACCAGACGGCTGCGAATGCGATGAACCGCTTGAATCGCCAATTGATCGGCTAATTTCGGCGGAACAAAACGCATCGTCGGGCGGCCTACGGCTTCGCAAATCGCTTCAGCGTCATTCCGATCGTTCTTGTTGGACTTGACGTATGGCGTCACGAACTGAGGGCTGATCAGCCGAACCTCATGGCCGAGATCGGAAAGCACCCTTGCCCAATAATGCGCTCCGTTCGAGGCTTCCATGCCGACCAGACATCGTGGCAGATTGGCGAAGAAGGGGGCTACCGCATCGCGGCGTAGCGTTTTGCGCACGACGACTTTCCCGTGGCAGTCGACACCGTGAACCTCGAAGACGTATTTCGCTAGATCCAGGCCTATTCGAACGATCTGCATGACATCCTCCTTCGTTGCAGTTGGCGTTCGAGATTTCACCTCGCCTGGAGGGCGGGGTCCATACCATTGGCCTCCGCAGGCAAGGGCTTTCTGACGTTGCTGCCAGATTGGTCGGGTGCAGGCATGTATTCGGCCTTTGAGTGCGGCCTATTGTTGCCGCTGGCCCTGATGAAGTCCGCTGATCGGATCCCAGAAAGGTCAACGCGCTTTTAAGCGGCACCCACTGAGCGGGTTTGTCCGATCCCGGCTCGACCGTCCGTCATCACACCATCAGCGCCTCACCAATCTCGGCAATCCTTCTCGACTGCTCAAACGGCGGCCGAAGCCTCAAAGCGTCGTCCGGACATCATTAGCGCCCAAACGACCCGCGCCATTTTGTTCGCCAGGGCGACGGCGACGACGTTGTATGGCTTCTTCATCAGAAGATCGGCCGCCCAGCGAGTTGATGGCGCTTTTCCTGTTCGGCTGAAGCGGCGTACGGCATGGGCACCGACCACGAGAAGGCGGCGGAGATAAGGATCGCCCTGCTTGCTAATCCTGCCGAGACGGTCCTTGCCGCCCGATGAGTTCTGCCGCGGCACCAGACCTATCCAGGCCGCCAGCTGCCGGCCGGATTTGAAGAGCGCTACGTCTGTCACGGTTGCGGCGATAGCGCTTGCAGTGATCGGGCCGATTCCCGGAACTGTCTCCATGCGTCGGCTCAGTTCATTCGAGCGATGCCAGGCATGAATCTGGCGATCCATCTCGCTGACCTTCTCGTGCACTTCCCGCAATTGCCCGATCAGCGGAAGAAGCGCCGACTGCGCAAGCGGCGAGATGAGATCGTGATCATCATCTTCAACCAACGCGATCAGCATTCCGACGCCAGCAACACCCTGGCGGGTCACGATGCCGAACTCCGCCAGGTGGCCGCGCAAGGCGTTCACCAGCATTGTCCGTTGCCGGATCAAGAGCTCGCGGACCCGATGCAGCATCAGTACGCTCTGTTGCTCCTCGCTCTTCACCGGAACGAAGCGCATCGTCGGCCGGGCCACCGCCTCGCAGATCGCCTCGGCATCCGTCGCATCATTCTTCTGCCGCTTCACTTTACATATGGCTTGACGTAGGATGCAGGCATCAGCCGAACGTCGTGACCCAGTGACATAAGAACCCGAGCCCAGTGGTGCCCCGTCGCGCAAGCCTCGATGCCGATTAGGCACGGCGGCAATGCTTTGAAGAACCCAGCGACATCATCGCGGCGAAGCTTGCGACGGACAACGACAGCATCAGCGCCATTGACCCCGTGGACCTGAAACACCTGCTTGGCGATACCAGACCAATTGTGGTAATCTTCTCCATGGACGGCTCTCCCTCATGTGACTTTCGACAGCCACACTTTGGCACCGTCCACCACATCAGGTCACCGTCCCTGGCGCAGATCAGGTGACGCTTTCCTTTTCGTCCAGTTCGTTCGCCTCGACCTGTTCGGCTTCTTTAAGCCCGAGGAGAAGCTGATCTTCAGTAAGTGTTTCGGCGCGTCGGCCCGCTGGCGCTGCAATCCTCTGATGATCTGGCGCAGATAGGCATTTTCCGCTTCGCGCGAAAGCACCATCGCTTTGAGCGCATTCAGGTCACTCGGGGCGCAGGTGCAGGCGGCACGGCCGGTCCAGTCCGCGAGTGTCAAACGGTCGAGAGCGATGTCTCGCCGCTTGCAGATTTTTGGCAGTCTGTAGAGAGTGAGGTGATCGGCGCATTTGGAGACGGCGACTAGGCTAGGCTACGATCGCTTTTGTCGGAATGCCACCTTCGATCAGTCTTGCGGGACCCTGGTAGGCCGGCGGGCGCGCCTGAAGTCGGATCACCAGCATCGCTATAGAAACCGAGGGGACCACACCTCTTCGATCAGTATTTTCCAGCCTGCTCAAGTTGCTCGAAAAGCTCTTGTACGTTGTTTTCAAGAAATGCTTCCTCTCCGTTCCGATGGATGAGTTCAAAGCTTATCCCCGTATTAGGGCATCGAGAAGAGAATGCTTGTGTTAGGCCAGGTCCCTCAATAATGGTCGTGTCGAACGACAATCCCCGCGCTCTAAGCGTATTGACCGCCGCCGACACATCGTCGACAGCTAATGCAACATGAGCTAGACCTACCCCGTAATTTTGGACAAGTTGAGACACCTGCGACTCTGGCTCTGTGCCTTGGCAAAGTACAAAGCACATGTCGTTCCGAACCATGTCCGCACACACCATCCCAGTCTTCTTACCCTTTATATGCAAACGCCGCCTAAGCTTAAAGCCAAGGACATCTTGAAACAGGTGGATAGCGTCATCTAGTTTATGAACCGCCAAAGCTATGTGATCAATGCTGTGTAATCGAGGGTCATGATGGCCATTTGCCTCGATAGATACTTTCAGAGAGCCATCAGACGGCGAACCCACGGGATAAGTCATTTTTTTTGAGTCCTTCTGTTTAGGTGACGCAGCCAATTTAATGATCAAGCCATAAGCTTGCTAACAGCCTGATTACACATGAGTAGCCTCGCGTACGGGAATGGTCCATTTTTGCGTGGTCGTGGGACAATTTCTGCTCAGTGTGAGCGCGTTTGTCGATGACTTGCATTTAACATGCCAACGGAAAAAACAGGCGCTGGCGTCTGGAGCGGTTTCGCCGCTGACAGGGGGCAGGTCAAGCCGGTCAGGTTCACGCGCTTTGAAGCGGTGGGATCCCGATCGTCTGGTCAGGATCATGCGCGCGGAGCGCAAGGCATGATCGCCTCAGGAGTTGTCGTTTACGTGTCGTGCCACCAGATCCGGAGAGCATGAGGAACTGTGGGGCGGTTGGTGGCGGAGGCTCTCTGAACGGGCCGGAACGGATGCGGTGCTTCTTGATCTTGTTGTATAAGGTTTTGCGGGTAATGCCGAGCGCGGCGGCAGCTTTGCCGCGGTGAAGCTTGTTCCGGCGCAACGCGTCGATGACCCATTCTCTCTCCGAAAGGGTCGTGGTCCCTTTGGTTGCCGGTTTGGCTCCAAGAACCGGAAGGACCCGTTCCGCCGTGATAATGTCTGCAGCCGCTCGAACAGCCGCCGCGAACCGAACCGAGACAGGGTTTTGGTGGTCAGCGAGCCGGACATGGCATCGTCATCGAGCAGTCTTTTGACCACCTCCCCCGCCCCCTTGGCGCGCAACTTTGGCATCACCGCAGCAAGCGGCTCGGCGCGCTGCGAAAGTTCTGCGGCCAGCCGCAAGGCATCATCCGCGCCCTGGGCCAGCGCCAGGCACGCCGCCCTTTCAAATTCTTTTTGCTCCCCCGGCCGAATCCGCTTGGCGCGACCGTCACCGGTTCGGAAGGCTAGAGCAAAAGCCTGGGCCATCAGCAGCGGCACCGGCCGCGGCCAGCGCAGCTTTTGCGCCAGAACCAGATCGGCGCACCACCACGCCAGCAATTCCGCTCCCGGCGACAGGGCAACAACACGGCTGGCGGCTGCCGCAGCTGTAAACGGCGCCGGCCGGCCGGCGCGCATCACATCGTCAATCGCACCCGGGAGATCGGCAAAACCGTCATCCCAGCGCAGCCCGAACTGATCGACCTTCAGCCAGCCTCGCGACGTCGATCGCCGGCGGCCGCGATGCCAGCTGCCGCCACGCAGCCAAAATGTTCCCGGCGGGGCCGGGATCGCCGTCAGCAGGACGCAGATACCAGGCATTGCGTAGCGCGGCCTCATCCTCGGAGCGGCCGGCTAGGCGCACGGCGGCAACGGCGCATTTCAAGGCAAGCCGCTGCCGCCAGGCGCCGGCCCAGGAAGGCTGCGGCGCCCGTGCGAGGCTGTCGAGCGCGCCCAAGGCGGCGCCGGCCTGGAAGGCGGCGTCGGCGTCGCTCGGCCCGCCGCCGGCGGCAAGCGCCCAGGCCGGGACGGTCGGCGGCGAGGCGGGACTGGCGGTCGCGGGATCGAGGCGAATCATGATTTCGAGGGTAAAGCGCCGGTGCGCTTTGCGCTAGAATTTTCGCGCCAAAACGCACAGCCTGTCGGCGTGATAAAACGAACGATAATTGCATTATCGTTCGTTTTTGTCATTACGTTAGAAATGGCCGCTGTCGCCCGCGGTTCAACGGTCGCAGGAGAGTGTCAGCGACCTTTTTGAAGACTGGTGGTCATTAAAGGAGGTTGGACGATCACGGTGCACGGGCATCTGCCACAGACGCTTTCAACCCTGCGGGCGCAAGTCTGTCACCGGCCGGTAGAAGATCACACGCACCGACGGAACAAGCTGGTTGAGGTAATCGAAATCCCCAACATTGCCGGTCAGGACCGTCGCGCCCAGCAGACCGGCCTGGTGCAAGATCAGCGCATCGTTGAGGAAGCGGCGTTCATGGCCCTCCCCTTTCGGCAGACGGCTCAGCCGGAACAGCAGGCCGGCAAGCATGCCGGCGCGTCCCCAGGCGGTGGCGTCGGGTGCATGCAGCCGGTGCACTGGAATGTCTTCAATCGTGCCTGCAACCACTTTCAGGACCGACTTCGTCGTGGGGTGCGCTGGGTCGAGCCGGCCGAACAGGTGGCTGAGCTCGGCAAGGCAGACGGCCGAGTGCTGACAGAGCCTATAGATCAGAAGGTCATCGACCACTTTGGGCGTGCGCCCCTGAAGGACATCCAGATAGACGCTCGTGTCGAGAAGCAATGCACCGCCGACAGGCGGCTGGTCCCCTGCCCAGGACAGAGCGGAATCCGGCCGCCGTTCCAGCCCGCCGGCACGCCGCTGTGGTTTGAGGGAACGCAGTGCGCTCCCGAGATCAAACGCCAAGATCAATGTCTGCGGAGATGCTGCCCTTGCGGCGGACGAGCTGGGCGCCAAAATCGTCCTCGAGGGCCAGCCGCGACAAGGCGAGCTCCAGCAGCTCAGTGTCGGAGGTCACATGAGCGCGCTTCTTTGCCGCCTCGATCAATTCCGACGGCACCCTCCCGGAAAGGCGTGTGTTCTTGGCCGCGCCGAGAAGGCCGACCGCCCTCGCCTGCTCAAGCACCAGACGGTTCCGGGTGTGGGCGATCCGCTCCTCGCTTTCGGCTGCCGTTGCGCCACGTACGCTCATCCTGGATTCTCCTGTTGAACGAAACATAAGGGATGTTGAACATGAAGGCAAGGATCGGCACTGAGAAAGAGGGCTCTAGGAGGGTCAACACTGGATCGGACATGGTCCGTCGCCCGGTCATGCTATAGCACGACCCAGCGTGTGGTCGTACGCGACCGGCGCAAATCCCGGGAGCTATTGGTCAAGCACCTCGCGGTGGACAATTGGGCGCTTTGGTCGCACGTTGGGGCTCTCAGAATCGCACCACTGTGACATTCAAATGATCGAGAGTTTCGATGGGCAGTCCCCGCAATTTCATGACGCCCATCGACGCGGTCGACACCAGCGACCTGCCTGACATTGTCGACGTCGTCATGGAAATGGGGCACCCGGATGAGGCTCCCTCCCCTCCCACGCAGGTCCTCGACCCGCGACAAGCATCACTGCCTGCGCATCTCGAAAAGCTGGCCGACCGCGCGCGCGATTACGTCGAGGCGGCGAGTTCGGCAAACACCCGTCGCGCCTATGCCGCCGACTGGAAGCATTTTTGCGCCTGGTGCCGGCGCCAGGCGTTTGATCCGCTGCCGCCAGATCCACAAGTCGTCGGCCTCTACATCACGGCCCAGGCCTCAGGATCGGAACGGGACAAAAAGTCTGTGTCGACCATTGAGCGCCGCCTGTCGTCGCTGACCTGGAACTATACGCAACGCGGTCAACCGCTCGACCGGAAGGATCGGCATATCGCCACCGTGCTCGCCGGTATCCGCAATAAACACGCCTCCCCTCCCCGTCAAAAGGAAGCCATCCTGCGCGACGATCTTGTCGCCATGCTGGAAACGCTCGATCGTGGCACGCTGCGCGGTCTGCGCGGCCGCGCCATGTTGCTTTTGGGCTTCGCCGGCGGCCTGCGCCGCTCCGAAATCGTGGGCCTCGATGTTGCGCGCGATCAAACCGAGGACGGCTGCGGCTGGATTGAAGTTTTCCCGGACAAGGGCGTGCTGGTTACGCTGCGAGGCAAGACCGGCTGGCGCGAGGTCGAGATTGGCCGCGGCTCGTCCGATGCCACCTGCCCGGTCGTCGCCCTGCAGACCTGGCTGAAGCTGGCCCGCATCGCGCATGGCCCCCTCTTCCGCCGCGTCACGGGGCAGGGCAAAGCTGTGGGCGCCGAGCGGCTCAACGATCAGGAGGTGGCGCGGCTGGTCAAACGCGCGGCCTTGGCCGCCGGCGTGCGCGGTGATCTTTCCGAGGGCGAGCGCGGCCAAAAGTTTTCGGGCCACTCGCTGCGTGCCGGCCTCGCGTCCTCTGCCGAGGTTGACGAGCGCTACGTGCAGAAGCAGCTTGGTCACGCCTCGGCAGAGATGACACGCAAATACCAGCGCCGGCGCGATCGCTTCCGCGTCAATCTAACTAAGGCATCAGGATTGTAGAGTGCGGTACGCCCCCCAGCCGCAGGGGACTCTGGATGCGCCAATCCACCCCGGCGCCACAGATCCAACCGTCAAGTTGATGGGTTTCCAAGGTTTATTGGTGCGGCGCAAGCCTCCAACTTGAGGAGCTGTTCCCAGCTGGGAACTCAAAGTACGGGTTGTGCGAGAAGTTTGCTTCTCGATGAGTTCTCCAGGATCCTTCGCCGACACGTGGACTAGCCCCCGAGGGAAGTTGCCTGGCGACTGCAGGAGCCTCTTGCTCGACGCTGGAGGAAAGTGCGCGTGGACAGGGCGCCCACGTGCCAAACGGTGCTGATTGCTGTCAAATCGCATGGGACGCCTGGCGACAGATCCGAGCCGCTGAGTTGCCATTCGCGAGAGTCGCTCGGCCCGGAAGGAATGCCTCGTTGCAGGGTAGGGGCCGTGGGGCGTCTAACTTGTCAGCCTGGGGCGATCACCGAAGTGGCATCGGAAGCGGCGCGGCATGGCTGCATCACAAACACAACCCATCGTCTCCGACGCAAAGGATGGTGACTCCCCTAGGACTGCGCGAGCTCAGTGCCTCCTCCGTCACAACGGGAATTTCGCCGCCGCGCCAATGGGGGGTATCTCTCCATGCGCAGAAACCTACCGGCGCTTCTGTAGGTCGCTCGCCGCCGTACGCGGAAGCCAGAGGCCAACCGGTACACCAACGTCGACTACCTACGAGAACAAAACGGGCAACGGGGCTCCCCGTGCCCCCATGCTGCGTAACCACCTTCATAGCTGTCTTTTTCAATGCCTGATGCGCAACTTTGACGGCACAGGGAAGCCAGCGATAACGAAAAGTTCCCAGCTGGGAACTGCCCTGCGTCCATTTGCTCGAATTCTCCGAATCGGGCATACCTCCAGTAACGGAAAAACCGCGTAATTCGAAAAGTTGGCGTAGTTGGCGTGGCGTTAACAGCTTGTTAACCACAGTCGCTATCAATAGGCGCTGGGTGCAAGAGGAGAATCTGGGTGACGCGGCATCTAAGTAGCCTTCAGTTCATGAATACCTTTTCGACGAAACTCGAGAAGGCACTCAACAATCTTTCGCTGGCTCAGTATCCTCCTGATGCGATTCGTACGATGCGCAAATTCACTTCGACGGAAGTGGCAGCATTGCTAGGAGTGACCGAAGCTTACATACGGCAGGTCTCCTTAAAAGGGCAGGGACCTGAGCCAGAGACAACGACCACCGGAAAGCGCCTATATTCTGTGGAGCAGGTGCTGGACCTTCGGATGCACTTGGCGGAAAAGGCACGGAAGAAATGGATCAATCCTCGTCGTGTTAAAGGCGAGGATTGCCAGATCATCGCGATCACGAACTTCAAAGGTGGATCGTCCAAGACAGCGACCACTATTCACTTGGGTCATTGGTTGGCACTACGTGGATATCGCGTTCTCGCAGTCGACATGGATCCCCAGGCGTCGTTAACAAGTCTGCAAGGAGCGTTACCCGGATTTGACTACCGAGAAGGTGACACCCTTTACTCAGCGATTCGGTTTGACGATCCGGTGCCAACGGAAAAGATTATTCATCAGACGCATATCATCGGATTCGACGTCATCTGCGCCGGTCTTGAGCTGACAGAATTCGAAACGGCCGTCACCCTTGAGATGCGCAAGAGCGGTGGAACCAGTTTTCTGCTTCGAGTGTCACAGGCCCTCGAACAGATCGTCGATAGCTACGACATCGTTCTTCTCGACTGTGCGCCGTCACTCAATTTCCTGACACTTTCATCGCTCACTGCCGCTACCGGAGTCCTAATCCCAGTTCCAGCGCACATGCTCGATGTCGACTCCACAGGGAAGTTTTTGGAGCTGGCCGCATCTTATATGCAAATCCTGGATGAGGCTGGTGCAGGCGCACGTTGGGATTTCGCCAAATTCCTCATCACAAAGTTTGAGGCCAACGACCACCCGCAAGCCAACATGCAGGCCCTAATGCGCCAAGTGTTTGGCGAGGATTTACTTCTGAATTCAGTCTCCAAATCCACTGCGGTTGCGGACGCTCTCACTTGGAAGCAGAGCCTCTATGAAGTGCAACGATCGAGGTTTTCGGCACCTAAAACTTATGATCGTGCAATCGAATCGATCAATGCCGCGAACGCGGAAATAGAAAGCCTCATCACAATGGCATGGAGGCGAGAACAGTGAGCCGTAAAGATTCTAAGGGCATGTTTGCTGCTGTTTTGGGGCAACTCGGGGAGGACAATTCGGAGGAGGGCGTCAGCCGCCGCACGTCATCGCCGCACCTGATGAAGGTGGCGGCTGGTGTTCGCCAAATGCAAGAGCGTAGCGATATCGCGGACAAGTTACTGAAGTCAGGCGAACAGATCATTGAACTCGATCCCGACAAAATACGGCCGTCGTCTATCACCGATCGATATGATGACGCCTACGAGATTTCCGCCATTGCTGAGATCACTGAATCCATGCGGGAGCGCGGTCAAATTGTGCCTGGATTGGTTCGGCCAGTACAAGGCAAGGATGGCGAGTTTCAAATCGTCTATGGTCGCAGAAGATTAGCGGCAGCTAAGCAGCTTGGGATCGGATTCAAAGCGGCCGTCCGCGAGTTAACTGATGAACAAGCAGTCATTTTCCAAGGCGAAGAAAACACCGCTCGAGAGGATCTTTCATACATTGAGAAGTGCGCTTTTGCGCTTGCGCAGCAGGAAGCGGGATACAAACGGGACACCATCTGCGCTTCGCTGTCGACAGGAAAATCGCATGTGTCCGAGATGATCAAAATCGCCTCATCGGTCGACAAGGAGATACTGCAATCGATTGGTAAAGCTCCCGGGATTGGTCGAGGACGATGGCAGGAATTCTCGAACCGCTATTCCATAGACGGCTCACCCGCAAAAGCTTTCGATCTTGTTCGCAAAAACAAATTCCGCGAGGCAACGTCCGACGACAGATTCATTATTCTGCTTGAGACGCTTCCATCGGATCATAATGCGATCAAAGAACCTGCGGGTCCGGCCAAGCCATCAAAGCCCAAGATTGCTATGAAATCCTGGGCTGCTCCAGACAAAACAGTCAGCGTCAGCCTCAAAGACAACGGAAAAACTACCATGATTGCCGTGGGAGAGGCTGAAGGATCGCGTTTCGCAGCGTTTATCGCCGGACAACTGGACGACCTGTTTGAGGCCTTTCGGAAGTCCATCACGAAACAAGGAGTCTGAAACCGCAAAAGAAAAAGGCCCCCGAACGGCAAGCCGTGGAAGCCTCTCTCTGAACTAAGCACTCTGAGAATCGCATCTCCACGAATCACTGTCAAGAGTCATTGGCGTCGTTTTGGCGAGCAGGTTTCTTTTGCCTAATCGAGGGTGAAAGAAAATGGAGACGACTATTGCAACGACGCCCTTTGGGCGGCGGCCGATGACGCTTGGCATGATTTCAAGCCAGGTCACCGCAAGGGCGGTGCCGAAGGACGCGACTGTTCACAAATGGCATGTCTTCCAGGATATCAAGGACGCCAGGATCGCTCTGGGGGCCACAGATCGCGCTTTGGCCATTCTCGACGCACTGTTGTCGTTCCATCCGGACACGGCGCTTTATGGCGACGGCGAGCTGATCGTCTGGCCATCCAACGAACAGCTGATCCGCCGCGCCAACGGAATGCCCCCAACGACCTTACGGCGGCACTTGGCCGTCTTGGTCGAGTGTGGATTGATCATCCGTCGGGACAGCCCAAACGGCAAGCGCTTCGCCCGGAAAGGGCGGGGGGGCGAGATCGAGCAAGCCTATGGCTTCGACATCTCGCCGATCGTCGCGCGCGCCGAGGAATTCAAGGAGCTGGCGGAAGCGGTCAGATACGAGAAGAAGGCCTTTCGTCTCGTTAAGGAGCGGCTAACCATATGCCGGCGTGACATCGTCAAGATGATCGACGCCGGGATTGAGGAGGGCGTGCCGGCGAATTGGGGCAGGGTCCAGCAGGCCTACCAGGCGATTGTCGGCCAGATACCACGCACCGCACCCAGACAGACCTTCGAAGCGATTGCCGAGGAGCTTGAAGGCCTTTGGGCTGAAGTGCGTGAAGCATTGGAATCATTTGTAAAAACACAGAAAATGGACGCCAATGAGTCCCGAAATGGACGCCACATACAGAATTCAAAACCAGACTCTAAACTTGAATCTGAAAGTGGCTTAGGAAATATAGATGAAGCGGGCGGCAACGTTGCGGACACCGACAACGTACGGAGCCTGCCGAAGCGCGAGCTGCCGCTAGGGATCGTGCTGGATGCCTGCCCGAACATGCTTTGGCTGGTAAAGGGCGGCGGCGGCATCCGCAATTCGCGTGAATTTCTGGCCGCGGCCGAGGTTGCCCGGCCGACCATGGGCATCAGCCCGAGCGCCTGGGAGGAAGCGCGAACGGCAATGGGTGAGCAGCAGGCGGCGATTACCATTGCTGCGATCTACCAGCGACAGGACCAGATCAACAGCGCCGGCGGATATTTGCGCAGCTTGACGGACCGGGCAAAGACCGGAAAGTTCTCGGTCTGGCCGATGGTGATGGCTTTGTTGCGGGCCAAGCTTGACGCGTCGAAGACGGTCGGAACCGGTTCAGGAACTGAAGCCGCTGCCGTCGATTTGGAGACGGCAGGCAAGGTTGTGCGCACCGAATCCCGGTTGGAAATCAGCGATGCCTTGCGACGCAGCCTCGACAGACCGGGGCGCGGATCATGATGAGGAGGGCGGGTTTTGATCCGCTCTATAAGCTTGAACGATCGCTGCAGCGCTTGTCGGGACGAGCGTCTTATGAGAGCATCGAAGGCATGAAGAACGAACACGACCGGGAACCGACGCCCGATGAAACCGCCGGAATGGTGTGGTGGAACTCACTTGCGGAATCCGATCGTGCGGCTTGGCTGGCGCGGGCTGACAGCGCGGTTCCAGCTGATGCCTGGGCCGTGTACAAGCGGCTCGGGGATCTTGAGCGTCAGCCACGGACCGTAAACTGAGGACCATTCTGTAACGGGATGACGTCCTTGTCCCTCGGTCAGCTCGCGGGTAGTTCGGCGACGAGACCAAGCCGGCGGGCTCGATCAAGCAGGTTCTTGACTGATGAGGCCGACCATTTAGCGCTCCCTCGTGGGGTTCGCTCATGCAGGCGCTCGAGCTGGCCAGCGATGTCGCGTAGCGATAGGTCTGGGTTGGACTGATCCCTGCCACAAGGGTCATCAGGCGATCTTCGGGAGGCTGAGGAGACGCCCTCTTTAGCAGGGTGGATCCGGCCAGGTGCTCGGTGACGAGCCACCTCACTGCCCGCCGCAGTCGTTCAGGCGTCCAGTCGAGGCCGCGCTGCTTCAGGACCCGAGCGATATCGTCCCAGTTGTGATCTGGTCGCATCCGGCGGACTGTCGGAAGCCACTGGTTCATCGTTGATTGTAGCCGTCGGCCATAGGCTGCCTTTTGCACCGCAGTCATCTTCGCCAGGGCTTCGGGCTTGCGCTCCCGGATACCAGGATTGCCAGGCAGCCGCCCCTTCGCTCGTGCGGCGATGATGCCGGCCTTGGTCCGCTCCGAAATCAGCGCACGCTCGAGCTGGGCAACGGCGCCGAGTACCTGTAGCGAAAACATGCCCTGTGGCGTCGACGTGTCGATTGGATCTCGGAGAGATCGGAAATGCGCGCCCTTCTCAGTCAGATCCTCGATCACCTGAAGAAGATGGCTGACCGAGCGCGCAAGGCGATCGAGACGCACAACGACCAGGACATCGCCGGCGCCGATATCGCTGATCAACCGCAATAGGCAGGGCGAGCTCTTGACGCACCGGATCCATGTTCCTGAACGACGACGTCGCAGCCGGCCGACCGCAGCTCAATCTCCTGCGCCTCCGTCGCTTGTTCGTCCGTCGACACGCGCGCGTAGCCGATTTGCCGGCCCTTTGGTCGACCGGAGCGTCGATCTTGCGCTTCACGGCCCATTTGCGGCGTCTCTCAGCATTGGGAAGGGCGCTTGTACAAACGCCGAAGATATCAATAAACGATCGTTTGTAAACGTTTCTAGTGACCCTTTTGCGTAGCTCCTACGGCTTCGATGAGCCTGAAAATCAACGTTTTCTAGCCTCCTGACCGCTCCAGGGCGTGGTGCTGTACAGTCCCGATATGAGGTCATTATCGATAGTGATTTTTCTCCCTGAAGAAGCACGATGTAAGTCCAGCGATACCCTCACTAGCTTGACCAACGCGAATCAGCCATCATGACAACAATGGCTTACACGCTCGACAAACTGCCCCTGGAAACCCTGATCGGGCCGGTTGCCCGCGCGACCGCGGTTGTCGGTTTTACTTCCCGATTTCAATTGAAGCGCTAAGGTGAAAATCCCACCCTGCCGGGCCGCTATTCGACGGCCGAAAACGGGGGGAGGGGGCTTTGCTACAGTCCCGACGCCTTGGTGAGATTGACGCGAAAGCGATCGCGCCGGCGCTGATACTTGCGGGTCATCTCCGCGCTGGTGTGACCAAGCTGCTTCTGGACGTATCGCTCGTCGACCTCGGCAGAGGACGCCAGGCCGGCGCGCAGCGAATGGCCGGCAAACATCATTCCGCGTTCGCCTTCGGGCAGATCGCCGCGCACGCCCGCTGCCAGCGCGGTCCGCTTGACGAGGCGGGCGACCTCCTGGTCGTTGAGCCGATCGGCGCCGACGGCCTTGCCCTGGCCGGTGACACGCCGGAACAGGGGACCGTGCGCGATGCGCGCCAGCTTGAGCCAGGTCTGCAGCGCCACCACAGGGCAGGTTGTGTCGGACGAGCCTCGCCCGATTTCGACCTCGCCCCAGCCGGTCTTGCCGCGCAGGCGCAACAGCATGCCCTTGTCGAGGATTTCGATCCAGCCGGAAGAATCCTCGGTCTGGTCGCGGCCGCAATCCAGGCCGACAACCTCGGAACGGCGCAGGCCGCCGGCAAAGCCGAGCAGCAGCATGGCCCGGTCGCGCAGGCCGCGCAGGGTGCCTCGCTCGAGCGTTTCCAGCATGGCGATCAGATCCTCGGGCATCACCGCCTCCTTCTGCCGGGGCGGGGCGGCGTGCTTGTTGCGGATGCCGGCCATGACCGTGGCGATATGGCGGTCTTTTCTGTCCAGCGGCTGGCCACGCTGAGAAAAATTCCAGGTCAGCGAGGAGAGCCTGCGTTCGATCGTCGAGACGGAATTGGGTTTCTTGTCGCCGGTCGCCTTTCCGGAGGCGCATGCGGTGATGTAGAGCCCGACAACCTGGGGATCGGGCGGAAACATCTCGACGCCTTGGCGCCGGCACCAGCTCGCAAACTGCTTCCAGTCCGAGGCGTAGGCGCGGCGGGTATTGGCCGAGCTCGCCGCTTCGACATAATCGCGGGCGCGATCGGCCAGCGCGTCGAGATGCGCCGGCAGGCGAGGATTGGCGACGGCCGGAAGAGGGGAGGGGGCTTCGGCCGGCGGTTCTTCCGGCGTTGCGCCCATCTCCATGACGACGTCGATGATGTCCGGCAGGTCGCCATCGGTCTCGGCCGACACCTGCGCGGTCGAAACATGATCCGCCGACCCTGCACTGTGGGACGGTCCGGAAGGTCGCTCGGCGTGATTTTCGGGCTTCTGCTCGATGAAAACGGTCATTCCTTATATAAAGACGAAAACGACGGATAAGGCAACATTATCGTTCGTTTTAAGCACACGACAGGCACAGCGCTTATTGTCCATTTTTGTTGTCAAAAGCGCCGCCGTGATTCATCGTACTTTCGATGATTCTGCGCCCCAAACCCCCTCCGCGCCACGACGCCACGCTTGGCCGTGCCCCTTCAACCGCGCCGATGGCAATGGTGCCGGCCTGGCTGCGCCGGGCGGTTCCCGATGCGCAAAGCCTTGCGGGAAAAGGCGTTGAGGACGTCGCGCTCGCCGCCGGCGCCACCATCGGCGCGCTCGATGCGGTGGTCCGCCGGCAGGAGCGATGGGCCGGCGCCTGGCGGCAGCGCCTGGCGCTTTCGGCGGCCGCTGCAACGGCGAAGCAGGCCGGCCGCGTCGAGGATGAAAGCTCGCTGCGCGATGCCGTGGTGCTCACGCGGCCGGGCGACAATGTCGGGCCCGCCGGTCTTTTGCTCCTCGCCTGGCGTCGGCTGGCGACCCGGCCCGCGGAGGGGCTGCTGGAGGAGAAAAGCCTTGTCGCGGTGCTGGCAGAGTTCGGCTATGCCCGCGACGACGAGGCGGTCCGCGATCTGACGGACGATCTTCGGCAACTCGCCGCCAGGGACGGGACGCTGGGAATGACGACCGGCGCCATCGCGATCGCCGAACGCCACGGCTTTGCGCACGCCCTTGGCGCCTGGCTCGCCGACGCCCTGCTGGCGCAACGGACGGGTTGGGCATATGCGGTGCCGCTGCTGGGGGCCGATGCGGGCTTGGGCGCAAGCGCGCGCCCGCGTCGATCGGCAGCCGGCTCGGTGGCGACAAACATTGAGACAAGCCCTGAGCGTGCGAAAGGGCTGCTTGCCGCGCAGGCACGCGCTGCGTTGCGCGCCATTGATCTTTCCGCCGAGCTCGAGCGCCGCGCGGACCGGCTGCTTGCCGTCACGCCGAAGCTTAGAGCCAAAGCAGCGGACGCTGTTGTCGACAAGCTCCTGTCGGACGACGCCATTGTGGCGTCGGCAAAGATTGCCGGCATGAGCGACCGCAGCCTGCGCCGCTTGTTCGAGCGGCTGGTCGAACTCGGCGCCGTGCGTGAACTGTCCGGCCGCCCGACTTTCCGCATCTACGGGCTGTGACGGCGATGGCGGAGAGTGCGGCGAGGCGACGAAAAAGTGAGCAAGGAGGCGAAGGCCTCTTCGACCGCGAGCTCGACCATCTGCCACCGGAGGCGCGCTGGCGTGAATGGATGAACCGCGTCGAGGCAACTATTTTTGCTGCCAGCGAGCCGGTCGGCCGCGAGACGCTGGCGCGGATCGTCGGCAAGACTTGCAGCATCGATCTTCTCATCGACGACATCCGCGAGGAGTTGCGTGGCCGGCCCTATGATCTGGTGGCGGTCGCCGGCGGCTGGAAGCATCTGACGCGGCCGGCCTATGCCGACGCCATCCGCAGTGCATTTGGCACGGCCACCGGCGGGAGCGGGCATGCCAAAGACCTCACGCAAACCGAAGTGCTGGTGCTGATGTGCATCGCCTACTTCCAGCCGATCACCCGCGCCGAACTGTCCTCCTTCTTCGGCAAGGAGATCAGCCGCGACCTGATCGGCAATCTGCGCAGCTTTGGCTTCATCGCCTCTGGCCCGCGCGCGCCGCAGCCGGGCGCCCCCTATACCTATGTCACCACCCAGGCGTTCCTGCTTGAGTTCGGGCTCGACACGCTGCGCGATCTTCCCGACTTCGGGGCGCTCGAGGACGCTGGCCTGCTCTCGAAGGAAAAGCTGCTGGCGGGCGACATCATGCCGGGGTTCGCCGATGACGGCGACCCTGGTGCCGTCATGGACGAATAGTACCCGCGCCAGGACTGCCACCGATCATCAGGGTTGTGGAACTCGGAGCCTGCGGTGACGCTTTCACGTGGTTCGATCACCGGCCACGCGCAGATAGGCCGTCAGCACGTCGGCAAGACCAGCACAGGGCTGTGGTGGGCACATGGATCTCGGCCTCGTCTGATGCTTGCCCAGGAAGTCGGCGAAGCGGGCAATCAATTCGTCATGGCCGCCCGCCGCCAAGATTATCCGACGCCGATGCGCGACTGCGGCGTCCTCGTGTGTCACAAGCCAGTCCAAACGTTTTGCCGCGAGCTGATTGAAGCAGCGAATGCGTGCGGCGGTCGAGAGATTCGTAAGGGTTCCCCCCAGGCCGATATCGGCGCCGACGGGTGCGCGTAGCACGCGCGAGACAACATCGATGGTTGCCGCCGAATCCGTTGCCGATTCCACCCGGCATATATCCGCGATCGCGCGTTCCAGCCGACGTGCGGCCGCGTTGACCCCTGCCTTTGGGGCAGCCCGCAGATCGAAGCCGCACCGTGCGCAGAAATGCTGAGGGACAAGCTCGACCTGGTCGAACGACACAATTGCGGTGCGGCAAGCGGGACATCGATCTCGAAGGCCGCAGCCATGCGCGGAGCAGGAGATTCGCGACGCCAGGCGCCACCGCCGCCGGAAATAGGGCGCCTCGTCGCTGGCGAGGCAGAGAGGACAATACTGCATCCAGCTCGAACGGTTCCGGTGGACGTTCTCGCGCAATGGCAGCAGGAGTGGCGTCAACGCCGGTTCAGCCATTGCCATTGCCGATATCGTTTCCTGACGAACGTTCGTCCGATCGGCCAGCAGGGCGGCTGCCTCCCGCGGAAGCTGGAGATCGAGACGGGGCGACCACATCCCTTCACCCAGCCCGAGGGCGCTGGCGAACGACCGCGGCGCGATGCCGTTCGCGAGGGCAAGGCGGTGGAGCCAGCTCGACAAAAGCTCGTCCGGCTGCGGGTCAACGGAAACAGGCCACCGATCCCGAACGACATCCCTGTAACGCTCGCGGATCTCGATGGCCAAAGCGCCGCCGGTCACAGCAGTTCGTTGCGCAGCGGCGCCCGGCGGCGCTTCGAGACGGGAATGTAGTGTAGCGCCTCGAGGCCTGATTTCGTGATGCGCTCGGCGCCCAACCTTGCCGCGGCCACGGCCGCCGCGGTGACGATCGCCACGATCTCGCCGATCAAACCTTCGGAAAGCTGGAAAATCGTTCGTGCCAACGGTTCATCGGAGAGATCGGAAGCACGCGCGAGAGGCAACACGCCCTCGAGGCTGTCGAGGAGTGTCAGGAACTCTTCGCCGTATTGCCACCGCGGTACGGCCTGCAGCTCGAACCTGCTCGCCATCTCGCTGGTCTCGTTTATGAAATCGTAGACGGCGACCTCGCCGATCAGGACCGGGGAGATGTCGAACTGACGGCCGATCCGCCTGAGGAAGGCAAGAACCGCCTCGACGTCGCGAGCCCGGCCACGCAGGGCATTGTGGAATTCGTCGAAAATGAGGATCCTGGGCTTCAGGCTGCCAAGCAGATGATCGATCTGCTCAGCCTTGCGGCCGATATCCCGATTGTTGCCGACCGGCGCGCGCAGCGCCTGCAGAATGCTTCCATAAAAGTGCGCAAGGCCGGCCCCCTCGCGCGTCTGAACCACCCATACCCGCTGCCGCTCGGCGGCTCTCAGGCGTTCCACGGCAAATCGTTCCGCGATCATCGTCTTACCGTTGGCATAGGGTCCGACCAACATCAGCCCTCGCGTCCGCAACGCCGGCGGCCGGGCGAGCAACTCGGCAAGACGCTCATGCGCCTGCAGCGCCACCTGATGCCCGACCCATCGCGGCGCCAGGATGTAGGCGATCCGCTCTTCCATGCTTTGGTCGAGATACGGACGAACGTGGTCGAGCAAATGGTCCGCCACGTCACCAGTCCTCGACCGCCAGACGGCGCTTCTGGCGTACCGGATGCTCGGCGGGTGCCGGCGTCGCCGGGCGCATCGCCTCATAGGGTTTGGGCGCTTCGGCTGCGTGCGCCCGGCGGACCGCATTGCGCACGTCCGCCTTTGAAAGTTTCTGCCTGCCAGCGATTTCCGCAATCCGGCGGCGCAGCGTCACCTTCTCGACGTCCGACCGAGCGTTTGCGGCACGTCGGCAAACACGATCACCTTCATGTTCCCACAGTGTGATCGGTGTAGTGAGCCCGTCTCTTCTCGCCACCGGCCGGAACTCGCGTGTGTCGGGATCCCGGATGTAAATGTGGCTGATGTCGCGAGGGTCATATCTCATCTCGAGCCGGCCCAGACGGTCCCGCCGCGGGACGAGACTGCCTAGCCATGGTGAAAAATAGTCCAGCGCGAACTTGCTGACGCCCTGCGGCGAGATGCGCCTCTCCGCCCCAGGCATGAATGCCAGCAGGACCCGCATGGGATCATCGTCGAAGCGGGGCAAATCGTGCGCCAGCCGGTTCCATTCTGTCGCCGGTACCTTCAAAGTCTTTGCGTTCTCCTGCAGATTATGATCGATCACGGCGAGCGCGACGCACCGCTCGAGATCGGCGAAGCTGAGACGGGCTCGCCGCTGCGCGGGGTATTCGTCACGGTCCGCCACGGATCGTCCCGTCGAGCCGGGTTGCGTCACAAGCACGGCGTTGAGCTTCCCGAGCAGCCTTTCGACGACGCCGCCCTGGTGGACGCGGCCGCTATCCCGGTAGCGGACCCGAATACCATAGTCCTCGCATCCACGTTGGAAGGCGTTCCCTTTGAACTCCTTGGCCGAGTCGGTGACGATTAATCGTGGTCGACCGAACATCGGCCAACCATGCTCGATGCCGCGCGCGGCCAACCACGCCTCCCTCGGACACATGGCGTGCGCCAGGCAGAGCGCGACCGATAGCCCCGACGGCTTCTCGAGGGTGAGGCAGATGCCGAGAATGCAGCGGGTCGCCACGTCGGTGACGATCGTGAGATATGCCCGGCCAATGAACGTTCCGCCTCCGTCGACGACCTCCACGAAGTTGATGTCGGTCGGCGTGTGATCGATCTGGCAGACATCCAGTGGTCGCGCCGCATGAATGTATCCTGGTCGCGGTTTGAGCCGCTGAAGGTGCTTTGGGTTTGCAGATCGCTTCTTCGCAATCTCCTCGGGGCTAAACAGCGTGGGTATGCGGCGGGCTACAGTAAGATAGGAAGGAGCTGCCAGGCCGGCCTCCTCGCAGCGAGCCCGGATCTCGGCCACCGCGGGAGCGAGCGGCGGCGCCTCCAGCACCAGCCACTGCTCTCGCAACGTTGTTGCGACGATCGTCTCGATGCCTTGATCAAGGCGCTTCTTGCGGCTGCCATCCAGCCGAGGCAGCAGCGACGTCACAGTTCGATCGATGCGATAGCGCGCCAGCAGATTGTAAATCTGGCGGGTGGAGAGACGCAGCTCAGCCGAGGCTCGCTCGATTGCCGCCCGGCGCGGTCCAAGATCGTCGAGAATTTTGTCGAGCTCGCGCGCGACACGACGTGCCGCCAACCGTGTTTCATCAGATCGCGATGAGCCAGGAGTGGCTTTTCGGTTGTGCATGGGGCGTGGCAAATCGAGCGTCAGTGAAATCGTTAGCGAAAAACTAAGCCCGTCCTAGCGCCCAAACCTAACCGGCATATGACGTTCGGGCGTTTGAAATCGGGAAGTAAAAGCGACAGCGACCGAGGTTTTGGTCCGCCTCGACGAGCGGGTCGCCCGTTCGCCGGTCCGCGACGGCTTTGTCGAGCGCCAGCATTTTGCCGACGCGGCTTCCGCGCTATGGCTCGAGGGCGAACTCGTCCACCTCGAGGACCTCGTGCTGCACGACGCCCACATGGACATCCGAGCCCCGACCCACGAACTCACCCGGGCGCACGCGGTGCTGCGAACCCGTCGGCGGATTTTTGCACAGAAGCCAGACTGGGCGCTCAGCCGCGATGGTTTTTTGGCGCTGACCGGTCGCGTCGGCGCCATGCCGGCGGCGGGCCAAAAAAGCCGGGACGGGGAGGGGGCTGAAACTGCCCCTGTGGAAGCCGACGATCGCGATGACGCTGAGGCCGACCGGCTAGCCGAAGAATTTGCCGAGATCGATGCCGTCCTGGCGCGCTCGTCCAAGATTCTCAGCGGCGCCGACGTGCCGGCGAAAGCGGCGCGCCCGGACGACCGGCCGGACCTGATTTATGATCTCGACTGGAATGAGGAAGAACGGCTGGCCGAATGGCAGGCTGTGCTCGCGGAAACGCGGGAATTCCCGGTCGTGCTGCGCGGGGCGGTCCTGCTCGAAGCCTGGTCGAACATCGAGGTGCTGCAGCATGCCACGTGGCTCGGGCCGCTGCTCGTGGCTGCACTGCTGCGACAGGAAGGACTCGCCGCCCACCATCTCGCCAGCCTGCATCTCGGCGCGAAAAACATTCCGCGCGAGCGGAGGCGGGCGCGCAATCGCGGCGATCGGCTGCTCGCCTTGCTCGATGCCATTCACGACGCAGCAGTGGCTGGCCTGAAGGAACACGATCGGCTGGTGCTGGCAAAAAGCCAGATGGAGCGGCGGCTCAAACAACGGCGCGCCAGCTCGAAACTGCCCGACCTGGTCGAGCTGGTACTCTCGCGGCCGCTGGTCTCGACGGGCATGATCCAGGAGCGACTAAAGGTGACAAAGCAGGGGGCGCTCAATCTTGTCGGCGAGCTCGGCCTGCGCGAGATGACGGGCAGGGGAAGGTTTCGTGCGTGGGGGATCGTGTGATGATGGTTTTTGGACGATAGACGGGCTGATGCTGGCGGCTTGTCAATAGTGTGGTCGGGGATTGCAATGCCGTCACTAAAAACAAACCTGGTTAAATGAATAGATCGGCTCCCAAGCCGACCAATACAGCGGACGCCATGCAGCCGCTTTTCGAGGTGGCCAGCACTTCGATTCTTAACACACCCCGGGAACCGAAGCCTTGCGGCCTGCACCTCTGTCCGGATGGCTGACCAAGGACTCCCGGGGCCACCGGCCTGAACCGGGCATCCCGCCTGAGGGGCCGGATTCGGGTCTTTTCGGCTGATCTGTCAACAAAGGAGCGATTCTGCAAGCGTTCGTCGACGCCTTGCGATCCTCTCAGGTTGGGGGATCGAGGTCACCTGTGCATGTGGCGTACACCGTGCTAGTGCAGTCTTGGGACGGCACGGGGCTTCACATGGACAAGCAGACTAAGGGTGCATGGGTCATCCATCACGGCAGGAAGATTTCGGGCGACCAGCGTGGCGCGTCGGAATACAGCGCGATAGACCTTGCGGCGAAGGCGGCTTCGCTGCTGGTCAGGCTTGCGGAGAGCAAGCAAGCGGACTTGAACAAGAGCCAAGTGATAGCCGCTGCAAGGATCGGCGGCCTGAATCCTAAGACAGAGCTTCAGGCATGCCTCACCCAGCTTCAGAATCGGCGGGTCATCGACGTCGCCGCTGACGGTTCGGTTTCGGTCATTGGCGTGACCGGTCGCACCGCGCTTGGTCACGCCTCGGACCTTTTCGACGAGAACGAGCCCCAGCCCTTCGAGCTCGCCTCCATAGGCCTGGCGGAGCTGGCATCGTCCTCGCCCGTCGGCGTGAAGGCTGCGTCCGAGTACGTCGGCGACACCTATAAGCTCACCAAGAACGATACCTCGGATTTCCTCGGCCAGGCTTATGGCATCGGGTTCGTTGACGCCGAGGGAGAAGGCGATGACCGCCTTCTGTTCAACGGCAACCTGTTCCGCCGGAACACAGCGAAAAGACCAAGAAGGTGCTCGACTCGCTGACCCCGGCCGAACAGGCAAGCCTCCAGCAGTTCGAGCAGCTGCTCAAGGTGAAGGGCGCGGTCGTAGCCACTCACGCCAAGAAGATGCTTGGCGCCCCACTGCTCTCGAAGCTGCAGGCCGCTGCCGTCTTCGACATTAACGTAGTTTCCAACGAGGCCGGCGAACACGCGTTCATGACGTCGCCAGGCGCGTTCCACAAGTTTACCAGTCCGCTGATCGACGACGCGTTTGACCATGCCAAGGCGCTGGTTTCCGCTCTCAGCTACGGCATGTCGCAGAGCACGCCTGTCCGCGGCCGGATTTGGGGAGTTGAATTGATCCTTGCCAAGCTGCTCCGGGGCGAGGCGGTCGGCCCAGCTCCTGCCATCGGGAGCGACTACAGGGCGCTGGAGTTCGAGCGCGTCGTCCAGATAACGCGTACCGGAAACGGCTATTTCACAATGCGCCTCCTGAAGATGGAGGTCGGTCAGATCGCCTTGCAGGTTCTGAAGGGTGGCGATGCCGCCGCAGCGGCGCTGGAAGTGCTTCCGAGCGCTGGCATGAGCGGGTACACTCCTCCGGAAGCCGCTCGGACGGATTTCCGGACAAAGAAACAGGGCCCTCAAAGCAAGTCGCAGATGCGGACGCTGTTGAGCGCCGTACGCGGTGGAGGCAGCCTATGATGGCCACGGCAAGCGGTGCAAAGGGTCTGAAGACCGAAGAGCTGGTCAGAGCCTATTTCCTCCGTGCCGGGTTCTTCGTTATGCGCGGAATCAAGCTGCGGCATGATGGCGTCGAGCTGACCGACATCGACATGTGGGTATACGAGCGTTCAGCGACGCTGGCCCGGCGGCGCACTATCATCGACATCAAGGACAAAAGGACTCCGCAAGCCGCGGAACGGCTGTTCTTCGTCAAGGGAGTGGCAAGCGTCATCTCCGTCGAGGGCGCAGGCGTGGCCACGACCGACAGCCGCCCGATGCTCCGGGAGCTGGCGCGGAAGCATGGAGTCCTGTGGATCGACGGGGCGGACCTCCAGCGCCTCAAGAACAGCGACGCGCTTTCCGGACTGAACCGCATGACCGAAGAGGAATTCAACGGCGAGATCGCCGATATCGACAACGCGAGAAACGGTCGCGTCTTGAGGGACAAGATAGACGAGGTGAAATCCGCTGTCGCCGACAAGTTCGGGCCGTCATGCGCCAATACCGCGCTTGAAGGCTTCCAGCTGTTCGCCCGCGAGGCCGTGAACGCGCATCCTGCTTCCGCCGCCGCTCGGGGAGCCGGACGCCTCACCTATCTCGCAGCCGCCATCGCTGCCGCCGCCTTCGATTTCGCGTCTGCGGACACCGCCCTCAGACCCTCTGCCGAACGCGTTCGACACATGACCGACGCCATCCGTTTCGGGGCGAACACCGAGGGAGCACTCGCTAACCTGCGGTGGACCGAGGCTGCGATCAGGGAATACTTGCCGAACGGCGCAGGGCTGGCTCAGGTGGTCCGGGAGAGATTCACGGCGGAGCTGAATGCGGTTCCTGCCGAAGCACTGGCAGAAATCGTCATCAGGCTGAGCAATTCGGAGAAGCTGTTCAGCATCGCCAAGTCCCTTGAGAAGGCCGCCTACGCGTCACATCTCGTTTCCTTCGATCACCTCGACGCGGACACAAAGGGATTTCTCGGTGCGTTGCTCGACTTCGGCGATATCAGCCGACCGAAATTCGCGGAAGGTTGGACAGGCCATCCGCAGGCTGACACTGGCATATCCGGCAGATTCATTGAAGTTAAGAACGACGGCCGAAAGGTATCGGATAAGAGCGAGGAAGGCTCTGATAAGAGGAAAACCCCTCCGGCTCCGGGAAAGAATCAGCGCCGTCTGCTGTGACGGCCGGCCTCGTCAATCGTGCGGCCGCTGCCTCACGCTTTTGAAGCCTGACATTATAAGCCGCGCTACCGAGCGGCCCCAATGTCGAAAAGCTTATGGACGAGCCCATCGATGTTGTGGGAGTCCAGCCCCTCACTTGAACCGTCTTCTGTGATGATCAACCTTCCGTCTGGTGACGTCTCGGACCACCGAGCAAAGCCATTCGCACGGTATAGCGTCTCCTTCCTAGCCCACCGATTACGATAGGACGGGAGGTCTAGCCTGCCGCAATGCTCCCAATACCAGACCTGCTCGCCAGCCGTGACGCGAAAGTCGGCCCAGCGCCCTCTGGCGTTGTCGGAGAACGGCAGCGGCGGCTCCACCTCGTAGATCAGTAGCCCGCGCTGCTCGAACCCATACAGAATGTTGGCAATCGCCAACTCCGATTTTGAGCTGACATATTCGCCACGAATGGTGCGATGCTTGAGGTGCTCCTCAAGGAATCCCCGCGTCTGGTGGATGATCCCGGCAGGCAGGCCCGTCGGTGGTATCGTTCGCTTGGGATCAGTTTCGCGCAGCAGGTTGGTCGTCCTCGCGCCGACATCGGAGAAGGCGTCGTGGCGGTAGGCGAGCACCCGGTCGAATCCTCCTTGGTGCAGTATCCAGATGCGCTCGGTCTGCCGAGTTAGCGCCGTGTAGATCATCTCGCGCGACAGCAATCGGCTGTTTGCTGGAAGGACCAAGATGACAACGCCGAACTGGCTGCCCTGCGCCTTATGAACTGTGACAGCGTAGGCCAACTCTAGATAGGGCTGGCCGTCATCCCGAAATGCCGAGCGTGAAAAGCCGAATGAACGGTCGCTACGTCCGGCGAATTCTACATTCACAAATTTGGGGTTCGCGTGACCATAGGCAGTCTGCCCCGTAACAAGTCCGATCTCGCCGTTCGCAATGTATTCTTTCTCTTTGGGACTATAGCCCGGCTGGTACTGATAGGCTTCCCGCTTGTGATTTCTGACGCAGATCACCTTGTCCCCGTAGGTGATCTGTTCGGGTCCCTGCGGCTTGACAGTTCGGAACCACTTCTTTCTCCAAGATACCTGGTTGGACCTGATTGCGCCGGCCAACCGTTCGGCCCGATATCGGTCCTTGATGAGCCGGTTAAGATAGATCGATCCACCGGCTTGCGCGCGGTTGACGGATAGAATCTGCCAAGCCTCGGCCTTCGCGGAGCAGCCGGAATCGAAGTTGAGATAGCCTTTGGCGTTCTTGGCGGCGCCGAGCGAGGTTTCGATATTCGCAATGACGTCTCCACGATCGTTAGCCGCGAACTCTGTCTCGAAGATCGACTGAACCAGCCCGGGCAACTCCGCCACGGATTCCCATTGCCGCAAGCGAAGGTGATGGTCATCGAATCCATCGAGCGTCATGGCAGCGACCTCGTCCTCGCCCGGCTCCAGATGGCGTCCCGAAAAGATTGCCGCAAGCTGCGCATCGCTTCGGTCGCCCCGCTGGCGCATCGACACAGTGAGTTCGGCCACACATTGAGGGTGGTGGCGCCGAAGGTAGGCGATGATGTCGACGAACGGACACCCGGCACCGATCGGCGGCAATTGGTAAGGATCGCCGACCAGGATGATCCGGCATGTGGGTGGTAGCGAGTCGAGCACGGCCGCGAGCATGTCCTCCGTCAACATCGACGCTTCGTCGATGATACAGCAGGTCGCCCCGTCCTTGGCCGCGCCGGGATTGGGAGCGTAGCGGCCAGTCTGGATGTCGTATCGGTCGAAGGCGAGCAGGAACTGCGCTATGGTGCGCGCTTCTCCCGGACGGTTGGTCTCGGTCCCCAACCTCACGCGGGCCTTGCCCGTTGGAGCCAGAAGCAATACGCGCAAGCCGACGATTTCCGGCCGTTGCAGCAGCAGTTCCAGAACCGTCGTCTTGCCCGTTCCTGCCGGGCCGACGAGCATCGCAATCCGCGAACCCGCGAGCCGCGCCAATGCCGTCGCTTTTTCCTTGCGCGCTCTCGCTTCGGTTTCGACGTCGCCAGGCGAGGAACCGAATTTATCCTTCAACAGTGCGGACCAATCCACTGTTGTGGCGGCTGTGGATATGGCAGCTCGTTCTTTGACAGCCTTCTCCAGCAGCTTACGGTAGGCGACATATCGGTCGAGCTGCGCGGTCGGATTCTTGTCGCCCGGCCCGACCTCTACCTGCGGGGAAAACTCGTCGCGGAAGAGGTCCAGAAGGTCGGCGTCTAGTGGAAGCGGGCGGGTCAGCGTCAGCGCGGCGGCTTCCTCCGCCAGCCGGTCGGCGGCGACGATCGTGTTGCCTCTTCCAGCCGCCTCTTCGAGCAGCTGCGCGGTGGCTGCTCGCAGTCGGAAGCGATTGTCGTATTCACCGAGATCCTTACAGCACCCACCCGGCAGGGGGTGAGCCTCGGCGACAACGGAACCCGGCAACAAGCCGCGATCGACGGTGGCGAACGCGACAGGGTCCTGTTGATCGCGGTCATCTTCGAACAGCCTGTAGGGATTCTTTAACAGGTCCGACGACTCTATCCGGCTGGTCGCGCGAGAGGCCTGATCCTTAGTCAACTCGAAACGGGCAAGGAGTTGGAGAGTGTCGTAGCGCGCGGCGTCGCCCCTGACCTTGGCCCATCTCTTTTGCAGCGTGGATGTGATCGTCGGCGATCCTGGCGGAGCGGCGCGGCGGCCGGACAGGATCTCATCCGCCACTGGCCAAGGGTCCTCGTTCGATTTCAAAATGCCGCTAAGCGCGATCGCGAACAGCGTGCCGTTGAAGCCGCTGTGCAACGTCGACAGGGCAACGCCTAGGCCGGGCGCCGGTCCTTGAAGTCGCCACAGGTTGGAAAGTTGCTCGTCGATCCATTCGATCTGCCCGGTCCAGGGACCGTCCAGCACCGTCGCGATCTTCTCGAAGGCGGCACGGGCGGCGAGCAAGGCTGCGGCCGTAGCTCCATGGCTGACGTGTTCGCTGCCGTAGGAGAACTGGACTCGTGCGTCCTCCGGGGCGAACGCGACATAGTCGGCGGGATCGAGCGTTTCGTCGGCAGCGGCCGCGCGTAGGATGTCGTGATAAGGCAGGACGAAGCCTCCACCGTATCCTGCCAGGTCGCCTTCGCCCTTAAATGGACGAAGGCTATGTTGGACAGACCGCTCCCATACCATCGCCCTCAACCGGTTATCGGGCGTAGTATCGGCAGGATCGTAGTCGTATTCGAAGATGCGGTGCTTCTTCTCCAGGATCGCCGCACCAAGCAGCACGCGCCGTTCGTCGTCGCAGAGCGGTGTTCGCGTCGCGTAAAACAGCACCAGGCTCTGATGCTCGACCAAAGGTTCGGCGAACGCGTCCAGCAACGCCTTCTGGTGATCGTGATGCTGGACCCACGACGTGTTCTGGAGGAACGGTGGTTCGGACGGCTCGCGCTCGGGGTCGATCGCAAGCTCCAGGTCTGCGGCAAGTGCAAAACCGCTCTCGCGCAGCATCCAGCGGTAGGGGATCAACTGGGCGCCGAAGGCGGGCAAGTGCAGCGTTTTGGGCCGCATATGGCGGTGATCCTCGCTCCACGTCGAATAGCTCATCACGCTCTGGATGGTGTGGTTGCGCGGGGCGAGGAAAGCGGCGCTAGCCTTGATGCAAGGCGGGATCTGGGCATCTGTCAGGTCATCGAAGGCTTCCCCGGCAAGCTGAATTTCCACAGGGTCCTTGCGGCCCTCGGCTATAAGTCGAAGCGCCAGGCACGACGCGTTGCCTAGGGGGTCGTCACAGACGTGGCCATCCCACGCCCGATCATGCCAAGGCACACGGACCGAGACATGACGAACTGCTGCACTCATGCGTTCTCTCCCCAAGCCTTCGTGAAACGGACAGACTCCGCGTATTGTGAGCGCCGCCCCCCAGCTAGTTAAAACGGATCATTCTGGCCGATTGAGTAGCCATGAGTGGGGTCCGCCGTCAGTCGTACGCGTCCTTGCTATCAAGGTAATCGGCAACGCGGTTTGGTCTGACCGGAAGTGGCTCCGCGTCGGCGAACTGGCTCGGCAAGCGAACTTCCGGTCCCTCACCGAAGGGAATCGACAACCCGTAGCTTATCGCAAACCGTCGAAAATCGCTGGAAGCCAACCCTGTCATGTCCAAGTCCTTAGGTGCCGCAACTTCCAATAGCTGGTACGGCGGAACGCCGGCCCCAAAGTGCCCAAACTTGTCATAGGTCGAACTGATCGCGGTCTGGTACCAAGCGGAAGGAGCGCCGCCGCCGCCCAAGAAAACGACGAGTGGCGTCATTCTCGTTCTATCGAGACCGCCAAGACTGCGAATGTTCTTTCGTGTAGTGTGATGGTCTTGAATTGCGTCTTCTTGCCAATTTCGACCATCCTTTTGCTTGGCCGTCATAACGACCTTCCCGACCAACTGTCTCACGCGATGTTCGAAATCTGCCAGGACTTCAACGTTTCCATTGCTGACTAGTCGCTTGAGTTTCTTGTCGTCGATATCACGTGGTGAGCCTGACCCGAGCGCCGAAGCCAAGGCCGAAATTCCGAGCGGCGATACCTTACCGGAATAGAAATAGACTCGGCGCTCGCCATGGTGATTCAGGAACTTGAAGGCTACGCCATCAACCGTTCCGCCACCGATATCGAAATAGACATAGATTCCTGCGACCGCCTCCCGCGACATCACGAAGGATTGGACTGCAGCCGCTATCTCGGGAACCGCATGAAAATCCGAAACCTCGCCCTTGAGACGATCAACATCCCGCCGATAGGCGGAAACGGCTTCCCCCACGGTTTTTGGGAGCTTGGCGTTCGCAACCCAAATCCACGAAATACCCAGCACCCTGCGAAAGGTGTCGATGGCTACCGAATCGTAGTGTTCCACCGGAACGCCGATATTTGCCGACCAGACAGGAACTCGGTTCCTTAGCCTGTCACGTTCGTGCTTGCGTATCCATTCCTGGCTGCGTGAGAGCACCTTGGCAAGAAACCAGCTAGCGAGCGCACATGTGGCTTCCCTGCTGCCAAGGTCGACGCCATCGACGACAGGCAAGTCTTCGCCAATTGGCGACCCGGCGAGCCTCATCTTGAGATATGGCACCAGCACCGCTCCGCGCGGAGCCTGATCGGCGGTATAGAGCGTGCCCTTTTTATCCACCGCGACGATGGACGGCAACAAGGCGTCATGCGCCGAGGCAGCATCGAAGGTCACAAGGAATGAGTCTTCCGTCCCAACGTCCCGGAAGCAAACCTTGGTGAAGCTCGTGCCGAAGTCGATGCCGAGATTCAGGAAGACCTGGTCTCGTCCCGTGGATCGCGCGCTAGGTTGTCCTAACCCATCCCCGGAGCGCTTCTCATTGTGTTCAGCAACTAGACGTTTGGCGGCGCGGCCGGCCCCAACGACCAGCCGTTTGACTTTGGCTACCGGAGTCGGTTTCTGCGTCGATCTCTGCCCATTCTTTGGCCTGGAATCGACCGTTTTTCGGGTCGCCTTGCTCTTCTTGGAGGCGGGATCGTAGAGCTGATCAGGTAGCTGCCCGGACGTTTGTGAAACCGTTGGCGGAACTTCGGTCGGCAACGGCAGACGCTCGGCGGGGAATTCCGTCGGGCCTAGAGGAGCCACTTCATCGGTCGGGACCTCTATCTCATCGAGGGGATCCGTCGCGCTGTGCTCGCCAAACAGCCGGTCGCGGAGAGTAAGCAGTCTTTGTCGCCAATTACCAAGCATCATTCCACCCTGATTACCCCGATCGCCAACGGAACCATCGTTTCCTCGACGTGACGCCTTCTGGTTACCCGCTCGATCTTTGTCTTGAGTTGCTCTTCCTCTTTGCGGATGAGACCTTCCGTCATCGGAATGGGCTTGAGATTACCCGCAACTTTGAATCGCTGGATGCGCCCCCCGAGTTCATCCAGTCGACGTCGCGCGAATTTTTTGGCGCTGGTTTCCTGCTGTTCGCAACGGACAGCGTTTTCCGCCTCAAAGTCCGAAAGCCGTTCGCCGAACATGTCCGCCAGATGCTGTTCGCAGACCGAAGCGGCTTCGAGCACAGATTTTATGTCTCCGATGACGTTCTGGGCGTTGGGAAAAAGGGAAGCGGAGCCTGCTGCAATCGCGATGAGTTCTTCGGAACTTGAATTGCTCAGGGGTTCCGCATCGCCGATACGCAATGCGCTAAACGCCAGCGTCTCATTGGATCTGACACCCGCGAATGACCACCGATGCGCGGAAAAAACATAATCCCCAGGCGGGAAGCTGGTCGCTCCTGACGGCAACTTGAGCGCTGCCACCCGATGAAGCTGACTTCGATCGGACTCATAAGCGTTTCGTATCCATTGTACCAATGGATGGCTCGGCTCGATGAATTCTACGTCAGGACTGACATCGTCAGTTTGGCGAGGATCGAACAGGCACAATATGGGCTTGTAGCTCTGGTGCATCCTTGTACGCGTTGCCGGCCTTGCCTCAGCGACGAAATAGCCGAGGTCCCTGCGGGCTTCCTCCGAAAGCGTAATCCGCGCTGAATTGTCTATCCGCGAGTTCGGTTCGATCTTGGTGCCAGGATACTTCCTGGCGAAGAAATCCTCCACGAGCAGTCTGAGTTCGGACGCGCTCAACCAGCGTCCCTTACTGCGGCTGTCTGTAATATGTTCAAGGATATAGTCGGAGAATCCGATCAGGTTGACGGCCTGCTGCTCCAGTTCATGTTGCTGCTTCTGCGTATTGTGTATCGCGAGCTCGGCCACCTTGGCTCTCCTGTCGCGTTCATCGTCAGACAGACGGGGGTTGAGGAGATCGAGCATGATCTGCTCGGTCATCTCGCCCAAAATCTCCTCCATGTCTCCGATGCTCTCGCTGAACACCTTGATGCGGTCGTAAAGCCGCATCAGGATTCGATCTTCGATGGTGTTGGTCACCACTAGATTGATGATCGAGATCCGCTCCGCCTTCTGACCGAGGCGATCGAGACGCCCGATGCGCTGCTCGATCCGCATCGGATTCCAGGGAAGATCGTAATTGACGACGAAGCGGCAGAATTGGAGGTCGATGCCTTCGCTGCCGACTTCGGACGAAAGAAGCACCGAGGGTCCTTCCGACAGTGCAAAATCCTGGATCACCGCGTCCTTGGACGAGCCCATGTCGCCCATGATCAGTCCCGCCCTGATCCCGTCGGCCTTTAGCCGCCTGGCGAGGTACTTCAGCGTCCCGCGATAGAAAGCGAATATGACGAACTTCTCTGCTGGATCTTTCGCCAGTTCGCCCGCGAGGAACTCTCTCAGTGCACGGTATTTTGCATCATTTTTTTCCAGTTCCGCCAGGTCAAAGCCAAAACCGTATGCAACCGGAGCCTCGCTCGCGCTTTCGGGCTGGTCTTCGCCGTTCTGCCAGTCATTGCGGCTCGTCCCTTCGATCAGGCCGGTCGACAGACCGAAGTCTTCCCAAAGCAGCTCGTCGATCAGTTCCTTCTCTTTCCAACTCTCCAGTGCCCCCACGATAGAACTTGCCATTTGGCGCTGGCGGGCAAGCAGCGAAAACAGCGATACCCCGGTCTTGCCGACGGACTGGTCGCGAATCCTTTTGGTGACGTGATCGTAAATGGCTGCTTCAGCCTTGCTGAAGACGACGTTCAGGACCTGTGGCGCCCGCACGACGTGGGTCGGCAATACCTCCCTCTTGCGGCTTCTCGTCATGTATTGCGAAAGCAGAGACCGTGATTCGAGCAGGCGTAGCAACTCGACACGTTTCTCGGAATCCTGTGCGGCCTTATCGATTTCGGATCTTATTCGACGAAGCACCGCATCCTTTTTGAAGTAATCTGATTTTTCAGCATCCATTATGGCCGCGCGTGCCTCGGCAACGTCCACTGGCTGCCGCCACAACGCTCGCTGCGCTCGTACGATCTGGGAATTGGCTGCCAGCATTTCCTCAAACAGCGACGCGTCGTAGAACTGGTCCTCGTCGATCAGGCGAAGCAATTGATAGAGATTATCGCTTTTGATCTGGATCGGAGTCGCGGTCAGCAGCACCAGATGGCGGGACGCTTCGCGCAACAAGCGGCCAAGGCGATTGTTCGCTGTCGATGGATTGCGCAGATAGTGAGCCTCGTCGATGATGACATGGTCGAAGAGCGCGAACTCCTCGGTCGCCGTATTCTGGTCAAGCAGCCTGGCAAACCGCGCCCGCGTGCCACCAACGCTTTCATCGAGGAATCTCGCAGGCGGCCGAAGGCCTTCCAAGCTAGTAATGTAGACGAACGCATCGGAAGACCGACGACCGGCGATATCCTCTCCCTTCTCTAGGAGATCCTTTGCAGAGATAATCTCTCCGGTGATGTTGAACCGCTTGCGCAGATCGCCACGCCACTTTTGCCTCAACATGGCCGGACAGACTATCAGCAGCCGCCGTGCTGAATGTCGTGCCTGGATTTCCTTCCATATGTATATTGCTTCAATGGTCTTCCCGAGACCAACCTCGTCGGCGATCAGCATGCGGCCAACGGGCGATTCGATGAACCGCATCACCGGCTTGAACTGGTGCGGATAGAAATCGGTATTGCTGGCCTCCATCGAATAGAAGACGTTGGTCAGATCCCCCTTGATCTTCTCGAATGTCAGGACCCGCCGCAGGTCGCTTGGGGTTCCGAACCTTCCTGCCTTCAGGAGGTCGATGAGATCCGTCTCCTCGACGACGGGCTCCAGTTGCAAATAGCGTTTGAACTGCTTTTCGTTTGGGCCGAAGTCCACTTCGACCATCAAGAAAGTTCCGGCCATCCTTGTTCGGCCAGTCGTGGCGCCCTGGCGGCCCGGATTGTCCCGCAGGCAAACCTTCACACCGCCTTTTTCCGGATCCCAGCCAGTTGGAGATTCCGCAGCCGTCGTTGCCACGTCGCTACTCCACCTTCTTGTCGATGAAGCCCAACGTCGTTGCGTTCTCCATCAGGGTCCGAACCTTGCCGCGGTCCAATCCGGAATGAACTTCGGCGTCGATCTCGAGCTTCAGGGACACGTCGCTTCCAGGCAGCGTCGTCAATTGCTCGATGATGCCCTCGACGATCTGACGGAATTCATGGGCCGGTCGTCCCGGCGAGATCATAACGGTCCCTATGAAGCGTGTCGGCTTCCGCTCCTCTATGGCCGTCGGCGCTGCCGCCCCTGCACCCAGGGCTCCAGGAGCCTCTTCCATCCCGCCGGCGCCGCCTCCTCCAGTAGGCTGCACAACGGTTTCACCCTTCGGGCTGGGTCGATTCGCCTCGGCGACATCGGGCTTGATGATGACGCTGTCGCTGTCGATCACCACCGCGGCATTAGCCGCGTTCTCGATCGCCAGACCGATATAGGACTGCGTGGCCTCGTCATACCGCTCGGCGTAGGCGAACGGGCCGGGGATTATGTTTGAGATTGCCGATCTGACTGCATTCGTCAGCACGGTCCGGTTCTTGACGCGCGGCAGGTACGTGTAACGATTCAGGTATTCCCACAGATCCTTCAGCGAGAGATGCGGCTTGCCGTTCCAGATATATTTCTGCAGGTCGCGGTCGAGCCGGCCGGGTCCGAGTTCCGGCATCAATCCTTCCTCGCTGACCAGCTTCTTGCTCGCCCGCGAGAGAACCCCATCCTGGGCCGCGATTTTGCCCGTCATCCATTCGATGTCCTTGGTCGCATCTTCTTGGATGGGGTAGATCAGATAGCACCAGGATTCGCGCATGCGCGTTTTCATCGTCTCCTGCGCCTCGGTTAGCTTGGCTTTGGCCAACGCTTCGTCGCTCTGCGTCAGGTTGAGTCGATCGGTGTCCCGCACTATCTCGCCCCAGGCGAGCGCCGAACGCATGGCTTCCTTCAGCCCGTCAATCTGCTTGGTCTCGGCCGCCAGAAACACCAGCGTGTTGCGATAGACGCGTGGCGCGGAGCTGCGCTGCAAGAGAACATCCTTGGCCTCGGCCATCGCCTCGGAACCGTCGCGTCCCGAATGAGAGTGCGCCACGCCCAGAACTACGCATCGCACGCCCCCTGCCTCGTCTGGGACCTCGCCCGAACCAGCCGGAGCAACCTGCACGGCATCGAAGAGGCCGCGATCGGCGATGCCGTTGATGTATTTTGTCAGTTCTTTATCGATGGTTACGAGAACCAGTGCCTCTTCTATCTGCCCGGCGCGATCGGCCGCGATACGGTTCAAGCTCGCCGACATCGAGTACCAGTGCTTGCCAAGATCCGAGTGCATGAATTTGGCCTGGTTGGTCAGCCGCCGCAGCGCATCACCGAAGATCGCCGGCCGCTCGCCGGGCTGCACAACGCCGAGATTGATCTGGCGATCGTCCAACCCTTTGTTCTGCTGGCCGTGCATGGGCGCGGAGCCCATGAAGATGGTCCGTGCCACGCGTCGCGTCGCCGAGTAGCGATTTAGATTCGGAGCAGACTGGTCGATCTTGTAGGGCGTCGACATGGTGCCATCGACGTCTCCCGCGATGATCGCCTGCCAGGAAGGCTCCAGGTAGTGCAGCAGCTCGGGCTCGACCCGGGCGGAGCTGATCGCCACGCTGCCCGGCATAATCATCACGGAAGGGTCGTTGTTCATCCAAAGCTCGTGGATTGCCTGCGCCATCAGCCGTAGCACGCCACGTGTGCGCTGGAATTTTTCCAGCGAACCCCAGCTGACATAGAGCTGGTCGAACAGCTCCGGATGGATCGGATACGCCTTCTCCAGCTTGCGGCGATAGTCCTCGTCGGCCACCCCCTGCGGGAAGTCGTTTGCGTTCTCGCGATAGAGCTTGGCGAATTGCTTCAGCGTGTTGTCTCTATGATGGAACCGGTCGCCAGGGATTTCCTTGAACAGCCGCCGACGGACGATCTCGTAGCTCTCCTCCTGGCTAGCGGGTCGCCATGATGACTCGACACGAGAAAAGGTCTGCTTGAGGCGCGCCAGCGCTTCCTGTCCGCCTTCACCGCCGACCTCAATCTGGCTTGCCGGAAGCGAGGCGACCAGCAGCGTGCCGGGGCTGGTCTTCACCGCCTCTGTGAGGGATTGGACGAAGGACAGGTTCGCGTCGAACGAACCGGATGGCAGCCCCTCGACCTTGTAAATCTGGCGGAGGTACGCGACCCACTCGTCGATCAGGATCAGGCAGGGAGCGAACGTCTTGAACAAGGATTCGAGCAGGTTCGAGCCGGGCGCAATGCCCTTGGCGTCGTTCTCCGCCACCATGGCGAAACCTTCCGCACCGCCGAGCTGCCAGGCAAGCTCGCCCCATGTGGTTCGAATCTGCAATCCATCCTTTGTCTTCAGAATATCCTGCGGCCCGCGCGAGGTGCCCACCAACACAGCTCGGGCTATCCTGTCAGGAACCGTCAGCCCTTCCTTCTGCAGGAGTTGATCAAGGCCGGGCAGGTCGCGGGCGGGGGTGCCGCCGGCCATATGATAGAGGGCTAGCATCGAGTGGGTCTTGCCGCCGCCGAAATTGGTCTGCAGTTCGACCACTGGATCGCCGCCACTGCCGGATAGCCGTTTTGCTGCTCCGACGAGCAGCGTCGAAAGTCCGTCGGTCAGGTAGGTGCGGGCGAAGAATTCCTTAGGATTGGAATATTCCGAAGGCGCTGAACCATTGTGCACCTTGCCTAGGTCAGCGGCGAACTCGGCCTGTGTGAAGATGCCGGTGGCGACGTCCTGGTGCGGCTCGACCACCTCCCGCCATGGCACCAGCCCTGCAACGGTTTCCACCGAGATGTCGGACCGCTGCGTCTTTCGACGCTCCTCATTGCGCTGCAGCTCAGTGAACTTCATGCGCAGGATCGTATCGCGCATAACTCCGAGCTTTTCGGCGGTGTCGCCGGCGCTAATCGAGCTCAACAGCCGGCGCATCGAATCCAGCGCCCGCTCGGCGTCATCATAGGTGAAATTATCGTTGTGCGAGAGCCGGTTGCGAACCTCGAGCAATTCCGAGACGAACGAGCGCTCCGTATGGCCGAGGACGTTGGCGAAAGCCTCCTTCCAGTAGACCATCATGGTCTTCAGCAGGCTGGCCTGATCCCAGACCACAGCGCCTTGGGCAACGCGAAGGCCGTTGATGCGCTCCACGACCAGCACAGGCCAATGCCCGGTGAGAGAGGATTCGAGCCGCTTCTCGACAAATGGCGTCAGGGCTTCAGGTAGAAGCTCCATGCCCTCGAACACATGCTGTCTTGCGCTTTTTGCCATTGTTCTTGCCCCTAGCAATCATCATGTCGAAGCCGTATCAGGAGCTGCCCGGTCCTGACGGGCAGCTAGACGGCCATCGAATATTGCCCACCACGCTTCGCAGTTTCGGAACTCGCGGCAAGCCGCGTCAGATCCGACCACACGGCGATCAGCGCGTTGTAGGAAGTCGCCTCCTTGGCGTCCTTGCGCTTTTCGCAAATGTTATAGAGGCAGTAGGCGAGGTCCTTGACACTCTCGGCCATGGCCGGACCGATCGCTCGGATCAGCACCGCGGCGTCGTTTTCGCCACCCGTCTCCAGCGCATGGACGACATGCTGGCAGCACTCCCAGACCGTGAGGTGCTTGTCTTCAGCAGGGTCCCACTCCTCCTGCAATTCCTCGCGTTTGCGGATTCGCACCTTACCAGCCGAGCTCTCCAGAATGCCGGCGTGTTTGCCGCTCTCGACCGAGACGCCGCGACCGCGGGCAATGTTGTCGGCCGTGCCATAGGGTCCGGGGCCCATTCCGAACTGCTCGAACCAGGTGATGGCGAGGCGCGTATCAGCATCAAACTCGCCGACTACATCGCTCAGATATTCGTCGACCTCGCGGTTAATAAGCTGAAGCGCGGACTTCACGCTCATCCGCGTGTCGTCGCGTTCGAGCACTGCCGAATGCCGGCTGAAAATGCCCATCCCGGGACCGATGGAAGCCTGTGGAATGTCCGACGGTGCGATGTTCGCTGCAAGCAGTTCACGCAGCGCCTCAGGTAGCTCGCGTTTCAGTTCTCGGACGAACTCGGCGCGGGAGATGATTCCTGCGTCAGTTCGCTTTTTTCGACAGACAAGCACTACCGAGTTGGCAAGGGCGTTTGAGCCGGAGGCGCGCATTCGATTTGCGAGTTCAGTTCGAAGTGGCCAAGTGCCGACCACGGCATATCCCGCTTCGATAACGGCTTGAAGGAAAGTTGCCCAACCTGTTGAGCTGATGCCTTCGTCCTGAATTTCACTCTGTTTGAAGGCGTAATAAATCGCCGCAGGATATGTATCTGATGCGCCAGAGGCCATTCTACTGATCGCATCCCGCATACCGTCCATGAAGAATGCCTCGGCAGCATCCTTGCTGCGATGCCGATAGGGTGTAGCCACGAGCTCCTCGCGCTTCGGTGTTGCGAGCATGCTAAAAAGATCTGGATAGACCTCCTTCAAGGAGGGCTTCAGCCAGCAAAAAAAGAAATCAGAGAGGTCTGAGTATCCTATGTTGTCGTAGTATGGAGGATCTGTGGATATCACAGATCCGGGCAAGTATGTCATTGTTTGAGCATCTTGATTTAACGCAGATCCAAACCCTGAAGGGATAAAACGCTCGATTACTTTTATGATGCTTCTGAGACTTGTGCGAAAGTCTCCCGCAGCTTCATTAAAAAGATTATTTTCCCCGAAATCCCATAGCATCGGGATCGCCTGGCGACCGAAGAGATTTCGCACCTGAGTTTTGGACGACTCCCATCGGCATAGCGAATTCTGGATATCGGACAGGCGGCTAACTCCAAGACTTAAATATACACTTACCGCTTCAGAATAAGCTTTCGCGCCGTTGCCGCCGTCGCGAAGGGGAATTTCCTCCGAACTGGCCATTGCAGTTTGCGAGTCCTTTACAATTTTGACGCGCACTTGATGCAACAGTTCACTGAAAGTGTTTAGTGCTACTAGCTGGCGATCTGTGAAGAGGTCGCCGAAGGAATGCATACCGTAGTCCGGGGGGGTAAATGCACGACGATCAGGAGATATACGCATTTCGGGTCGCGACTTCGGGACCGCAGACCGCGCTACTTCGTATTGATTGTCATCAGGCGCCACATATATCCGCCCCTTACTTCCCTCCGCGACGACAGCAATCAAGGTGGCCGGCAATGGAGAGGACTTCGCGGCTGCCCTTACATGGTTCATGGTGATGGCTGCGCCGGACATAAGACAGACGAAATTTGCTCCGCGACCGGCCTTGGTTCCCTTAGCTGCCTTCTCTAGTTCAGCAGCCGTGCCGCCCTTGCGAATTCTGTACGAAATCGTCTTTTTTGCCCTATCTATAATTGGTTCAATCCACGTTTCTTGGCCCTTCTTGCTTGAAAGCAGAAAGCTTGACGCGATCGGTACCTGCACATCCGCAAAAGCGGGATCTGGACTCGGTACCGTCCGGGCCCAGATCCAGGCGATCACGGTGGCCTTTCCCCCTCCGTATTCCTTCGGCAGGTCGACCTGTGGATAGAGGTGGCCGATCCGCTCGAATGCCTTCTCGCGCATCCATTCGCCGTAATAGCGCACATCCTCCGCCAGCCCCTCGGCGTTGCGGTAGTGGTTGCGCTCCTTGCCGCCCGGATGGACCGGCGACATGTCCTTGAACTTCGGTGGAATCTCGATCATCGCCTTGCCGATCATCACCGCGACGGGATTGAGATCGCTGCCATAGGCTGGAAGGCCTAGCCGCTGAGCTTCCACAGGGATCGAACCTCCGCCGGAGAACGGATCATAGACAGGCGGCAGCTCGCCGCCACAGCTCTTGCGTATTTCAGCCCGAGCGCGCTCCAGCACCTCCTCGTTGGTGCTGTTTTCCCAGATAACCAGCTCCTCGATGATGTCGAACAGCCGCTTGCGCTCGGCCTCGACAGCTTCCGGCGTCGTGAACGTTTCCGGATGGCTCGACGGATCGTCCACGAGTTGAGCGAATAGCACCGCCCGGCACGCCGCTAATGGGCGCCTTGCCCACCATAGATGCAGGGTCGAGGGATGGCCGTGACGGATCGATTTCTCCCGCACCGACGCCTCGTTGATCTTCTCCAGCGGAATCGCGACTTCGATGAGTTTCTTTTTGGGGGAGATCATGGCTGTACCGGAAATTGAATGATTGAGGGCACGGCGACCAGTTCCGGCCCCCGTGGCGGAGCGTTCTTCCGCCAGCCGCCCTTGATGGTCTTGATGGCCGAGATCGGCAAATGCTGCGCCTTCGGCAGTTCGAAGAGGCCCTTTACGTGCCAGAACACTACCCAATAGCCTTGGTTGTCGGCGGCGTACTGTTCGGTCGTGGGCGGACGATGGGCCATGCCGAGCGGGTGCTTACCGCTGTTGCTCTCCTCGCAGCCGATATACCATCCGCCCCAACAGACCTTGAACGAAACCTTGGCCGGCAGGTGCTCATCAGAGGGATAGATCAGCACGCGCACGGGTGTGCCGCCGCGCATTTCTTCTACATTCCGGAACAGCTCCCATTTCCTTGAGCCGAAAGCGACGAACCCTTCCTTCTCGGCGATACCTTTTCCTGATTGCAGGTGCTCCAAGGGCACCGGCGCCAGGATGGCAAAATCTCCCGTGACGGTCATGAAATTCCCCCTGCCAGCTACCTTACTAGGCTGATGCAATATCGGTAGGCCGCTGCCTCTTCGATCCGCACCTTGTCACCAGCTTTGGCTCGATTGAGCTTGTAGAAGTCGCCAACCCAACCCCTACGGCGAAAGAATTTTTTCTGTCCGTCGAGGTCAGTTCGAACCAGCTCCGGCCCGCCCCAGTCCACAATCAATTCGCGACTTGCGGTTTCCGAGTCGTTGCTACCACCGATTGCATCCCGTGGAAACTTGTCCATCAACTTGGTCAGCCGGATATAGCTATTCTTCAGTGCACCATCGGTGACCTCGCATTCGCCAATCAGCCGACCACCGCCATTGTGGAACTTAGGAGCAGTCGCACTGGCCGGAAACTTTGTTTTCGGTGCGGGAGCAGGTTGAACAGGCGCGTTCGACTTCGAAACCCGGTTCCCGGCAGCAGCCGTGCTGCCTGGCTGAGGTTTCACAGCGTCTACAGAAAGGTCTGCCAACTGGCGGGCGATCCCATCCGACGTCTCAGCGTCCAGGACCACTTGGCTCACAGCGCCAGACTTGTGACGATACGGAACAGGCGACGAGAGCTTGCGGACATCAGCCAGCTCCCACGGCGTGGTCCACTTCCCGACGGCGCCGCTGCGGATCATGTCAGGAGGGATTCGGTGCTTGTCAAAGGTCGCAATCATTTCCTCCTGCGACAACGGGGCGCCCACGTCCACCAGACGGGCCACAGCCCATACCGCTCCAGTTCCCTTCCGGATCAGTCCGATCCAGCCACGGTGTCCCCACGTCCTGGACCGCATCTCCCAAGTCTTGGATCCATCCAGGATGTAGCCGATCCAGGGATCGTCAATGATCAGCCCCTTGGTGACATTCACGATGGTCTTTCCCCGCTCTCAAGCAATTTCTTCAGATCGACCTGGATTGCGGTGATGCCGAATTCAGGCTCCTGGCTGAAAGGTCTGCGTACGTAGATCGGCTCGCGCGCGAATCCTGCTTCGATCTGCACGACGGCCAGGATGAATTTCTCGGGCTCGTGCAGCGAGGTGATTACCTCCTGCCGCGTAATCATGACATTGTCGGCACCGTCGATCCGTCCCTTTACTTCGATGAACCGCATATGGTTTGCGCCGCGCGAGGCGATGTCGTACCCAAGCTTCTGCGCGGATACATCATCCGGCTCGTTACCGAGCGCGCGTTCGGCGACCATCACGGCGTTCATCGCTGCGATCTCGATCTCGCGGCGGGCGACTGGGTCTTCGGAAAAGCCCTTGCCCACACCCGACGCCGGCTGCAGCGACGCCAGCAGCCCGCGCGGGATGACCACCATGCCACCGCGAATCCTTGGCGGCTGTGAGCTGATGAACTTTTCCTGCTCCAACAGAGCTTCCCGACGCTTGCGTCGCTCGGCGAGATCCTCGGCGCGGCGCTGGGCATTCTGCCAGTTCAGCCGTGTCTTCTTTCCAGCCCGCTCTTCCTCGCGCAATTCCGCGGCCCGGTTGTCCCAGTAGTTGATCTCCTTCGCCAGCCGGGCCTTCACTTCCTGCTCGACTTTGGCGATCTCCGGAAGCCGTCGTGCCTTCACCTCGCCGACGTGGCGCTGCGCCATGTCCACGGTGGCGAATCGAAGCGCGGTCTTTTCAAGGTCCGAACTCAACCAGTCCTGCTCGAGCGCATCCTTCACCAACGCCAATTCCTCCGCCGAGGCGGGACGTAGGTTCAGATGTGGTGCGATGCCTGCATCGTGCGCTTCCCCGTCCTTACGAACGGCGGTGAACTGGAGTTTCTGCGACACGATATGCGGCTTACCGAGACTTGTCTGGCGTCCGTCCTGCACACTGTGTTCCAGCAGGAAGACAGCCGTTACGTCCTGGCTATCGTCAGTCTCGTCGATGAGTACGGCGCCTTGCTTCAGGACATGGTCATACTCTTCGCGGATCAGTGAAATGACTGCCTCCAACAGCGGGTGTCCTGGGCACACGAAGCTGGCGACCGGCTGCTGATTGATCCGCCCCTTTTCGAAACAGATACGCTCATATTTCTTCTGGAGCGGAGCGCCCATGCCGATCTGGCGATCACGCTCGCGTACACGAAGTGGGACATGAGTAATCTCGAAACGCGCTTCCTCGCGCTTCCTGATCTGGCCCCCGAGCCGCTGGAAGGCTTCGATGAAGAAGCTCTGGATATGATGCGGCTGCAGGCGCTGAGCGCCCGCGCGTTCCATCTCCAGTCGAAGTTCGTGAACCTGCGCCTCGGGCATTGTGTCGTTGGTCAAAGCCCGACGCTGCAGCAGTTCGAGAAGATGCTTTTGATCGACGGCGCCGTCGACCTGCCTGAACAGCCGCGCCTTCACATCGTCCTGCTCGCCATATTGGATGGCCTCGAAGAGGAGGTCTTTCAGCGCAACACCTTCGAACAATTCGCCAAGCACGTCATAGACCCTACCGCCAAGGGCCTCGCGAGCAGCCTCCAGCTTTTCCAAGAGTCGGCCATAAACTTCGCCCTCGCGCGTACCCGCCGCAACGAGATTCCAGAGATGGCAGACTTCTGTCTGGCCGATGCGGTGAATTCGGCCGAAGCGCTGCTCGATCTTGTTGGGATTCCACGGCAGGTCGTAATTGACCATCAGATGACCGCGCTGAAGGTTCACACCTTCGCCGGCCGCATCGTTGGCAACCAGAACCAGCAGGTCACGATCCTGCATGAACCTTTCGATGACCTTTCTACGCTCGTCGCGAGAGACGCCACCGTGGATCACTTCGACTGCCTCTGGATTGCCCAGGCGTCCGCGGATCTTGTCGGCAAGATAGTGGAGGGTGTCCTTGGGCTCGGTAAAGATGATCAACTTGCGGCGGTTGCCAGCGGCATCCGTCATCAGGTCATCGTCAAGGATTCGATTGAGCTGCGACCATTTCGTGTCGACGCCGGACTGGACGACGGACAGCGCCATCTGCTCCAGCTTCTTGAGCGTGCCGACCTCCATCCTGAGTTGCTCGACCGTTTCTGCCGTGGTCGCGCCGGTGGAAATCAGATCCTCGAATTCGTCTATCTCCTCCTGGCTAAGCTCCTCCAGGTTTCGGAGGGTGTCGCCGTTCCCTTCAATGCTTGCGATTCCTCCGCCGCGCCCCTTCGAGGTCAGGCGGGCTTCGGCGAGATCGCTCTCCAATCGCTCCCGCCGACGCTTCAATGATTGGTAGATCGCGGCGGGTGACGAAGCGAGCCGTCGCTGCAGGATTTGGAGCGCGAAGCCTACATTGTTGCGTTTCCTCCCATCGTCAGCAAAGCGCTGCACGCGGTTCATCTCGGTCCGGACATACTCGGTCACGGCCGAGTAAAGTGCGGTCTCGCCCGCCGAAAGCTCGTATTTGACTGTTCGGGCGCGCCGCTCCGGGAACAGAGGACGGCCGTCAAAGCGAAGGAGTTCTTCCTTGGTCAACCGCCTCATCATGTCGCCCGTGTCGGCAAAATGCACGCCGTCGCGGAACCGGCCTTCGAACCGATCGCCGTCGAGGAGCGCCATGAAGAGCTGGAAGTCCTCTTCCTTTCCGTTATGTGGTGTGGCCGACATCAGGAGAAAATGCCGGCACAGTTCACCGAGCTTTTGTCCGATCTGATATCTTTTCGTGTATTTGACCTCGCCGCCAAAATAGGTCGCCGACATCCGATGGGCTTCATCACAGATGATGAGGTCCCACTCGGTCGCCTTCGTCAGTTTCTCCTGCAGGTCTTCATTGCGGGCGAGCACGTCGAGGCGAACGATCAGCCTGTTGCGATCTTCGAAAGGATTCCCGGACCGGGAGTTCTCGATCATGTCCCGGGTAAGAATGTCGAACTCAAGATTGAACTTTTCGCCCAACTCGTCCTGCCATTGCTCGACTAGGCTGCCAGGGGCAACCACGAGACAGCGCTCGAGATCGCTGCGTGCGATCAATTCCTTGATGAGCAGCCCGGCCATGATGGTCTTCCCCGCACCGGGATCATCGGCCAGCAAGAACCGCAGGGGTTGGCGCGGTAGCATTTCGCCGTAGACAGCAGAAATTTGGTGCGGCAGCGGATCGATGAGACTGGTGTGAATGGCAAGATAGGGATCGAAGTAGTGGGCGAGTTTGATGCGATTTGCCTCCGTCACCAGACGCAACTGGCCACCATCCGCGTCGAATGACCAAGCTCGTCCGCGCTCATCCAGCTCCAGGCCGTGCTCGTCGTCCCTGTACAGCGTGCTTTCGGCGACGGTGCCTTCCGGATCGCGGAAGACGACATTGATCGCCTGATCGCCCATCCAGTCCACCGATACGATTTGGACGCCTCGGCCCGGAGCAATCCCGCGCACGAGGGCGCCACCGCGAATGTCTTCAAGCCTGGTCATCCGGCCGTCTCCCGCCCCGCCGCAGCTCCTCGACGATACGACCAGAATTTGCGAGTGCCAAAACTCGCTTTGCATCGGCCTCGTTCAACAGGACGATGTGTTGTCTTCTTGGATCTTCGTTGACAGCGTCATTCAAGAGCCCGAGTCTTTTCATGACATAAAAGAGCATCGCGACGCGGACCCGAAGAACACATTTGCGCCCTTTCATGCCGTAATCCTTGGCCACGACTTCCTGCTGCGAACTCGTAAGCGCAGGATGGGGCGCGATTTCCAACGGATAGTATTCGTGCCAGAAGTGATCGGCCTCACCCGACGCACCGGGCTCATCCTCGCCACGTGATTTCAGGATGCGCGGCAGGAGGAAGTCCTTAAACGTTTCCTCCAGATGACAGAAGGCACGGGCGTGCCACCGAAATCCGTCATAGCCGAAAGCGTGTGGCGTTATGCGCCGCCATTTCGGATCGGGGCGCTGGGGGTTCATCGATTGATACATGACCTCGATTGAACGCTGATTTCGGATGGCGTTCAAAACCGCCCTCAACACATCACCGTCGACATCACGCTTCGGCGTCAGGGCGACGTCTGCATCCGGTGCTGCTGATATCCATGAGTCCCGTTGCCAGTCCGCTCCTTCAACGACGGCCTGTAACCTAGACAGGAATGCATCCGGATCGGGATTGAGGAACTGCGGCTTGAATCCATCGGCCGCAATGTAGCGCTTGGCGCTCTTGTCATACGCTACATTTCCGGGGGCTCGCTCTTGATAGAGCGTCAGATCCTTCGATGCCTGCGGGACGGAAACTCCGAAAGAGTTAATGATATCGGACCGATTGACGCCACCTTCCCACAGGAGCCGGAACTCGATGAATTCGAGGCGGCGCTCCACGCCCCACTTCAATCCCGCCACAGCTTCCGTCATCCAGTTTCTCCGCATCCATATAAAAAGTATATGGACATATCTATGATACCTGTGTAATTTCTATCCTCATCATGGAGTCGCGTCAAGCGGAACCATGACCGGCAACAGGGGAAGATCGGCCATGAGCATGTCAGATCGACGGACCATCGTCGCCCATGGCCGAATCGCGGCGCGCGAGATTCGCCTCGACGCCGCGCGGCGTCGCCAACATGGCCTGCAGATTATGTCGTTCGAACAATTGGCGGTTCGCCTCGCTGGCGGGTTCGCCAGGCCGATCGACGATGAGAGTTTGCGCACCGCGATCCAGGCGGTCTTGCCGTCCACCCCGCTCGGCGAACTGGAAAGCATCAAGCTGCTTCCCGGTATGGTCGACGCATCGGCCGACACCCTTCACAAGGTCTGGCGCGCGGGGATCGACCTGGCCGCGCGCGCAGCGGACCATCCCCCCCTCGACTCCATCGCGCGGCTTGAAACCGCGGTGCTGGCGCAACTGCCGCCAGGGATGATGCGCCCGGTCGATCTCGTCGCCGCGGCCAGTCTGCGCCTTGGTCATGCCAAGGCCGTGCTCGGCCTGGTCGAGATCATCGGGATCACCGAGTTGTCGCCCTGTTGGCGTCCCCTGCTTCAGGCACTGACCGCCCATACCGCAGTGACATGGACAGCGGGTCCGCGTTCCACACCCGCTTGGCTCGAAGCAACGGGCGTGGCCGTCAGCCGGACAGGCCCTCAAACGCCCGCCATCAGCGCCGTCAGCGCGGCCACGGCCTATCATGAGGCCATCGAAGCTGTCCGCTGGGCCCGCAGCCTGTTGGCCTCCGGGGAAGCCGCCCCGGCTGACATCGCCATCGCAGGCGCCTCGACGGCCGAATATGACGACCATTTCCTCTCACTTCGCGCCGACGCCAATCTCGATCTTCACTTCGTTCACGGGATCAAAGTCACGACAACGCGGGACGGCCAAGCCGCCGCGGCGCTCGCCGACATCCTCATCCGAGGCCTGTCGCAGACCCGAATGCGCCGCCTGGCTGGACTTTGCGGATCGGCAGCAGGGCCGTTCCAGAGCTTGCCCCCGGGTTGGATGCGTATCCTTCCGTCGGACGCACCGCTGGCTTCTGCCGCCGCCTGGACCCGCTTGCTCGTTCGCTTGACGCCGGCTGACTGGCCCGACGCGCAGGATCATGCCGCGACGCTGCGCGGCATCGTTGCGCTCCTCGCCAAGGGCCACACCGCAGCCGAAGAAATCGGCGCTGCGCTTCTCGATGGCCGAGCGCTGGCGATCTGGCGCAAGGCGCTGTTGGCCGGTCCCTCCGGATCGCTCGATGCGACCCTCGAAACCTTGAAACAGGATGACGGTCTGGAGGCCTGCGTCTCCGTCGCCTGGATGCCGGCCAGCGCATTGGCTGCGTCGCCGCGCCGGTTCGTTCGGCTCGTCGGCCTCAACTCGGCGCGTTGGCCGCGCGGCATTTCGGAAGATCGCCTGATCTCCGACCACATCATTCCGACCGTCGAGCTTGATCCGCTTCCGGTCGGCGCGGCCGACCGGCGGGATTTCGAGACCATTCTCGCGACGACCGAGCGCCAGATCATTCTGTCGCGGTCTCGCCGCGACAGCGAAGGCAGGCTCCTCGGGCGCAGTTCCCTGCTTGGCGATCATGCCGGCGAGACCTACATCCGCCGCAATGCGGTCCCGCTCCACGCTTTCAGCGAAACCGACCGGCTGACGGCGCGGCCGCAAGAGTTTGCACATGAATCGCAGGCGATCAGCGCGACGACCTGCTGGCGCAACTGGCACCGCAAGGAGATTACGCCGCACGACGGCCTGGTTCGGGCGAACCATCCTCTCCTGCTGGCCATCCTGGCCCGAACCCAGTCGGCCAGTTCGCTCAAGCTCCTTCTGCGAAGCCCCCTCGGCTTCCTCTGGAAATATGGGATGCACTTGCGGATGCCCGAGAGCGGGACCGACCCCCTGGTTCTCGATGCGCTCGGCATGGGCGACCTCGTCCACATGACGCTCGACCTCGCGCTCCAAAAGTTGGAAGCGGCAGGTGGCCTCGCCAAGGCCGACGAATACCAGATTGTAGCGGCGGTGCAGAACGCCGCCCTCGAGGTCGCGGGTGTCTGGGAAAGCGAACGCGCCGTCCCTCCCGCTGTTATCTGGCGCCGGACGCTGGATGAAGCGCGCCTGCTCACGAGCCGCGCGCTCACCTATGGTGATGAGCATCTGCCGGACGGCCGGTCCTATGGGGAAGTGGCGTTTGGCGGGCTTAGCGTCAAATCGGATGCCGACAGCCCGTGGGATTCGGCAACGGCCGTCGAAATCCCCGACGCCGGGTTTCGCATTGCCGGCTACATCGATCGTCTCGACATTTCAGGCGATGGCAAGCGCGTCCTGGTCCGCGACTACAAGACCGGCAGGCCACCCAAGGACAACATCGGCCTGGATGGTGGCCGGGAATTGCAACGCTGCCTCTACGCCTTCGCCGTGAAGGCGTTGCTGGGTGCGGATGTCTCGATCAGCGCGTCCCTGCTCTACCCGCGCGACCAGATCGATCTGCAACTCGACGATCCCGAAGCCACTCTGGTCGAGATCACCGGATATCTGAAGGCGGCGCGAGCCAATCTGACAGCCGGCAACGCGCTCATCGGACCGGATACCGGCGGAACCTACGACGACCTGGCTTTTTGCGCTGCCGGCGAACGCGGGCGCCACCTATTGCAAACGCAAGCTTTCGGCCGCGACCGAATTGTTTGGCGACGCCGCGCAAGTCTGGGAGGCGCAGTAATGACCGTTGTAACGAAAGACCTTCGCGATGACGCCGCCCGCTGCAACGCGATCCGCGTGCATGATCGCTCGATCCTGGTCGAGGCTGGCGCCGGGTCCGGCAAAACGGCTGTCATGGCCGGTCGCATCGCGCTCATGCTGGCCGAAGGCATCGCGCCCAAATCCATCGCGGCGGTGACGTTCACGGAACTGGCGGCCAGCGAGCTTCTGATCCGGGTGCGCGACTTCGTCAGCGACCTCTCCGCCGGACAAATTCCGCCCGAACTGCGGATCGCCTTGCTCGGCGGTCTGTCAGACACTCAAAAAGCCCATCTCGCGACGGCGAGCGCCGCAATCGACGAGATTACCTGCTCGACCATCCACGGCTTCTGCCAGCGCCTGATCAAGCCCTATCCGGTCGAGGCTGATATCGATCCGGGTGCCAGTGTGATGGATCGCAACCAGGCCGACCTCGCCTTCATTGAGATCGTCGAGGTCTGGCTGCGGGAGCAACTCTCAGGTGGCGAAGGCGGTATCATCGCCGAAATGGTGCTTCAGAATCCCGGTGAGACCGTCGGGCTGATCCACAAGATCGTCGCGAACCTGCGTCGCCGTCGAACGGTGTCCGCCCCGGCGGTCACCCGGCTGGCGCCGCACTTTCAGGCCTTCCTCGCCGCGGCCGACTCCTTCGCCGAGTTCATCCGTACCGCGCCTGCGGTCGAGGAAGAAACGGCAACGATCGCCTCGCGGTTCGCCGAAATGGCGCAGGCCCTTGATAACGCTCCGGTCGCCGAAACGCCGGCCGGGCTGGTCCGCCTGCTGGTATGCCAGCCGCACCGCGATCTTTGCACCAAGAGCGGGGCCTTCTCCGCATTCAAGAGGAAGGGCAAATGGGTCGACGCGGCCAAGCGCGAGGGCTTGGCCAAGGCTGATGGCGAGCGCCTCAACACGGCGGCCGAAGGCCACTATGCGGCTTGCTGCGAGGCATGGCAGACCATGCTACAGAATGTCGCCAGCCGCGTGCTCGCCGATCTGATCGCCCAGCTGCAGCCGGTGCTGCACCGCTTCCGCGACCACAAGCGTTCGGCTGCTCTGCTCGATTTCGACGACCTGATCTTCGCCGCGCGCGGCTTGCTGCGTGATCATGATGATGTTCGCCGCGCGCTGGCGGCGCGTTTCGCCCATGTTCTTGTCGATGAGTTTCAAGACACCGACCCGCTGCAGACCGAGATCTTCTGGCGTCTCTGCGGCGAACCGCCCGCAGATGGTTCGACCGCCGACTGGTCGGCTTTTCGAATCCGTCCCGGCGCACTGTTCCTGGTCGGCGATCCCAAGCAGGCAATCTATCGTTTCCGTGGCGCTGATGTCAGCGCCTATGTGCGGGCGCGGGATGCGTTTCTCGCCCAGAACCCGGACAGTGTCCTGTCGATCTCGACCAACTTTCGCTCCTGCGCTCCCATTCTCACTTATGTGAACGAGCGCTTCGAGACGTTGCTGTCGAGCGAAGGCCAGCCGGGCTTCACCGCGCTCGACCCGTTCCACGCCGATCGCGGAGAGGCGCTGTGTGTCGCAGCCCTGGATGTCGCGGTCGCCGACGAGAACGGCAAGGCCACGGCCGAACAGCAGCGTGACGCCGAAGCCGAAGCGGTCGCCGAAATGTGCGCCCGCCTGATCGGCAGCGAGATGATCCTCGATCGCCGAAGCGGCGCCAGCCGGGTCTGCCGGCCGGGCGACATCGCCTTGCTCGCGCCTACCGGCAGCGATCTGTGGCGCTATGAAGAGGCGCTGGAACGGCACGGCATTCCGGTCGCGACTCAGGCGGGCAAGGGACTGTTTCGCCGCCAGGAAATCCAGGACCTCATCGCCCTGACCCGCGTCCTCGCCGATCGGCGCGACACCCTCGCTTTGGGCGCACTGCTGCGCGGTCCGCTCGTCGGCCTAACCGAGGAAGAGCTTCTCGACATCATCTGGTCGCTGCCGCGCTCCGAGGACTATCCGGACGCGCTGCCCCGGCTCGATCTCGGTGTCGATGCCAGCGGCATCGAACACAAGCTTGCCCGTACGACCATCGAGAAGCTGCAAGCACTCTACCGCCGAACCAACAGCACCACGCCGCATGACCTCCTGTCGCAAGCGGTCGATGTGATGCGGGTACGCCCGATCCTGCTCGAACGGCACCGGGGACAGGCGGAACGCGCACTCGCCAACGTCGATCTCTATCTGAGCCTGACCTCCGCCTTTGCGGTTCGGGGCCTTCGCGCCTTTGCCGAGACCATGACGGCGGCCTGGACCGACGAATCGCGCGCCGTCGAGGGACGGCCCGACGCTCAGGAAGAAGCCATCGCCCTCTACACCATGCACGCGGCCAAAGGCCTGGAATGGCCGATCGTCGTGCCGGTCAATACGATGACCGGCATCATGGCGCCGGAAATCGCCGTGACCGATCGCGACAACGACATCTTCTATTGCCCAGTCTTTGGCGTCCGACCGGTCGGGTATGACGACGCCCGCGACGGGGAGAAGGCCGAGCTCGACCGCGAGCGCATCCGGCTCTGGTATGTCGCGGCCACCCGGGCGCGCGAGCTCCTTGTCCTGCCTCGGCTTGACGCCGCGCCGTCGAAATCGGCCTGGATTTCCCTGCTCGATCTCTCGCTCGCCGAGCTTCCGCCTCTCGATCTATCACATCTCCCGCCGGACATGGGAGCAGCAGCTGCCGGCCAGAGCAACTTGCAGACACGGGAAATCTTTGCGGCGGAAGCGGCTGCCATCGCAGACCGCCATCGTCGCCTGACTTGGCTGGCACCGAGCCGCGACGAAACCTGCACGGGGCCAGTTGTGACCCCCGAAGCGGCAGAAATCTGGGCGGCAAGCGACGCGGGTCAACCTCATGACGAAGCCGCGCCCGCCAGCGTCCAGGGCGGACGCGAACGCGGTCTCATCCTGCACAAGCTTCTCGAGGAGGTTCTGACCGGCGAAACCCCTGACGATGTGGCGTCTCTGAGCGAACGCGCCCAGGTGCTCATTACCGCGATTGGCAGGCCGGCGGCTGATGATCCCGCTCAAGGTCTTTCGCCCGCCGAGCTCGCGGGCAGCGTCGCCCGCACGCTCGCTTTGCCGGAGATCGCCGAGCTTCGGCCGACCCTTGCGCCAGAGTTTCCGGTCTATGCCTCGGCGTTTGTCGACGACCTTGAACAGGCGACCGCAGGCATCGCGGACGCCATCAGCTTTGGGACTGATGGAAAACCGCGGGTCGTCATCGACTGGAAGAGCGATGTTCAGCCAAGCCCAGAGATCATCGAGCACTACCGCGCTCAGGTCCGGAATTATCTGAATATGACCGGGACCGAACGGGGGCTGATCGTCCTCGTGACGTCGGGCGAAATCCTCTCGGTTACGCCTTCGCCAGTCGCCGCGGTCGCGGCGTAGGCGGCAGGCGCCGGGGAGGATTGATGCACGCGCGAACAGACGCCACCGCTCCCGGGCAGGACGACCTCTTCACCGAGGAGGTGTCGCTGCTCCTCCCGGCGCGAATGGCCGTCGAGGGCAAAGTCTTGGACAGCACGACGCGCCAGCAGGCGGTGCCGTCGATACAAGCCATGTGTCGGCTCAAGCCTTTCACGGTTCGGCGTGTCGGTGGATTTGAAACGACGCTGTCAAACGGCCAGACCCTCATCATACTCAGCGGAAAGACGGCGACTAAGCTGGATGCTGACCTCATCCTGCTCGTACCCGACGCCCAGCGTCCAAAGGAGATCAAGGAAGCGCTGGAGCGTGGAGAAGGGCGTTGGCTCCGTCCTACGCCTATCAATCCCGCTCTGGTAAGCGTTCCAGATATGACGGCCCGGCTTGCGGCCGTTACCGTGTCCTGGGTTGACGCCTTCCATCTGCGCGAAGGCCGGGCGGCCGTGGACGGCAAGCCGGCCGTCCCCGGACTGAGGCGACCCCAGATCGGCGCGCTCCACGCGGCCCTCGCGCACGCGACGCGCTCGACCGAGCCCGCGACCATCGTCATGCCGACCGGCACGGGCAAGACCGAGACCATGCTTGCCCTGAATGCTCGCCAGCAATTTGACCGGTTGCTGGTCGTGGTTCCAACCGACGCCCTTCGCGAACAGATCGCCGGGAAATTCGAGACCTTCGGCGTCCTCAAGAGCCAAGCATGTCTGGACGCATCAGCCCACTATCCCGTGGTGACCCGTCTTGCGCACATTCCCTCGTCTGTTGCCGAGGTCGATCAGATCTTCGACACGGCCAACGTCATCGTCACCACCATGCACATCGCGGGGCGGGCAGACCCCCAGGTTCAAGAACAGATGGCGGCGCGAGCCGCCGCACTGTTCATCGATGAGGCCCACCATATCGGCGCCCGGACATGGTCGGAATTTCGCGGTCTCTTCGTCGATCGCAAACCGCCGATCCCGATCGTCCAGTTCACCGCCACCCCGTTTCGCGAGGACGGGCGGCGCGTGGACGGGGAGTTCATCTATACCTACCCCCTGAAGAAGGCGCAGGAAGAAGGCTTTTTCAAACCGATCCGGTTCGAGGCCGTCTTCGGACTTGATCGACCTGACGCCGACCTGGCGATCGCCGAAAAGCTTGGCGAAGTCCTTGCCGAGGATCTCGCGGCTGGCCTCAATCACCTCGCAATGGCGCGTTGCAGTACGATCGAACGCGCAAGGCACCTGCATCGGCTCTACACCGAGACCTATCCGGAACATCGCCCAGTCATCGTCCACAGCCAGCAGCCGCTGCGGGAGAGACGCGAAAACCTTGCCGCGCTTCGACGGTTCGAGAGCCGGATCATCGTCTGTGTCGACATGCTGGGTGAAGGGTTCGATCTCCCCGAGCTAAAAATCGCGGCTCTGCACGACCACCACAAGAGCATCGCTGTCACGATCCAATTTGTTGGCCGCTTCACCCGGCAAGACCCGACCTTGGGCGATGCGACCGTCATCGCCAATACCGGCATTGATGACATCGATCGATCGCTGGCGAAGCTCTATGCCGAAGACGCCGATTGGAACGCGTTGGTCGAGGCGCTGAGCTCCGCCAAGATCGAGCGCCAAGTCCGGCGTGCCGAGATGTTCAAGGGCTTCACCGGCGATCTCGACGATATCCCGTTGCAAACCCTTGAGCCGAAGATGAATGCGGTCGTGTACCGGACCTCCTGCGAGAGCTGGGATCCCTTCCAAGCCGAAGATCTCTACGACCCCGGCTTCTACCTCGGCATGAAAATCAATCCGCACCAGCGCGTGGCGATCTTCGTCACCCGGGCGGAGGAGCAGGCCCGCTGGACGACGGCCCAGCACGCCATCAACGTGACGTGGGACCTGCATATGCTGCATTGGGACCAGGCAAGCGGCCTGCTTTATATCAGCAGTTCGGCCAAGGGACCGTTCGACCGCCTGGCCAACGCCGTTTGCGGCGAGACGGCCCGCCGCGTCGAGGGCGAAGATGTCTTCCGCAGCCTGCACGGCTTCAAACGCCTGATCCTGCGCAACCTCGGCCTCACTCACCATCAGGGCCGCGGCGTTCGCTATTCCATGTACATGGGCGTCGATGTGGCCGACGGGCTGGATAGCGCCAAATCCCAGTCACGGATCAAGAACAACGTCTTCGCCACCGGGTTTCTCGACGGCGCGCCGGCCTCGCGAGGCTGCTCGGCTAAAGGCAAGTTCTGGTCGATCTCCAAAGTGCGTGATCTCACCGATTGGGTCGACTGGTGTCAGGATGTCGGCCGCGCCGTGAGTGATCCTGGCATCACCACCGACGGTGTGTTCAAGAGCGCTATGCGACCGCGCCAGATCAGTGATCGCCCGGCGGTCCCGCCCGTGGCGATTCATTGGCCGGAATCGCTTCTGACGCAGATCGAAGACCGCATCGAAATCACCTTTGGCGACAAGCAAGTCCTGTTCACCGAATGCGACATCGAACTGGTCGACAATGCGCGAACGGGGCCACTGCGCTTTGCCGTGCGAAGCGAAGACCAGTCCGCCGAGTTCGAGATCGTCTTTGCCGATGGCGGAGCGCGCTACCCCCAGCGCAACGGCCCCAAGGCGACGATCAAGGTCGGCAGCAAGATCCAGATGCTTTCGGAGTCCTTCGCCGATGATGCGCCCCAGATCGACTTTGGTGACGGCTCCCTGCTGATCTACAGCCACCTCTATGCCCTGCCGGAAGGCGAGACGGTCCAGCCCTATCCGCCCGAGAAGATCGGAGTGTGGGACTGGTCGAAAACCAACATCCGCGCCGAAGCGCAAGGCGTCGCGAAGCGGGCCGATTCGGTCCAGCGGCTCGTCATCGAAACCTTGTTGGCCGACACCGATCCCTATGACGTCATCTTCGACGACGATGGAAAAGGTGAAATCGCCGATGTGGTCGCATTGCGCATCACCGACAGCGTCGTGTCTGTGACCTTGTTTCATTGCAAATATTCGAGCGCCGCAACGCCCGGTGCTCGGCTCAACGACCTCTACGAGGTGTGCGGACAAGCTCAGAAATCGGCCAGGTGGCGTGATCGGCCCAACCGGATGCTCCAGCACATGCTGAAGCGCGAACAGATGCGGCGCGACAGGGGGCTCAGCTCGCGGATCGAGCGGGGTTCGGCGGCCATGATCAAGAAGCTCAAAGCCGGCTGGCAGGACCATCGCTTCGAATATGACGTTCGCATTGTACAGCCCGGTCTTTCCCGCCAAGCGATTGGCGAGGGGGGTCTGCACCTGCTCGCCGGCGTCGAGACATATCTCCTGGAAACCCGTGCCATGCGCCTGCGGATCATCGGTAGCAACTGATGCCCAGGTTCGTTCAACACCGGCGCGCCCGAAAACAAAGTAGCGGCGACCAATGTCGTCACTTGCATTGGCTCAGGAAAACCTATTCCCGGAAGATGCGCACAAGGCGCTCGCCGCAGACCTGAACCGAATCCGGTTGACGGGATGGAGGATAAACTCGCGCGGCTTGGCGATACAACGGCGATCACCGGAAGGATCAGCACAGCCTCGGGCAGCGTCCTGATCTCCGGTATGCACTACGCCGAGGCCGCCGCCAGATCGAGACCAACATAAACCGTTGAGGTCAGCGGCCCCGTTGCGATGCCGTGGGTTTCGATGCAAAAAACGAGCGAAACCTTCCCGATGGACTGCAGGTGTTCCTGCAGGACATCGAAATCGTCGAACTCCTCGTCGCCATCGGCCGCTTCCAGTTCTTGGCGCTTCCTGTCGATCTCTTCCTTCAGCTGCGGCCGGATGAAGTCGAACTCGCCCGTCTCGGGCGTGTAGTGAAACAGAACCGTGGGGATGTTTTCCCACTCTGGAACGTGCTCTCCGTAACCAAACTCCCCGGTCGCCGGATCGTATCCTGCAGCGACGACTTCACCCGTGATGGGGCAGCGCAACACGAGAAGCTTTTCTTCCTCCCAGTCGATCGTGACGAGAGCCTTCGAGAATGCGGTATCGGCCATAATTCTTTCTCCGGCTGCTTATGAGTTTGGCTGCGGATATCGCGGCAATAGTACGCACGTGCAACAGCCAATTTCAGTCAGATTGTCGCATTGGCGGCGTTGAACACCGCAGTCGCGCCCTATGAGGTGCAGCGCTCAGAGCCGCCCATGCGGATGCGCCACTCAGCTCCCCCGACTGTTCAAATTTCATCCAAGCAATTCAATGAATCCATTAAGATCAAAGCATGAGTCGTATCGATGTTCTGGCGCCCTTGCATAAACTGCACCTCCGGAAGGCGCGTAGCATCGCATCATCGTTCCAGACTTATCCGTGCGGAAAGCTACACACCCGCATATCCATATCAGACGCAGGAGATGTCATTGACGCTGCATGACCACATCTATGGCTGCCTGTTGGGAGGCGCGTGCGGAGACGCTCTTGGCGCTCCCGTAGAATTTCTCAAGCTGGAGGAGATTACCGCTCGATATGGCTCGCAGGGAATCTTGGACTTCGATGCAGCCTACGGCGTCACTGGTGCGATCACTGACGACACGCAGATGACCCTTTTTACGGTCGACGGGTTGATTAGGGCTGCCATTCGAATGTCTGAGAAGGGTATCGGACATCCGCCGGCTGTCGTGCATCATGCTTACAAGCGCTGGCTCGTCACACAGGATCAGCCATTCGAGCAACTCTCATCCGACGACGAACTCGACGGCTGGCTGATCCGCGAGAAGAGGCTTTGGACGCGAAGGGCACCTGGAAATACTTGTCTGTCTGCACTTCGGGAAAGCAGGTCATTCGGCAGCGCCGCGAATAACAACAGCAAAGGCTGCGGGACGGTCACGCGGGACGCGTCCTTCGGCTTTTTCGCAGTCGATAACCCGCACCACGCTTTGAGTCTCGCGATGGAGACAGCAAGAACCACGCATGGGCATCCCTCCGCTGCCTTTTCATCCGGAGCGCTCGCGGCGATCATTGCCTTTGTGGCGCAAGGAGAGCCACTTCCGCATGCCGTCGAGCAGGCACTATCGATCCTGCAGAGCGAACACGACGCCCGCGAGGTCCAGGACGCGCTCCGGCACGCGGCGCAACTAAGCAGTGCGACAGATTGGCGCGATCGGCTGTCCGAGCTTGGCGAGGGCTGGGTTGCAGAAGAGGCGCTCGCGATCGCCGTTCTTTGCGCGCTCGCCGCTGAAGGCCCTCGGGAGGCGATCATCGCGGCGGTCAACCATAGCGGCGATTCCGACTCGACTGGCGCGATAGCGGGAAACGTCGTGGGGGCTTTGCATGGACCCCGATCACTACCGACGGCGTGGGTGGAACGTGTGGAGCTTGGCGATGTGATCGAGACGTTGGCGAGGGACTTCGCGGCTATCATCGAAGGTCGCTATGAAACCGAAACCTTCTGGGACCGATATCCGGGCTGGTAGGTGAACCAGAGGACATCGCAACAAATTAACCCTGTCGGCTCGGCTTCTTTCATTTGAGATCTGTCTCGGATCCCGATCGGTTACGGCCGTTCACGCAGCGGCATGAACGCAAGCGGCCCCCGATGGTGCGTCAACACCGAACCGAGACGTGACCCGCAACCTGGTGAGAGGTCTTGGGCTATGAGAATTGATAGATGGCATTTCCGCTTTCCGCCGTCCGGAAGGGGACCTCCGGAATTCGACGATGCGGCTGGCGGGTTATCGACGCCATTTTGGACAATCGACAGGATCGCTGCCGCCTGGAGCCTTCGACAACGACGTCGACAGGCTGGTCGATGAAGCTATGAAGGCGGCGCTTGGGCGTACGCATCCGGTGAAGACCGCAGACGTGCGCATCCGGCAGCCAGGAGAACCTGAGCACCGGAGTGCTGGGGTCAAGCTTTCTTTGGGGAGACGCGAGATATTCTTCGAGGAGGAGTTCGACCTCCTCGATGCCTTCATCGGTGAAGGCCAAGATCCCGTCGTCATCGTTGGCCCCGTAGACCCAGATGACGCCGTCCTCGGGCTCGAGACCGAGGGTCAGTTCCTGGATGAGCGCTTCGCTGACGCCGAGGTCCCTGGCGACACGATCGACGGTGTAGACGTGATGCACCTTATTGCGCTGCATGATCAGGCCGCCGCTGGTTGGGTCCGCAGTTGTGCGGATCTCCAATTCCACGGCAGCAAATCATCGATCCGATGGGCCGGATAGGCGGGCAGTCGGGCGAGGACGTCGGCGAGCCAG
>NZ_JAMYSV010000023.1:0-58635 GCF_040322115.1 Mesorhizobium sp. M0195 | reverse complement strand
CCTAACAGCCAGATCGACGATCTCCTGCCCTGGGCCTACATCGACAAGCTCGAGCTCAAGGCCGTGGCCTGAGAACAGCGCTTACAGATCGTTGACGACGCAATCAGAATAAAGGCCGGCCCAGCCGCCGTCGCCATAACGAAGATCGAGATCGATGACCTCCGTTTCGAAATCCGAGAAATTGGGCGTGGCGTCGACGCGCAAATTCCAGCTCGGATAGCCCTTGCTGAACTCGGCCAACCGCGGCGCCAGCCATTTCTCGCCGAAGGAAGGACTGACGCGCAGGCTAAGCTGGAAGCTTTCGCGCTGCCGCACAATGGCATTACGCACCTCGCGTATGGATTCGAAAGCCTGGGTGGTGGTCTGGAAGAGCCGCTCACCGTCGATCGTGAGCGAGAGATGGCGCTTTTCGCGCTGAAAAAGCCGGACCCCGAGTTGGTGTTCGAGCAGCCGCAGCTGCTGGCTAACCGCCGAAGGTGTCACCTGCAATTCCTGCGCGGCCTTTGCCACGCCGCCGAGCCGCGCGACCGCCTCGAAATGCGTCATCGAATTGAACTTGATGTCTGACATCGTCCTCGTCAGTTAAGCTCAGCTACACAGAATATTAAGAAACGAGAATTGAGCCTAATGTCAATCGGTCGCATCATCCTGTGGTCTCGGGAGGAGATGCAGGATGGAACCGGGTTCACCCCAAAGCTTGGGTAGTGCCGGCAATGTGCCGGCAGTTGGACAGGCTTCGACCAGGAAGCCCCTGATCGAGGCTTCCAACGTCAAGAAGAACTACGGCGCAACACGGGTCCTTCGGGGCGTGAGTTTTCAGGTCCGGCCTGGCGAAATCCACGCGCTCCTGGGCGGCAACGGCGCCGGCAAAAGCACCCTGATCCGCATCATCACCGGGCTGATCTCACGCGATGCCGGCGATATTAGCTTCGCCTCGTCGAAGGCCGGCCACACCAGCCCGATCATCGCGGTGGTGCATCAGGAGCTGGCGCTATTGCCCGAGCTGTCGGTCGCGGAAAATATCGGCATTGTGCATGCGAGGTCGGGCTGGTCGCAGATCAGCCGTCGCCGCATGCGCGAAACCGCGCTCGGAGCGCTCCGGCTGATTGACCCAGCGATCGGCGAAGAGATCATCGAGCTGCCGGCACGCAAATTGTCCCTCCACGAAGGCCAGATCGTCGAGATCGCTCGTGCCCTTTCCACCGGAGCCGAAGTGCTGCTTCTCGACGAGCCCACGGCCAATCTCACTGCCGGCGAGACTGCCAAACTCTTCTCGGTGCTGAAGCGGTTGGTGCACGAGGAAGGCATCGGCATCGTCTTTGTTTCTCACCGTATGCGGGAAATCCGCGCGCTCTGCGATGTCTGCACGATCTTGCGCGATGGCGTCACGATCGCGAATGCCACGCCGCTTGCATCGCTCAGCGACGCCGAAATCGTCCAGCAGATGGGCCAACACGCGCAGCGTCCGGCAAGGCACCGCAACCCGCAAAAACACCTCCGACAGGGCATACCAGTCGAACTCCTCGGCCCCGGCGACGTCGGGATAGCGATTTCGTCCGGCACCATCCTGGGACTGGCCGGCGCGCCCGCAGGCCCGACCGGCCTCATTGCTCCCCTGGTGGGCGCCGGACCCGGGGCTGGCTGGCGCCTTTCCGGCGAGGGTTTTGCGGACCGCTTCTCGTCTCCAGCGGCAGCGGCGCGGGCCGGTATCGGCTTTGTTTCGGGCGACCGCGCAACCAAGGGGATCCTTTCGCAGCTGCCCATCGTCGATAACGTGCTTGCAGCACGCAGGGTTCGCGAAAGACGGCGGATCGTGGCCGCAGCCGAGCGGCAGGAATGTCACGATCTCGTTTCAGCGCTGAAGTTGAAAGCCAGCTCGATCTGGGACCTGCCGACCTCGCTGTCCGACGGCAACCAGCAGAAGCTTCTCGTCGCACGGTGGCTTGGGCTGCCGCTCCGGATGGTGGTGCTGGAAGAGCCGACGCGTGGCGTCGACATCGGCACCAAGCATGACATTTACGGTTTGATCCGGGAGATGGCCGACGCTGGCGCGATCATCATCTGGTGGTCGACCGAGAACGTCGAACTGCTCGAGCTTTGCGATGCCATTTTCGCCTTTGACACCGATGGGCGGCCAAAGGGCTTTCTGCCTGAAGAGCACTACACCGAAGGCGGGCTCGCCGAACTGACGGGGATGGCGGCATGACCGACGCAACCAGCGGCACCAAGACCACCAACAAAGGCCGGACCACCACGTCGCGCGTCCCCGCAGTTCTTTTGTCCTACCGCACGGAAGCCGCTATTGCCTCGGCAATCGTCGTCCTGCTGCTGGCCGTCGGCATGTTCGTGCCCGCCGCACTCAGCATGGGCAATGTGCAAAACATCATCCAGGCCGCCGCGCCCCTCATCATCATGTCGCTCGGTGTTTTGCTGGTCGTGGTCACCGGCGGCATCGATCTTTCGGTCGGTTCAGTCTTTTCCCTGACCGGAATGGTGAACGCGCTGGCGATGGCCAGTGGTGCTGATGGACTGACCGCGAGTGCTGCCGGCCTGGCGGTCGGCCTTGTGTTCGGCTCGATCAATGGTCTTCTGGTCACGGTCGTCGGGCTCGCGCCTTTCGTCGTCACGCTCATCACCTACGCGGTGGCGGGCAGCCTTGCCTTCATCGTCACCAATGGGCGTTCGATGCCGATCGGCGCCCCGGGTTTCTGGCTCCTGAATTCCGGCGAGATCGTTGCCGGCATGCCCAACCATCTTCTATTCTGCATCATCCTGATGGTTCTGCTGGAATACGCCTTGCGCAAGGTCGTCCTTGGACGCTGGTTCTACGCCGTCGGCTCATCGGCAATTGCCGCCCGGCTGCTCGGCATTCCGGTTCTGCGCATCAAGTTCGCGGCCTATGTCGCTTCAGGGCTGCTTGCCTCTTTCGCCGGGCTGCTGACCGTCAGCTATATCCTTAACGCCGAAGCCACGGCAGGGGCGAGCCTGATGCTGCAGGCGATAGCCGCCGTCGTCATCGGCGGGGCCAGCCTCTTTGGCGGGACGGGCAGCGCGATCGGCGCTGTGCTTGGCGCGCTGATGATCACCTGCATCCAGAACGGCGTGAACCTCATCGGCGTGAACAGCTTCTGGCAAGGCTCAGTCACCGGCGCCGCGATCCTGCTCGCGGTTCTGATCGACCGCATCAGCAACAAGAACCGACTCTAGATCATCAACGGGAGGAACCAAGATGAAGTTGAAGACCATACTACTTGCAGCGTTGGCGGCGGCCGCCTTGTCCAGCGCATCATACGCGCAGGACAAGAAGACCGTCGCCTACATCGCCCCGTCGCTGGACATCTCCTACTGGCAATGGGTCGGGTACGGCGTGAAGGCGAAGGCCAACGAGCTCGGCATGGATTATGTCGAGTACACCTCGGAAAACTCCCCCGCCAAGCAGATGGACAATGCCCGGACAGCCGTCACCAAAGGCGTCTCGGCCATTGTGATCGGCCCTGTCAGCTCGACCTCGACACCGCCGCTGCTCGACTATCTGGCGAAGCAGAAAGTGCCGATCGCCTTTGCAGGCATCGGGCCGCAGCCCGGCCTTACGAACTATACGTCCTCGGTCACCGCGAACAACTATGAGACCGGCAAGGCGCAGGGGAAGTTCACCTGCGAGCTCGCCAAGGAGCGTGGCGGCAACAAGGTCGGCATGCTGTCCTTGCCGCAGGATCGTGAGAATGCGCAGAAGTACCTCAAGGGCGCCAAGGAGGCGTTCGCGACCGCAGGCTGTGACCTCGTCCAGATGCTGGAGACGCGCGGCCTGACGATCAGCGAAGCCGTCACCCAGGCAAATGACCTCTTGACGGCCAATCCCGACATCAAGGCCATTTACGGCATGTATGACGAAGCCGGCACTGGTGCTGCCAAGGTGGTCGAGACCCGCGGCCTGACCGGCAAGATTGGCATTACCGTCGCCGACGGCTCGCCAACCACGATTGCGCTGCTCAAGAAGGGAGCGATCCAGGGCATCTTTTTCCAGGAGGCGGTGGGCCAAGGCATCGACGGAACCCAACAGGTCTACAACGCACTGACGGGCGCGCCGGTAACCCAGGACCTGGCCTTGGTCATGCCTCTTGTTACGGCCGACAAGGTTGACAGTCCCGAGGCCAAGAAGGTCATCGCCCGCGTCTTTCCCCCGAGCAACTGACCGCCACCCAATGGACCCGCTGGCCAGGCCGGCGGGTCCAGACCTCGAGCAAGGAATCCCGACCGTGGCCGAGCTGCCGTTCATCGATCCGCACCATCATCTTTGGGACCTGGAAACCAATTACTATCCGTGGCTGACCGACGGGGTTAAGCCGTCGGCTTTCGGTGACTACGAGGCGATCCGAAAAAGTTACCTTCTCGATGACTATCTTGAGGACGCCCAAAACCAGAACCTCATAAAATCGGTGCACCTGGATGTGGGGTTCGATCCCAGCGATCCGGTTGGGGAGACGCGCTGGCTGCAGGAGATCGCCGACAAGCGGGGTTTTCCCCACGGCATCGTCGGCTATGCCGACCTGTCCAAACCCGATGTTGGCGAGCTCCTCGACGGCCACATGGAATATCCGAACTTCCGCGGCATTCGGCAGTCGATGAACTACCATCCCGACGCCGCCAAGACCTATCAGGCGCGGCCGGAGGTCAGCCGGACACCCGAATGGCGGCGTGGCTTCCGGGAACTGGCGAAGCGACGGCTGAGTTTCGACCTGCAGCTCTACTACCCACAAATGGGCGAGTTCCTCGAGCTCGCGCGCGACTTTCCCGACGTCCAGATCATTCTCAACCACACCGGCATGCAGGTCGACGGCCCCGAGCATTTTGGCGCCTGGAAAAAGGGCATGCACCAGTTGGCGCAAGCGCCGAACGTCGCCTGCAAGATCTCGGGCCTCGGCATGGGCGACTGGAAATGGACCGTCGCGTCGATCCGTCCCAATGTCGAAGAGGCTATCGCGGCCTTCGGCGTCGGCCGCTGCATGTTCGCGACGAACTTTCCGGTCGACAAGCTGTTCTCGAGCTTCGACGCCATCGTGAACGCCTTCAAGGAGATCACGCGAGGCTACACGCACCAGGAGCGGCTCGCGTTGTTCCACGACAACGCCGCCAGCTACTACCGGCTCTAGATTACCCGCCAGTTGAAATAGCAGGAGACTTTGACATGTTGCTGAAGGGCAAGGCCGTGGTGATTTCAGGGGCCGCGAGCCCTCGGGGGATAGGCCGCTCCACGGCAACGCTGATGGCGGAGCAAGGCGCGCGCATTGCTATTCTTGACCTCGATGAGCAACAGGCCCGTGACGCCGCCGAGTCGCTTGGGCCCGAGCACATTGGCCTCGCCTGTAACGTCGCCGACCTCGATGCGTGCAAGAGGGCTGCTGCCGAAGTGGCCGAAGCCTTCGGCAAGGTCGACGTGCTGTGCAACATTGCCGGGATCACGCAGCCCGCAAAGACACTGGATATCGGCCCGGCTGACTGGGACCGCATCCTCGATGTCAACCTACGCGGCGTGCTCTATCTCAGCCAGGCATTCATCCCGAACATGCGCGAAAATGGCGGCGGCTCGATCATCTGCATGTCGTCAGTTTCGGCCCAGCGCGGCGGCGGCATCTTCGGTGGCCCGCACTATTCGGCTGCCAAGGCGGGTGTTCTGGGGCTTGCCAAGGCCATGGCGCGCGAATTCGGTCCCGAAGGCATCCGCGTCAACTGCATCACACCGGGCCTGATCCAGACCGACATCACCGGCGGCAAACTGACCAACGCCATGCGCGCCGACATCATCAAGGGAATCCCGCTCAGCCGGCTGGGCGAGGCGCGCGACGTAGCCGGCGCCTATCTCTTCCTGGCTTCCGATCTGGCCAGCTACATCACCGGCGCCGTGATCGATGTCAACGGTGGGATGCTAATCCATGGCTGAGTGGACAACGGAGCTTGAGATGCCTCGCGCTGGCAGCAATGTCAGCCTGGCCGAACGAGCCTATCGTATCCGCCGACACGCCGTGCGGATGGGTCAAGTCCAGGGCCAAGGTTATGTCGGACAGGCGCTGGGTGTCGCCGACGTGCTTGCCGTCGCCTATTTCCATGCGCTTCGTTACCGGCCGGAGGACACGTTGTGGGAGGGACGCGACCGCTTCCTGCTGTCGATCGGACACTATGCGATCGCGCTCTACGCGGCTCTGATCGAAGCGGGCGTGCTGCCGGAGGAAGAGCTCGAAACCTATGGCAGCGATGAAAGCCGTATGCCGATGTCCGGCATGGCGCCATACACGCCCGGCATGGAGATCACCGGCGGCTCGCTCGGTCACGGCCTTGGCATTGCCGTTGGCATGTGCATGGGGCTGACGCGCAAGCGAAGCGACAGTTTCGTCTACAATCTTTTGTCCGACGGCGAGCTCGGTGAGGGCTCGACCTGGGAAGCCGCGATGTCGGCCGCCCACCACAAGCTCGACAATCTCATTGCCATTGTCGACTTCAACAATCAGCAGGCCGATGGTCCGTCGACGGCCATGCTCTCCTCCGAACCGGTGACCGACAAGTTCGAGGCGTTCGGCTGGCATGCGCAGCGCGTCGACGGCAACGACATCGAGGCGGTCCGCAAGGCCTTCGACATGGCGCGCGGCCTGAAGGAACCTCGTCCGCGTGTGATCGTTTGCGATACGCGCATGGCCAAGGGTGTGCCATTCCTGGAAACCCGCGACATCACGCATTTCATCCGCGTCGAACCGCACGAATGGACGTTAGCGCTCGAAGCTTTGGAAAAGGGACGTCCGCGTTGAGGTTGTCAAAGTTCGCGCCGCGCCACGCCGCCAATGCCGGTGAGCGCAAGACCACATCGGCGATGATCGCGTCGATCGCGCCCGATGGCGTACCGACACGCAATGCGCCGTTCGGGCACACACTGGCCAGACTGGCGCACCAGCGGCCCGGGATAGTTGGCCTGACGGCGGACCTCGCGAAATACACCGATCTCCATGTCTTCGCACAGGAGCATCCGGACCGCTTCTATCAGATGGGCATGGCGGAGCAGGTGCTGATGAGCGCCGCCGCCGGCCTGGCGCGGGAGGGTTTTACGCCCTTCGCCACCACCTACGCCGTCTTCGCATCGCGACGTGCCTACGATTTCATCTGCATGGCGATCGCCGAGGAGAAACTCAATGTGAAGATCGTCTGCGCCTTACCGGGGCTGACGACCGGCTACGGCCCCAGCCACCAGGCGACGGAGGACATCGCGATCTTCCGCGGGATGCCGAACCTGACGATCATCGACCCTTGCGACGCGCTCGACATCGAACAGGCCACGGAGGCGATCGCGGACTACAACGGGCCGGTCTACATGCGGCTTTCGCGCGGTAAGGTTCCTGTCGTGCTCGACGAAGACGACTATACATTTGAAATCGGCAAGGCGCGAATGCTGCGCGAGGGTGAGGATGTGCTGTTCATTTCAAGCGGCCTGATGACCATGCGCGCGCTGGAGGCGGCGAAGGCGCTTGAAGCCGACAGGATCGGCTGCGCCGTTCTGCATGTTCCGACGATCAAACCTCTGGATACGGAGGCGATACTCGCTGCCGCGCGCCGTTCGGGACGGCTGGTGGTGGCGGCGGAGAACCACACCATCATCGGTGGGCTGGGCGAAGGTGTCGCCGCGCTGCTGATGCGGGAGGGAGTGGCCCCAGTCTTTCGGCAGATCGCCCTGCCCGACGAGTTCCTCGACGCTGGCGCGCTGCCGACGCTTCACGATCGCTACGGGATCTCAACTTCCGAGCTCGTGCGCCGCGTCCGCATTTGGAGCGAATGAGAAGCAAGAGCTCTCCCCATGCAACGGTTGAGCCATCGACTTGAACTGTGAGCTGGCTAACCCCGCCGCGGTTGTCGCGCTCGTCACCCCGGCCTAACGATTGTGCAGCGTTGTGGACTGAGAACCTGGGCTTCCCTAATGCCTGTCAATCTGCACATCCTGCCCGGTACTGATTGACCACCGGCCTCCTGTTCAGATGCGCAAGTTTCGGGATGTTGGCTCGTCTGTCCTTCGCGGCATATGGACCGACGCGCGGCTCGCCTGTTCTCGGAATGGGTGTCACGACACCGGTTTGATCGAAGGTGAGATGACCCAAGCCTACCAGTTCATCGGCGGCCATCTGTGGACGATCCCCATCTTCCTACTCCGGTACCATGCAGGGGTGGAAAGCTCATCGATCTGGCTCGCGATCCGGCTCGCGTTCGTGAGGTTTCCCTGCGCCACCGATCGCCGGGCTGAAGCGTCAGGATATCGGCGAAGACGCGGCATCCTTGAGCGTCCAGCTTGGGCGCGAGCCAAAGAGTAAATTCGGATCGCATCAATGTTACGATCGCAAGCGGTGACACTCGGTCCGCAGGCCCAACTTTGACCAATCGCGGCCGGGCGCCAATTCTTTCACCACAGGTCCGCGCGAGCGCGCGCATGCAGTGCCTCCCAGCATTTGTCGGCCGGCGAGCAACCAATTTGCGCTGCAGTGGATGACATTTAGTTGGCCAATCTGCTTGCGGTGATCGATGCGGGGGCAGCATTGTTGGGATTTGCACGAAGTCCGCGTCGCACTGAGCCGGCATCAGCCGCCCCGATCTCGCCAAGCAACAGGACAAGGGCCGCACCTAACCCAAGGCCACCGAAGCGGCACGGACGTTCAGTCGATGTTTACCATTCGATATTATCTTTCGCGAAGCGGCAAGGTTCTGAGTACCGCGCAAGTCAAAGGGCCTGCTCCAGACAATGGGGCGGGCCTTTTTGCGTCACTTAGGGGAACGGACTCCAACGAATTGCCGGTTACCTGAAAAATGGGCCGCAGGCTGTGACACGTGGAGCGTGGCCGGGTTGTTGGTGCATCCGCGATCGGTTGGAAGGCAGGTCCCATTCACGCGATACTCTGCCAGCGTCAGGGCTGGGCCAAGGGTAGGTTAGGCGTCACGACCCGCAACATGGCGGCTTCATAGTCGAACGAAACACGATTTCGTCCATGTTGTTTCGCTTCAAAAAGGCACCGTCCGGCAGTGCGAAGGACGTCCTGAGCATCTGCATTGGAGAGATTTCCGCGCCTCCAATGCTGACAGTCACTTTCACGCCGTCCTGTTACCCTTTCGCCATGGGACTCGCCTCGACAAGACGGCGTATGTTTTCCGCAATTGTACCTGCCTGCTCTATGCGCACGTCGCGTAACAAGACCCCAAACTCTTGTCCGCCAAGACGGCCGGTCGAGTCTCCTGGGCGTGTTAGATACACGATCGCCTTTGCAATTCGAACCAAAGCCTGGTCACCTTTGGAATATCCGTGTTTTGTCGTTGATTAGGAGAAGTGATCCGGATCGATCAGGAGCAGTGTGTCGCATTCGCCTTCGTCCGGTCGGGCGTGGTTGACCTCGTGTTGCTGTCGTCCAGCGTGGCGGGTCTGGTGCTCGCACCGGTCGCCGGCCATCTGTCGATCGTCATGATGGAGCAAGAACTGAGGTCTTTCAATTTGAACCTAATTCCTGCAGCCCCGACCGTCAGACCCCTCTTGTCGCGGACGCCGTAACCACATCTGACAAGCGGAGCGTGTCGCCGCCTGTTCGCCCTCATCCGACGAACAATTCCTTGTAACCGGTCGTCACCATCCAGTTCGCCCGATCGAGATGGCTTCGCACAGTTTTCCGGGCCCGCTCCGGCTCTTGCACCGGATCGATGCCGAGGATGACCTGCGCCATCTCCTCATAGCTTGCCTCGTCGGCACCTGCATCCAGGAGCCTCAGGTAGGTCGTGAAGTGCTGACGGTCGTAGCTGGTCAGGCTGTCAGACCAGGGCACTTCTTCTTTAAGACCTGGTTTAACGTCTGGATATTTCATCATGATATCGGGCTCCGGAAGTAAGTGATCGAAGAGCGATTGTTTCTTTTCGACAGCCTAACCAAGCGGATGGGAAACCTCGTAGCTAAGACAACATCGAGATCATGACCCGCAAGCGCCCGCTCGAGGCGATATGCGCATCTTCTGAGCGGTTCGACCCAAGTTAGGGATGAATTGCAAAAAGCTCAAGACCGTGCGGCGCGCACATCGGGTTTCGCATTGTTGGCCATCAAGGTCGTTTGTGACCACAGGATTAACAGGCAACCTTGTGCTTGAATTACCGCGATGGTCAGCATCGGTTCAACCACCGTATTCGAGTTCGTAGCGCCCGCCGAGGGCGCGCTGGCCGGGGCGCAGGTCAAATCGAAAGTCGAGAACCGAAGCCTACGCAAAGCATCTTTGGCGCTTCGTTTTGCCCGGCCGACAGCGCGCAGATCAACACGCGCACGACGGCGGATGCAGCGCTATGGTCCTCGGTGCCGACGAGCATCGCGATAGTCCTGCCGGGCTGTATTTGCTTTCAGCGACAACCGCCACTATGAAGCAACATTTCGCCGACTGTGTTTCAAGCTGCCCGGAGAATTTTCATGACAGAAGAAGCCGCAAAAAACATTGACACCCTCATCGAGCTCACCGCCGATGTCGTCTCAGCCTATATCTCCAACAACCCGGTCCCGGTGGGGGATCTCCCTGCCCTGATCGGCCAAGTGCACGCGGCGCTGAAAGGCACGGCCGCAGGCGTCACCGCACAAAAGCCGGTTGCGCTTATGCCTGCTGTCCCAATCAGGAAGTCGGTGACACCGGACTACATCATCTCCCTTGAGGACGGGAAGAAATTCAAATCGCTAAAGCGCCATTTGTCGATCCACCATGGCCTGACGCCGGATGAATATCGCGCCAAATGGGGCCTGCCGGCAGATTATCCTATGGTCGCGCCGAATTATGCTGCCGCGCGCTCGGCATTGGCCAAGACGATGGGACTCGGCCGCAAACCGAAAGAGCCGGAAACGCCGGCGCCGACGAACCGGACCCGCAAGAAGGTCGCAGCTTGATTTCAGCGTTCGAGGTTCGTTCTGGAGCGCGCAGCTGCCGTCGGCATCTGCGCGGAATACGAGAAGGCGGGGACAGCCGCCTTCAACTGCAAACATTCTTGTCTCACAAGAAGCGCGTCCGCTTGCAGCAATCTGCTGCGCCGAGCCCTATTCTCGCCCGCTCTTGTCGAGCGGCCGTCAGTACATCCGGACTTGCCGCGTACTTCCGGCTCTTGCCGGGGGGCAGGAGAAAAATCAGCCAGCTTTGCTGAGGCTGCCAGCAGAGGACTTGCCAGTGCGGCGGTCCTGTTCGATCTCATAGTTGATCTTCTGGCCGTCAGCGAGGGTCGAGAGGCCCGCGCGTTCGACAGCGGAAATGTGGACGAAAACGTCCTGACCACCATTGTCGGGCTGGATAAATCCAAACCCCTTGGTGCTGTTGAACCACTTCACGGTTCCAGTCGCCATATGCGTATTCCTTGTAAAGTTCGCAAACGTTCTGGTTCGGCGATCATGCCGGGCCGGTTCATAGTATAACGCAGCAAATGCGAAAGACCGCAAGGCCCGGAGCGACACGCCGTGGTAAGCGCATCGTGCAGCCAGTGGACTGGCGGCGATCAAGCGGCAGTCGCAAAGGCAGACGAAACTCACGCACCACGTGGTGAACCTTGCAACGAGGAGTCGGGGGCCGGCACCTCGTACGATCGCCATCGTCAAGAGGATCGAAGCGTTAATCACTCCGGCCAGCGCGGATGCGATCGATCAGGCGAGCGTTTTGCTGGATCAGTTCAAAGGTGAGTCAGGACAACCGCCCAAGCGATCGACGACTTCCTGCTTGATCTGATGACCCTAGTGGTTGTTGTAGAAAACACCCGCAAGAGGCTCTACAATCCGGCGAGGCAGTTGGCGCGCGTGAGATTGACCAGGATCAGGCCGTTCTAGGCTGATTAGAGCGCCCACTCTCGCGAAGAAGGGGGCCGATCTGATCATCGACAAAATCGAGCGCAGCAAAGCTGACCCGTTCTGTGGGTGATCGCTGCTGCGATTCCTCCGCACCACCCAGCGTCTGGATCAACGACAACGAGGGCTGCGGAACAAGCCTGGTCAGCGCCACCTCTTGCGACTTCGCAACCCACACTAAGGGTTGATCGGTGGAGGAAAGCCGATGCATGTGCAGCAAGTGCAGCTTTGGGATTGCCGAGCGCTTGCGAGTGCAATCTGTGCCCGGCCACCCAGACATCCGCATGCGGACCATCAGCAGCATAATCAGTCGCAGGTGGCCGATTGCAAAAATGCGTTGGACGGGTCCGATTTACTCGGGAACATGCGAGCATGGAAAAGTGGCGGCCATCTTCATTGCATCTTGAACATTTTGCGGCTTCGCGATGGGCCTACTTATGGCGGTCATGCTGACGGCAAGACAACAGATCGGGAGCCTGGGCCTAAACACCTAGGCTCCGGCGGTGAGCCGCTTCAGTCGTGGCATGGACGATTTCACGGTCTTCGAAAACCGTTGGAAAATGCGTGGGCGGGTGGACGAAAGCGTGCGATCGGCCTAGACGACATTTCGCACGCTCCCAAATCCGCCGAGAGCACTATGAAGCAGCAGCGACCTTTTGTCGTCGAGATCAAACAGAAGCGTGGGCTCATGAAGCGGCCACAGTCAATCTGGGGCGGCATCGACCTGGCCGCCATCGCGAACGATATCGCGGAAGCGAAGACTGAAGGTGCGATCGCTGAAGTGCCGATTTTTCCTTGTGAAGATATCCGTTCTCGGCCCATGGCCGCCGTTGGTGAAGCGGTACCCGACGGCAAGGAGGTGATCATGCCCGACGGATCGCTTCCTAAGCAGCCGACGGTTGAGAAAGCGCCGGTTCCGAAGGCATCGAACCCACCGACTGAAGACAGACGGACCCGCCAGAAAAAGCGGCGGCAGAAAGATGTTGCTTTGCCGAGAGGTGAACGATGGAAGCGGCGCCTGCCATGGGTGCTCCGCCAGCGCCGGGCTGTGCCGTAGGTCAACCGCACCAGGATTGAAGCTGCCCTTGTCGAACTGTCCATGACACGGGCCGGCAGTGCACTTGCCTATCAGACGCACTCGGATTTAGGGGCGAGAATGAAATCGAAAACGGGCTCAGGCTGGCCAGGCATCGGCTCTCGCAAAACAGCTGGGAAAGTTGTGGCCGTTTCGGCGTGTACCGCGAGCTTGGCAGGTGTCATTCCGAGTGCGGCCTCAAAGGGCCGGCTCGGCAGAGGCGCCACCCGACGAAAAAGCGCTGCAGCTCTCGCCGCATGGCGCGCGGCAGCGACCCGCTTTCCCTCGCGGATTTTCACCCCGGCCGCCGCCAACAGGATCAATCCCTTGAACAAAAGGCGATGCTGAGTGCCTTGTTTCGCAGCGTGCCAAAGAGGCTCCCAAGCCTCATGGGCTTCCCAGTAATAACCGTGATTGAACAGGTCGATACCCCATCGGAACCCGTTTGAGCTGAGTGATTCCTCGACGGCAACAACGGTCACCGGGTCGCTTTGGTAACTGTGACCCAGCGGGTCGCGAACCGGATGCGGATGTTTGCCAGGCAGGTATGCGTAGCCCGGGAAATTCTTTTCGGGTAGCAAGCGACGACGTGACATCGACCCCAGCAATCATGAAAGCACGTCGATGACAATTCATGTCCTATGGAATCTGATGGGACACCGCCTGCATTGGCTGCTGGGTCCTTCCATCCCTGAGATTTCAGCCTCCGCCGTACACGCACGACGCCGGACGTCTTCGGTGGCAGACGCCGATAGCGCTTGACCGTCTTGAAGCCCGACTACTCGCGCACCGAAGACTGACGCTGCTTCTGCGAGCAGCAGCCCGGTCGCAAGGCCGAAGACGACCCCAAGGTAGTTCGGATCGATCTCCGCCCGGAGCCAGTCGCGCCGGCGTTCAACGTGAGCAGTTTGATGACGGGAACGAAGCTGGGTCTCACTGCGGAGCGGCTGCTGCTGGCGGGGATTCGCGCGCTGGTGCCTCATCGCCGCCGCGCCATCTGCTTAGCCCGCAAGGTAGGAAGCGGCGCTCAGCCGGCTAGAACCGGGCGAAGTGACCAGAGCTCCGAAGTTTGGCTAGCAGGATGATGGCCGTTCCGCGGTGGTCAACCCTCGCTTGCTCACGCAGCGGAGACGCATCCCAGGCAGCCAATTCTGCCACCAAAAGGGCGGTGTCCCCGTTTACCGATGCGCATCTAAGTTGTCCGTACTTGTCCATCACGATTATTGCTGTGCCGGTGACGCCATATCCAATCGCGGCCATCCGCTGAACGCAAATATCGCCGTCGACACGAACATCGAAAAGAACCGATCCTGCGGTTTTCTCCGCAGCGTCAGCCACACGATCACAGAACGGCCGATGCAGGCCTTCGATATTGCCGAGTGACTGCTCAAACAACGCCAATTCAACATGCTGCGCCACCATGGCTGCAAAATGCGCGCCGGCTGGCACAATCGACAATAGGCCAGGGCTGACTATCCACGCACCAATCGCCCTCCCGATGCCTACATCGCAACTGCGCTCTTGGCGGGCGCTACTTCGCTTGTCCGCGGCATGCCCAAGCCGTTGGAGCGCTCCTCGAACAGATTGCCCATAACATCACAGCCCAAGATGGCCAATAGGACGAACGACCTTGTAATATCGCTTCATTCGTCCTCCCGAGCGCCGCGCTTCTTTTCCACAAGCGTTTCGGCTTGCCGGAAATTAGGAATCCGTATGCCTTTTCGGTTGGGTGTTGGCAGGAAGACTTATGCGCGGGCGAGGATGGATCAAGGCGTTGCGTCAGGACGACGCTCGGCAAGTGCGTGCGCATTGCGGAACTGGAGCGCGATCTCATGGCGACCAAATGAGGAGTCTCGGAATTATTCTTGGACGATTTCGCGAGTCACATTCTTCCTGCCAGTCGAACCGGCAGATTGCGAATTCAGTGGCGAGTATATGTCCGCGATTTAGCGGAACGACTGTCCCGTTTTTGCGAAATGCGCACTCACTCAGCGGAGACGCATTCCACGCAGCCAATTCCGCCACCAAAAGGGCGGTGTCCCCGTTTACCGACGCGCATCTAAGTTCTCCGTTGTTCCCCAACACGATTATTGCTGTGCCTGTTACCTCAATCGACCGTTCTGCGATCGTGTGGCTGACGCTGCGGAAAAAACCGCAGGGTCGGTTCTGTTCGATGTTCGCGTCGACGGCGATAGCTGCGTTCAGCGGATGGCTGCGATTGGATTTGGCGTTTAAATCCTAACGGGATTCAATAATCCCTGTGGGACGGCACGTCCTGTGTCCTGCAGCGCGTTGTTGAGCGCATGGCCCATATAGCGGATTGATGATGGTGAAGGCCTCGGGCTCTCCTCGGCTCCGGCACCGGCACGGAACGTGTCGGCCGGCACCGCAAAGGGCGTTCGGCCGGCCGGAGAGAGGTCGAGGCAGCAAGCATTCCCAGTGGGGAAGTCAGGCTGTTTGGCTGTCGCATCCACGAAAGGTCGCGCCACAGAAACTTGATTGCCAGTCAAATTTTGTTTTCTCGACGCTTCACGAATTAGCATTGGATGCTTCGCTGTTGGGCGTGAAGGAAGATAGGCTGGGGATGGCGCGGCCCGAGCGAACCCACAAAGCCTTCACACGATGCAGATAAGGCACGGGACCTCGTCGAAAGTGTCGACAGGCTGGCTGGCGTTGCTCATGACTGAGCGGAAATAGAGCACGGCAAGACGGTGGAGACCATCGCGCTCGACAACAAGAACAATTCTCCAGAGGCGATCATCATTATCGATCCGGCGGTCGGGAGGCCTGGTCGGCTTAGCGGGGCTACGACGATGCGACATCCAACAGATATGCGGCATGACTCGGTCAAGGTCGGTGCTGGAATTGCCGCCCGAAAATGGAGTCTTCGCCCAGGAATCGAGCCGCCATCGCGGACGTTGCACCGAAGCAGAGCCGGCACTGTCTCAAGTCCGGATGGCGAACTGCGCAGCCGATGAAAGCTGCGGCAGTTGGGGACGCGTACAAGCCGTATATGATGACGACATTCGGGGCGCCACGGAGGCGTTCCGCGTTCCTATCGCTCGAACCATGGCCATCGACGAATACGATAGGCCATCAGGTCCGCCGCGCCTTAGCGATAGATGAGTCGCAGCTTCGCCGTGCATAGCGTGATCGCGGAAGTTTGCATTTACGCGCTCCCGTCCGTTTCATTCTCCTCATCGATTTCGCGCACGGGCAGATAGGCGTTCGTTTCCAACCATTCCCGCAGCACGATCTGAATGAGGTCCGCCCGGCCGATTTCCATTTCGGCAGCAATGGCGTTGAGAGCGTCCTCGGTGGCCGGTTCCAGCGGCACGCCGGCGACGTTTCTGAGCATCAATGCCGCGCGCCGCAAGATGATCTGCAGATCCGCGCGCGAAACGTGTGTCGCTTGGCAGTTAATTAGTAAGCGCGAATTTCCCCGCACCTTTTACTGTTGAGTGCTCTGATGCATGAGGCGTCACCAAAATAGGTGGACACCTTGTGTGCGGTCGCCGTCAATGCCGATCACATCAAAGGAAACGGCCCGCCCATTGCCGCATGGATGCGTGACAATGCTGCTCGACCTCCTACATGTTAATGCATCACGCAATATAGTAGCCAATCACCCACCCGGCCAGTTTGCTGCCTTTGCCCGGCTCTAACTACCCCCTGAGGAATGTCTCTCGACAGTCCTCAGGGAACTCGACGCGAATGTCTGCAATATCCGCTAAGCGGGCAGTATTTCTGCGACAGCATTTGCTGAAACCCTACTTTACAACAGTGTGGCGCTTCCGGCCGAGCGAAAGCCGGATCGGGAGGTCTTGGGACGATATCATTGTATCAACCTCGACGACGTTGCCGTTGATCCGCACACCTCGTCCCGAGATCGCCCTTCGCGCTTCCCCTTTGGAGGAGGTCAATCCGGCGCGTACCAGCAAATCCACAAGGGCTACTCCGGCCAAGCCCTCGGCGTCATTTAGATGAAGCGTCGGTAGCCCCTCTGCGGCTTCGCCCTGCCCAAATGCTTGGCTAGCCGTGGCCTCCGCCTGTTTGGCGGCGTTAGTTCCATGTGCCAGGGCGGTAGCTTCGTTGGCCAGACGTTCTTTGACGGCGTTTAGCTCGGTTCCTTCAGCCTGTCCAAATCGCTCGATCTCGTCCATCGGCAGATCGGTGAAAAGCTTCAGGAACCGAACGACATCAGCGTCTTCCGTGTTACGCCAGAATTGCCAGTAATCGTATGGCGAAAGGCGATCTTCGTTGAGCCACACAGCTCCGGCAGCCGTCTTACCCATCTTGACACCTGAAGAAGTCGTCAGAAGCGGCGTAGTCACTCCGAAGACTTCCTTTCCATCCGTCCGCCGTGTCAAGTCGATGCCATTGATGATGTTCCCCCACTGGTCGGCTCCACCCATCTGCAGACGGCAACCGGTCCGGCGGGATAGCTCAACGAAGTCGAACGCTTGGAGGATCATGTAGTTGAATTCTAAGAAGCTCAGGTTCTCCTGCTTTTCCAGCCGCGACTTCACACTGTCGAAAGAGAGCATCCGATTGACGGAGAAATGCCTGCCGACGTCTCTCAGCATGTCGATCCAACGAATGCTGTCCAGCCAGTCGGCATTGTTCACCATCACGGCATCCGTCGGGCCGTCTCCGAAGACAAGGAGACGGTCAAAGACCTTTCTGATCCCTTCAATGTTGGCGGCGATCCGCTCGTCCGTCAGCATCGGCCGCGCCTCCGAACGGAAGCTGGGATCGCCGATGCGGGTGGTCCCACCCCCAATGAGAACGATGGGTTTATGGCCAGTCTGCTGAAGATGACGAAGCGCCATGATCAGAAGAAGATGGCCGACATGAAGACTGTCAGCCGTCGCATCGAAACCACCGTAAGCGGGTACGATGCCTGCTTCAAAGGCGGCATCGACACCCGGCAGGTCGGTCCCTTGATTTACATAGCCGCGCTCAATGAGCGTCTTCAAAGCCGCCGAACATGGTTCGGAATGACCGGTTGATAAATCGGGAAGTGCCATATAGGGAATCCTCCTGGTATTGCCGCCAGGGGGTCCTCTCAATGAACAAAGCCGCCTGACGGCGGCTTGTTTCAAGGCATGATCGAAACGCGCCGCTCCTTATGGAAGCGTCGCATAATAGATTGCAGCGATGAGCGCGGACTTGATCATGTGCCCATGCATAAAGGACTTTATCCGCACCTGCAAGCAATCTGAAATGGCTACTTCGGGGAGCTGCCGAGCCTCTGTCGCGACGATTTGCAACTGACTTTTGCACCGTCGCAGAACTCAACTTTTGCGACAACATTTCCTGCTTCCCGCTTTCCTTCTGATGTCGAGCCCAGACGCGCTTCACCTGCGCTTCGCTGCAGCCGGTCAGCTTTGCCGTCCTGCTGATACTGTTGCCGCCAGACCGGAAGACAATAATGCGTTCGTGTGTCACCAAGTCAGCTTGGTCCGGCATATTTCCCGGTTCCGTCGCAAACTCCAGCTGAGGTCGGGCAGGTTGATCGTCACGCGGCGCTCATGCGGCGAGCATTTCGAACTGCTTGGGATCAATCGAGGCGGGAACCCTAGAGAGTCAGCCCTCAGAGCCTTTGGTATTAGACCGACCCCTCGCACCGGTTTGGGCTGGGTGTACAAGTCAGGTTTTCATCAGGTTCGACGAGTATGTCTGGCAGCCAGAGCGCGACCACTTCCGTGCCCGCCCGCTCGTCTGGCAGACACACACAGGAGAAAGAGATGCTAAGGCGTTATCAACTTAACTTTCGGCATAGACCGATGGCCTGAACATCGCGACCGTCAGCTACAAGCAGCGCCATCGTTTCCTGCCGCAGATCATCGCCCATGCGGTCTGGCTCTCCTTCAGGTTCCCCTTGAGCCTGTGTCTGGTCGAGGAAATGGCGCTGGAGCGGGATCGTGGTTTCGTATGAGACAATCCGCCGGTGGGGCAACAAATGCGGTCCGCATACGGAGCCATTACGTGACGGCACTTGATATTGCAGTGCAGCAAGCGTAGAGCACCGCGCGCTTATCGGAGTGTCGTCCATGGCCCTTACCAATGCTGGTAACGAGGCAGAACCCGTCGAACAATCGAGCCATTCTGAGGTCGAGCAGCACAGCACCAAGGTGCTGATGCTGGGCGCACTCGGCGTGGTTTACGGCGATATTGGCACCAGCCCGATCTATGCTTTCCGCGAGGCATTGGTGGCATCGTCGGGGGGCGAAGTCGCCAACCGTGGCGACATCCTCGGCGTGTTGTCGCTGATCATCTGGTCGCTGACGATCATCGTCACCATCAAATACATCATGTTCGTGCTCAGGGCCGACAATCGCGGCGAGGGCGGTGTGCTGTCGCTGATGGCGCTGGCGCGCAACAGTTTCCCGACCCGCTCGGCGGTGATCCTCGGCATCGGCATCGTCGGTGCCTCGCTGTTTTTTGGTGACGCCGTCATCACGCCGGCGATCTCGGTGCTGTCGGCGGTCGAAGGCATGAACGTCGTCACGCCGACGTTCCAGCCCTATGTGGTGCCGCTGACGCTGGTCATCCTGGCGATTCTGTTTTCGGCACAGCGGTTTGGAACCGGCGGCGTCGCCCTGATCTTCGGCCCGATCACGGCAGTCTGGTTCCTGGCCATCGGCCTTTCCGGTCTCAACCACATCATCGCCGATCCGGAAATCCTGCTGGCAGTCAGCCCGCATTACATCGTCGCGTTCCTGATCAATTCACCCGACGTCGCCTTCGTGACGATCGGCGCCATCTTCCTCGCCGTCACCGGCGCCGAGGCGCTTTATGCCGATCTCGGCCACTTCGGCCGTAAGCCCATCGTGCTCGCCTGGCTGGCCATCGTGTTCCCTTGCCTGCTGCTGAACTATGCCGGGCAGGGCGCATTCGTGCTGGCGAAAAACGGAGTGGTCGGTCATCCCTTCTTCGAGATGAACGAAGGCTGGACGCTTATTCCGATGGTCGTTCTCGCCACCGCTGCGACCGTCATCGCCAGCCAGGCGGTGATCTCCGGCGCTTTCTCGCTGACCAGGCAAGCGGTGCAGCTCAACATGCTGCCGCGCCTGGAAATCCTCCATACGTCGGAACGGCAGTCGGGCCAGATCTACATGCCGCGCGTCAACATGCTGCTGGCGCTGGTGGTGATGCTGCTGGTGGTCGGCTTTGGCGAATCCAGCAAGCTTGCCTCAGCCTACGGCATTTCGGTGACCGGCAATATGCTGGTGACGACGGTGCTGCTGTACGTGATCATGACCCGCATCTGGAAATGGCAGCTCTGGCTGGCCATCTCCCTGACAGTGGTATTCGCGTTCATCGACATTGGTTTCTTTGCCTCGAACATCGTCAAAGTGTTCGAAGGTGGCTGGGCTTCGCTGGCGGTGGCCTTCACCATCGTGCTGGCGATGTGGACCTGGATCCGCGGCAGCCGCTATTTGTTCGACAAGACGCGCCGGAACGAGATCCCGCTCGATTTCCTTGCCGGCAATCTGCTGAAGAAGAAGCCGCATCTGGTGTCTGGCACCGCGGTGTTCCTGACCAGCGATCCGCTGAGCGCGCCGACGGCGCTGATGCACAGCCTCAAACACTACAAGGTGCTGCACGAGCAGAACGTCATCCTTTCGGTGGTGACGGCGCCGCAGCCTGTCGTGCCCGACAGCGAGCGCGTCAAGATGGAGACCGTCAACGAGCTGTTCATGCGGGTGACGCTGACCTTCGGCTATATGGAGCAGCCCAATATCCCGCGTGCGCTGGCGATCTGCCGCAAGCAGGGCTGGAAGTTCGACATCATGACGACATCCTTCTTCCTGTCGCGGCGCTCGCTCAAGGCATCGCCCAATTCCGGCATGCCGGTCTGGCAGGACAAGCTGTTCATCGGGCTGGCGCGCACGGCGGCCGATGCGACCGAGTATTTCCAGATCCCGACCGGACGCGTCGTCGAGATCGGAACGCAGGTGACGATTTAGGGCATGCCGCGGTTGAGAAGAATCGGTGCTGTCACATTGATTGAGCGGTAAGGAAATTGAGGTAGCAGCGCGCCCGGCACTGTAAAGTTTCAGCGGCTTGATGCAGCGATAGCTGGCCGGGACGGCTGTCACGCTGCGGCGACACACGCGCCAACGGCCAGTCGGGTGTCGCGAATTGAGGCGCGCTGAAGCCGTCCGGCTCAGCCGATCATGGCGCTTCGGTTGCCGGGTTCGAGGTCGTGGCCTCTGCCGCTGCGCGATTCTAGCATTTGCGCCTTGGAGAGCTCTGCTTCAGCCTCGGCGAGGCATGGCTCGGCTGTGGTTCTCTGCCGCAGAAGGTCCGATTGCGAATTCTTGAGGTTGTCACGACGTAGGCGGGCGGCCTTGGCGAACGTCGGATAAGCGAAATGATTGATATCGGAGATGCCGGCCTTCGTTTCCTCGGCGTTTATCTGGAAGTCCAGTTCTCGCGCCATGCGTTCGAAATCGGCAATCATCATGTCTAGCTGCTGCAACTGTCGCCGCTTCTCATTCACCTGAAATTGCTTCAGTCGGACCAGATTACCTCGTGGCTTCATGACTCGGTACTCCGGTACACATTTCGTCCAATCAAACCGCTCTCTCCCAGCCCCTTAACGTTAGGCCTACAGCGACTCTCACGGTTTCTGCTGCGAGAGGAAACATATTTTCCAAATCCTTGGCCGATGGCCATGAGTTCAATGGCATCGACAAGCATGCGAGCGAGGGACTTAAGGGGCGGTAAAAAAAGGCGGAATAGGGCGATTTCACATTGTCTGCATATGAACGCGTTGAGACCTGCGGCGGCTTGTCACACAAACCAATCGCCAAGATTTGCGACATAGACGCCGGGGGGCATGAATACGCCCGCCGTCAGCTACACGCCCCCCGATTTCCGCCGCCTATTATGGCCTACGCGGTCTGGCTTTATTTCCGGTTTCCGCTGAGCCTGCGTCTGGTTGAGGAAATGCTGCTGGAACGCGGCATCGTGTTTTCGTATGAGACAATTCGCCGGTGGGGCATCAAGTTCGGGCCGGACTACGCTCGCTGCTTGCGCCGCAAGCCGCCGTGCCGGAATGATGTCTGGTACCTGAACGAAGTGGTCGTCACCATCGCCGGCAAAAAGCTTTGGTTGTGGCGCGCCGTCGACCAGGATGGATATGTGCTGGACGAAATCGTGCAAAACCGCCGCAACACCAAAGCCGCCAAGCGCTTGCTGACGCGGCTGTTTAAGAAGCAGGGGCTCGCGCCGAAGCGCATGATCACCGACAAGCTGCGCTCGTATGGAGCGGCAAAGCGACAGGTGATGCCGGACGTCGAGCACCGGTCGCACAAGGGGTTGAACAACAGAGCGGAGAATTCCCATGTGCCGCCGCGAAAACGGGAGCGGATGATGCAGGGGGTCTTGGAATCGACTGCTTCTCGATGAATACATGCGTGACGGCGGGACCTATCGCTACCGGCGCTATGGTGCGTTTGAATATGACGCAGTGGAGGGAATTTTTCGGCTCCTGCCGCATGCCCCTTACGAGCAATCGAAAGCCATCAACCACTTGAATGGCGGCTTCAAGCGCTACTTTGAGCCCTTTGAACAATCCTTTATCGATCATCTGTCTTAAACAAGATTCTGACAGGTTTCTGCAGAATTTTTGTGAAACTGCAGGACATGATCGTTGGAATATTAAGCTTCATCCCTACCGGATTGTTGCACGCGACGGTGTAAACGGCAAACCAGCACCCGAGGGACTCCATCAGGACGGGGTGGATTTCATCGTTTCTCACATGATCGGGCGGGTTAACGTCACCGGCGGTATGAGCACGATTACAGATGCCTCAAAGCGGTTCCTCGGCGATGTCGAAATGAACCTTCCAAATGATTTTGTGATCTGCAACGACCGCAAGACGTTTCATGATGTATCATCGATCGTGACCGAAAATCCGAAAATGCCGTTCGCATATCGTGACGTCCTTGTCATCGCCTTCGAGAAACTATGAATCAAGTCTTCAACCTAAGCACGTTGCGACAAATAGCGAGATCGCTGTCCATACCTGTGGGAATGCTTGAGGCAGAGTCGGACATATCGAACGCCGCCTGATCAGTCGGATAATCTGCAAATGGGTGGAAGATCGCTCTTGTGATGTGTAGTTTGGGACTGATAGTCGAGGCTTGATACCGTTGGACGCGAATGCCTTCTGGCGCATCACCGCCATGAGAATTCTCGTCCACTGTCCGATTCAGGAACTGCACACGGGCTCGCCGAACAAGAACTTGGAACGCTTCTTCATGCTGTCTTAGGCGATATAGCCGCCCGGAGTGCTGCGACACGTGCACGATAGTATCCGCTGGGGACGACGGATTGCTCACGGCAAACTCATGCTGGTCGGCAAGGCGATACTGGCTGGAGCATCAACTCGGCCGACGAGAGTGGCCCCCCATCCTAGGCAGGATCGGCCGACATGGCCGGCATCGCGAGCCGCTCTGAAAAGAGCACAGCGGGCATCCAGACGCTGCCGGGTTGACTATGGGTGTCGGAACCGCGAAAAGGGGCCGCTCTTCATGAGTGGCGTGCGCCGGCAGTCTAACCCAAGCCCCCCGCCCAGGCTGCCGGCGCGCTTCTAGGAACATCGAGGTGGGGCACTACACCGCTTCCTTGTCCGACTACGCTTCGATCAGATCCCGCGCGGCCAGCCTCGACCGTCGCTTGCGCCTCTGCCGCTGAGACCTTGTGCTTCCTCAGCGAGTCAAGCTGATCACCATGCGGGTCGCCAGTTCTGTTGCTCACCCACGTGCCATTTGCGATCTCGTGTCAGTGAGAGCACCGCAAGCACCTTCTCTGGTCTGGGCAAGGCGGCTTGCGTTGCCCGTGTTGTTACTATTCTTCGGCGTGGTCGAGTTTTTCCCTCGGCTTCGGAATCGGGACATTCGACTTTGCAAAAAATAGGCCATCGTGGTCGATCGTCACGCCCCCCAGTTCGGCGGAACGATGGACGCAGCGCAAGCTTTTTGCGCGGGGGGCTCGTCCCATTAAATACTTGATGCAATTTGCGCTTTGCGTACCTCCGTGCATGTTGCTCGATGCCAGGCGGAGGCCTCTGTCTAAACGACCGCATCGATCGCTTTGCCGCGATCGCCGCAGCCGTTTTCGAGCAGGACAATCATGCCAGGCGGTGTCGGCAGCGATGCGCATGCAAAAATTCACAGATGCATTCTAGACTAGCGCATCTTCGCCATCGCGCTTGGCTCTGAAGCCGCCTTCTTAGCTACGTCGCAAAGGGTTATCCGGCCAAGGCGGGTTCAATGGAATGAAATGAGGCCCTTTTGGGTCCTGAACTTTCAACTTCCAGACTGCCAATTATGCGACTTTCCAAGTACAAATCATGAACATAGGATGACGGGGCATCGGGTTCAAATTCGCCGCCAAGGCTCAGCTTCGCGCCGTCACGGTCGTTCAGGCGAGCTCGCTTTCCCAATCAGCGATTCTCAAGGTGCCCACTTGGGGGCCCCGGCCAACAATCGGATTTGAATGCGCATTTCTCAAAAGCCGGACAGGGGGTCCGCTAATTCCCGGACAGTGTGTGCGAATGCGCTCTTCGGCACCGCCTCGGAACAGCACGCCGTGGGGCAGGATGATCGCCATCACGCCTTCGTCTTTCGGAAAATGAAAACCGTGCAGCAGGACGGCCGAAATCGGCGTCTGACTTGGGCGCTAGTCCATAGTTCTTGAAGCGCACATCGTCGCCCATCGCGTCTGTCGGCTCCCCAGCGGTAGCTGTCAGGACATTAACGGGAACTGCGAACTGCGTCAGATCGCCGGAAAAGCTCAGGTCGAGATCGCGTCTGCCTTGAATAGCAAACAGCCATCCATGTCTCAGATAGACGTATCTCTGCGCGCCTCAGTTATGTGAAGGCCGTGGGGTCGAGCTTGAGTTTACGGTGAAACTTCCTGCACGCCGCCCCCTTACTCAAAAGCATTGGCGACGTCCCAGCATCGGATGTGCCGACAACAGCGTTTTCGTAGCTTGGGTTCGGACAGCGTGGGCGCTTTGATCGAACCGCCGCAGGAGAACTCGGTTGTTCTCTTATTGTGGGATATGCGTCGCAGAATCGGATACCACTTGCGACTCTGGAGGGCCGATGTCGCAGCAAGAGTCAGTGCGTATCCTGACGCGTATTTTTCGCGCGACGGGCGGCGCGCGACCAGTCTTGCTGCTTGGTGCCGGCGCATCCTTCAGTTCCGGGGTGCCGATCGCGGCCGAGAGCGTCAAGAGGCTGGCGAAACGAGTTTACGCCGAACAGGTGCTGGGCGGGGCGGTCCCGCCCGAACAGGTCCGCCTAACCGAGTGGCAGACCTGGCTGCACGACCAGCGCTGGTATCTGAAGGGCGACGACCGTCTTGCCGAGAATTTCCCACTCGTCGTTCAGCACCTGCTCAAGCCGGCGAGTACCGTAAGCAGCTCCTCCTCGACCTCATCCATCCGACCAATGGAATCGGGAAAGGCTATCACCGTCTGGCAGAGCTCGTCGTCAAAGGCCTCGTGTCGACAATCCTGACAACGAACTTCGACACCTGCCTTCCGACCGCTTTGGGTGCCGTGCGACATCACATCGGCCATATCGCCGAGGTGAACCGCCAGTCGGGCGATCTCAACGAGTCAGCCTTTATGCCAGGGCGCAAATTGTCTGGCTGCATGGGCGCGCCGAGCAATACTCTGACAAGAATCTCGTCGAGGAAGTTCAGCAGCTCGATCCGGAGCTGGTCGGAAAGCTCATTCCCCTCTTGGCTGACAGCCCCTTAGTCGTGATCGGATACCGTGGTTCCGAACCATCCATTATGGAGCATCTGCTGCGAGACGGCGCTGCTCAGAATGGTGGTCGCCTGTCCTTAAGGGTGTGGTCGCCTTCCCTGACCGCAGAAAGGCGCACACGGCAGCAGAGCCCTTTCCTCCCTAGGTTCGCCCTGTGGTGATCGTGTCCTGTCGCGATTTCGTGCGCGGCCTTGCTGAACGCCTCGTCGATATTTCGGTTCGGAGACGGCTACGTCAGGAGGCAGCCACTGCAACGAAAAGCGATTGTCCTTGCCTTTCGATGCGGAACAGGATGGGCTTTTTCTGCTGGCGGGATTTCGTCCACTCTTGCTGGATATCCGACGGCTGCGTCACGTTGCGGTTGTTGGCCGAGACGATGACGTCGCCAGGCCGAAGGCCGTTCTCGGCGGCGGGGCTGTTCGGCGCCACTTCCTGGACAAACACGCCGGTGGTACCCGGCTGCAGACCGAGTTGCTGGCGCGCTTCGTCGGGAATGGGGCTGAGCGACAGCCCGAGGCGTTGGTCCGCCGCTTCCGGAGCAGGAACCGCACCGGTCTGCACCTCCTCGTCCTTGCGTTGACCGACGGTCAGCTCCACCTCCTGCTGGGAGCCGCCGCGGTTCCTTGTCAACGTCGCTTTCGACCCTGGCTTTTCGTTCGCTGCCGCCAGCGTCAAGTCATGGACGCCCTGGATGTCTTTGCCGTTGAACCGGGTGATCACATCTCCCGATTGCAAGCCGGCCTTCTCCGCCGGACTGCCGGGCTCGACCGAGGCGACCAGCGCCCCCTTGGTGCTCGATATGCCAAGTGCCTGGGCAATCGACGGCGTCACCTCCTGGAGACGCACTCCGATGAACCCGCGCTCGATCCGGCCGGTGCGGATCAGCTGATCGGCAACGCTTCGTGCGGTTCGGGACGGCACGGCGAAACCGATGCCTATGCTGCCGCCAGACGGAGAGACGATGGCCGTATTGACCCCGATCACTTCGCCGCGCGCGTTAAACAGGGGGCCGCCGGAATTGCCTCTATTGATCGAGGCGTCTGTCTGGAGGAAATCGTCGTAAGGGCCGGCTTGGATGTCGCGCGAGCGGGCGGAAAGCACGCCGACGGTCACGGTTCCGCCGAGCCCGAAGGGACTGCCAATCGCGATCGTCCAGGCCCCCGGCTGCATTGCGTCAGAGTCACCCCAGGCGGTGGCCGTCATGTTGGGGCGTGGATCGACCTTCAGCACCGCGATGTCGGTTGCTGGATCGCGGCCCACAAGTCGCGCGGGCGAAGTCTCCTTATCGGAGAATACGACGTGGATTTCGGTGGAATCGGCGACGACATGATTGTTGGTGACGATGTAGCCCTCGGGGCTGACCACGAAGCCGGAGCCAAGAGCTTCTCGCACCTGCGGCTGGACTGGCCCGCGGCCATCGAAGGGATTGAGAAAATCGTCGAGCATCGTTTGGTCCTGGATGATCTGCCTCGTCGTGATAGCGACCACGGCCGGCAGCTTCTGACGCACGATTGCGCTGAAGTCGTTCGGGATTTCCTGTGCTGAAACCGGAGCAAAGCCGCCAGCCGAGAGCATCAAGATTCCTGCGACGAGGCCCCTGCACAGTCGCTTCCTGGAAATGTAAGACATGATTGGTTCTCCTGCCCGACCGCCCTGGCGCTGCTGCGTGAGTTGTGCCAGACGCAAGAACTGACACTCACGCCGATTGTTTCACCGGTTCGAAAAAATGTTGATGGTGGGCTGAACCGCGAGAAATGTGGCGTTGCGGGGCCATTGAAATTTGGTCGAAACTCTCCAAAATTTCAGCTGGTAGAAATCGCGAGAGCCACCAAAGATGACATCAACAGAGGAGACTATTCAAAGCGGAGGACCATCGATGGAAGGAGCCATTTCGACGAGTTTTCCCCCAATCGGGCCCGAGGGTCCTGATGCTTTTCTTGACCGGTTGCTCCATCCAGCACGGCATTTCGAGCGACCTCAGGACGTGCTGACTGACCTGACGCTGGACGTCCAGGAGAAGCGTGCAATTCTTTCGTCATGGGCATCGGATGCCTGTGCAGTGGAATCGGTGCCGGCGCTGCGCATGCCGCCGGGAGCAACCGAACCGGTCAGCTTCGATGCCATCATGGACGCGTTGCGCCAACTGGATCAATTGGAGAAGCTTCCCGGCGCCGGTCGGGGTCGTGAGATTGACAGCATCGCGGTCACCGGTTTTACAGCATCCGTCGATCGACCTTGAGCGGAGCGCGGCCACGCTCTTCATCCGAGGCATCCACCCACCGGCGAGGTCCTGCCGGCGGGCGGGATAGACGTGTTCTTCTGCGACCATTCGTCTGGCTGAAAATTTTCCTATAGCCCCCCTTGAACACGTAAAGCACTGTTATAAATAATTAATCGCCGGTCGCCAGATGGGGCCGGCGCAGGTCCAGGAGGCGTCAAGGCTCTCTTGGCGTCTCCTTGTATCCATGTTGCTCAAAGGAGGATGTGGCTATGAGGACAAACCTCGATTTTACCCCCCTGTTCCGGTCCAGCATCGGCTTCGACCGAATTTTCAACATGCTGGAGAATGCGAGCCGTATCACTGCGATAGACAATTGGCCGCCCTATGACATCGCCAAGACTGGTGAGGACGCCTATCGCATCACCATGGCGGTCGCCGGCTTCTCGCGGGATCAGCTGACCATCACTCATCAGCCTAACCTGTTGGTTGTGAGCGGGTCGCAATCTGGCGACGATGACGGCCAGTATCTCTATCGCGGCATAGCCGGGCCCGCCTTCGAGCGTCGGTTCGAACTGGCCGACCATGTGAAGGTCGTTGGCGCCAGCCTGGACAATGGGCTGCTGAACATCGATCTCAAGCGCGAGCTTCCCGAAGAGATGAAGCCGCGCCGGATCGCCATCGCCGGCAGCACGGCAAAGGCAGCACCGCGGCAGATCGAGGCCGAAAAGAACGCAGCCTGAAGTCAGCGTGAACCAGAAGCGACAGGCACCGGCAATCGTCCGGTGCCGCGGTTGAACGTGGAGGTGAATGACAATGAACATGCGTGACCTTATCCCGTGGGGCCGCAACAACAACCAGGCCCCGAGCATCTATAGCGGTGGCGACCCGTTCCTTTCGCTTCACCGCGAGGTAAACCGGCTCTTTGACGATATGTTGAGGAGCTTCGAGACGCGCTTGCCTGCTGCGGGGCAGCTTTCGCCTTTCGATAGCGGCTGGCCGAAGGTGGAGATCTCGGAGTCGGATAATGAGCTTCGCGTCACCGCCGAGGTCCCCGGCATGGAAGAGAAGGACATCGAAGTTCTGCTCGACGAAGACGTGCTGACCCTGCGTGGCGAAAAGCAGTCGGAGACCGACGAGAAGGACTACTCCGAGCGCTTCTATGGTCGCTTCGAGCGGCGCATACCCCTTGGCTACGAGGTCGAGGACGACAAGGTCAAGGCGTCCTTTGCCAATGGCGTCCTGACCCTGACGCTGCCGAAGAACCCGAACGCGCAGTCGAAGGTGAAGCGCATCCCGATCACCCACTGACGCATGGAGCAAGTCGGAGGCGGCAGGCCGCTGCCTCCGGCGCATCCTTCGCCAAAATGGGAGGGATGAGTGATGCAGAAGCAAGAAAGAGAAGTCACACCAGTCGTAGAAAATCTCGAACTGGCAAACGACAACCGCGGGCGAGCGCCGCTGTTCGGCAGATCCGAGTTCCCGAGTGATGCGGTCGCACGGATCTACAAGCCTTGCCGCTCAGTCATGACCTCCGGCCGTGCGCGGCCGAAGGTCTGGCGGCTGGTGTTCGAGCGGCGTACTGCGCCGGTCATTGAACCGCTGATGGGCTACACCGGAAGTGGTGACACGCTGACCCAGGTGGAGCTCGATTTTCCGACGGCTCAGGCGGCCATCGACTATGCCGAACGGCAGGGGCTTGCCTACGAGGTTCAAGGAAGCCCGGCGGCCGAAAAGTCCGTCGAATCTTCTGATGCGGACAAGCGGCTGCAGGCCGGCGCAGACGTTGTCTTGAACCGCCTCCAGTTGACTTTGCTGCAGACCAGCTATGGCGCTGTTTCGCAGGCGTCGCATTATCGAGCGGCTCTGGCGGACTCGGAGGCACTTTTTGCATCGCCGATGGATGTGGTCGTCGACCCTCTTCTGACCGCCGACGAGAAACGCGCCATCCTGCGCAACTGGGCGTGGAATGAGTATCTGGTCGATCTCGCAACGGCCGAGGGGATGCCGGAGAACGCGCGTCCGACGCGGCTCGACGAAGTGGAACAGGCGCTGGTCGCATTGGAACCCTGGATGACGGCAGCGAACCTGACCGTCTCCATTCCTGAACAGAAGCAGAAGGCAATGTGAGGTGACGCTATGGATCCGCTCATTGTGTTCGATTGTGAAAATACCGTGCCGAACCGTTTCGCACTGGCTGTCGCCGCGGTGAGACGGGCTCGTGCACTCAGCCGGGGCGCCGAGCCTCGCCTGTCCGACAAAGTGACTGTGGCCGTCGAACTCGCCTGCGTGAGATCGCCGGCAACCGGTTCCAGCCCGACGAGTCAAGCCCTTCGTTCTGGCGGGTTCGGTTCCGCGCGATCGCCGGGTTCGGCCCGGCCGACGAAGAAAGCTTCGCGGTGGCGAAGGGCAATCCCTGGCCGCCGCACCCGCCTTCGCTCAGAGGGCGGTGCACTGACCATGTCAGGAAAGGAGGATGAACAATGGAGAAATGGCTGAAATCTGAAACACGTCCGGTGATCGACATCCTCAATGTGATCGCCGGCATAGCGCTGGTTCTGTCGCCTTGGTTTCTCGGCTTTGCGGCTGAACCCCATGCGGCCTGGAACGCCTGGATCGCCGGTGCGGTGATCGCCCTGATCGCCGTGGGTGCACTGGTTGCGTTCCATGCCTATGAGGAATGGGCAAACCTGGTGGTTGGGCTATGGACGCTGATCTCGCCTTGGGTCCTCGGTTTTTCGGCCCTGGCTGCCGCCATGTGGGCGCATGTGATTGTGGGCGTCATCGTGGCGGCCTTGGCTGCCGGAAACCTCTGGTTCTTCGGCGACCGTCCGGTTTCAACGGCCTGACCAGTCTCTCCGGCGGGCCTGGATTTCCGGGCCCGCTTTTTTCAACCGTCTTCGATGGGGTCTGCCGTTGCAGGCGTTGCGGCCAGGCACATCGGCAGCCGAAACACAGGCCGCTTTTTCACCGACGTGTATTGAGCCGGATCTCGCCCTGCAGCTCGTCATTTCCCGTGCTTGGCGCGCGGGGAAGAAAGAGATGAACGCTTGTTCCCTCGCCGACTGCACTCTCGATCCGAACATGCCCTCCAGACTGCTTGATGAAGCCGTAAACCTGGCTAAGCCCAAGTCCGGTCCCCTGGCCATCCGCCTTGGTGGTAAAGAACGGCTCGAACACCTGGGCCAGGACCTCCTTGCTCATCCCGCACCCCGTATCGCGGACCGTGACCCGAACGAAAGAGGCAGCCAGAGCGGGCACGTCTTCGATGTCGCCTGGAGTATCGCTGGTCTCAATCGCCAGCGTGCCCCTGCCGGCCATCGCGTCCTTGGCATTCACAGCCAGGTTCAGGATGGCGACGTCCAGCTGATTGGCGTCGACGAGGACAGGGCCAAGTGCCGGATCCAGCTCAAGGCTAATGCCGATCCCGTTCCCCAGCGTCCGCTCCAGCAGCATCGTGACGGCTTTGATTCGTCCATTCAGGTCGATTCTCTCCGGATACAGCGACTGTCCGCGAGAGAACGCGAGCAATTGCTGCGTGAGCGCACCGCAGTTTTGCGTTCGTTTCAGCAGCTCTTCAATCAGAATCGCCGTGTTCGGATTGGCAGGATCCTGGCGCAGCTGCTTCTGAAGCAGTCGTAGCCCCGATTCGAACACCGCGAGCAGATTGTTGATGTCGTGAACGATGCCGGCGGCGAGCCGGCCGATCGCCTCGAGCTTTTGTGATTGACGTCGACGCTCCTGCTGCGCGCGTTGCGCGGAGACGTCGCGAAGACTGGCAAGCAGCGCCGGCCTACCATCCCAGCTAAGCTCGACCGTCCGCATTTCCACTTCGGCTGGTGCTCGATTGGGTCTGTGGACGGTGATTTCCGTGGTTTCACCCGATATGACCGGTCGCCCGAGGGGAATCTGGACGAGATCGGCAGCCGGACAACCGAAGATCGCGGCCGCCGCCGGATTTGCATAAAGCACCGTTCCCGTCAGATCCACGACGAGAACCCCGTCGGCCGTGGTTTCGATCAGCCGTCGAAAATCGAACTGGCTGATGCCCGTCAGACTTGCCTCGCCGTATTGGTCGAAGATTTCGGCTGCGGCGCGCGCCATCTCAACGCTCCTCACGCCAAGGACGCGGCGGAGCGCCGAACACGTCGGGCGCGCCATCGAAGGGCTGACCGAGATGCATCCCGGCGCTGTCGATTGTGAAGCGCCGAATCTGCTTGTCATGCTCGCTGCCGCGCATTTTCAGCACCATGATCCCCCGATGCATGAAATCCCCTTCCTGGATGTACCGCAACAGGATGATCGAGTCCGTGAGGGTTGAAATATGCTGTTCGCTGGCACTCTGGCCGCCGACGAGCGATTTGTTGGTGGCTGTGCAAAGGCCAGCGATCTCGTGTTTCTTGATGAAGGAAGTGAGGCTGATCAGGAATTCCCGGAAACCGGTCTCTGGTGCGATCCGTTCCAATGCCGACAGGCTGTCGATAGCGATCCGGTCAGGTTTGAACTCCTCAACGAGTTCGCGAATCATCAACAGGTGATCCGGCAAGTTCTGCGCTTCCGGGTAAATGCAAACGACCTTCAGCCGGCCATCCGCCTCCATGCCCTCGAAATCGACGCCCCAGCCGCGCGCATTGCGGAACAGCTGGCCGCGGCTCTCTTCGTAGCCGACCAGCAAGGCACGTTCGCCAGCCGCTGCGCCGCCTGCCAGAAAGTTGGTCACCAGCAGCGTCTTTCCGGTGCCCGTCGCACCGCTGACGAGGGTGACGCTGTCGCGGAAGAATCCACCGCCACACATCCTGTCGAGTTCCGGATTGCCGCTCGTCACCCGCTTGGTGCTGGATTGCTGCTCAAGCCGCAATGAAGACAGTGGCACTGCCACTATGCCTTGCTTCACCACGAGCGTGATCGGCACCTCGCCCTCGACGTGGCGGCTGCCCCGCATCTTGAGAACTTCGATCGTGCGCCTGCGCCGCTCGCGGTCGAGCGCGTTGCGCAGGATTACGACGTTGTCGGCAACGAACTCCTCGATCCGGTGGCGGGAGATCTCGCCATACTCGCTGTTGCGTTCGGCGGTCATCAGCACCGTCAAACCATCCCTCTTTAGCGCTGTCGCGATGCGAAGGAGCTCCCGACGCACCGATGTCTGCTCCGCGACGAAGTGGTCGAAGAGCTGGGTGACCGAATCCAGCACAATGCGCTTCGCCGCGGCGTTTCGCGCAGCGTGCAGGACACGCGCCAGCAAGCCTGACAAATCGAAATTGCCGATAATCATCTGGTCGTGGTCACGCGGGCTGGCGTCGACGAAAACCAACTTGTTCGTCTCGCGCCAACGGCGGATGTCCCAGCCGAAGCTGGCCATGTTGACCTCGATCTCGAGCGGCGATTCCTCGAACGTGACGAAGACGCCTGGCTCGTCGAGCACGGTGATGCCATGGGCCAGAAACTGCGTTGCAAATACAGTCTTGCCACTGCCCGGCGTGCCTCCGACGATGGTGGTGCGCCCGCGCGGCAGGCCGCCCATCACAAGATCGTCGAAAGCCTCGATACCGGTCCTGACGCGTTCGAGCACAGGATCGATGAGGATCTCTTCAGCTGTGGTCATAGCCACTGTCCTTCTTGCGATAACCGAAATAGTCGAGGACCTGAGCGATGTTGCCGATGTCGCCAATCAGCCGGCGTGGAGGGGTGGTTGACTCATCCGAGAGCGCCGGCGTCGCCAGAATGCCGGCCCTTTCAGCCTCTTCAGGATGGGCGAGGACGTCGACGACCTGGATTTCGACACGGCCGGCCAACTCCTCCACTATCCTCAGACGGCTTTCCAGCGCCCGCCGGGCGCCCGGCGCATCGCCGGCGACATAGAGTCGAAGCAGGCCGTTGGCCCCTGGATTGGACCGATCACTGACGCTCATGTTCACGCCTTGCTGCAGGGAGTTGCAGTTTTCGGCGTGCACGAGGCGCCACGCCACGGAATCCAGTCGCCGGCATTTTTCTTCCGTCAGCAGAAGTCGGTCTGCCTGGAAGCCGATGCACCACGGCTCGCGCTCGGTGAGGCCTGGATCAGCGCCCCTTATGTCTTTGTAGATAGCTGTGCCTGGTTCGTCTGCGCACTTGTGAACATTTCTCCACATTTGGCGTTGTAGACGTCCCATTTGAAAAGAGGAGTGCGATGGAGAACCTGCAAAAACAATCGGAGCCGATTGGAAACAACCTGCTTCGGGCACTCAGGGCGGACGACTGGGAGATCCTGCACCCAGGACTCGAACAATGGTGGGCGTCCGCCGGGACACTGCTGCACGAACCAGGCGATACGGTCCGCTTCGCTTACTTTCCTTGCGGATCGGCACTGGTCTCCTATCTTGTCGTGCTGAGCGACGGGCGAGCGATAGAGACTGCGCTGATCGGTCGTGAAGGAGCAGTAGGCGGCATCGTCAGCCAAGGCAGACTGCCGGCGTATGCGCGGGCCGAAGTTCAGCTTGGAGGGGTATTCTTCAGGATCGACCTGCACCATCTCGAAGAAGCCAAATTGCGTTCCTTTACATTGCATCACCTGTTCGCCCGTTACGCCGATTGCCTGATGGCGCAGGTGTTCCAATCCGTCGCCTGCAGCGCAGCGCATTCGATTGAACAGCGCACTGCAAGATGGCTGGTGGCGGCGACAGAACGGACGGGGGCACAGGAACTGGGTGTGACGCAGGAACAGCTTGCGACAATGCTAGGCGTCGGCCGCAGCTACCTGAGCCGAGTCATCCGGGACCTGAGGCAGCGCGGCGTCATCGAGACGCGGCGCGCCCGGCTGGCTGTGAGCAATCCGGTCGGGCTGCGCTCGCTCGCATGTGAGTGTAATGCAGCGGTCACCCGCCATTTCAACGATGTGTTGCAGGGCGTTTACCCGGCTGAAAACGGCGTCGCAGGTTCACCAAGCGTGCCGTTCCGGAAAGCGCAATGACCGCGTGGAGGGCCGTGTTGCAGGGATGGCAATTTGCCTTGAAAAGCACCCAAGCCTGTGGCTTGCTCATGCCGCTTGTTCAAATTCCGCACGGCCGAGCCTAGACGTCATGTTCCGAAGCCTGAGGTCGTGGCCCGACTGCACGTCTGCTTCGAGGCTGGGACGATCGGCTATGGGTTGTGCCGGCAGGTCCGCGATCTTGGTCACGACTGCATGGTGGTTGCGCCGGCCCCTGATCCCGAAGCGGCCGGGCGAGCGCGTCAAGACCAACCGGCGGGACGCGGTCACGCTGGCGCGACTGCATCGGGCGGGCGAACTGATCGGGGTGTGGGTGCCGGACGTAGTCCACGAGGCTGTCCGCGATCTGGTCCGAGCCCGCGAAGCCGCAGCCGACGACCTGCGCCGCAAACGCCAGCAGCTGCTCTCATTCCTTCTGCGCCACGGGCGGATCTACCAGAACGGCGGTCATTGGACATTGGCGCCGCAGTTGATGGCCTTTCTCAGCCTTGTCCCGGGGGAACGCTCGACCGGTGACACGGTTCGCCGGTCGAGCCTTACGCTCGCCGGCGATCGCCGCGCTCGCCGCCGCTCTGGCCGAAGCGGCATGGACTACCGCTGTCCTGCCAGGGTCAGTGAGACCCTGAGGGGGCTGCCCAAGGCCGTCCGCGATATTGGCTGGAAGGGGCAGTTCCAGCTCTGCGCCCGCTATCCTCGCCTCAGCGCCGCCGGCAAGAAGCCGCCGGTGGTCGTGGCTGCGATCGCACGCGAGATGGCCGCCTTCTTGTGGGCCATCGGCCGGGAGGTCGCGCCCGTTTGGCGACATCGAACCAGTCCCCGTGAGTTCTGAAGGCCGAACGACGGCGGGTGGAACACTCCGGCTACAAACCGGTTAGGACAAATCATTGAGGTGTGGATGGCTACGGTCGCCCATGTGCAACTGCCGGAGGAAATTGGTCGATGGACACGAAGAACGAGAAAGACCTGAACAAAGCCGAAAGTGGTACCGCAAAGCGCAGTTCGCCCGAGCAAAAAGGCGGCGATCAGGCGCGAAAGGCTCAGGAATGGGGCGGCGGTTCGAAGGCCGCCAAGGGACCTATCACGGATGCCAATCATCGAAACCCAAACTCGAGCCAGCGGAGCTGAGCATGCAGAATAATCCCCCGCAGAAATATCCTCAGCCGCCCATGCCTGAACAGCAGCAGGATATGCCCGGCTACACCGACGACATGAATCCCCGCCCTGACCATGGCGAGCAGAGCTATCGAGGTAGCGGCAAACTGATGGACCGCGTTGCGCTGATCACTGGCGCGGACTCGGGCATCGGACGCGCGGTCGCAATCGCCTTCGCGCGCGAGGGCGCGGATGTGATCATCTCCTACCTCGAGGAGGACGAAGACGCGATGGAAACGGCCCGCTGGGTCGAGGATGCCGGCCGCAAGGCTGTGATCGCGCGCGGCGACATCAGCGACGAAGGTTTTGCACGCTCGCTCGTCAAACGAGCAATGCATGAATGCGGCCGGCTGGACATCCTGGTCAACAACGCCGCGCATCAGGCGACATTCGAAAAACTGGAGGATATCACGGCCGAAGAGTGGGATCTCACCTTCAGGACGAACATCTATGCGATGTTCTATCTCTCACAGGAGGCGGTGAAGGTGATGAGACCCGGCTCCGCCATTATCAACACGTCGTCGATCAACGCCACCAGCCCCTCACCTACGTTGCTCGCCTACGCCACCACCAAGGGGGCAATAGCGAATTTTACTGCCGGGCTGGCCGGACTCGTCGCGGACCGCGGCATCCGGGTCAATGCCGTGGCGCCGGGGCCGATCTGGACGCCGTTGATCCCTTCGACGATGCCGGCCGACAAGGTGAAGGAGTTCGGCAAGAACACACCGCTGGAGCGCCCTGGCCAGCCGGCCGAGCTCGCGGCCACCTATGTGCTTCTGGCCTCGGACGGCGCCAGCTATACGACCGGCGCCCTGTACGAGGTCACTGGCGGAAGGCCGATGCTTTAATGAATTTGTCCCCGGGGAGAACGGAAGGTCCTGCGCTGGCATTGTTGCAGCCATGCCTGTCGCCGGTTTCAGTCTTGACGAACACCGGAGGGACGAACCAATGGGTTGCGATGAGGGATAACTTGAGGGGTGGAAATGTTTGGAAGGCATGTCTAAGCCGGTGATCGAATTTGGCTCGCGCGAAGAGCCACGCGACCTGCTAATCAGGAAACGCCCCCTCCTCCTCCGCAGCAGCCAGAAATGCCTTGCGGGCCTCCTCAGCTCCCATCTCGTCGAATATCACGGCCATGCAAACGCGCACCGCGACGTCCCAGCAAGGGCCACGCTTGGTCCACTTCATCAGCTCCTGGCCGGCTGCCTCAACGTTGTTTCCGGGTCAGACCTGCACGCTCAGTCCTCACGGGGACCGGAGGGGAGAACCAATGGTTTGCCATGAGGGGGAATGTAGAGCGGCACAGGCCTGCCGACCAACGCAGGTTATAGGGAACGATGTAGGCCCTCGCGGGTTTAGAACTCGCAGCGGTCGGTTCTTCTCTTGGATGTGCAGCCGCTGTGCGGGGTCCGTCGCCTTTCTCTCACAGGGCGGCGGGCCTCGTGGTTAGCGAGCGCTGGTCACCTTTGGGGGGAGTAACGTCCCCTCCTCTTTTGCAGCAGCCAGGAATGCCTTACCAGCCATTTGAGGTGACACCTTATCGGCCAGTGCGGCCGTGCAGATACGTACGGCAGGTTCCACCGATGTCCCCGGTTAGTCCACTTCATGAGTTCCTCGGCCGCACCCTCGACGTGGCTGATCGCGACGCGGACACCTGGGTGGTCGGTCCTGACGTAGACCGGAGGGGAGAACCAATGGCGAGACATGGAACTCCTAATCAGCAAAGAGCATACCCTCCTCCTTGGCAGCCTCCTCGAAGGCGTCACGGGCCTGCTGTGGGGACACCTTGCCGCTCATGGCATCGACACAAACGCGCATTGCCTCTTCCCACCTGGGCCCACGCCTAGTCCACAAGAGGAGCTCCTCAGCCGCAGCCTGAACGCTGTGGACCCCGTAGCGGAAGCCGTCATGCTCCGTCTTGACGTGCACTGGAGGTTTGAACCAAAGGATTCCCATGAGCGATTCTTGCTTCCGCAGCTCAGACTCTTCTGAAAGCTCCCGCGCCAGTGTGGCAAGCGTCGGTGTCAGAGTTGGTTCGCCTACAAACCTTAGGAGCCTACGTAGCTTCCGGCAGTAGTCTTCCGAACTGATCATCCCTCGGAAGGCACGTTCCCTACGCAGCATGGCCATGAGGGTCACTGAAGCTTCCTTCTGGTTCGTCGAAGGCCATAGAAACCCACGCTGCCAAAGTGGTGGCGCTCCAATCAGCCTCGACCTGCTCGCGCCGCTCAAGCTCCTGCAACAATGCAGCAAGGGACGCCGGCAGTTTCTCGTCGATTTCGAGACCAAGCCTGTTGCGGAGCATCTGACGATTATCTTCTGAGCTGATCAGCCGTTGGAAGGCTGTCCCTGCTGTTGGTCGTGCCGGCATAAGGTCGTTCCCACATTCGGTCTGAAACACTTTCATTGCGAAAGGGTTCCGAAAGGAAGTGAAATAATTTGGTGGGAATCTCTGAGCGGGGGGTCGGGGCTAATCAGACGAGCGTGGCATCAACCCCCTACTCCTCGGCAGCAGCCAGGAACGCCTTCCGGGCCTCCTCAGGTTCCATCTCGTCGGAAATCACACGTACGCAAACGCGCACCGCGAGGTTCCACTGAGGGCCTCTCTTGGTCCATTTGAGGCGTTCCTTGAGTGCTGCCTCGGCGCTGCTGGCGGCTGTGTGTCAGATCGCCCTGTTCGCTTTTGACGGGGACCGGAGGGGAGAACCAATGGGTTGTCATCGGACAACACGGACAGGCGCATGGCAATAGCGACTTCGAGTATGGCCTCGACCAACTCAGTGTCGGATGCTACCAAATTGGGCGCGCTCTGTCGAAGGAGGGCTAACACCGCTGAGATCGACACTGTCTCCCGATCCGCTACGCGGAGAACTGCGTCAATTGCCTGCTCAAGAACTGGAGTAATCCTATCTACACCGCGCACCCAACCCTCCCCGGTTGTAAGGGGTTGATAATACTACCGCCGCCATGATGATCAATTGTGTGTACGAATCCGTACGAATGGAGCCGCTACTCTCGCCGATCAAGGTCTTTCAACAAAGACTTATGCTCATCCGGGAGTTTCTGCTCTACCGGCATATTTAGCATCTTCCGTCGGTAGTTGCGGCGCGTCCGAGCTGATCCAACGTCGTACGACGTCGGCAATAACCTTCCGCTTTGCTTTGTCGAGTTCAACCACGTCGGGCCTACTGCATAAAGGACCCGAACTCTCCCGCGAGCGGATTTGGTCCTTGAAGCCAAGCGGCTATTCGCGAAGGTCGAACGCGACGGACAGGCCAAAGGCTGGGGCAATATCGACAATAAGCTCGACCAGCGCGCAGTCACTTTCCACCAGATGTGGCCCGTCTCGGCGCACCGCTGCGATGGTCTCTTTGACGGAGATGATTTGGCCGCGACGGGCTTGTAAGATCAACTGTTCAACAAGCTCATGTGCAGTCACTTTGCGGGGTCGGCAGTTCGTCAGAACGTTCATCCGAGGCCTCCCACTTCAGCGAGAACCCAAGCGGCCACCTTATGGGTCACTTCTCCAAGAAATCAATGTTCGAATCGTACGGAATAAGCGACGGAATATTTTGAAGAAATTTCTGATCGCCTGATCGGATAACTGGCTCGCGCGAAGACCCCCGGTACCCCCTCTTGATCCCCGCAGTGAGGCGCGTTTGGGCTGCCCCATGTCTATGTCACAGGCAAGGACTAACGTTAGCGCGTGTTGTGCATCGCTTTGGGCCATGCGAGGGGCACTGAAGGGGCTCTTAGAGGGGCATGGAATGGGATTTCCGGACTGGAATGTTTATCCGGTCTCACAATCAGTGCTTTTGCCCACGTCGCACTATCAGGGACACGCTAAACCGATCCTGCAGGGTCACGCTAAGTTGCATTGAGCGGTCTTTAAGTCCGCGCGTACAGGTTGCGAAGGCGGTTTCCGCCATGGGGCAGGATTGTCCGGCATGATGGCGCTGGCTGGTTTCTATCGTTGGAACGTTGGCGACCGCGTCGGCACGTGGTTTTGCCTCCGCTTGGCGCTGTTCGGCGCGCTTGCGTTGATCCTTCGGCGGCAGCATTAAGGCTCGCTGCCATACTGACCAACATCACCAGCAATGGAGTTCAGGGCGTCCTCTGCTGCCGGTTTCAGCACCACGCCCGCGACTGGACACGCCGCGACAATATCCGCAGTCAATTCCATCAATTCCGCGCTCTGGCGATTCTTCTCTTCGGTCATTCATCAACTCCTATTGCTATTCCGTTTTCGTATGGGGGAAATTCGGATCGCGCAAGAAGCAGGGCCACAGAACGGAAATTTGGGACCATCGGCCGGCCGCTGCGGTTTAAGGCAGAGTCTTGAAAACTTCCGCACCTGGAACTGTACACGTCTACATTGCTAGACGGCACCCCTTCGTTCCGGCAAAGCTGCGAATCGCGGGGCCACTGGCAATCCGCAGGTCGGCGGGTTCAGGCAATGCTCATTGAAAGATGGGCCGCCGACTTTCCTTTTTGCTGTAAAGCTCGGCGGGTTTGGAAGGTCTTCGGACTCAACCTTCTCGCCGACCCTCGATGACCATCAGATCTTTAGATAGACTTGCTCACGTTGGCCAATCACCGGCACCAATGTGGTTTCGACGGGCGCCCTCGAACAAGCACTCGATTGAAATGCAGGTCGAACGTTTGTGCATGGTTCAATCGACGGCCCGCGCCGTCGGACATTTCTGGATATTCGAGACTAGCCATAAAAGCAGTCGTTAGTGCAAGTTTAGGATTACTCCCCGCCAGCGTGCCTCGAGGAACGGCGTTCGTGATCGCCTCGGCCAGTTCTTCGAGGACCGTTCGATGCGGCAAATAGCCTGAACTCCGCTTCTGGTAGCTCTGGCAGGCCGTAGCTTTTAGGTACCCTGACCAAGCCGTTTCTCAGCTGACTTGCGATCATCGGCGCTACAGCAAAGCCTGAGATGGCAGCCGCCTTCACGCTGGCGTTGCTGGTGCAGATCATCACCGTGCGCTGGCTGATGCCGGCCTTGGCAAGCCGTTCAAGGGCAACTTGCCTGTAGGGGCAAGGTTCCGGCAACACGGCCAACAGCAGCGGGTCCGGAAGAGCCACGCCGGTCTGCGCCGCCCATGCCCAGACAAGAGGCTCGCGCCACAGGAGGCGCCCCATCTCCTCACCCTCACACTGCGATCCGAGCACCAGTTCGATGTTGCCCTCCTTCATCTTCGAGAGGAGCGCACCCGGAACCCCGACTTGCACCTCAACCTGCAATCCAGGGCGATCAGCGCCGAATGCCTGCAAGGCGCGAAGGATGCGGACCTGTGCGAAGTCCTCCGAGAGGCCGCCGCGAACCCTGCCGTGAAAGGGCACCTGCGCCAGATCGGCCAAAGCATCCCGGTTAAGGGCAAGCATCGCCCGGGCACAGGCGAGCAAACGCTCGCCATCGGGTGTCATCTCCAGCGCGTTATGGCAGGAATACCGCGCGGCCCACCCCGATGGTTATGGTTACACCTGGTTTTGTGACCGGTTCGCGCTTTCCAGCGCCCGTCGAGCGCAAAGTAACCGCCACTAGGCTGGCGCGGTGACGCAGACCGACTATTCGATCGCAGCGCGTGGGCGGATTGGCTCGACCCTTCGGTGTGGGCCAAGTCGCTGATCAAGCCCCTTTCACCCGGCACGCTGCAGGTGGAGCAAGTCGGATGAAATGAAGCGATCGGCGATCGATGCCGATCAGGGATGGGGCACGGGACGCACCACCTGCCGGGCCGGCTTGTCCTGCCGCTCACCTTGATACGAGACCTGACGCAGGAGATTGTCTTCCGTCCAGGTGAGATAGGCGACCTCGACCACCATTTCAGGCCTGACCCAATGCACGCGCGACAGCTCAAGCGGCGAGCCGAACCGGCTCTCATGTGGCGGTGGGGCGTCGAGGGGCATTCGATCTGCCTGAAGTGGTTCAAGCCGGCCAGCCAACCGCTTGAGCTCTGCAACCGTGATCCCCGTGCCGGCGCGGCCCGCGTACATCAGACGACCATCATCGGTGTAGTAGCCGAGAAGCAGCGAGCCGATATGCGGCCGGCTTCCAGTCGGATCGGTCCAGCCGACGACGATGAATTCCTCTCTGTTGAGACACTTTGACTTGACCCATAGCCCGCGATTGCCGGATGCATAGGCGCTGTCGATCCGCTTTGAGATAGCGCCCTCGAGTGCAAGCCGGCAGGCGTGCTTGCGGAACGCAGGCCCGTCGCCGATCACGTGATCGCTGAAGCGCAGGCCAGGCATGTCGGTCGAAAAGAGGCCTTCCAGCCGCGCCTTGCGGTCAATGAGCGGCAGCTTCGCAATGCTTTCTCCGTTCAGGAACAGAAGATCGAAAGCAAAGAAGGCAAGATCGCCCGTGCGGCCCTCGTCCATAGCGGCCTGCAGGCGGCTGAAGGAGGTGACACCGTCGGCCCGAACGGCGCACAGCTCCCCGTCGACATATGCGTCTTTCACCGGGAGCGCGCGCAGCGCCGCTATCGTCGCTTGATAGCGATGCGACCAATCGAGGCCGGTGCGGGTGAGCAAGCGGATGTCGCTGCCGTCGATCCGCGCGTGCATGCGGTATCCGTCGTACTTGATTTCGTGAAGCCAATCAGGGCCGTTGGGCGCTTCGTCGACCAGGCGCGTCAGCTGAGGCTCGATCCATTTCGGCGGCTGCGTTTTATTCGGCTTTGTGGGATTCACCGTCTTCCGCGCCAATTGAGATAAAGCGTCGTTATGCGGGCCAGACTACCACATGATGACCGCTGCGGCTTTATCGGAAATCCCGCGTCTTCACCTTGATGCGGTCGATGTGCTCATAGGGATCGACGATATCGCGCGTTTTCGGCATGCCGCGCGGATCGATGCCCGATCCGCCATGATGGGCCTCGTCACCGCGGCCGTGTGGCAATGGAAATGGCGTGTCGCGGCTTCCGACGCTGGCGAGTTCGGCCGACAGATCGATTAACTCGTGGGCGACGAGATGCACCACCTCCCCTTCCCGCTGGATGCGGCCGCGCACGCCGAGCATGGCTGACGAGAGAAGCACGCGCCGGAATTTCTCGAACACCTTGACCCAGACGACGACGTTGGCAGCTCCGGTCTCATCCTCCATGGTGAGGAACATGACGCCTTTGGCCGAGCCCGGCCTTTGCCGGACCAATACCAGGCCGGCTGCCTCAAGCCATCCTTTGTCTCGGGCCTGCATGGCTTCCTGACACGTGACGATACGACGGCGACGAAGATCGGCACGCAGGAACGAAACAGGGTGGCTGCGCAAGGTCAGTCCGACATGGCCGTAATCCTCGACAACCTCGCGACCGGCTGTCATCGGCCTGAGCGTGATGACAGGCTCGTGGATCTCAGGCACCGTCTTCTTCCTACAGGACGTGGCGGCCGCAAACAGCGGCAAAGGTTCATCGCGAAGCGCCTTGATCGCCCAGAGCGCGTCGCGGCGGGCAAGGTTCAGATCCGGCAGAAAGGCATCGGCCTCGGCGAGCTGGACCAGTGAAGCGGCTGGCACGCCGGCGCGGCGCCAGAGATCGTCGACTGAGAGGAAGGGTTCGTCGGCCCGTGCCGCGACGATCGCGGCCGCGTCATCATTGGCGAGACCCTTCACCATGCGCAGGCCGAGCCGGACAGCGAAGCGATCTTCGTCATCAGTCGGCTCAAGCGTGCAATCCCAGCGGCTGGCATTGATGCAGACGGGGCGCACCTCGACGCTATGATCGCGTGCGTCGCGCACGATCTGGGCCGGCAGATAAAAGCCCATCGGCTGCGAGTTCAAGAGCGCCGCACAGAAGACATCGGGATGCCAGCATTTCATCCAGGAGGAGGCGTAGGCGATCAACGCAAAGCTGGCGGCGTGGCTCTCGGGAAAACCGTAGCTGCCGAAGCCTTCGAGTTGCGAAAACGTCTTTTCGGCAAACTCCGGGGTGTAGCCGTTGGCGATCATGCCATTGACCAGTTTGTCACGGAACTTCGAGACGCCGCCAGTGTGCTTGAACGTGGCCATGGCGCGCCGCAGTTGGTCGGCCTCTCCAGCGGAAAAGCCGGCGCAGACCATGGAGACCTGCATTGCCTGTTCCTGAAACAGCGGCACGCCGAGCGTCTTGCCCAAAACGCGCTCGAGCTCCGGTGTCGGAAACGTCACCTCCTCCGTGCCATCGCGCCGGCGAAGGTAGGGATGGACCATGTCGCCCTGGATCGGGCCGGGACGGACGATCGCGACCTCGATGACCAGGTCGTAGAAGGTGCGCGGCTTCATTCGCGGCAGCATCGACATCTGCGCGCGGGATTCGATCTGAAACACGCCAAGCGTGTCGGGCTTCCTGATCATCGCGTAGGTGCGCGGATCCTCCGACGGTATCGTCGCCAGGTCGAGTTCGATGCCCTTGTGCTCGGACAGGAGATCGAATGACCGCTTCATGCAAGTGAGCATGCCCAGGGCCAGGACATCCACCTTCATGAATTTGAGGGTGTCGATATCGTCCTTGTCCCATTCCACGACCTGGCGATCCTTCATCGCCGCCGGCTCGATCGGCACGAGATCGTCGAGGCGATCGTGAGTCAGCACAAAACCGCCCGGATGCTGCGAGCGATGGCGCGGTGTGCCGGCAAGTTGCGCAGCAAGCTCTAGCGTCAGGCGCAAACGCCGATCGCCGAGATTGAGATTGAGCTCGCCGGCGCGCTGCTCGTCGACGGCCTCGCCATGGCCCCAGACCTGCGAGGACAGAAGTTTGGTCATGTCCTCAGGCAGGCCGAGCGCCTTGCCGACATCGCGGACGGCGCCCTTGGTGCGATAACGGATGACGGTGGAGCAAAGTGCTGCGTGATCGCGGCCATAGGTTTCATAGACCCACTGCATGACAATCTCGCGCCGTTCGTGCTCGAAGTCGACGTCGATGTCAGGCGGCTCGCGCCGCTCCTGGCTCACAAACCTCTCAAACAGCAGGTTGTTGCGTTCGGGATCGATGGAGGTGATGCCGAGCACGTAGCAGACGGCGGAGTTGGCGGCCGAGCCGCGGCCCTGGCAGAGGATGTCCTGGCTGCGGGCGAAGCGGACGATCGAGTTCACAGTCAGAAAGTACGGCGCGTATTCGAGCGTTTCGATCAACCGCAGTTCGTGTTTCAAAATGCCGACAACCTTGTCGGGAAGACCCTCGGGATAGCGGCGGGCAGCGCCTTCCCAGGTGAGCTTTTCCAGTGCCTGCTGGGCCGTGAGACCCGGCATCGTCTTTTCCTCCGGGTACTGGTAGGCGAGCTCGTCGAGCGAGAACCGGCAGCGGTCGGCGATTTCGACGGTGCGCGCCAGGGCCTCAGGATAACGGCTGAACAGCCGCGCCATTTCATCGCCCGGTTTGAGATAGCGGTCGGCATTACGCTCGCGCCGGAAGCCGGCGTCATCGATGGTGACGTTGTTGCGAATGCAGGTGACGACATCCTGCATCATGCGGCGGGCTGGCTCGTGGAAGAGCACGTCATTGGTGACGACGGTGGGCACACTCATCGCAGCCGCCAGATTTGCCAGCTCATAATGTCGCAGCTGGTCGTTCGGGCGTCTGCGCAAGGTCAGCGCCAGATAGGCGCGATCGCCGAAGATCTCGCTCAGCCGCCGCAAATGAACGGCACAAAGATCATCGGCCTCGTCTGGCGCCAGCACCGCGATCAGACCTTCGCCATAGGCGACGACATCATCCCATTCGAGATGGCATTTTGCCTTGCCGGCCCTGCCCTTGCCGAGCGAAAGCAGCCGGCAGAGCCGCGAATAGGCCAGCCGGTCGGTCGGATAGACCAGGATCGACATGCCGTCGGCGAGATCGAGACGGCAGCCGACGATCAGCCGGACGCCTGTCGTCTTCGCCGCTTCGTGGGCGCGCACGATGCCGGCAAGCGAATTGCGATCGACGACAGCGAGCGCTTCGATGCCGAGAAGTGCCGCCTGCGCAAACAGCTCTTCGCAGCTACTCGCCCCACGCAGGAAACTGAAATGCGAGGTGACCTGCAGCTCGGCATATCGGGCCGCGCCAGTCATCCGAAGATCCCGTGCATGAACCATTTATGCGATCCGGTCGCGGCGTCTTCGCCGTCGCCGGCGCGATAGACCCAGTAGCGCTCGCCGTTTTCATCCTCGACCTGGAAATAGTCCCTCACCGCCGCGAGCTCGGCATCGCGCTTCCACCATTCCCCGAAAACGCGCTCCGGCCCGTCGGCTCGCTTCACGCGCCGGCGAACGCCGCGCCAGGTAAAGGTCACGGGCGGATGATCGGGGAGAAGTGCCACCGTCTCGATCGGCTCGGGTCGCGGCAGTAAGCGCGATGGGCGCGGCCAATGGCAGGGCCAGCCCTCGCCGGTATCGGGCGCCATTGGGGCAATGCGTTGAACCGACCGTTCGGGCACGTCGCTCTGTACCGGGGCGAAGCGATAGAGACGGTCTTCGCCGACACGGTTGGCCAGGATGTCGATCACATCCGAGACATCAGGCTCGGGCGCCTCGGCAAGCGAAGAGATCGTCTGTTTCGCGTGTAGCGGCTCGGCGGCAGTCGCGGCAAGGCGCATCAGTTCGATGCCGAACCCCGGATTGATCATCTCTATTCTGTCGGTAAGAAGTCGGGTCAGGCGTTTCGTATCGCGAACCGGCGTTGCTGTGCCGACACGGATCGCCTCGATGCGATTGTCGACGCGGAAGAACAGAAGATCGAGCCGGCGCGCGCCAAGCCCCCGCATCTCGAGTTCGGCACAAAGTTCGGTCACGAGCTTGCCGGTATAGCGAGCGATCGTCTCTGGCGCGCCGATCGGTTCCGCAAAATTGCGGCGCACCTCAACGATCTCCTGCGGCCGGATCGGCTCGATCGGTTCGCTCACCCGTCCGAACGCCTGGTCGAGGCGCCGGCCGGGTTCCGGTCCGAAACGCAAGGCGAGCGATGCGCGCGGCGTGCCGCCAAGATCAGCGATTGTCTCGAAGCCGAGCCGTCGCAGGCTATCGATCGTCGCGGCTGGAAGGCGAAGGGCAGCGATCGGCAAAGGCAGGATCGCTTGTGCAATCTCGCCGGGTGGAATTGCGGCGGTCTGCCGTCCGCCGAAGCGCGCCAGCGCATGCGCAGCCCCCCAGCTATCGGCGACCGCCGCCCGGGCTGTAATGCGGGCAGCGGCAAGCCGATCTACCATCTCGGCAAGCATTGCCGCCTCGCCGCCATGCAGATGATCGGCGCCGGTCGTATCGATCACAATGCCGTCCGGCGCATCGGCAGCGACGATCGGCGCGTAGCGGCGCAGAGCCCACAGCGCCAACCGCTCGAGCGCGTCGACATCTGCTTCCGGTTCTGCGTCATGAACGATGAGGCCCTGAACCAAGGCCTGCGCCTTGCTCGCCGGCATGCCGATGCGCAGGCCGGCACCGTGCGCTGCCGCATCGGCGGCCAGAACGACACGGCGGCGCCCGTCACGGCCGATGAGGACGAGCGGCGTCTCAGGCGGAGGCGCGGCGTCGCCCGATTTCCTTCTGAAGCGGTCTGTCGGCCACATCGGAAGGAAGAGCGATACGACCCTTGGCATCGCGAGCCTCCACTGTAAAATCTGCACTCTCTCCTGCGCGGCACCGGATCAGTTCGAGCTGCCACCGCGCACGCCCGACTCCCTGAACAGGTAGCGGTGTCGACGGCAGGACCGACACCCGCCAGCGTGTCTCCGCGGCGGTTGGCTGGCCAAAATCGGTTGCTTCAGTCTGTCGCCGCCAGCGGTGAATGGCGATGCCGATGGCGCCGGAGCTTTCGGCGGCGAGTTGAAGCCGCCGTGAGGCCGTCATCGAAAGCCGGGCTATCTCGGCAACGACAGCGCCAAAACCTCCGCGAAGACCCTCTTCGAAACAGGCGAGAACGGATTTTTCGTCGCCGGCTTCGACATAGATTACTCGCCCCGGAAGAAGGCCGGCCTGTTCGATCGCAGGCGCGAAAAGATCGGGCCGGGTAACGCACCAAAGCACCTTTCCGACAGTGCGTGCGGCAATCCCTGCTGCGAAGAGTGCCGCGGCTGCGCCATCGACGGCGCCATTGCCACCACCCGCGACCTCGTGCAGACCGCCAAAAGCCAATCCCCCTCCCGGCAGGACCCTGTCAATGGCGGCCACTCCGAACGGCAAAACCGTGCGGGCGCGTGCATTTCCACCTTCGAGGCGCGCGATGCGTTCTCGAAGCTCGGAAATGGCAGCAGGGGGCGCCGATACACTCATCTGACCCTTGAAACGCGGAAAGCCTGTGTATGTTCTACATTTGTTCTCGTCTTGGCTAAGAGTCAACCGGGATGATGTCGTGCCCCCTGCGGAAGGAGGCATTCGATGCTGGGGCCTTTGCCGTGCCAGATCAGTCGCCGAAGCAATTGAAGCGAATGGCAATGAAATCCCGCACCGCGTCGCGCAGGCTTCCGTTACATTGGCTACAATGCGGCTAGAAGCTTCATAGCCACCTCTGGGGGATGTGACTAAGGACCCCTGTTCTTATGGTCAGTGGCCGGATTCGAACTTTATCCGGAGTCCGAGTGTCCAATGGATGTGTAGATTGAGCTTCCAGAGGATGGTCAGAGATCCAACGCCTTGGCTAGCATCGGCTCTAGAACTAGATCTGGCCGACCTCCCTTTTGGCGAAGCTCCATAGCTTTGATGATCTTCGTGCCTTCGTGGCTGTGCTTCCAGTCCCGAGATGCTTCGGCCGCGACGACGAGGTAGTCGGTCCGGCCGCAGACGGTCTCCTTCCAATCACCACCGCGTTCGAAAATCATCCCGGCGATTACCTTTCGAGGACCGATTACGAATTTTCCCGTAAGGACGAACATCCGGTTCGGAATCACGAACTGGCTTGCATCCTCCAAGGCGCCGTCAATGACACCTACGTTGCCGAAGGTAGCCAGCCCCGTGTCTGTCGCGCTGTCGCCGACAAGACGCGAAATCCACCCGCATATGTCTTCAGCCTCCTCGGCGGTTATGCGACCGTCTGCGATGGACCTTCTGGCGGCATCTCCGAGAGATGCCACGCGGCTATCCTTCAGCAGAACCACACTCGACTCCAACCTGGTCAGCAGTTTTTCGACCTCTGTCGGTGTGATGGAGTTGTCGCAGGCGATGCCGGCACAGAACCCGTAGAACTCGTTGACTTCGTCCTTATCATTGGCGACCGCAAACTCCCGCGAGCGTATGCCGATTATTGTTTCAAGGACGGCGTAGACCTCCTCCGGCGCGTCATCCCAGATGTCCAGATCGCGGATGAGTTCGGCAGCATCATCGTCGTGAAGAAGGGACAGGAACTGTTCAGCTTCGGCCCTGAGGGGCGGCATCTCCGCTCGCTCGACCCGCTCGCTGGCCATCACGCCCTTCAAGAATCCGAGCCAATACCCCAACGCCTTGCGGTGATTTGCCTGCCCATGGATTCTACCGAGCGCGGGCCCCTCGTGTTCGAGTGTACCACTCCCTTTACGGAACAATTCAACCATTGTCGCCCCCCTCGACTGTATAGATTTCTATTGTGTATCAGAAGTCAAAACCTTCATCTATCCGCCGGCCAAGACAACGCGTGTGGCCGAAGCCGAGTTCCGCTGTTCGTGATCCCAGTTCCTGAGCGGCCGACGAAAGATGATGCTCTGGACCCACCAGGGATCAGCCAGCCCGAAGTCCCCGGAGCGGCCGACGCTGCTTTGTCCCTAGCGCAGTCGTGCTCGTCCTCAAGGGACGCTCCGCTCAAGCCCTTGCGGACTGCGCGCGCCAGCGCTTGACGGGACGCGCGACGGCGGCTCCGGGGATCAGGCTTGGGTTACAGACCCGCCTCGGCGGGAAACTGGCGGGATCATTGCTGCGAAGGCGATCATAGGCCCGATTAGGGAAGGTCAAGGTCGAAAAGCGCTTACTGGGCGCTTCCGTTCTCCGACCAATGCGAGACCCCGAGCCGGGGTCAATGTACCGCCCGATGGTTCGCAAGTAGGCGACGATCTCAGTCAGCAGAAAATCGCGATCGCCAAATTCTTCACCTATGCGCTGGAGTTCATCCTCCGCCGCCACCATTTCCTCGATGTCGCCTAGGCAATAGTTGAAATGACCGATGGCACAGATGTCACAGCCGGCCTTGATCACTCTGTCTACGAAGGCAGGAATGTCGCTTGCCTTCATGAGTCGCCTGTCTGCCATTTTGAGGGTCTCTCCTCACGTGCCTCCCGTCTTATTATCAATCACCGCGTGCACTGGCAAACTGCGTGGTTGTACAGGCTATGCGCCGTGATCTGCATCCGGCAGCAAATTCTTCGGCAGGAACCTTCGATTGCATCTGCCGAATTCTCGCGTATTCTGCGGCTGCGCATGTGAGCACAAGGTGGCGCCTGGCGCTTCGACGAGCCACCCCTTCAAGAACCAGCGTCGGCATGGCGACCGAAAGTGCTGAGGCAAGAGACCGCCATTCCAAAAAGGAAACATTCGTCATGGATACCCATGCCGTTATTGCGTCCCTGCCAGTCGCCGGGGCCGACCGGGCTGTGCTAATTGAGACCGCAAATGCCGCGTTCGAAAGGATTATTGAGCGGATCGAGCCGGCCAACGAGGAGCTAACTCGCACCCTTTGGGATGCCGAGTCTTATGTCGATAATGAAATCACCGCAGACATGTTGCCGATTTCACGGGACGAGGCTGCGTACCTCGTCGACGTGTTCCTGGTGCATCATGTCATTGGATTAGCTGTCGCAGCAGACGAGGAGGCCGTTGAATCCTGGCCTTGAACCTCGCCGGAGGCAGCTGGGTCTGCCTGCTGTGATCTGGCGGGTAGCGCGAGCAATGCCGTGACCTTTGCCGCCACCTCTTCAAGGGTGGCGGTGAGGCGGTTTATCTGCGAGGCGGTGGCGGCCAGTTCCGGGCCGTAGCGGGTGACGAGATATTCCCGGTTCTGGCTCAGGGACTGGAGATGCTTGGCTGTTTTCGCGCGAAGGCGCAGGCCCGCTTCTAGGGCGTGCTCCGTGCGTCTCGACAGGTCGTGCTGCAGTTTTCGGACCTGATTGGCATTGTGCCCACGGTGCAGCAAAAGCGCGGTCAGGTAGAGTTCGATCGCATGGATCGCCGCCAATCGGAACGGCGCTCTGGTAAGCGGCTTTCCGGGTCGGCCGAGTTGAAGCAGGTGGTTTGCCGCCTTGCGGTATTCCTCCGCCAGCTCGTGAACCTGCTGCGTGGATGCCAGCTCACCGGGATATTTGCGTTCTTCAATCGCCATATAGCGTGTGCCATTTCCTAAGAGCTATAGCCGCAAGTTGATCAGTAACAATAGCAAGAGGCCGGCAAAGACCCACGCTGCAATCCGTATGGAGGACGGGAGGCCAACCGTTTGAGGGTCCGCGGCTGACGGTCGGTGATCGGGTTGAGCCTGAACAATCGGGTCAGCCAAGTCTTTCGGACTTGCATCCCTATCAGTCCACTCCTCCGTGTCTTCCGCAGCCGCGACGTGGCCACCGTCGGCCTGCCCCTCGGCGTTGCCCGTGCCGTGTATTTCGCCCGCTGTCCCCTCCGGCGTTCTCGGTGTCGCCTTCGAAAGATCGGCCGCATGGCGAATGTTGAGCTGTGCGTATTGCGCTCGACCGAGGCGCGGAGGATCGATCTCGCACTCGGGCGGAATCTCGATCTTCTGGGCGTTTTTGTCGGCCAGTATCTTGATCCGGTTTGCTGAGGTCGATGGCGACCAATCGGAATAGAAGCCGGGCACCCGACCCACAAAGAATAACACCTCCTCCAAGGCAGAGCTGGCGACCATCTCCGCATACCGTGCAAATCTGTCTGGGCGCACGAACAGGTAGAAGCCAGTGCAGTCGGGCGTGGTTTCTTCGCGGAAATTGATCTCCGAGGTATAGCTTACGACACCCCAAAGCCACGCATTGTTCCTGCTCGTCGTCGACGGCGGATGGAATTATCGAAAGACTGATGTCTGTAATTGTCCGGTCGGTTCCGAACATCGAGTAGGAGGGAGGCCGTGCCGCGCCGAAAGGGTGCACTTTCGCAGATATGCTCTGCATCGCGATCACAGTGTTGATCTCGTCGTGGGGCGCACCCCGAGGCGATGCATTCCTTGTCGCCAATCTCGCTTGGCATAGTTACGAAGCGCCCTTCCACGGCTCACCAGCAAGCCGCTCAATCAACGCGGCGCCGACGGCATCGGCCGCCGCCCGTAAATCCCAGGAATATCCGGTCGCGAGGAGCGGACTGATATCGGCGGTAAACTGCGGATCAATGAGCTTCTGATGCATATTCTGCTCGAACAGGGCGCGCGTTATGGTGTGCCCGCCATAGTCCATGTAGGCCGCAAAGGTCTCGACGATGCGGCCGGGATCGACCCCGTCATGCGCAAGGGCGACCGCCAGGTCGAACAGATCGCGGCCTTTCTTGCGCTGATAGAGCGCGCGCAGCTTGGTGCCGAGAAGCTCGTCCAACTCGTAGGTCGGTATCTCGCACGCGCCTTCGAACCAGCGCGACGAGACGCCGAACGGCATCTGCTTGAAGCCGTGAACGGCGAAGTGTTCGCGCGAATTGATTTCGACCTTCAGTCTCATCTTGATCGGCGGCGCATCCTCCGACGAAAATCGGTAAACGAAGGTTACGCGGCCTTCGGTCTGCTTCCAGCGCGGCGTGCCGAGCCAAGGGTCAAGCACCGACCGGAGGGCCTCCATGACCGGCCCCGCCGGCTCGGCACGCATCTGCACGAGGTCGATGTCCTCGGAATAGCGCGCGGCCGGTTTGAGGTAGAGTTTGTAAAGCGCTGTGCCGCCGCGAAACGCCAGCGCTTCCGATAGCACGGGATGGGAAAATATCTCGACCAGCGCCCGGCAGATAACGAGGTCCTGCTCGACCTGGATGTCCTGAACCCAAGGGGCCTGTGACCGCCACTCGGTTATGTAGTCGCGCGGGATCACAGCTCGGCCTCCACGTCGGCGTTGATGTCGAGCTTCCAGTCTTCATCCCGTTCAGCGCCCTTGGCCTCCGCTGTAGGCAGCAGGACCGTCGCCTGCCGGGCATGTTTGCGGACATAGGATTTCAGTGCCTGCACGGGAGCGCCGGCCTCGACCCGCTCCAGCAGATATCCCAGCCGCTGCGCCCACGGGACAGGCGCTGTCTGTGCCGCGGCTACAAGCTTGTCGGGGTCAAGATTGTCGGCGAGTTCGCCGAGAATGGTCGCGACCTGATCAAGGCCGCCGACATGGTTGTAGTAGCCGACAAGATCGACGGCCGTCGCCTCGGGCGTCGACACGAGAACCGTGCCGCGCGGCGTATTGAAGCTCTGCAGGGGAATCGCGCTGATGTTCTTGCGCATGACGAAGGCGACGCGTACCGCGCCGCAGGTGATCGGGCGGCGGCTTTTGGCCACCATCACCTGGTATTCCTGCGGGCGGTGATGGGCCGCGCCGTGAAACTGGGCAGCCGACAGTAGGCCCGTATAGTAAGACAGGCCCAGCCGTTTCATCAGCGCGGGAATAAACTGCTCGGCGGGCAGACAGCCGAGAGAGTTATATTCCGGAGGAACGATGACGTAGAACCCCCGGGCTGGGGAAGCGATCAAGCCTTGCTTCGCAAGCCGGTTCAGGGCCAGCTTGGCGGCATCGGCAGACACGCCCAAAGCGGACTGGGCATCGGCAGAGCTGAAATGATAGTGACCGCCGGCGGCCAAGCGGGAAATATAATCACGAGCATGCAGGCGCGATTCTGATTTCATATGCATAAAGTATTATTTTTTGATACGTTACGCAATTGATTTGGAGACGACGAATGGGGCGGCAGCACTCGGCCATCCCCGAGAGCGAGAGGGTCCTGCCCGGCCAGAGGATTCGCGCCACCCGGAAAATCCCCGCCTATGGACAGACAGGCGGCAGGGATCGTTTCTTGGCAGCGGTTTGCCCCTTGCCAATCCGCGACGCTTCTTGGATTTGTAGTGCGTTGATTAATTGATAAGCTGATTTGAATATCAGGGTGGATATGGCAATGATTGCGGGGGGCATGATTTATGCAGATAGAGACGGCGTGGGTTAAGCCACCACTACAGATTGGAGGGCTTGATCATCTAGCTGTCCAGGCGCCCTGCATAAGCATATATGGACGGCTGCTCCCTGGCATCACTAACGTTACGGACAGAGCGCGATACTATTCTTTCTACCCTTGGCTTATATGGGCTCTCGACAAGGCCGGCCACCGGGAATTCAATGACGCCTTCATCGAGCGTTTTCGCCGGGCTGACTGTTTGTTCTGTCTTATCGCGCATCGCCATGCCGCTGTATGCGGCGGCGATGCTGACGATCATGCTGCAGCAATGGTGGGTAGTGATACTCTGGCAAGCGTCGTGCGGTCGCTGGGGGCCGACGGCACAATCCATCTGTCCGACTTCTCACTGCGGTCGGGGGCCAAGAAGCGATATTTCGCGAGTGATCTGGGTGGGCTCGGACAGTATTATCTCGGAGTCTTAAGAGAGCTTTCGATTATCGACGGCGATGCGTCCGCTGGGGTCCGCTATACTAGGCAAGTGGGGGCTGTCATCGCTGAACGAATGGATGCCAGCGTCAATCGACCGCTTTTCATGAAAGCGGTCGATGCCGACTTGGTTACCGCGTCGGAGCTGGATGCTCTACATGGCTTCTGCCCCTGCCAGCTTTGCAACAGTCCGGGTGAGCAGAAGCTCCTCGGCGAGCTGTTCTTTGTTAGGGATCGTTTCCACGACAGCGAGGCGCTGCCGCGCCGCCGGTCGCTGCAATTGATATTGCAGCTTGCCGACCTTCTTTGTGCCCACGGTCAACAGCTCTCCGAGACGGCGTTTCGTGCTTGTACTTATGCGTGCAGCCTGCCCGGAGGCGAGCCGTGGACTATCTCTCCCGAATTATCCGGTACCCATGAGAAATGGGCGGTCTACGCTCGCAACGAGCTGCTCTCGGTTGCGGTGCAGGGGCTATTTTACGCCTTGCTAGATGCCTACGAAGCATCGACTCTTCGCTTCGATGCGAGCGCAGACATCGCAGACTGGTTCACGCAGCAATTTGAAGTTCTTGAAGCGTTGGAGGCTCTGGGACCGCAGAAGTCATTTTCGGAGTGTGTCGCGGACAGCAAGGCGTGGCTGCCCGACCTTACGCGCTGGAACGAGCAAATGCATGAAGTGCAGCTGACCGAGCGCATCACGTCGCTCTCACGGGCCAGCAAGTCGCCCCAGAACCGCAGAGAGATAGTTTTGGCTGCGCTGCGAACGCTGATTGCACTCGCAAGCAGGGCCGATCCTACCGATCGGCATTACGCCGACCTGGTGTTTGAGCCGGACTACTTCCGCTATTACCCGATTAATCTGGAGTCGTTTGCCCGCAATGCCACGGGCATTTGGGCCTCAACGACAATTCACGATGTGCTCCGGTGGCTCTTGATCAACTGGGGCCTGGAGATGCACCTACGCGTGGCCCTAAGAAAACTTCGCAGCCAGTCGCAATCTACATTCAGAATACGCCCTTCTGATCGCGGGATGGAGGTCATTGCAATCCCGCCGGCTGTTCACACACGGCCTCGTTTCAATCAGGCTGTCCGGGTGCTCAAGGACATTGGCGCGCTTGAGAGAACCGCGTCGGGTTGGCAGCCCAGCATGCTGGGGCGCGCGCAGCTGGAGCTTACGGATGCTCCCTAAAATCTCGCTGATGGAGGAATTGAAGAAGGGGGGTTACGAAGCTTCGCTGACGACGACCTACAATGCGTATTTGCCCTTCTATGAAGAGGTGGTGCTGCGCCGGTTGGTCAATGCCGGCGTACGGCACAACGTCCTTCTAATGGATGCTCAGCAATATGCGGCCTCTTTGACGGTCCACCCGCCCCGACTTGCCGGCCGTCAGTACAGCCTTCTACCGGTGAGGGTTCCGGGCGCTTTTCATCCAAAGCTGGTTTTTCTGACGGGCAAGACCAAGGGAGCGATCCTGATCGGCAGTCACAATATGACCCTTGCCGGCTTCGGGTTTAATCGCGAGATGACAAATCTTGTGCGCATCCAAGGGGACGATGACGGTTCAGGGATAGCGCTTGCTCAAGCAGTCTGGACGGAAATCGAATACTGGCTGGACGCATTCACGGATGGCATCCCCGATCATGTCCGGGCTATGACTCGACGTGTGAAGGAGTTCGCCCCTTGGATGAATGCGGCGGCGCTTCCTGATAGAGGCTTCTTGCCTCTCGTCCGGGAGGGGAATCCCTATGGCAACAGTTCACCGCGCTGCTGGGGGGAGAAACTGCCCAGATTTCGATCGGCGGGGCTTTCTTCGATCAAAAGCTGAACTTCCTCCGTCGCGTGAAGGAGGAGCTGCAACCGGGAAGGATGACTGTAGCCGTCGATCCCGGAACCGTGCAGATGCCCGTTCGCGCTCATAATCTTGAAGGGGTATCCTTTGTCCGGGCTGACGGACTTGGTTGTGATGAGAACTCGGAAAGCCGGTATCTCCACGCCAAATTCGTTCTGGCAGAGCAGACCGGCGGTGCCTCCGTCTTTGCATCGGGTAGCGCGAACCCCAGTCGACCCGCATGGCTCGCCGACAAAGACAGCGGCAACGTCGAGCTGGTGCTCGCCCGCGTTGGCGATGATGCTCTGCTGACGGCAAATGCACTCGGATGCGGGGACATTCGCAACCTACCGGCGCTTACCACGGAGGACTGGGACGCCATCCAGATCAACCAGGCGCAGGAAAAGGACACCTCGTCCGCAGGCGTTCGCAGCGGCGTTGCGCTAGCCGAAGATACGCGCGTCCTCTTCGACATAAGCCTGCTGAAGGCTCTTGAGAACCTGGCTTTCACGTTGAACGCTCCTGATGGGAGCGAAATCTGCCAGGCGGGTAGGCTCACCGTCGAAGACGGTTTTGCGGTTCTGGATTTTGCGGCCCGTGACATCGATAAGGCCACTACACTCCACGGCATCATTGCAGGCGGCGTCGTGTTGAAACTTATCCTCCATCATGCTGGCATGGTAGAGGAGCAGGCCCGAAGCGGAACGCAGCGGCGCTTCAAGGAAGCTCTGCTCAGCCTGGACAGCGATACTCCTGACATCGCACTACTCATTCAGTGCATTGATAAAATCATATTTGACGAAGAGAACGCCCCCGACCCGACCCAGCAGCTAAGGAAATCAGGCTCGCGCAGTACGGATGAGCCAAACGAATCCGATGTTCCTGAGACGCTGGTCATCGATGTGAGCGAGATGAAGAAGCGCGGCAAAAAGCGGCGCTTGGAACATTCTAGCGACTTTGCCTATCTGCTCGATGCCTTGATCTTCCACTTACGCATGCAGGAGGAAAGGTCGCACGAAGAGACCGATCGGTTTGGCCGCACTGAAGAAGAGCAGATTGGCGCTGACGACGATCCCGATGGCCAGATCACGAATCTTACGTCCGCAAAACAAGCTGATCTGCTTCGCATTTGTCATTCGAAGGTACGCACTATCATCAACAGGATGGTATCGCAGTTGAAAGCCCTCTCCGCAGGAACGCAACCCCTTACAAAAGTATTGGTACGCTTGTTGGGCGTGCTGGCCGTTCTTCGAGAACTGCGAACGTGCGATGGGCGTGTCGCCTGGGTCGCAAAAGGCACAACCACAGTTCCGCGGGATCAGCGGCTGCGTCTCCTGGAGGCAGTCATGTTGAATCTCTTCGAACGAGACTCCTCAATGTCCAATACGTCGCTGCTCAGCCTCGAACCACTTGGAGAGGATTTTCGGGATAGCGACGACGTGGCGCGGCTCAAGGGCTTGCTGCTTTGGCTGGCTTGGGACTGCGGACTGACATTGAATTTGCAGAAGCCTTTCAGGGAGAACCCTGAAGCAGGCGAGCAGAGGCTGAAACAGAATGCGATGATTCTTGCGCTCGCACAGATCATCCTTTCAGACGAAGCGGTGATCGATGAAGCACGTCAGAGCATCGGAGGCCTAACCTCAATCGAACTGGATTGGCTAAAGGATATCCAGCGATTGAGCGACGACTGCGCTACGCATCGCGGGAATGTACCGGCACTGCGACAGGGAGAGAATGCGGAAGCCGGCGACATCGCGTTCCATCGAACAGCCCAGGACTGGATTGTTCGAATGGTTGCGGGCCGCAACGGCAATAAAGTTTCCCTTATTGCGCTGAGGGAGGACAAGCCCCGCCTCGTCTACCGGGCCGAACATCTGGCTGTTGCGCAGCTCGCGTCCTGGAACTCATATCTCGAAGTCAAGCAGGGATAGGCATTGCTTCATCTTTCGTCCCTTGTTAGGCCGAAACGCGGCGACGGCTCGATCTCGAAGATTTAGCCGCGCTCGCTGGTGCCCTATGCGTGGTTGTATAGATGCGCTCGCTCGCCTCGCTCGCTGAGCTTCGCCGACGAACGGAAGAAGCTCGTCGGCGTTCGCCCAAGCGATACCCTCCGGCGAAGGCCGCCTTGCGAGAGGACGGCACGGTAGCGAGGCTGCGCTCTTAAGGTCGCCCTTACGAGCGAAGTTAGCAGCACAGCATGAGCCATGTGACGTTATTGACCGGGCCTGAGCGTCGTCGTCGTTGGCGTGAAGAGGATCAGTGCCGGA
>NZ_JAMYSV010000022.1:0-79131 GCF_040322115.1 Mesorhizobium sp. M0195 | reverse complement strand
GGTCACAGCTGAAGTCGATCGGGCTCGAACCTTATGATTGCCTCAATCCTGGCCTGATGGACTATATCGCCACCTGGACGGCCAAGAGATCCGGCGCATTGCCGGTCTAGTAGCCGCTCGACTATCATCGATCGAGCCGGGCGACGCCGCCCGGCACGATCACGTGCAGGTGCGGACGGTGGGTCATCGCGGAGCCTTGCCTGTGAAGGACGGCGGTGATGCCGATACGGGGCGCCGAGAGCGTAGGCCTCGACGCCCTAGTTTTCAGGCATTGCCCATTTCAATCGCCTCGACTGCGCCATTGGCCTGCGCCCAGCGCGAAGATCGGGCACGGTCGAGGGAATGGGCAATTGGATCCCATCCTATCGGCGGAGAGATAGACACTCGAAGATCGGGCCCATTAGACTAAGTTTTATGGGCCTGATAGATAATGGCTATCATGAGCCGCCAATCACCGGCGAGCACGCCATTGCGGTGGAGGGGCTTCCACCCATCCACAAGGACCCCTTCGATCGGATCCTGATTGCTCAATCGATTGTGGAAGGCGTCACATTGCTGACCGTCGACGATCTGTTCGCGCAGTATCCTGGGTGTCCGTCGTCTCTGACCGAGGTGGCCCGAGCGGTGGGCTAGGCGGTTGAAGTGAGCTATCGCTTCAGACCACCCATGAACGCCTTTACTCGAGCAGAGTCGACCTGGTTCCACCAGACGCCGTCGTGCTTCAGCGCGCTGGCGATGATGACCCCGTCGACAATGGCGAGGATATCGTTGGCATTGTCCGGCGTCACGCCGCTTCCGACCAGCGTCGGCAGGCCGGCGGCCTGCTTGATCATGCTTATGTAGCCCAAATCCGCGGCGTGGCCGGTGCGCTGGCCGGTGGCGATGATGGCATCGGCATCGAAGAAGACCAGGTCCTTGACCAGTTCCTCCACCGGACGGTCGGCGACGATGGCATGTGCGCCGTGTTTGACATGGGCATCGGCGAAGATGCGGATGCCGTTGGCGCGCAGCCTGGCGCGATAGCGCGCTGCGCGGCCCGACTCGCCCTCGACAAAACCCTCATTGGCGACATAGGCGTTCGCCCATTGATTGACGCGGACGAAACCGGCGCCGGCAGCGCTGGCGATCGCCAAGGCCGGGATCGCGGCATTGGCCAGCACGTTGATGCCGACCGGCCTGCCGAGCTCGCGGCGGATGCGGTCGGAAACGACCGCCATATAGGCCGCCGTCTCCGGCCCGATATCGTCAGGCTTGGCGAAAGGGATGTCGCCATGGTTCTCGACGATGACGCCGTCGCAGCCGCCGTCGAGATAGGCTTTAGCGTCATCGAGCCCGCGCTGGTAGATCACCTCCACGGCCTCGCCGTCATAGCGCGGCGCGCCGGGCAGGGGCGCCAGGTGAACGACGCCGATCACTACCTTGGTGCGGCCGAAAAGGTGGAAGAGTGCGTCGCCGCCGGATTGGCCGATCTGGGTCATGAGAGCTCCATTTGATCGATGAGCACCGCCATCTCGGAGGCGGAAGGACAGGATGCCAGCGTGCCCGGCCGTGTCACGGCGATTGCGGCGGCCGCCAGCGCAAGCTCCAGCGCCGAGGTAACCAACATGCCCCGAGCAAGCCCGCCGGCGAGACAGCCGCAGAACACATCGCCGGCGCCGCTGGTGTCGAGCGCCTCGACCTGCGGCGCCGGCAAACGAAGCGGCTCTTCCTGGCCCGGGCCAAGCACCAGACAGCCTGCGGCGCCGAGCGTGATGACGACGGTGCCTGCACCTTTGGCTACCAGCGCGCCGGCGGCTGCTATCATGTCATCCCGGCCGGTCAGGGTTTTCGCCTCGGATTGGTTGACAACCAAAAACTCCGCCAGGCCAAGATCGGGAACGGATGCCGCATCGATCGGGCTGGCGTTGAGAACGGTGCGTGCGCCGTTTTCCTTTGCTGCTCTGAGGCTGGCATCGGTCGCGGCGGCACGCAAATTTCCCTGGCAGACGAGGATGTCGCCGGGAGCGATCCAGCGGACAAGTGCTGTTTGCGCCACCGGATCGAACGCGTCGCTGCAGGCAACGCCGCTGACAATGAAATTCTCGCCGCCTCGATCGACGACGATGGTCGAGCGGTCGCTCGGCAGCTCGAATTCGCTGACCTCGAGGTCTGACAGTTCGCTGTTGAGGCGGCTCCTGATCCATGTGCCTTCGCGGTCCTTGCCGAGCGCCGTCCAGAACGTCACCTCTGCACCAGTCCGCGCTGCTGCGACCGCCTGGTTGGCGCCCTTGCCGCCGAGCCCGTCGGCATAGCTCACGGCATTCAAAGTCTCGCCCGCGGCAGGGAGGCGGCCGACGCGAAACATGGTATCGATGCAGGCATTGCCGACGACGTGGACATGCATGGCTCAGCTCTCGCCGGTCGCCCAACCCAGCATCTGTTCGAACAGGGTCTTGTAGCCTGGCCAGGCGATGAACTGCGGCGGCAGCCAATGCGGCCCGACATCGGATGTCCAGGCCACGGTGCGGCCCTTGCCGTAATGGCCGGTGACAAGCAGCGGCAGCGAACCATAATCCGACGATACGCTGGCCAGAACTTCCACATCGTCCTTCAGTGTCACCTCGTTGAAGCCGAGCAGGATCGGCCAGTCCGAACCGAGGCCCCTGAGGATAGGATGTGTCGACCCTGGTTTCGGTACCGGGGCAAAGCCTTCGGGAACCTCGACGCGGTCGTCGTAGGCCAGGCAGTTCACCGGCAGCACGTCCTCGATCGGCGTCTTGCGGTAGCGCGCGCCGCCATTGATGCCCTGGAAGCTGTAATAACCGCCGAACATCAACAGACCGCCGCCGTCGCTGACGTAATTGCGGAGCAGGCGCAGGCGGTTCGGCGTCGGCTTGGAGTGGACCCAGGTGTCGGGATGTAGCAGCAGGGTGTTGGCGCCAATGTCGGAGAGCACGACCGCGTCATAGGCCGACAGCGCCTCCATCGTCTGAGGAAAGCCACGCTGCGCCTCATGCGCCGGCATGAAGGTGACGTCGAAATCGGTCGCCTTGAGCGCGCCCAGCAATTCGTCGGCGCCGGTGTGATAGGTGACAGTCGGGAACTGGTCGAAACCCTTGATGTGGGTCGCGGTCGACACCCAGGATTCGCCGGCAAGCAGGATCTTCTTCTTGGACATTTGAACTCCCGTGTAGTTCCAGGCCGCTTAGAGCCGCGCGAATACGCTTTTCGGATTGGCGATCAGCATGCGGTCGATGGCCGCCTGCTCGACGCCGTGGCGTTTCAGACGCGGTATGAAATGCTTCAGGATATAGCCATAGCCGAAGCCGCCGAAGCGCGTCAGCATGATCTTGAGGAACACATCCTGCGACAATAGCAGGCGGTCGCCGAAGCCGGCCTCGACAAGGGCGGCGATGGCGCGTGCGTTCTCCTCGTCGGAGGGCGATTGCGCGTCCTGGTCGGCATAATAATAGTCCATGCCGATCATGTCGTATTCGAGGAACGCGCCGCGCCGGGCGAGGCTTTTCTGGTAATCGGGATCGTCGTGGCTCGGGTTCATGTGGCAGAGCACCGTGTGGCGGAGATCGGCGCCCTCGGCCTCGACGATATCGAGGACGTCGTGCGCCAGCCGCTCCCAGCCAGGCAGATGGATCGACAGCGGCACCCCGGTGATGCGCGAAGCGCGCGCCGAAGCTCGCAGCGACTTGCGTTCCTCGGCGGTGAAATCCTTGCTGACGCCGACCTCGCCGATCAGCCCGGCCATGATCGGCGGCTGCGTCTCGCCGCCGCCGATATCGTTGACGATGAACTCGGTCACGGCGTCGACATCCATGGCCTTCAGCCATTCGGGATGGGTATGCTCGAGATAGAACCCGGTGCCCATGACGATCTTGAGGCCGGACATGCGGCTGATGCGGGCGAGCTTTTCGGGGTCACGGCCGATGCCGATATTGGTGGCGTCGACGACGGTGTGGCCGCCCAGCGCGCGATAGCGCTGCAGTTCCGACAACGCCAGGTCGGCGTCGTCGAGCGAGACATTGTCGCGGTTGACGTAAGGGTTCATGCGCAATTCGCCGATGATCTCGATGTTCACCGGCTGCTCGGCGATCGCTATGTCATCGGGATGGCAGGGGCATTTCCAGCTGCGTGCGCCGTCGAGCAGTATGTGCTCGTGCATGAGCGTTATCCCCATGTCCTCGACCGGAACCGGGCCGAGCACGGTCATCACGTGGCCGGTTTCGACCCCGATTGGCAACCGCTGCCTGGGCGCTGCGTCATCGAACAGACCACTCATCGGCTCAACGGCTCCGCACGGCGCCGCGGAACAGGCGGAAGTTCAGCCAGATGGCGATCAGGATGATCGTTCCGGTGACGATCGGCGTCAGGAAAGGCGACAGATGCGCCAGGATCAGGCCGTTGCCGATGACGGCCACGGTCAGCGCGCCGAGCACCGTGCCGATGATCGTTCCACGGCCGCCGAACAGGCTAGTGCCGCCAAGCACGACGGCGGCGATGACTTCCAGCTCGAAACCCTGTCCGGCATTCGAAGATCCCGATCCAAGCCGGGCAGCAATGATGATGCCGGCAAGGGCCGCCGCGGTGGCGGAAATCACATAGACGAAGAGCGTCGTCTGCCGCGTGTTGACGCCGGCACGCCGCACCGCCTCGGCGTTGGCGCCGATGCCGGTGACATAGCGGCCGAACGGCGTCTCGTTGAAGGCGAGATAGGCGATGGCCAGGATCGCCAGCGCGATCAGCGCCGGCACCGGCACGCCAAGAAACCAGGCGCGGCCCAGCACGGTGAAAGCGCTTCCGGGCTCGATGGGGATGGAATAGCCGCCGGTGATCAGCAGCGCCACGCCCCGGATCACCGAAAGCCCGGCAAGCGTGACGATGAAGGACGGGATGCCCTCATAGGCGACGAAATAGCCCTGCACCGCGCCAAGCAGGGCACCGAGCGCGAGCATCACGAGGATAACGACTGGCCACGGCAGGCCAAACTGCAAAAGTGTCGCCGACAGCGTCGCCACCAGCGCCAGCACGGAGCCGACCGAAAGATCGATGCCGCCGGTGGTGATGACGAAAGTCATTGCCGCGGCAACGATCAGCAGCGGCGCCGACTGCCGCAGGATGTTCAACAGATTGGGCGATGTCAGAAACGCGTCGGTCGCAACCGAGAAGATGATGCAGACGACCAGAAAGAACAGCGCGATCGAGACGACACTGCCATTGGCGAGGAGCGCATCGCGCCAGGTGCCCTTGCGTACACGTGAGGGCTGGGCGGCGTGGATCGCGTCGCTCATGCCGGCGCTCCACCGCGGTAGCCGTTGGTGGCGGAACGCGCATTGAACTTGCGGCCGACGATCAGATTGACCACGTCCTCGATGTTGGTCTCGCCGATCAGCCGCTCGGCTACGCTGCGCCCTTCGTACATGACCTGGATGCGGTCGCAGACGAGGAACAGATCCTGCAGCCTATGGGTGATCAAAATGACGCTGACACCGCGCGCACTGACCGCACGGATCAGTTCGAGCACCGCCTCGACTTCGGCCACGGCAAGCGCTGCCGTCGGCTCGTCCATGATCAGCACGGCCGGCTCGAACGAGGCGGCACGGCCGATCGCGATCGACTGGCGCTGCCCGCCGGAGAGGTTTTCGACCTTGAGTCGCGTGTCGGCAATGACGATACCGAGCCGATCGAGCATCTGGCGGGTCTCTTCATGCATGCGCTTCTTGTCGAGAAAGGAAATACCTGCGATGCGGCGACGCGGCTCGCGGCCGAGAAACAGATTGCCGGCGACGTCGACCGTGTCGCACAGCGACAGGTCCTGGTAGACCATCTCGACGCGCGCCGCACGTGCGTCCGCCGGCGAGCTGAAGATCGCAGGCTTGCCGTCGATTTCGATGGTGCCGGCGTCGGGAACCACTGCCCCCGACAGCACCTTGCTCAATGTCGACTTGCCGGCGCCATTGTCGCCGACCAGCCCCAGCACCTCGCCCGGCTTCAGCGTCAGCGACACGTCATCGAGCGTCTGGATGGCGTTGTAGCGCTTTGAGATGCCGCTCATCCGCACCCGATAGGTCTGGCCACTGCTCATCTGGAATTCCACGCGATTGCAAGGGATCCGCGGCGCAGCCTCGGGCGGCACCGCGGCTCGGTCGCCGACGCAGTTTACTTGAACATCGCGCGATATTGGTCGACATTCTTCTTGGTCACGATCGTCACCGGGATATTGATGATCGGGTCGATTTTCTCGCCCTTCTTGATCTTGCCCAGCGCTTCGACCGCGGCCTTGCCTTCGCCGGCCGGATCCTGCTGCACGACCGCCACCACCCAGCCGTCGTCGATGCCCTGAAGGGCCTGCTTGGTCAGATCCCAGCCGAACACCTTGACGTCGCCGGTGCGGCCCTGGCTGGTCACCGCCGAAACGGCGCCGAGCAAGGCCGGTTCGCCGGTCGCATAGAGCGAGTTCATGTCCGGATTGGCAGTCATCAGGTTTTCCGAAGCGCTCAACGCGGTCTCCTGAACGTTCTGGCCGTCGACCGTGTCGAGGAAGGTGACGGCCTGGCCGCTTTCGGTCACCGCCTTCTTGAAGCCGTCGAGCCGCTGGTTCTGGATGAATGAATTGAGTGCGCCGACGATACCGATCTTGGCCTTGCCCCCCATCTCGGTCTTCACATAGTCGGCGTAGAATTTGCCGATGTCCTCGCCGGCCTTGGTGTTGTCGACGCCGATGAACGAAATATTGTCGCCGTCGGGGATCTGCGCGTCGATGGCTATGACGGGAATGCCGGCCGCCTTGGCTGCGGTGATCGCAGGCTTGACGCCGTTGACGTCGATGGCGACTAGAATGATGCCGTCGACTTTCTGCGTGATGTAGTTCTCGATCGCGTCGTTCTGCGCGCTCGGCACATTATTCGCGTTGAAGATGACCAGCTTGGCGCCGGCGGCGTCGGCTGCCTTTTGCGCGCCCTCGTTGATCTGGTTGAAGAACAGGGCCTGCTGGTTGATGTTGACGAGAGCGAACGTATCGGCAAGCGCCGAGCCCATGGCTGCCGAGCCCATGGCAACGGCGGCGGCACAGCCGGCGAGAAGTTTGAACAGACGCATTTCGGTTCCCCTTGCTTGCGGACCAGACCTAGGCCGGTCCCGTTGGTGCTACAGGCACGAAGCAAGCATTCAAGAGACTTGAATATTTGTCAATCCAAATGAACGCCGAGCGTTGCTCAGAAAGTCGCCGGCGTATTGACCCAGAAAATGCTGGCGCGTTCCTCGCCGATGTTGCGGTAATGATGCGGCAGCTCCGACCTGAACACGAAGGCATCGCCCGTGGCGAGAGCATGGCTCTTGCCATCGACGATCAGTTCGATCCGCCCGGCGAGCACATAGCCGACTTCCTCGCCGGAATGCTGGATCGGACCTTCGCTCGAGCCCTCCGCCTCGATGTGATGGATGTTGCATTGTAAGAGGTGGCCAGGCGAATATGGAATGATGCGTTCGAGCGAAATTCCTTCGCCGCGCCGTAGCGCGTCGAGCGCAATCAAAGGCCTTGCGCCCGCCCGGAATACGATCGCCTCGTCGTCGTCGACTTGCTCGAACATCCAGCCAATGTTGGTGTCGAGAACCTCGACCAGACGGTGAAGCATGGGCAGGGACGGCGAAGCCTTACCGTTCTCGATCTTGGACAGCAGGCTTTCCGAGCAATTCGCAGCCGCGGCCAGCGTCTTCAGCGTCATGCCGCGTGTCTGGCGGGCGAGACGCAGCCGAGTTCCAAGTCTCGCGGCATTTACGGTGGCGTCCGTTTCTGACTCTGGCCGCCGTCGATCGATCTTGTTCATCTGTTCGCCAACCATTCAACGGTCAAGGGCAACTATCGCGCGAGCAAAAGACCTCGGCCGACGATTTGCAAGTGCTGATGCGTCAAATTCGAGACTTCAGCCGCAGCTGCCGCATCCGGCGAATGCCGCTCCCGCATGAACCGTGCTGATGATCCCGCGCCAGTTATCCCCTGTCGCTTGCCTGTCCATCGTGGTCGAAATCGCCAGCCGTTACTGCGTTTGCGTCACGTGGCGAGTGGACTTGGGACGACAATGCGTGCAAGGCGGGCCACGTAGCCAATCTACACAACCACGGCCGCGCCGACACGATAAAATCTGGACTGTCACCGAATTGCGGAGCGCGCCCAGAAGTCACCCGGGCCGGGCCCAATAGAGTTACACCCAGGGCGGGCAGGCTCTAGATAGCCGCGGCGTAGTCATAAAATCCCTGGGGCAGTCGCGCGCTTGAGCTTCGGCAATTTTTGAAGAAAGTCCAACAGAATTAATGGACTAGCGCCTTGCGGAAGTGAATTGCGGAAGCGGCGACCGATTAATGCTTTAGAAGTATAGATACATCTACACGAGGTGCGAAGAAGCAACGCCAATACAGCTGATTGGTTACAGCATATTTATTTTCGCATATGTGGTATTGACCGTCCGGGGATTCCTGGACACGGTCCCGTGGGATGGTGAAATTATGCGGCAAGTAAGTGTAGCCGCCGTCTACCCTGGACCGCACCGAAGACCGAGGTATGGCGCGGCAATCTGAACCGCCGCAGCACTTGAATTTGGTCTGCGGGTCAATCTTGTCTTCGTACCAATCATGGGCGTTAGCGGCTGTTGCGGCAGCGATACACATCGCCGTGAAGATGAGCCTTCGCATGGCATTCCTCAAGTATCTGGCAGGCGCTGCTCGTTGGGGTTTCCATGTATATTAGCGTTCCATTGAAAATACCATTGGCCTCCGACCGACTTAACGCAGCTCCAGCCAGCGGCGCTCGCAACGGAAGACCGCGTCGCGTCACGTCAGGACGACACTTGCGCCGAACAAAGGTCTGCTCTTGTCGCTCCGGGTTTGAAAGCCGACCATCTGCTCTGCGCCGCAATCTCGGCCATTGAGATTAGCTTGTCCGCGTTCTGAAAGCAGACACCGCAAGCGAGGACGCCGGAGGTCGCGGTTGCGCCCTTAAGCCCCGCCTGGCCGACCAGATAGAAGATCGCATTGGCCTCGCCGCCCGGCATCGTCTCGCTGGATGCGGCTGTTGGGCTGGATTGCTGGCTCAGAGCGAGCAAGGGTCTCCGCTGTACCTCGACGCCGAAGTCGCGCAGATCGTGGCCGTTGCCGCGCCGCGCCGATTTTCTGGAGTGGTAAGCCCTGCCCGACGCGGCGAATTCGTAACCTACTCGGCGGCCGTCTCCGCTGGCGCCCCTGCCGGCCCCGAAGGCTCGGCCTCGGCACGGGGCTTGCGCCGCGAAAACAGCGACCTGAGCGTGACGTAGAACACCGGCGTCAGGAAAAGGCCGACGAAGGTGACGCCGAGCATGCCGGAGAATACCGCGGTGCCGAGCGACTGGCGCATTTCTGCGCCCGGGCCCGTTGCGATCATCAGCGGCACGACGCCGAGGATGAACGAGAAGGCGGTCATCAGGATCGGCCGCAGCCTGAGCCGGCAGGCTTCGACGGCAGCCTCGGCGGCCGACAGCCCGCGTTCCTGCGCCTGCCGCGCGAATTCGACGATCAGGATCGCGTTCTTGGCGGCAAGCCCGATTAGCACGATGAGGCCGATCTGCACGAGGATGTTGTTGTCCAGCCCTCGGAACGACACGCCGAGCAACGCCGCGAGCACGCCGAGCGGCACCACCAGCACAATGGCGAACGGCAGCACCAAGCTTTCATATTGCGCCGCCAGCGCCAGGAACACGAACAGCACCGAAAGTCCGAAGATATAGAGAGCGGCATTGCCTGTGTTGCGCTCCTGATAGGCGAGCTCGGTCCATTCATAGGAGGTACCGGCCGGCAGCGTCTTTGCCGTGATCCCTTCCATCAATGCCAGCGCGTCGCCTGTGGAAACGCCGGGCGCGGCGTTGCCCTGCAGCGGCACCGAGACGTACATGTTGTAGCGCTGGACCAACGCCGGGCCGGTGGCGTCGCGGATCTCGACCAACGTGCCGAGCGGAACCAGCGCGCCGGTCGCCGAGCGCACCTTCAGTTTCAAGATGTCGGCGCGATCTATGCGGAACGCCTGGTCGGCCTGCGCCCGCACCTGGTAGACGCGCCCGAAAGCGTTGAAGTCGTTGACGTAGGCGGTGCCCAAATTGATCGACAGCGTCTCGAAGATGTTGGGGATAGGCACGTTCAGGATGCGCGCCTTGTCGCGATCGATCGCCAGGAAGAATTGCGGGCTCGACGCGGAGAAGGTGGTGAACACGCCCGTCAGCCCCGGCGTCTTGTTGGCCTTGCCGGCGATTTCGTAGGCAAGCGCCAGGACCTGTCGCATGTCGGCGCTGTTGCGCTCCTGGATCTGCAGCTTGAAGCCGCCGGCATTGCCGACGCCGCGGATCGGCGGCGGCGGCAGTGCGATAATGAAGGCTTCCTTGATGCTTTGCAGGCTGCCGAACAGATTGCCGATGACCTGGGTTGCCGACTGGTCGGCTTTCAGTCGCTCGTCAAACGGCTTGAACCTGGCGAAGATCACGCCCGCATTGCTGGCGTTGGTGAAGGTCGCGCCGGAGAAGCCGGCGAAGGCGACTGCGTAGTCGACGCCTGGCGTTTTCTGGATGATCTGCGACGCCTGCTGGATGACCGCATCGGTCCTCGACAACGAAGCGCCGTCCGGCAACTGGACGACGACGATCGCATAGCCCTGGTCAAGCGACGGAATGAAACCGCGCGGCACCGCCTGCACCAGGTAGACCGTGGCGTAGATGAGGCCCGCGAAAACGGCCAGCATGGCGGCGATCGTTATCCACGAGCCGATCAGCACGCGGATGATGCTCGAATACCAGTGGGCGACCCTGTCGAAGCCGCGATTGAAGCCGTCGGCGAGCGCCCGTCCGAACCGCGCCAGGAAAAAGCGCGGCGGCGCCGCCGCGGCGTGGTGCGGCTTGAACAGCAGTGCGGCCAGCGCCGGCGAAAGCGTCAGCGAATTGAATGCCGAGATCGCCGTCGACACCGCGATGGTGATCGCAAACTGCAGGTAAAACTGCCCAGAAATGCCGGGGATGAAGGCTGTCGGTACGAACACGGCTATCAGCACCAGCGAGATCGCGATGACCGCGGTTCCGACTTCGTCCATGGTCAGGTGCGACGCCGGATTGGGCGCCAGCCCTCTGGCGATATTGCGCTCGACGTTCTCGACCACGACGATCGCATCGTCGACGACGATGCCGATCGCCAGAACGAGGCCGAACAGCGTCAGCATGTTGAGCGAGAAGCCGGCGGCGTAAAGCACCGCCAGCGTGCCGATCAGCGACACGGGGATCGCCACGATCGGCACGATCGCCATGCGCCACGATTGCAGGAAGACGATAATGACGATGATGACCAGCAGCATCGCTTCCAGGATTGTCTTGTAGACCTCCTGGATCGACTCGGCGACGAACTCGGTCGGATTGTAGACGATGTCGTAGCTCAGCCCCTTCGGGAAGTCGCGGGAAAGCTCCTTCATCTTGTCCTGGATCTCCGCGGCTGCGGCGAGCGCATTGGTGCCCGGCCGCTGGAAGATGGCGAGCGCCACCGCCGGTTTGCCGTTGAGATAGGAGTTGGTGACGTAATCCTTGGCGCCGAGCTCGATGCGCGCCACGTCCTGCAGCGAGATCAGGCGGCCGTCGGCGGCCGATTTGACGATCACGTATCGGAAATCGCGTGCGTCCTTGAAGCGGCCTTGCGTGGTGACCGTGTACTGGAACGCCGTGCCGGTGCTGGTCGGCGGCGCGCCGATCGAGCCACCCGACACCTGGACGTTCTGGTCGCGCAGCGCCTGCACCACATCGCCCGAGGTCATCCCCAGGGCGGACAGTTTTTCCGGATCGAGCCAAATGCGCAGCGAATATTCGCGTTCGCCGAAGATGATGAGGTCGCCTACGCCGTCGAGTCTGAGCAGTATGTCGCGCACCCGCGAGCGGGCGTAGTTCGAGACGTAGAGCTGGTCGTAGGTATTGTCGGGCGACAGCATGTGCACGACCATCATCAGGTCGGGCGAGCTCTTGGTGGTGGTGATGCCGAGGCGGCGGACTTCTTCGGGCAGGCGCGGCTCGGCGACCGACACGCGGTTCTGCACCAGCACCTGCGCCTGGTCGAGATCGGTGCCCAGCTTGAATGTGATGGTCAGCGCCATCGCCCCGTCGCCCGACGAATAGGACGACATGTAGAGCATGCCCTCGACGCCGTTGATCTCCTGCTCGATCGGCGTTGCCACCGTCGCTGCGACCGTCTCGGCGTCGGCGCCCGGATACTGCGCGCGAACCACGATGGTCGGCGGCGCGATCTCGGGATATTGCGCGACCGGCAGCTGGGTATAAGCAATCCCGCCGAGGATCAGCAGGACGACCGAAACGACCGATGCGAAGATCGGACGGTCGACGAAGAAATGTGCGAACCTCATTGCTGCAACTCGGCGATCTCGGCCTTGGGCGGCAACGTCACCATCTCGACCTTCACCTTGGTGCCGGGCCTGGCGTGCATCAGCCCGTTGACGATGATCGTCTCGTCGCCGGTCAGGCCCCCGCGGATCACCCGGTAGCCGTCGAGAAGCGGGCCGGTGCGCACGGGCTTCGCCGACACCATCCCGGCCTCATCCACCAGGAACACGATGCGGCGATCCTGATCGGCGCCGATCGCCTCGTCGGGCACCAGCACGCCGCTATGCGGCAGCGACCCCGGCACGTTGATGCGCCCGAACATGCCTGGCTGGAGAATGCCGTCGGTGTTGGGAAACCTTGCACGCACCCGCATGGTGCCGGTCGCGTTGTCGATCCGGTTCTCGGCAAAATCGAGCTTGCCTTTGAATACCCGCTCCGCGCGGTCGGCGACGCGAACCACCACCTCGAGCCCGCCGGCGCCTTCCTGCATGCTGCCGCCGCGCTCCTTCGCGTCGCGGGCGTAGCTGAAATACAGGCGCTCATCGACGTCGAAATAGAAGTCAATCGGATCGCGCGTAACGATGGTCGTCAGCAAGGTGGAATCCGGCTGCACGAGGTTGCCGACCGACACCAGCCGGCGGTCGATGCGGCCGGACAAGGGCGCCTTGATCTCGGTGAATTCCATGTTCAGGCTAGCCGTCGTCAGCGCAGCTGTCGCGCCCTGCATCTGCGCCTGCGCCGAAAGGTATTCCCGCCGGCGGTCGTCGAGCGTCGCGGTTGAGATATTGCCGGTCTTGGCGAGTTCGTCGGCGCGATCCAGCTGCATCTTGGAGAATTCGAGCAGACTCTTGGCGACGTTCACTTGCGACTTGGCGGCATCATAAGCCGCCTGGTACGGACGCTGGTCGATGGTGAAGAGCAGGTCTCCCTTGTTGACCAGTGCGCCGTCCTGGAAGCTGACCTTGTCCAGATAGCCGCTGACGCGCGAACGGATGGCGACCTGGTCGACGGCTTCGAAGCGCCCGACGAACTCGTCGTCTTCGACGATTTCACGGACCACCGGCTTGGCCGCCGTCACCACGGGTAGCTGCTGGTCCTGCGCAAACGCAGTGCTGAAAGCCATGCCGAGCAGGAATGTCGCCGACACGGCGGCGCGGGCAAGCCAGTCGGCCGATCGACGGGCTCGCCCGCCCGCGTCGCGAGGCAATTGCCCATTCTCTAGGGTGTCCATTTGCGTCCCCGCTCGCTGGACCCGGAGGCCGGTTGATCCGCTTCTACGTTCAGGCTACTCGTCGAAATCAGAGCACTGCAGTGTTGTGCATGGCAAGATGATCATTTTCCATGTGGGCTGAAATGTCCACCCTGTGGTTGCCCCGCCACCCGCGACTGGCGTCGCAGATCCACCGGGCGGTCCGGGGATGCCATTGAGACGGGGCGGCTAGACCAGGGAGCGGACCTTGGTCCCGTCGGGCTGAACGTCCGCAATCCTTCTTCAAACGTTAAAGCCGCCATTCCGCTATCGGGCCCCGAAACGGTCATTCCGGATGACAGGCTGCGTGAAGCGGTCCGCGCGGTGCAGGGTGGCACAAGAACATGGTTCAGTCGAAGAAGCCCGCATCCTCTTCCCGGAGATACTTCCTGGCTGCTTCGGCGTCGATGTCGAGGCCCAGCCCCGGCCCGCCCAGCAGGTCCACCATGCTGTCCTTCACGATCTGCGACGGCAGGCCGATTACGAGGTCCTCCCACCACGGGTCGGAGGCGCTCGGGTATTCAAACGCGATGTAGTTGGCGGGCAGGGTGGCGCAGACATTGATCAGCGCGCCGAGGCCTAGAAGGCCGTTCGCGGTGCCGTGCGGTGCCATCAGGATCGAGTGCATATAGGCGTGCTCGGCGACCCATTTGAGCTCGGCAATGCCGCCAATATCGGCCGGATCGGGGCCGATGACGCGCACCGCCTGCGTTTCGATCAGCTCCTTGAAATTGTGCCGCAGATAGATCTGCTCGCCGGTATGGATTGGCGTCGAGGTGGAGGTGGTCAGCTCCCGATAGGCCTGCGGATTGACCCACGGCACATAGTCGCCCGTCAGCATGTCCTCGAGCCACATCAAATTGTACTTCTCGACCCCGCGAGCGAACTTGATCGCATCGGGCAGCATCCAGCCAGGGCCGCAGTCGAGCGCCAGGCTGACCTTGTCGCCCGTCACTTCCTTCATGGCGATCACGCAGTCGAGCATGTGGTTGAAACCGCGTTCGCTGATCACGCCCTGATCCATGGCACCGTGATAGCCAGCCTTCTTCTGCGTCACGCCATAATGGAAGCCCTCGACGGTGTCCTTCATGTTGGAGTGGAACGAGATCCCTTGCTTGATCATGAAGAAGTTCTGCGGCTGCTCCATCATCCATTTCACGTCAGCGGCGTAATCCTCCGGCCGGTCCCCCGTTCGCTTCTGGCGGATCGAGCCGTTGTAGACGCGCACCTTGTCGCGCACCTTGCCGCCGAGCAGTTTGTAGGCCGGCACGCCTGCGGCCTTGCCGGCTATGTCCCACAGCGCATGCTCGATAGCGCTTACCGCCGCGCCATAGGGCTTGAAAGAGCCGCGTTGGCGGATCTTCAGCATCACCCGCTCGACGTCGGTCGGGTCCTCGCCGATCAGCGCCTCGCAGAAATGCAGCACCCAGGGTTTGAGGTAGGTCTTGGTGGACTCGACTTCGCCAAGGCCATAGAGGCCCTCGTCGGTAACGATGCGGACGATGGGATGTTTGCCGATGACGGCGCAGCGGAGGTCGGTGATCTTCATCTTCGGTTCTTTTCGCCTCAGCTCCAGGTGCGGTCCCAGGAATACTCGTTGTCCCAGTGATCCGTGGGCTGCCAGATGCCGGTGACACCCGGCTGCAGATGTTGCGAGATCGCCTCGTCGACGACGTCGTCAATCCCCAGGCCAGGTTTGTCCGGAACAGTGATAAAGCCGTCCTTCACCAACGGCCTGGGAACGCCGGTGACGATATCGTCCCACCAGTCGACATCGGCAGAGTGGTATTCGAGCGCCATGAAGTTTTCGGTCGCGGTCGCGACATGTGCCGCGGCCATTGCGGCGATTGGACTTTCGGCCATGTGGATGGCCATTGCGACGCCGTGGTCCTGCGCCATGTCGCCGATCTTCTTGGTCTCGAGGATGCCCCCGCTGGTGAGCAGGTCCGGGTGGACAATGGAGACGCCGCCGCTCTTGAGCAGGGGCTCGAAGCCCTCCTTAAGGTAGATGTCCTCGCCGGTGCAGATCGGAACCGTGGTGGCGGCCTGCAGTTGCCGGTACTGCTCGGTGTACTGCCATGGGATCACATCCTCGAGCCAGGCCGGCACGTATTTTTCAATCCGCCTGGCGAGCCGAATTCCGTTCTGCAGCGAGATGTGGCCTACATGGTCAATGGCGAGCGGAATATCCATGCCGATAATATCGCGAACCTCGGCAATGTACTGCTCAAGCAGGTCGAGGCCCTTGTCGGAAAAGTGGAGGCCGGTAAACGGATGGGGGACGTTGTGCAAATCGTAGGCGGCATTGCGGGCGCGTCGCTCCTCAAGGGCCTTGACGGGGCCGCGGCCGGGATGGACACGGTACCCTTCAAGTGAGCCGGCAGGGGACACGACCGCACCGGGTACATCCGCGATCTGCATCAGCCCCAGATCCATCTTGAGGAAGGTGAAGCCGAGCTCCATTCGCTGCTTGAGGCGCTTGCCGGTCTCGGTGCCGCTCGGCACGGTAGCGTCGGTGTCGCAATAAACGCGCACCTTCTCCCGAAACCGGCCGCCGAGCATCTGGTAGATGGGCACGCCATAGGCCTTGCCGGCGAGATCCCACAACGCGATCTCGACCGCCGAGACGCCGCCGCCTTGCCGGCCGTGGCCACCGAACTGCTTGATCCGGCGAAACAGGCGGTCGATGTCGCAAGGGTTCTCGCCGAGCAGCCGGCTCTTCAGCATCAGCGCGTAGGTGGCACTGGCGCCGTCGCGCACCTCGCCAAGCCCGACAATGCCCTGGTTGGTGTAGATCTTGAGCAGGGTCGAGGTGAACGGCGCGCCGATGATTTCGGCTATCCGCATGTCGGTGATGCGAAGCTGGGATGGCTTGGAGTTCGCGTTCACCCGATTGAGCGCTTCGTCGGCGCCACCTGTCTTTGCCATGGCTTATCCTCGTTTCGGCTTGTCGCCCCGCACCCTGGGCCGGCACAGAGTGTTGCTAGCCCAGCTCGATCTCGTGGGCCTGCAGGTAGTCGCGATCCATCTCAATGCCGAGACCAGGCTTCGACGTCAGCTTGAGGCTGCCGTTCGAAATGTCGAGTGGTCTGTCGATCAGGTGATCGTATTTGCCCAGGTTCCACTCCGATGTCTCGAGTTTGTAGAAGTTGGGAACGGTCATCATCACCTGCGCTCCCGCAACCACGTTGATTGGTCCGGCGGCGTCATGTGGCGAGACCGGCACGTAGTAGGCTTCGCACAGCGCAGAAATTTTCTTGAGTTCGGTAATGCCGCCGGTCCAGGTAACGTCGGGCATGATGTAGTCGGCGAGCCTGTTCTCAAGTACCGGCACGAAATCCCATTTCGTGTGGCCGCGCTCGCCCCATGAGATAGCGGTATTGACCTTCTCACGCACCTGTTTGAGCGCGTTAAGGCTCTCGGGCGGGCAGGGCTCCTCAAACCAGTCGATCTGGCCGGCCTCCTCGAGACTCCGACAGAGGCGAATGGCGGTGGGGACGTCGAAGCGGCCATGCGCATCGATGAGAATGTCGATATCGGGTCCTGCCGTTTCGCGGATCAGAGCCGTGAGCTCGGCGGCTTCGCGCTCGTCCTTGCGGGTCATGCTGCCATCGAGGTAGCCGTCCCGCTGTTCGCGGGGCAGGCCATCGGCGCTGCGGCCCTGGTGGGGGTAGGGATCGAACTTGAGCGCAGTGTGTCCGGACTCGACAATGTCTAGAATTTCGCGGACCACAGCCTCCTTGCTGGTGAATTTGGCCTGGTTGGGATGGGTGTAGAGCGCGATTTCATCGCGTACCGGCCCGCCCAGCAGCTCGTAAATCGGCTTGCCGAGGACTTTGCCCCGGATGTCCCAGAGGGCAATATCGATGGCGCTCACGCATTCGACGGCGGCGCCGCGGCTTCCCATGTAGGTGAAGCTGCGGAAGATCTTGTGCCAGAGATGCTCGATACGCGCCGGATCCTCTCCTGTCACGGCGACGCCGATCTGCCGCAGGATCGTGCAGAGAGCGCGGTTGGCGAGCCTTGTCGTGGTGGTGATCTCTCCCCAGCCACTCACTCCCTCGTCGGTCGTCACTTCGACGAACAGGAACTCTCCCCAGTAGGAAGCATCGGACTTGATCAGCCACGGCCGAATGCTCGTGATTTTCATCTCAACTACCTTTGCCTGAAAATGGTCAGCTAACGATGTTCTGGACTGGACATTCTATCCGGCCCGAGCGGCGTTGCGCGCTCGCATCTGTTCGAGAATATGCCGACCCGAACCCTCGACATGGCGGGAAACGAGTTCGGCCGCCTTGTCGGCCTCTCCCGCCTTCACAAGCGCGATGAGTTCGCGGTGCTCGCGCATGATCGCGGCACGTCGCGCCAGCGTGAAATTGAAACGACGGCTCACGGCTCGCAGCACTTCGCGATGCTTCCACCAAAGCTCGGCCGCGTGGCGGTTGTAGTGCCGCTGGTACATCACGGTGTGGAAAGCGGTATCCAGCTCACTATGCCTGAATGTGTCGGCGAAATTGTTCTCTTCGATCAGGCCTTGGAGACGTTCGAGTTCGGCGATGTCCTCGCCGGTCGCCATATTCACAAACCATCGTGTCAGGGCTGGCTCGATCAGAACACCGATCTCGTAGATATCCCGGACAAAATCCTGATCAATGGGTCGGACGCGCGCCCCGCGGTTGGCGACAAAGGTGACAAACCCTTCGCCGCGCAACAACTGCAGGGCCTCGCGCACAGGATTGGTCGAAGTGCCGTGACGCCGGGCGAGATCGGTGACGACAAGCCGTTCGTTGGCGGCGAGCCGTCCCTCGATGATGTCTTCCCGGATCAATTCATAAAGCGAGGCGCCCTCGCTGGAGGCCCCGATGGGATCGGTCCCCACCGGTGGCATCGCTTTGAAATCGCTGATTTCGGCCAAGGCCGGGCTCCCCAATTTAATACATACCTTGCCCGATATCACACACGGCTTTCGCAAACAATGTACGATTCTGCGCGTTGACAGGCAATCCATGATCTGAAAACGTACCAAGTGATCGAGAGGATACACTGAGCTGACAGAAGCATCCTCGCGATCGAAACGAGCAAGGACCGCTCTAGGGCGGCATGGGAGAACCAGGGAGGATACCTATGACGAGAATTGCGCTCGGCAGTGCCGTCCTGCGCGGCACTGTCGCCACTGCTTTGATGGCATCCCTGACGTCTACATCGGCGCTGGGTGCACCGCCGGTCGATCTGAGCAAGTGGTCGCCGGAATATGTGCGCTCGATTGCGGGCACACAGGATTTTGACACGGCGGCCGATTGCGCCAAGGTCACCCCGCTCGATTACAAGGGGCGACTGACTTTCTGGTATCAGGGCGTGTTCGAGGGCGACCCCGACCTCCTGCGCCAGTACTACAAGGATTTCTTCGAGACCTTCCGCAAAACCTATCCGAACATCCAGCTCGAGGAACAAGCCCTTACCTATAACGATCTTCTCGACAAGTTCCGCACCGCGCTCCTGGGCAATGCCGCGCCGATGGCGGTTCGCCTGCAAATCCTGGGTGGCACCGAGTTCGCCTCAAAGGGCTATCTGCAGCCGCTCAAGCCAGAGGATGTGGGGTATTCGACCGAGGATTTCTGGCCCGGCGCCATGAAGGCCGTGACCTGGGAGGGCGTGACCTACGGCATTCCGACCAACAACGAGACGATGGCGTTCATCTGGAACGCCGACATCTTCAAGCGTGCCGGCCTCGATCCGAACAAGCCGCCCGCAACGTGGGACGACGTGGTCAAGTATTCCAAGCAGATCCACGATAAGCTCGGCATTGCCGGATATGGCCTCGTGGCTCGCAAGAATGCCGGCAATACGCCGTACCGCTTCATGCCGCAGCTATGGGCCTATGGCGGCGGCGTCTTCGACGAAGCGACGCCGAATCCAACCTATGAGCAGGTCCAGCTCGATAGCCCGCAGAGCAAGGCAGCGCTGCAAGCCTCCTACGACATGTATGTTCGCGACAAGTCGGTTCCGGTTTCGGCACTCACCAACCAGCAGGCCGATAATCAGCCCCTGTTCGTCGCCGGCCAGCTCGGCATGATGATCTCGCACCCGTCCGATTACAACGTGATGCTCGACCTGCAGAAAAAGGCGACGGGCACCGACAAGGACAAGGCGCAGACGGTCATCGACAACATGCGCTACGGCCTGATCCCGACCGGCCCCGACGGCAAGCGCGCCGTCGTGTTCGGCGGCTCGAACATTCACATCCTGAAGCCCGAATATGTCGAGGGCGGCAAGGTGGACGAGCCGGCTGCAAAGGCCATCATCTGCATGTGGACGAGCCCCGAATGGTCGCTGAAGATGGCCTACGCCGGCTCGAATCCGGGCAACCTCAACGGCTTCAAGACCAAGTGGATGAAGGAACGTCTGGACAACATCAAGTTCCTCGATGTCACGACGTCGATGCTGCCATACGGCATCCCGTTCCCAGCGCTGCCGCAGGCCCCCGAGATCATGAACATCATCATCCCGGACATGCTGCAGAACGCCCTGACCGGAGCGATGACCGTCGACCAGGCAGCGGACGACGCAGCCAAGAGGGTGAGAGAGCTGATGGGCGGACTCTAGCCCAGACCTGACCGGCTGGGCCGATGGTCCAGCCGGTTCGTTCCGAAGAATAAGGGCACGCCACAAGTGACGATCGTGACCGGCAAGGCCGAGGCTCGCCGAAGATTGCAACCCGGTACCGCCGGCGCGCTGCGGAAGATCTGGCAGCATCGCGCGGACTACGCGTACGTGCTCCCGGCGATCGCGGTGATGCTCATCGTCATCGCCTATCCGATCTACTACACGGTCGAGCTGTCGTTCTTTAAGACACCGCCTGGCCTGCAGCTCCGCGATAAGACCTTCATCGGCTTCGACAACTACACGACCATCCTCACCAGTCAGGTGTTCTGGAAAGTCACCTGGAACACTTTGATCTGGACACTGGGGTCAACTTTCATCTCCTTTGTTCTGGGGTTTGCCACAGCGCTGGCGCTCCACCGCGACTTCATCGGCCGTGGCGTCTTGCGCGCTGTCCTGATCATCCCTTGGGTCATCAGTGCCGTCGCCGCCTCCTACATCTGGAAGTGGATCTACCATTCGGACTTCGGAATCATCGGCGCGGTGCTGGTTGGCCTCGGATTGGCCGACCAGCCGCCGAATTTCATCGACAATGTCAGCACGGTGCTGCCCTCCCTGATCGTCGTCAATATCTGGCGCGAGTTTCCGTTCGCCATGATCATGATGATGGCCGGCCTGCAGACAGTCCCCGACCAGTTGCTGCGCGCCGCAAAAGTCGACGGTGCCAATGCATGGCAGCGCTTTTGGCACGTCACCTTCCCGCACTTGCGCAACGTCTCGGTGGTGACGATGCTGCTGCTCGCGGTGGCCAACTTCAATTCCTTCATCATCCCCTGGATCATGACCGGCGGCGGGCCGTCGAATGCATCGCATATCTGGATAACCCATATTTATGAGCTCGCCTTCGGACGGCAGCGCTGGGGCGTGGCATCGGCCTATTCGGTGCTCCTGTTCCTCACACTGATGACGCTGGGCTACTTCTACGTCCGTGCGTTAAGCGGCAACGAACGGAAAGAGGGGAGCGCATGAGCACGATTGCCGAGACAGCCCCTCGAGCCCAGGCCCGTCGCCGCATGCGCGTCGACGGATGGCGGTGGGCCGGGCGCATATTCCTCGTGTTCATGCTGCTTTATACCGCGTTGCCGATGATCTGGATGCTGATCACCTCGATCAAGTCCGGATTCGCGGCGACACAATTCCCGCCGCAATGGTGGCCGGACGAACCTACCCTCGCCAGCTACCAGAAACTGCTCGATGCGCAGAACAGCGTCGGCCAGGACTTCCTCCGCTTCTTCTGGAACAGCCTTTTCGTGTCGACCGTCACGACAATTCTTTCGGTGATCGTGGCTGTCCCTGCGGCCTACGCGTTTTCGCGCTTCAGTTTCCCCGGCCGGAATTTCCTGTTCTTTGCCGTGCTGCTGCGCAATATGTTCCCGGCGGTGATCTTTCTCGTGCCACTCTTCATCCTGATGCGCGCCATCGGTCTGATAAACACGCACGGCTCGCTGATCCTCACCTATCTCACCTTCGGCCTGCCGCTGGCGATCTGGCTGCTCAAGGGCTTTTACGACAACATCCCGGTGCAGCTTGAGCAGGCGGCGCGCATTGATGGCGCCACACGGTTCCAGGCCTTCATCATGATCGTGATGCCGCTCTCGACGCCGGGGATTATCGCCACCGCAATCTATTCCTTCATCGGCGCGTGGAACGAGTACATCTACGCCTACACCTTCCTCTCCAAGAACGAGCAGTTGACGCTGCCGGTCGGCATCCAACGCTTCTTCTCGGAAAATACGACGGACTTTCCGGGCCTGATGGCGGCGAGCTTCATGATGAGCGTGCCCGTCGTGGTGCTGTTCCTGGTCCTGCAACGATACTTTGTACGCGCCCTTACAGAAGGCGCGGTCAAGCACTAGGGAGTTGCCGATGGCCCACGTGGTCCTCCAAGATCTCGTCAAGAGCTATGGCAGCTTCAAAGCTGTCAACCACGTCTCACTGACGGTCAATGACGGCGAGTTCGTTGCGCTCGTCGGCCCTTCAGGCTGCGGCAAGACAACCACGCTCAATCTCGTCGCCGGGCTGACCCCGATCTCATCGGGCGACATCATCATCGGCGAGCGGGTGGTCAACGACCTCGACCCCAAGGACCGGGACATCGCAATGGTGTTCCAGAACTACGCGCTCTACCCGCAGAAATCGGTCTACAAGAACCTGGCGTTCCCGCTTCAAATGCGCAAACTCCCCAGGGACGAGATCGACAAGAAGGTCAAGGAAGCGGCGCGAGTGCTCGACATGACGCATCTGCTCGAGCGCAAGCCGCGCGAACTTTCGGGCGGACAGCAGCAGCGTGTGGCCCTTGGCCGTGCCCTCGTTCGCGACCCCGCCGTGTTCCTCATGGACGAGCCACTGTCTAACCTCGATGCCAAACTGCGCGTGCAGATGCGGTCGGAGATCAAGCGTTTCCACCAGGACCTCAAGGCGACGATCATCTATGTGACGCACGACCAGCTCGAAGCCGTGACCATGGCTGACAAGATGGCGGTGATGAATGGCGGCTACCTGCAGCAATACGATTCACCGGCGCAGGTCTTTGCCCATCCGGTGAACATGTTCGTGGCCAGCTTCATCGGCAGCCCGGCGATGAGCCTTATTCCGCTAGAGGCCTCGATGGCAAACGGCAACACGGTGTTGACCGGCGCCGAGGGCTGGCGCCTTGAGCTCTCAGCGCGCAATGCCCAGAAGGTGGCGAAAGCGACGACCCGGAAAGTCGTGCTCGGCGCACGTCACTCGACGATCAAGCTCCACAAGAGTGCGGTACCAGGCAGCGTCCCTGCCAAGGCCTATACGGTGGAGCCGACCGGCGACGTCACCTTTGTTCAGGCGTTCCTGTCCGGCGCCATCGTCAACGTCAGCGTGCCGCCGAACATTGCCGTCGCGCCCGACGAGCAGATCTGGCTCGAGTTCGACCAGGAGCGGATGCATCTGTTCGACGGCGAAACTGAAATGGCCCTCAAGGCCAACTGAGATAGCGCGAATGCGCGTGAAACGTGGGCGTGGATGACTGAGAAGCTTAAGATCACCGCGATCAAGCCCTATCCGGTTTGGGTGGGAACCCGCAATCAGATGCTCGTCAAGATCGAGACCGACCAAGGCATCTTCGGCTGGGGCGAGAGCGGCTTGAGCGGTCGCGAGAGGGCCGTGGCCGGCGCGGTCGAGCACTATCGCGAGTTTCTCATCGGCCGCGACCCGATGCAGATCGGGCGGATCTGGCAGGAGGTTTACCGCAGCCAGTACTTCGAAGGCGGGCGAGTCCTTCAGGCGGCGATTTCCGCCATCGACATCGCCCTTCACGACATCAAGGGCAAGGCGCTGGGCGTGCCGGTCTATGAGCTGCTGGGCGGCAAGCAGCGCGACCGCATCCCCACCTTCGCCTCGACCGGCGACGAGGCCGAAGGCGATGTTGCCATCGAACGGGCGCGCGAGCTTCGCGCACAGGGGTGGCAGGCAATCCGCTTCTTCCCTTTCGGGCAAAACAGCAAGGACATCTTCGAGCCGCGCGAGTCCATCGGCGCTACCGCGAGTATGCTGAACAAGGCGCGCGAGGCGCTGGGCGGCGACGTGGTCCTCGGTCTCGACTATCATCATCGGCTGTCGGTGGCAGAGGCGGCGAGCTTCTGCAACAAGCTCGGCCGCGGCGTGCTTGATTTCCTCGAGGAGCCGATACGGGCTGAGACGCCGGAGGCCTATGAATCACTGCGCACGATGACCGACATCCCCTTTGCCATCGGCGAGGAATTTGCCAGCAAGTGGCAGTTCCTGCCCTACATCGAGCGCGGCATCCATCAGTTCAACCGGATCGATGTCTGCAATGTCGGCGGGCTCACCGAGGCGATGAAAATCGCTGGCTGGAGCGAGGCGCATTATGTGGACCTGATGCCGCACAATCCGCTTGGTCCAGTGTGCACGGCCGCGACCGTGCATCTCGCTGCAGCGGTACCCAACTTCGCGTGGCTCGAGACCAGGGCGCCCGAAACGAAGCTGGGCTTCGACAATTCCGACTTCTTCCCCGTGCAACCACGGCTCGACGGGACCGATTACCCGGTCGGCGATCTGCCGGGGCTCGGCGTCGAGGTCAACGAAGTTGCGGTCCAGGCGCAAAGTCTGCGTTTCTGGGAAGCGCCTCACCTTAGGCGCCGCGACGGTTCTGTTACGAACTGGTAGTTCCATTCAATCGGAGTCCACAATGACGCATACTTCCGACATCATGCGGCCGCCTAAAGACCTGATCGACGCGCTAAGGGAGATCGGCGCCGCGACGGTGGCCGGCACGCTTGGCCACATGGGCTTCCGCAATCCGCACATGGTCGGTCCGGTGGCGCAAAACCACGGGAAATCGATCGTCGGGCCGGCGTTGACGCTGCAGTTCCTGCCGCAGCGGCCGGACCTCTTCACCGAGGGAGAATATGCCGATCCGGAGACGCAACTGCACCGGCACGTGCTCTATCACGCGCAGGAGGGCGATGTGGTCGTGGTCGACGCGCGCGGCGACATGAGCTCGGGCGTCTTCGGCGATATGATGTCGACCTATTTCAAGGGCAGGGGTGGGGCGGGTATCGTCATCGACGGATGCATGCGCGACCGGCCCAATGTCGAAAAGCTCGACCTGCCCCTATGGCTGCGCGGCTGGACGCCAAACTATCATGTGCAGACCAGCATCTATCCCAATGCCGTCAACGTCCCGATTGCCTGCGGCGGTGTCACGGTGATCCCCGGCGACATCATCGTCGCCGACGACGACGGCGTGGTGGTGCTTCCCGTCGTAATGGCCCCGAAGGTGATCGAAGAATCACAGAAGCATCACGATTGGGAGGAGTTCTCGCGAGCGAAGCTCATGGAGGGCGGGCCGTTGCAACGCTACTATCCGTTGCATGACGATGCCCGCGGGGAGTACGAGGAGTGGCGCAAAACAAACCGCCCCGAGAACCCGAGTTAGTCAGCAGGCCTTGGCGATCAGTTTTGCAAGGCAATCGGCAGCCTCAGTCCCCGGCACGCCAAGATCTCTGACACTGTCCATGTGGTTGCGGTTCGGGAGCACATGCGACGTTACTAGCGATCCCTGCCGCAGCAAGCTTGCTTTGAATCGATCGGCTTGCTGATGGAAGGGTGGCGTCTCATTGGCTCCGACCAGAACCGCCGTCTTGGTTTGAGGATCATGCCGACAAGCGAGAGGTGTGAACATGGCGACTTCCTCGTCGGTGATTCCAATCTCGTTGGCGAGAAAGGAATCCTGGAGCGGCTTCAAATCATAGAGCCCGCTCAACAGAAGGGCTGCCCTCACATTCGAGGGGGTATGCTCTCCCTCGAACAGAAACGTTGCAAGATGTGCTCCTGCCGAATGACCACTGACAGTCAGGGCCATCGGGTTTCCACCATGATCGGCGATGTTGGCCAGGACCCACTGCTTGGCGCGGCGCACCTGGTCGACGATCCTCGCCATTCTGACCTTGGGCATCAGAGCGTAATCAAGGATGACGGCAATGGCCCCGGCCTGGGTAATCGTCGTCGCCATATATGAATAATCGCGCTTGGAGAACATTCTCCAGTAGCCGCCGTGGACAAAGACGTGCACTGGCAGGGCCGTTCTTTTGCCTGCGGGGAAGAACAGGTCCATGGTTTCGGTCGGATCCGGTCCGTAGGCCACGTCCGCGGTCATCGCAATAGTGGCGCGGGCGGCCTTGCTGCGATCAACGAAGTCCTGCACGATTTCGTCAAATTCCGCGACGTGGTCGCGGATGCGAAAGGGGTCGCCTTGCATTCTTCTGCTCACATGCTGATGGCGAGGTATTTCGCCTCCATGAATTCCGCAATGCCGTGATGCTGCCCTCCCTCGCGGCCGAGCCCGCTCTGCTTGACGCCGCCGAAGGGGGCAGCCGGATCGGACATCAGCCCGCGGTTGAGAGCAATCATCCCGGCCTCGATCCGGGAGGCCACCCGCATCCCGCCCGCCAGATCGCGCGTGTAGATGTAGGCAGCAAGCCCATATTCAGTGTCATTGGCGCGCGCGATGACCTCGGCCTCGGTTTCGAAGCTGGAGATTGGCGCCACCGGCCCGAATATCTCCTCATGCGCCATCTTTGCGTCGCCTGGCACGTCGCGAAGCACTGTCGGAGGGTAGAAGAAGCCACGTCCGGGCAGGACTGAGCCGCCGCACATGACCCGCGCGCCGCGTGCGACCGCGTCGGTGACAAGGCGGTCTATCTTCTCGACCGCCTTTTTCGTAATCATTGGCCCGCATTCCGTGTCCGGATCAGTGCCGGGGCCGACCTTGAGCGACGACATCCGCTTCTCGAGGCCATCCGAAAAGGCTTCGTAGATGCCGGATTGCACGTAGAGGCGGTTCGCGGCGGTGCAGGCCTCGCCGGCGTTGCGCATCTTGGCCACCATTGCGCCATCGAGCGCCGCTTCGAGATCGGCGTCGTCGAACACGATAAAAGGGGCATTGCCTCCGAGCTCCATCGAACACGAAACCACATGCCTGGCAGCTTCTGCCAGCAGAGCGCGACCCACACCCGTCGAGCCGGTGAAGGAGAGTTTGCGCACTCGCGGATCGGCCAGCATGGCGGCTGTCAAAGGCCCGGGACTGGAAGTTGTCAGGACGTTGACCACCCCCGGTGGAACGCCTGCGTCCTGGTAGAGCGCAGCCAGCGCGTAGGCGGTAAGCGGGGTCTCACTGGCCGGCTTCAGGATCACCGTGCATCCAGCGGCAAGTGCCGGCGCGATCTTGCGCGTCGCCATTGCGGCAGGAAAATTCCAGGGCGTGATCAGGACGCAGATGCCGATCGGTTCGTAGTCGACCACGATGCGGTTGGTGCCGGAAGGCGCAGTACCGAATTCACCGGTAATGCGAACCGCCTCCTCGGCATTCCAACGGAAAAACTCCGCGGCGTAAGCGATCTCGCCTCGGGCATCCCGCAGGGCCTTTCCATTTTCCAATGCGATGAGAGTAGCCAGCGCTTCCGATCGTTCCGTCATCAGTTCAAAGCAGCGTCGGAGGATCTCGGAGCGCTTTCGCGGCGACGTTGTCCGCCAGCCATGGGCTGCCTTGGCAGCGGCGTCAACGGCGGCGGCCGCGTCCTCCAAGGTCGCATCGGGTACGGCCGCGATGATGGCTTCCGTCGAGGGATCGATAACCGGAATTACCTTGCCATCCGCGGACTGCCGCCATTGGCCGTCAATATAGAGCCCGTGCGAAATTGTGTGGAAGTCGCTGACGCCCTGATCATCCGACAGAACCTGTGAAAACGTGTTCATCTCGATATTCCCGATTGTTTACACCGCGCAGCTGGCGAGGTCGCCATCAAAGGCGGCCTGGACCAGGCGTCGCATGGACCTCAAATCGAATGGCCGCGGATTGTTCTTGATGAGGCGCTCGATACCGATCGCTTGTTCCGCCGTCCAATCGAGCTTGTCGGCGGGCAGCCCTAGCTCGGCCAACGAGGGGGTGATCCCGATTGCCCCAAACAGGCGACTGACCTCGCCAATGGTCGCGTCGGCCAACTCGTCCGGCGTCCGGCCTTTTCCATCGAGGCAGAGCGCGCTGGCGATCTCGGCCATCTCGGTCGCTGTGGCTGTTCTGTTGTACTTCATGACATACGGCAACATGGTGGCGACACCCAATCCGTGAGCGGTGTGGGTTATCGCGCCGACCGGATATTGTACGGCGTGCGCTGCCGCCGTGCCGGCCGTTCCGAACGCGCAGCCGGCTGCAAGTGCGCCCATCATCACGTCGGCCCGGGCGTCCTCGTCAGAGGGCCGGCGGTATGCCGTTTCAAGGCTTCGGCCAAGCAGCTTGATCGCCAGCAGGGCGAAATGGTCGGTCAAGGCGGTTTTGCCGATAAAGACATGTTTCTGCGGAAGGCCGGGATCGGTTCCGCGCCTGGCGGCGGTGAAGGCCTCGATTGCATGCGTCAGCGCATCGGCGCCTGCGATCGCCGTCAATCCCGGCGGGCATGTCATCGTCAGTTCAGGGTCGCATATGGCTGCGGCCGCTATCAGATAAGGGCTGGAGATGCCGACCTTCAGTGTGCGATCCGGATCCGAGATCACGGCAACCGGGGTCACTTCAGAGCCGGTTCCGGCTGTCGTCGGCACCGCGATCAACGGCAGCGTTGGACCGGGCACCTTGAACTCGCCGTAGTAATCCTGGAGCTGACCGCCGTGGCTCATGAGCAACGCGGCGCATTTGGCCATGTCGAGACAACTGCCGCCGCCAATGCCGATCACCATGTCGGGCGCGAACTTCCGCGCCTCCTCGACGCAGACGGCAACCGTGTCTCGGGGAACGTCGGGTAGGACTCGGTCATGCACCAGCACATCTATCGCGGCGGCTCGCAGCGCCGCGACAATCGCTGCGAACGAGCCCGTTGCGGCAAAACGTTCATCGGTGCAGACGAGCGCGCGACGCCCGAGCCTGGCCGCGACAACCGGAATGACGTGGCGTTGGCCCTTCCCGAAGAGGATTTCGCGCGGCAGCCTTATGGCAGCGAAAAGGCTCATGCCGTGCATCCTATGATGATGTCTGGAAAGGCTGCGGGCGCGGCACGCTGCTCCCGCAGGGCCACCGCTAGCGCCATTGTTTCGTCTCGTAACGGCAGCAAATGATATCCTCTATAAAATCGTATATGATATAGGATTGCATTGGCCGGAGCATCGTGTTAGCAACTCCATGTGTCAAGAGGCAAAACATGCAGGCCATTAACTTACTCAATGCGGACGATACGAACCTCGGCGGCGGGCGTATCCAGCGCTCCAGCAGCCTGGTTGAGGACGTCTACGAAGCGATTTTTGCGCAACTCATGTCGCTAAAGATTGCGCCGGGTTCGCGCATCACGGTCGACAGCCTGGTCAAGGAATTCAACGTCTCCCATACGCCGATCCGCGAGGCGCTCGGCCGGCTCGAGGGCGAAGGCTTGGTGCTGAAGACGCATCTGATCGGTTACCGCGCTGCGCCGCAGATCACGAAACGACGGTTCGACGAACTCTACGAGCTTCGCCTGCTGCTAGAGCCTCATGGTGCAGCCAAGGCAGCGGTGCTCATGGATGAGGTAAAGCTCGCACAACTTCAGAAATCGGCCGGCGTCATGGCGCGCCATGAGGGCAAGGACGAGCGCCTGCGGTATTCCAACTTCGCCCGCCAGGATGCCATTTTCCATGACAAGGTCATGGAATTCGCCAACAACGAACTGGTGCGCGAGACACTGGCTCACCAGCATACCCACTTCCACATATTTCGCCTAATGTTCCATTCGCGCGTCACCGAGGAGGCGCTTGACGAGCATGAAGCCATTCTGGCCGCTTTCGCTACGGCCGATCCTGCCGCTGCCGAGCAGGCGATGCGTCGCCATATCGAGCATTCCCGCGACCGTTTGTTGTTGGCGTTCGACTGAGATTGCCCCGATGTCCCCGTACCCGCCATCGACGATCATCACGCAGGCCAGTGTCAACGAAGACTACTTCCCCGATTCAGCCTTCTAGAAACTCAAACCTACGGGGCGAGTACAGGTCTCGGCCGGCCCCGTTGTCACAGGAAAGGAAGTACCATGCCAGGCAAAAAGATCCTGATGCTGACCGGTGAATTCACCGAGGAATACGAAATCTTCGTCTACCAGCAGGCTATGGAAGCGGTGGGCCACACTGTTCACGTCGTGTGCCCAGACAAAAGCGCCGGAGACCTGATCAAAACGTCGCTGCACGATTTCGAGGGCGATCAGACCTACACCGAAAAGCTCGGCCACTCTGCGCTGATCAACAAGACCTTCTCCGACGCCGAGAAGCAGCTGGAGCAATACCACGCTGTTTACTGCGCTGGCGGTCGTGGGCCCGAATACATCCGCACGGACAAGCGCGTGCAGGCGATGGTGCGTCACTTCCACGAAAGCAAGAAGCCGATTTTCACGATCTGCCACGGCGTGCAGATCCTGATCGCGGTAGATGGCGTCGTGCGTGGCAAGAAGGTCGGTGCACTGGCGGCATGCGAGCCGGAGGTGACGCTTGCGGGCGGAACCTATATCGACCTGTCTCCAACGGAGGCATATGTGGATGGGACGATGGTTTCGGCAAAAGGTTGGACGGCGCTTGCTGCGTTCATCCGCGAATGCCTGAAGGTGCTGGGAACCGAAATCCGCCACGCGTAGACCTTTGCTCCGACGCATCTCAAAGGGGGTGCGCCGGTCCTTGCTGCAGCGTCCGTAGCTTCTGCCGATAGTCTCCCGAGCTGATAAGCTTCCGGAAGGCACGTCCCTTAGGTAGCGCGGCCATAACGGTCCTTTCGGCCCTGCGCAACTTTGTCGGGAGTCAAAGTATGAGGGAATCCGGACAACTCATCTGCTTACGACGCTACGAAGTCGCACCGCTGTCGGAAGTCGCACAGCTTGAGTATCCGACGTCGCTATTCTATATGATGCGTGATGTTTGATGCGCACCAAGGAGGGCGATATGAGAACCACACTTGCGATCGATGACGATGTCCTGGTCGCGGCCAAGGCCATCGCCCAGCAGCAGGATCGCAGCCTCGGCGAGGTCATCACCGATCTCGCACGGCGCTCGCTGCGCCGGCCTCAAGCCGGCGGCGAGCGTAACGGGATTCCTCTTCTGTCGCCTCGGCCGGACGCACCTCCTGTCACGCTTGAGACGGTCAACGCCTTGCGAGACGAACTGCCTTGACGTTCCTGCTCGACGTCAATGTGCTGGTCGCGCTGATCGATCCTGGCCACGTCGCCCATGACGACGCGCATGGCTGGTTCGAAGTGACCGGTAACGCCGCATGGGCTACGTGTCCCATCACCGAAAACGGCGTCCTGCGCATCGTCGGCAACCAAAGATATCCCAATTGTCCCGGCTCGCCCGCCGTCGTTGCGCAAATCGTTAGCAAGTTGCGGACTCTGCACGGGCACAGCTTCTGGCCCGACGATGTGAGCCTGGTTGGCTCTGGCAACATAGATGCAGCGAAAATCCTGACCTCGGCACAGGTCACCGACACCTATCTTCTCGCGCTCGCCAAGGCGCGTGGCGGCCAGCTTGCAAGCTTTGACCGCAAGCTGTCGGCGGCGGCCGTGAAGGGCGGGAAGTCTGCACTCCACCTGATTCCCACAAGGTAGACCACCGGGGTCTTTGTGTCTGTTCCCGCAGTTGAGATAGGCGTAGCCGCGCAGCACCATCAGGCTGTTGCGCTCAGGCGCAAACGCGCGACCGTTGCTCGAAGGCCCGATTGTCTCGATATGCCGCCTCTCATCGAAAGCGGTTGTTCTTGGGCTCCAGAAAGCCCGGCTCGGATTCTACACCGCGGCCACGATCCAAGGTCGCCTCAGCGTCGTTGGCCGGCTCGCGCTTCTTTCTGTTCCGGCCGCTTTTCCGGCGCCGGCCGTTTCGATGCTGCGCTCGCCGACAGTTGGATACGTGTGGATCGTCCCGACGCGGCTTGTGTCTGCCACGCGACTGCTTTGTCGCCGATGGTCCAATGGGTCGGCTTTACCACGCCGGCCTCGTCGAAGTGATGAGGCGGCATGCCAGCAGCATCTGGCCCCCCCAGCATTGCAGCCACCCTTGGCCCGCATATCGGCGCGTTATCGAACTGCCAAGGTCGCTTGTGCCCGTTTCTTTCCGCAAATAGGATTTTAACCGGTTTTCCGGGCCGACCGGCGGTCAAGCGCCTCTGGGCACAAAATGCCTTCCTAGCCAGATGGGGCAGGTTCCCAGGGCGCGGGCGTCGTCGGTCAAAGTTCGGCCAGAAACTTGCGGCGATCCAAGGGCAGCACGGAAACGAGAGACTTTGGCACGTCGAACAACATTGGCAGGTGGTCGAGCGAAGAGGTCAGTTGCCATTCGCGAGCGGCCCCAGAATTCGGACTCCCTGGCCGCGCGCGGCAAATGCGAGCTTACGATCGAGGGTGGCCAGGGGCAACTCGGTTTCGATTGCCAGCGCAAGATAGGCGGCGTCATAGACGCTGAGCCCGTGCGAAGCCGCTAGGCTCAGCACCGCACCGTCCGACCCGCCGCCCGCGTCCTCTAGCGGCAATCGGCGCAGCCGTGCCATGGTGGTGGCAGCTTCGCCCGCCGCGATGCGGCCACACCGCTCGGCAATCAGTACGACGTTCCGCGCCTCGTGCCAGAACAGAGAAGGGACAGGCGCCCTTGTTCCCGGCAATCGTCGCATCAGGGCGGCCGCCGCCTCGCTGTCTTCATCAGGAAGAATCCAGGCAGCCGCCATGGAAAGGTCGACAACGAAAGGCATCACACGATGATCGCCATCAAGCGCGGCGCCCTTCATCGCGCCAGGCCCGAATTTCGTCCTGCGTCACGGGCTTGGCGCGGGCCCGGGCAGCGCTGATCTCTTCGATCACGGCTTCGACATCGTTGCGCCGTTGAATCCGCGACAGTTTAGCGATGGGATCGTTGCCGCGCGAAATAATCACCTCCTCGCCTGCTTCGACTCTTGAAAGCAGTTCCGAGAGATGCGTCTTGGCCTCGCCAACTTTCACCGTGATGGGCATTTTCTGTCCTTGTACACGTCGGGGCCCCTCGCGGCGAGCCGTGTTCATTGCCGTTGAGCTGAGTGTGGATTGCCCGACAATCGCTGTACACAACAATAGGCGCAATGCTGACGCTTGGTCAATGCTTGGTCAAGTCACTAGGCCTGGACATTGCCGACCCCTCGCAGACCGCAAGGCGGGCCGTCTCTCAACAAGGTGAAGTTGTTCGTTCTGGTGGAACGGGGCTTCTGATCGTGCGCGGTTATCTGGTTTTCGAAGATGCGGAGGCTTGCAACTTGTCGCGGTCAGCGCACTCCAATGGATCGCGAGTGGCCATCTGACCATAAGACGACGACCTGATCACGCGATCCTGTCACCCCTCTCTCGGTAAGGGCAAGATTCCCCAGGCCCGCGGCCCATCTGGACGGGTTCGGCCTTGCCCAATTGCCCTTTCAGTTGAAACGATTAGGGCGGAACGTTGCAAGCATGGGATGCGGATTGCCTGAGGCGATTTCTTTGGCAAGCAATTCGCCGACGATCAATCCAAGCGTGGCGCCGCTGTGGCTAAAGGCGACGTGAAGCCCGGCAACGGTCTCGACGGAGCCAAGCACTGGCTCGCCATCGCCGGGGATCGGCTTCGGGCCAACTGCATAGGTAGCGAGTTGGAGCCGCGGATTGCCCTCGAGCACCGCACTAGCCTCCTCGAGCAGTCCTTTGACGGTCTTGTCGTGCACGGTGTAGGTTCCGTCGGAGTTGACCATGACTTCTTCCTCCGACCACGCCGAATCCAAAACAAGTGCGCCATCCGGCGTCGGGCGCACCGCCACGCGGGGCGTATTCAGCACGGCACGGAGCTCGGTCTTGATCGGCTTGGTTTTCAAGAGAAGTGAAATCGGGGTGGCGTCGGGGACATGAACTCCGACCGTCGCGAGCATGGCGGGCGTCGCTGGCCCAACGGCAAGGACCACCGCATCCGCCTTTAACGGCATACCGTCGGCAGTGACGACGCCACGCGCGCGACCATCTGTGGCATCTATCCGCACGCGTCCAGCGTTCTGCACGAGTTTGCCGCCGCGGGAGCGGAACTCATTGAGCAGCAGATCGATCAGGCAGGGCAGGTCAACCCATCCTTCGCCAGGATTGAAGATGGCACCCTGCGGGGTGATGGCGCTGGCGTTGACGCCGGGCGCCACTGCGCCGACTTCGGCAGGGCCGAGCGGAAGCGCGTCATACCCGATATCCTGCTCCAGCTGGCAGATGGACGCGATCTGGTTCGCCTCGTCATCCGCATCCCAGGTGAGGCCGCCGTCAAAGCGAAGCCAGGCCGCCGTTTCCGGCCTTGTGGCGGCCAGGGTCCGATAACGGTCGATGCCTGCAAGCCTCAGGCGGTGGTAGGCAGTGTCCGCACGTCGTGCTGAGTTCAGCCAGGAAAGTGAACGGCTGGATGCGCCATTGGCGGGCGCGCCGTCGTTGACAATGGTTACATCAACGCCAAGACGAGCGAGGTGCAACGCGGAAGAGATGCCGAAGATGCCCGCGCCGATAACAACGACATGGCGCGGCTTTGGGAATGCAGTCATAGAGAAATCCTTCTTCGCAGAAGACGGGCTGGAGTTGTTAGATCGCTGCAGAGCGCGGCGGAACTAGTAGTCCGTTAGCTTCTTCATGTAGCGCCGGCCCTCGAGCATCGGCCGGCCGCGCAGACCGGCCAGCTCGTAGGCAAAACGCCACAGAGTGTCGAAGAAGACCAAGGGCACGAGATAGGGTTTGATGCGATTGGACATACCGCTGAGGTCGAGTTCCGCTCCATCGAGCACCAGGGTGTTTTCCCGGCTGCCGTACTTGACAAGGAAGTCGCGGGCGCGTTCCGTGAGGCGCCTCGTTTCGTCCAAGCCCAACATCACGACGAAGCCGGCATCCTTGTCCACCACCTCAAAGGGGCCATGGAAAAACTCGTTGGCGTGTATGGCCTGCGAGTCGTACCATTGCATCTCCATCAACACGCAGATGGCGTAGGAATAGGCCGCGCCATAGCTGGCACCGCTGGCAAGTGTGTAGATCCCCTTGCGCGGCGCGAAACGGGGTGCAAAGGCCCGAAACCGGTCGGCATAGATCCGGTGCGCACGTTCGATGGCCGGCTGAAGATGGCTCAGGCTCATCAGCAGGTCGGCGGTTAGCTTGGCATCCTCCCGAGCATCGATCAGGCCAGCGAGCAACATATAGAGCACGCCGTAATTGCTGTAGGCCGCATCGATTGCTTTGCCCGTCGTGTAGGATGCCTGGTAGGCTACCGGGTGGTCGACCGCCCGCGCGAGGGGCGATGTTTGGTCGAGCGTCATACCGATTGTCGTTGCGCCTCGGTGTTTTGCGTGATTGGCCGCCCGCACGGTCTCCGTGGTGGTTCCTGTCTGCGAGCAAAGGACAACGAGCGTGTCAGGTCCCAACCGTCGCGGATCTCGGCAGACGAACTCATCCGCGTTGTAGATGTCGCAGGCGAATGTGCCGCTGTGACGGTCGACGAAGTATTTGCCTGCCATCATGATCGAGAGCGAGCCGCCGCACGCCACGAGGAATAGGTGCGAAAATCGCTTGCCCGTCGTAGCGGTCAGGGCGCGTTCCACGTCGGCGGGCAGGGCGGAAATCATGAGCTTCCTCGTCTCGTTGACAAGCTTGGCCGGGGGCACAATTGACAGATAGTGGTGATTGTGCGAACGTTCTCATATCCTTTAAACTGAAAGTCATGCAATGGTCAAGATTGCCGCGATGGGTGATAACGTGGTCGATTGTTATCTTGCTCGCGGCGAGATGTTCCCCGGAGGAAACTGCCTCAATGTCTCGGTCTATGTGAGCCGCTTCGGCGGGCAGTCGGCCTATGTTGGAGCGATCGGCAAAGACCGGGCCGGGGACCTGATCTGCGCTGCACTGGCGTCGGAACGCGTGGACGTCACCCGATTGCGTCGCCTCGAAGGGTCGACTGCCTACTGCCTCATAGGTCACCGAAACGCTGATCGGATTTTCCTGGACTTCGACCTCGGCGTCTCGATGTTCACGCCAACGCAAGAAGATCTGGATTTTCTCTCGGGCTTTCAGGCCGTCCACATCGGCCAATCCAGCGGGTTAGACCCGTGGGTTGCCGCGGTATCGAGCAAATCCCTGTTATCTTACGATTTTTCTACACGGCGGGAGCCGGGACACCGGCGCGAGATTGGGCGCTATTGCTATCTGGCCTCCGTCTCGGGCGACGGTCTCAACGACGATAAATTGGCTGCAATCGTATCCGAACTGCTTGCATGTGGTTCAAAATGGGTTCTGGTGACTCGAGGTCGAGCTGGCGCGGTGCTTCACAGCGACACCGTCTCCTACAGCACCCCGGCGCGGCTGGTCGAACCCGTCGACACCCTGGGCGCGGGCGACACCTTCATCGCCAGAACGCTATTCGGCCTGCTTAAGGAAGAGGCGCCTCAAGACATTCTCGGCCATGCCGCGGAGGCGGCGGCCGCTACCTGCCAGTACTACGGGGCGATCGGCCACGCGACAGCAATCGAGTTAGGAAAGATGACGCCGGAGATCCTTCGCGGAGCTAGGCACGCTCAAGACTGGAAACCGTCTAGCAGCGAAATTCTCCGAAGCAATTGACGCGAGAAATGGACAATGCTAGTGAAAATGATAACGTTCTCACCTATCTGACCAAAACGCCACCTAAGAGCGTTTAAATGAGACGTCGAGTGGGATCGCAGGGCCGAGTTCGGCCAATCGTAAGAGGAGAAGACATGCACACGAATTTGAGCAGGCGCCAACTGGTGAAATCCGGTCTGGCGCTGACGATCGCGCTGTTGACAGGACTTGGCACGTTGGCCTCGTCAACGCAGGCAAACGCGGCCGACAACCCCTACAACCTCATCGACCCGACGGTGATCAGCGTCGGAACCATGGGCGATGCGAAACCCTATGTCTTCACCGACGCCAACGGTAACTTCACTGGCTTCGACGCCGAACTGTTCCGTGATGTGGCGCGCCGGCTCGGGTTCAAGGAGGAACAGGTCGTTTTCACCGGCCAGGAATTCTCGGCGCTGCTGCCGTCGGTGGCCAACGGCCGCTTCGACGTCGCTGTCGCGGCCATCGGCACGACCGCGGAGCGCAAGAAGACCGTGGATTTTGGCGACGGCTATCTCGCCGGCTACCTGTCGATCATTTCGGCGGATCCGGCACTGACGAGCAATGAGAGCACCGCCGGAAAGCGCATCGGCGTGATCCAGGGAACGCTGCAGGAAATCTATGCCGAGAAGAATCTGAAGGGCGACATTGTCAAATTCCCCGACAACAACACTGCGGTGGCGGCGCTGAATAACGGGACGATCGATGGCCATTTCACTGATTATGAGTCGGCCAAGCAGTATGTGGAGCGCTATGAGAACCTGAAGATAACAATGAACGTGCCGTCCTTCGATGCGCCGGCCGGGTTCGTGGTCAAGAAAGGCAACGATGCCTTCCGCGAGGCGCTGAATAAGGCGCTGCGCGAGGCCATGGACGATGGCACCTGGAAACGGCTGCATGAGAAGTGGTTCCCGGGCACTCCGATGCCCGATCAATATCTGCCCAAGAAGTAAATTCGCGCGTATTCATTTTCGTTTCCGGCCGGGCCCGTGAGCAACGGTGCCCGGCCGAGTTATAGATGGACTTGATATGAGCTGGTTCGATACCTTCGCCCGCAGCTTCCTTGATTTCCAGGCGATGGCAGAAGTTCTGCCAAACATGGTGATGGTCGGCCTCAAGAACACTTTGATCCTGGCCCTTGCCTCGACGTTTTTCGGGACGCTGATCGGTATCGTCCTCGCTGTCATGGGGATTTCCGAAAACCGGCCGCTGAAACTCCTTGCCCGAGTCTACACCGATATCTTCCGCGGGCTTCCCGCCATTGTCACGATCCTGATTATTGGCCAAGGCTTCGCGCGGTTGGGCCGAGATCTGTTCGGTCCATCGCCTTATCCGCTGGGCATTCTGGCACTCAGCCTGATTGCCGGCGCCTACATCGGAGAGATTTTTCGCGCCGGTATTCAGAGCGTCGAGCGTGGTCAGATCGACGCAACGCGCACTCTCGGTATGACGTACGGCCAAGGCATGCGCCTGGTGGTGATCCCGCAAGGCATCCGCCGCGTCCTGCCTGCACTGGTCAACCAGTTCATCGGTAACGTCAAGGACTCCAGCCTGGTCTATTTCCTTGGCCTGCTCGCCTCCGAACGCGAACTGTTTCGCGTCGGCCAGGACCAGGCCGTGCTGACCGGCAATCTGTCACCACTGTTGCTGGCCGGCGTGTTCTATCTCGTGATCACGGTGCCGCTAACCCACCTCGTCAATTACATCGACGCTCGCATGCGCGTCGGCAAACGTATCACCGCTGTGCAGAGCGGCCTCAAGGAAGTCGCCGAGCTTGCCGAAGCGATCGTGCCGGGCGCAGCGACGTTGCCTGCAGCGGCGCCCACACGCTTCAAGGGCGGCGGCATCGAGGTCAAGAATATCGACATGGCCTACGGCGTCGTCCAGGTGCTCCATGACGTCAGTCTGAAAGTGCAGCCCGGGACCGTCACCTGCCTCATCGGGCCGTCCGGCTCGGGCAAGTCGACCTTGCTGCGTTGCCTCAACCGCCTCGTAGAGTGTCGAGCCGGTGACATTCTGCTCGATGGCGAAAGCATCTACAAACAGACCCCTGACCAACTCCGGCGGCGCGTCGGCATGGTTTTCCAGCAGTTCAATCTGTTTCCCGACCGCAGCGCCCTCGCCAACATCACCCTGGCGCTGCGCAAAGTTAAACGCATGTCGCGCGAGGAGGCTGAGGGGGCGGCCTTAGCGAGGCTGAATGAAGTCGGACTGCTGGAGCGCAAAGATCATCGGCCGGCTAATCTCTCGGGTGGGCAACAGCAGCGGGTGGCCATCGCGCGCGCCTTGGCCCTCGAACCTGAGGTTATGCTGTTCGACGAAGTCACCAGTGCCCTCGATCCGGAATTGGTCAAAGGTGTCCTGAATTTGATGGCCGACCTCGGGCGGGGCGGGATGACGATGGTGGTCGTTACACACGAGATGAACTTCGCTCGCAAAGTCGCGAACCAGGTCGTATTCATGGACGAGGGGCGGATAGTCGAGGCAGGACGACCAGAGGACCTTTTCGACAATCCGCAGAGTCCACGTCTTCGGCGCTTTCTGTCAGAGGTGCTGTGATTGCAATGGTGTGCGCAACGGCGGGTGCTTCGGTGTTCGGCCTTGCGGCGCGGGCTTAACTGCCGCTAGGTCCCCGTCACAACGCGCGCATGGGCGGCGGGGTTTGCCGAGTGACTCAAAGATCGTCGAAAAACGCAACTATCATAGAGGTCGCTCGCCGGGCCGGGGTGAGTTCCGCCACGGCCGGGCGTGTCCTTGGTGGGTACGGCTACAGCAGCCCCGAGGTTCAGGAGAAGGTGCGCGCCGCGGCAGCTGCGCTGGGCTATCGGCCCAATCGCCTGGCCAAAGGCCTGATCACCGGTAAGACGCAGACTATCGGAGTTGTCGTCGGCGACATCGAAAGCCCCTTCTATGCCAGCGTCCTGCGCGGAATAGGGGATGTCGCGCGCTGTGGCGGCTTCGGGGTTATCGTCACGAATAGTGACGAAAATGCCGAACTCGAGCGAGAGGCGGTGCAGCTCCTGCTGGAAAAGCAGGTCGACGGTTTAGTTGTCTCGTCGACTTTCGTGGACGAACCGGATCATCTTCGTGAGGCAGTCGCAGCCCGCTGTCCCGTCGTGCAGTTTGACCGCATGGTCGCGGGCCTGGAAACCGATACAGTGGTGGTCGACAATGTTTCCATAACGCGTAGCAGCATCGCGGCGATGATCGGCGCCGGACACAGCCGCATCGGAATTCTGGCGGAGCTCGGACCGGGCCAACGCGATGATGTTGGCTCGTTTGTGGCAAACGCCGATCTCTCCAGCGCTGATATTCGCTATCATCATCCAAGCTGGCAAAGGCTATTGGGTTACCTCGAAGCCCATCGCGCTGCGGGCATTACACCGGATCCGCAGTTGATCCGCCGCGTGGCGATCTATTCTAGCGAGGCGGCCCGCAAGGAGGCACTCGACCTGCTGACAATGCGCAATGCGCCGTCCGCCCTGTTTACCGCCGATGGCGTGATGTCGACAGGCGTTCTGGAGGCGACATCGGCACTGAAGCTTGCGATCCCGGGAAACCTTTCGCTGCTTTGCTTCGACGATCTCGACTGGATGCAATTCGTGGCCCACGGCATCACAGCCATCGCGCAGCCAGCACAATTGATCGGAGCGGCGGCGGCGGAGCTTCTCTTGAGGAGGTTAGGGGAGGCCAGTTTGCCTTTCGAGCACCGTGTGCTGGCGGCCCGCTTGGTGGAGCGTAATTCAATTGCGGTTCACCGCAACCGCGAGGCCGTCTGATCTCCGGCCGCGACGGTCTGGCTGGAGCTGAATTGCAGCGCGTCTATGCCGAGGTTGAGGCCATGCACGGATATTGACGTGTCGTATGTCTCTTCGCTTGCCTACAACAACATCGGCCATCGGGATCGGCTCGGCTGAATGACAGCCCAGGCGGACTGCTGGGCACGACTACTACTGCTTGCGATGCCTCGGCGTAAGCTGCGCAAGAAAACGGGTGAGAACATCCGGGTTCCGATTGCGGATCTCGATGTCGCTCTTGCGCCGGATTGCGCCGCGTACAAGTCTGGCGCCGAGATAGCGGAACGGCTCTGGAGGCAATGCCAGCCGCCGGTCGATGCCGACAAGACCGCTGGCGCTCCGCCGGTTCTTGCGCTGAGCACCAGACTGGCGAGCACGCGGCCGCCGATGGGCGTCTGTGCAATGCCGGTTCCGTTGAAGCCCATGCCATAGAAGATGCGGGATGACCGCGCAGATGATCGAAGACGGGAACATGCTCGGGCGCGAGCTAAAGCGATCTTAGCTATGCCTCAGAGTCCTGTCGGATCCGCCAACAATTCGCAAAGTGTTCGGGGTTCCAGTCGGGAGACCGCCAGCGGCTAATCACCCAATCGAGGGATATAGCTGCGGTGCCTACAGCACGAGCTCCTTTTTCAAATGCACCAGTTCATTTTTTTGCAAAATTCGCGTGAAACAGCCGCTGTCGCCAGACAGAACAGCCCAAGCGAGCCGGCCCCAAGCCGCGCGGGAGCGTTCAAGCCGTTTCCTGTAACGGAGCATCGCGCGCAAAGCTTCGCCGCAGCCAATCGAGAACAGCATAGAGACCGAACTTGTATGCGTGCGAACCCAAGGTGCGGCGAACATCAAAGCTGCGGCATCTTGATGGAAATGGGACCCAATGGTCCGTCTGCAGGGTAGCCAATAACTTGCCAAGGCTGCGCTGTTGACGGGCTCAGGTCTCGTATCGAAAGAGCCACCTGGATTTACGCCGATTTTCTTCGGCGACGGTATGGTGATCAGGTGATCAGGTGATCAGCCCATTTGCGCGAGCGGAAATCCAGGAGCGCTTCGGCTATTCCAACACGGCAAGCGTTGACAGCAGAGAGAGTGAGTTTGAAGACGCAGACTTCTCGTCGCAATGTCGTCTGGGTTCAACGCTCAATCGACCACGCTCAGCAGTGAAATTGCGGCAAGTGGTCTCAAGACAGTTCCACTGTCAGTGGCAGGCCGGGTGTCAAGATCGCCTTCTGAGTCATCGGACGAGGCAACACTCGCTAATTCGAATTGGCGGGCGCGGAGGAATACTGGTTTTTGCCTGTTGCCCTTGCTCGGCCCCGCCAATGCGATCCGTCAGGAAGTTTAGCCGATAATTCGCCTTGAGTCAGTGCGGCAACAACTAGAGAGCAATCGAGTTCCTCAAGGAACGGAGCCTTCAGGTCACTCTGAGCTGCCATCCGAAGCGATCTCAATCTTGCTGTCTTTTCGCTACGTTCGGCATGCTCAGCCTCGGCAATGATTTTCGCGGAGCGGATAAGCTTTCTATTTTCCAGCCAACACATGTGTTCGATCCTGCGAAATTTCTTCTTGGAGCTTGCCGCAGCTTTTCCGCGCGGATTTGCGCGACGATCAGCCCAGTTCGGATCCAATCCCGTTTTTCTGCTCGCCAAGCCTTCTCTGGCGCCAATACGTCGTCTTGCCCTCTCTCTTCGAGGTTGTCGCCCTTCATTGTAATGAATCCGGTTGATTGGTGATGGTGCCGCTCCCGCCAAACGGCGCGGGCCGTCGGCTGGCAATAGCGGTCGGGCCTAATCGAAGTCTCGCAGACAGTTCCTATTCGCGCTAAATGACACGAAGGATCTTCAGCCCGGATTGAGCCTCGCTCACTGGAGGCCGCAGTTCTAGCTGTTGACGAACGCCATCAGCAATTCCGGTTCGGGTACGGGCGCCCGTACTACATTCAATTGACCTCGGTACCGGCGTTCGCCGGCCCCGATTACAAAGCCGCTGGCGATCGGTACTTCGCCGTTGGCGTCGAGTTGGGCAAAAATGTCGGCGACAGGGAGATCCAGCGCCAGCTTGAGATCTAGTCGTGCATCATTGTTTGGTCCGATCGGCAACTGACGCTTGACGAATTGCTGGAACGAAGCATTGAAAGTCAGGATCTTCTTCGATGACGCCAAGGCAAAAGCGGGCGAGGGGCAGGCAAGCAATATGGCATTGATCGTCCTGATCGATGCAAGCTTCCGCAGGGCCATGTTTTCATCCGCCAGCCCGTGTATGCAAGCCACCCGAATCGCCGATGTCAGGTTACCAGTCTTGGTCGGGCTGTCGGCGATCTCCTCGATCAGCATGCCGATTGTGCATTTCCTACTTTCAGCCATCTGCTTCAGAGATATCCAGAAAGCCTTTTCCAGACGAATGCCGCGGCGTATGCCGCCACGCGCGACGACCCGGAATTCCAGCCCGAAATCCTCTTTTGTGATCGTTAGAAGCAGCCGATCACGATTGATGGGAGGAGAGGTGGCGCTAGCGCTCACTCATGGTCTCCTGACTCGCCTTGTTGATCGGCTTTAAAAGGTAACTCAGAATCGCCTTGCGTCTTGATGTCTACTGAGCACATTATGCCCGGGATGGTTGAATAAGTCTCGTCATTCCTCGCGAGCGTCGATTTGTCCGCCGCGACACGAACTTGGTAAAAGGCTCCCCCGTTTTTCTGATCGACCAAACTGTCGGCGATCATGCTAGAGACCTTGCCTTCGATGCCGCCGAAGATCGAGAAGTCGTAAGCGGTGACCTTTATCAGCGCCTCGCGGGACGAATAGACGACATCGCGTAGCGAGACCCACACTTCGATCAGCAAGGTTTCGTGGGTTGGCACGATGTCAGCCACGAGCACCAGGCTGGACGAAGGCACCGACGTCCACCCGACAAAAACGACGAAAAGCGCTCCCAGAACGAATATGGACGCCGACGCGCAAAGCGGCGGACGATCTTCTCTGGCAAGCATTCTCCACGCCCCCTTACCCCGCTTCTAATCGATCTTGCGGTAATAGACCTTGCCGTCAGGCTGCTCTATGCGCCGGTAGGAGGAGCTTGGGGCAGGGGGCACCGCTGCTGCGATCCTCCTTTTGGGCGGGCGTGGTGCTTCGACGATACTGCGTTCGGTCGCTTCTTCACTATCGAGATCGCTGACCGGCTCCGCCGTGGCGCTGGTCGTCTCAACAAAAGGCTCCGCCACGGTAGAAACGTCGTCGTTGACCAGCGGCAAGTTCTGTTCTATCCGAGCAATGCTGCCGTTGATCTGGCTGAAGCTACCCTGCAGTTGATTGTCCAGTTTTTCGAACCGGCTTTGAAAGCCGTTATTGACCATGTCGAGCCGGGCCGCAATCCGTTGCTCGAACGATCCGAGCTGTTCCAGCCTCCCTTCGACAGAGCGCAGATCGTTGATGCCGCGGAAGAGATAGACCGCGGCTATTAAATTTGCGGCTGTGATCAGCAAGGTGCCTGCAGCAACAACCCCGATCATCCTGGCATTGCTCGGTTTCCCAGCGACAACTTGCTCTATAGCTTGGGTCGCCGGCCCAATGTCGATCGCCGGCATGTCCGGGTCGCTAATCATCGTCATTGGACCACCACCTTTGCACCGACCGAGACGCGCCTGAAAAGATCGATCACATCGGTGTTGGTAAGACGAAAGCATCCCGATGTGCCGTCGAAGCCAACGCCTGAAGGGTCGTTGGTGCCGTGTATGCGATAAAGCGTGTCGTGCCCGTCTCGGGATAAGTAGAGAGCCCGTGCGCCGAGCGGATTGTAGGGACCGGCCGGCACCATCTTCGGCAGCTCCGGCTGGCGCGCGCGCATTTCTCTCGGTGGTCGCCATTCCGGCCATTCGGTTTTCGCCCCCACTTCCACGGTGCCGGTCCAGCCAAATCCGTCACGCCCGACGCTGATTTGATAGCGCAGCGCCTCACCCTCTCGGGTCACAAGATAGAGCGCCTTCTCCTGCTTGCGGATAATGATCGTGCCCGGCTGTTCCGCGGTTTGGAAAAAAACAAACTTGCGCAGGCTGGGGCCCATGGCTGGCAGCGGCGGCTGGTCCGATAGCCCGGATCGGGCATGGGCGCAGTCCCAGGACGATGCCGCCAATGCCAGGCCTATGATGCAGGCGCCCGCAAGCGTTGGAACGAAGCGATATCTACCGGACAGTGTCATCGAGCCGCTCTTTGAACATCCGCTTCAGATCCTTGTTGAAGCGTGCCCGCCCGTCCACTTCGGAAGGCATGATGGCTCGGTTCAGCGCATCGGTCAGCAGCGTATTGTCCAAGGCAACCGATTTGATGTGCGGTGCCTTGAATATCTTTTCGAGTTCGCCGCGCGAAAAGTGATTGCCGAACCATTTGCTCTTGTGCTTGTTGGCGACCAGCGTGATGTTCACCGAATTGCCGCGCAAATCGCGGATCTTCTTGTAGAGCCGCTTGCCCTGCCGCAGCGAGGCGACGTTGAGCTCGAACACGATGAAGATCGCGTCGCTCGTGGAAAGCACAGGATTCTGCCAGGGAGTTTCGATGTTGGGCAGGTCGATGACGATGTCATCGAAGCGATAGGCGACGAGGTCCAGCAGCCGGAACACGAAATCTGCGCCCTGCGGCTCGAATGGCAGTTGCGGCCTTTCGAAGGCGTACAGCGTCAGGCCGGACGGGCGCGAGAGCTTGATGACATCCATCAGTTCGACATCGAGCCGTTCCGGCTGGCCGATGATGCCGGCAAGGTCGAACTGGTTGAAGAGGTTGAGATAGGCGCCACAATTGGCGCTTTGGAAATCGAGGTCGACGAGGCAGGTCGAAGCTGCACGTTCGGTGGATTTCGAGGCCAGGAACTCCGCCGCTGACAAAGCGAGCGTCGTGGCGCCGGCGCCGCCGCTAGCGCCGATAAAGGTGATGATGCGGCTCTTGGTGCCCTGGTTGCCGGTGTCGTGGAAGGTGACCGCGTTCAGAAGCTCCTTGGCATCAAGTGGTTTGTGCAGCCAGTCCGAGGCGTTCATTCGCACCAGGATGCGCGTCTGTTCAGAGGTCAGATCGTCGGAAACCGCAATCAGCGGCACGGCCGCCCACAGGGCGCGCCCTTCGACAATGCCAGGCTTGCCAAGCAGCTCGCCATTGGCAAGGTCGAGGATTACGATGCCCGGCCGCGTGTCGGGGGTCGGGCCTTTGAGAAAATCATCCGTTTCGGAAATCCGGACGTCATAAATCGCCAGCGCATCGAGCCGCGTCGCCACGTCTTGCTTGAACTGCGAATCAGACGAGAACAGGGCGACCTGCTTTCGTTTGGTTGGGAGAACCTTCGTGTTGATGGCGTTCATGGTGATGTGCTCTTCAGGTCTTCGCCCGTAACCGTGCTTAGCATGGAGGGCATGGTGAGGTTCGCGAAGCCCATCAGCCCTTGCAGAAAGAAGAACTGAAAGGTCACGTTTTGAAGACTTACGGTGATTGTTGGCACCGGTCCGCCCAGCCGGGTCTGATAGCTCAAGCCAGTGGCGCTGTAGGTGACCACCACGTTATCGCGGCGCAAGCGCGGAAAGAAATGGCACATCCCGGGCCGTTGATTTGCTGCGAGTGGGGGACAGGCATCATCGTTGGTGTTTGCCGTGTCCCCGCGGAAGATACGGCTGAAGTTGGCGGCATTGAATGTGCCGCCGTTGGTGCAAGCTCCTGTGCCAGCAGTATATCTGCAGACGAAGGGGCCATATGCCGCGGCAACGACTGGCGCACCCGGTGTCGTTGTCGGCGCCGCAGTTGCAAGGGCCGTCGCAATTGGGTCTGAAATCGAGGCCAGCCGGGCGCCGAGTTGGACCGCCTTGGTAGCAGCGTTCCATTGGTAGAAGGCGTGACCGAAATCGATGAAACCGAGGACAAGGGCAAACAGCAGCGTCGAAACGATGGTCATTTCGACCATCGCCGCGCCGTCGTCCGAATCCGCAAAACGTTTGAACATGGTCAGAACCGGATCAGCCGCTCCTCGTGAGAGCCGTTCAACGTAATCGGGCCGATGCCGATTATCGATAGCATGCCGACCCCGCCGTACGCCAAGGTACCCGCAGCCCTGACGATACAGACCTGCGCGGTGGTTGATCGATATTGCGCGACGCCGGCAACCACAGCGTCATGGCAGGAACCGGAGGCGGCGATTGTCACCGTCACATTCGATTTCTGCCAGCCGCTGACGCGTGCACTGCCTGTTCCCGCGGCATTGCCGAACACAGCGATGTTTGCAGCGATGTCGGCGCAGTTGATCGCCGCAAGCCCGGCTTGTGTATACAATTGGCTGTTGCAGCGCGCGGCGAAGCGGCTTGCATCTGAAAGTCCGGCCTCCATCAAGAGTTTTTCGTGAATCAGATTGCCGAACTCGAACACGCCACCCGCCAAAATCAGCATCAGCGGCGTGATCAACGTCATTTCGATGAGCACTGCACCGCGTTGATCGCATCGAAATCTATCGAGATGACGCAATAGCATTCCAATCATCGCCATCACCGGTAAAGCTGAGCTTCGTCGCGGAGGAAATTGTCTAGCGTGCCCTGGCCGCCACCCCCAGTAACGTCTACCAATTCAACCATCACGGATGCGTCTTCCGATGGCGACGCAACCGGTTCAGTCAGTAAAAAGCTTCCAAAAGCTTCCACCGGCAGATCCGTGCTGTGGCCGGACAGATCGCTGCCGGCAGCGTGGAGTGCATTGCAGTTCAGGATCGCACCGTAAATCAACCGACGGTCAACCGTCGTGACAGGGGGTTGGCAAGTTGCCGACGGGGTTCCGATCTCGCCACCAGTCGACGCCATGCCTACCAACCCGGCTGATATCTCGTAACGGTAGACCTGATAGCGCGTCGGCTTGGTCGTATTCCATGAAGATGGGTAGCCAGCGGAACCAAAGTTGGTGCTCCAGTAACCAGAGAAATTCCAATTTCCATCGCCCATTCGGCCGCCGAGGTATGGAGTGGTCGCGTCGCGTGGAAGGCCCATTGTTCCAGCTTGGGTGAATGAAAGTTGGTTCATGGAAGGACATTGGTTTGCGCTTCCTCGGGTCTTGATTGCCCCTTTGCGGACGTTCGCGGCTGGACCGTATTCAGCACTATTGAAATGGTTGCCGCTGGCTGCAATGCCGAAACGAACATTGAAGGCGTCTTGCACTGGGCCGGCGTTCTGGCCAGTTTTCGTGCTAACGTTGGCGGAACTGTAGCAACCAATCGGCCTTGATGTTGCAATCGTCTGAGCGAGGGCTTGAGCACCGTTCCCCACACCGGCCGGAGGTTCGAGGAAGCCGAAGTTACCAGGGCCAGCGGCAGCCCCATTTCCGACCTTCCTCAGTTCGATCAGTCGACGATGTACAGCCGGGTTGGAGACGGCCTGCTCAAGTGTGAATCCGCCCGCTGCATTCGTCCCGTCCACCGTCTCGTAAGGGTTGCACATAAAGACCGGCGTGAAATCGCACACGCCGGAAGTGAAGCCCGCCACAGCGACTGCGCCGACATTGAAATTGTTGCTGGCGCTGGATGACAAGAAGGAAGCCGGGAAGATTGCAGCAAACCCGACCGGGGTTACAGTGACTTCAACAAAACGGGCAAGTTTGGCGTCATTCAGCTCGTCGGTGATCACATTGGCCGGCACAATCGGGAGATTGTCGGTGGCCGGCAATGAGCGAAGATATCGGCGTGTTACTCCGGCGGAAGCGAGCGTTTGAGGAGGGCCGGCGGTCGAGAAGGTGTATCGATTGCGTACCAGCGTAGCGATCGCCCTATCAGCACGGCTGATAGAGCCCGACGTCCCGTCCAGCTCAGCCGCGCCTGCCAGGGCAAACGCATCAGCACCCTTCTGCAGATCGTTATGCAGATTGTTGAGCCGGCTCATGTCGATCACCAGCAGAGAAAATCCGATGATCGCCGGCAGCATGACGCTGACCAGTATCAGCGCTATTCCCCTCTGATCGTGCCAGAACGCGCGAATAATACGCAGCATGGCCTTGCTCTTTTGCTCGACGCCAGGATTCCTTGTTTACCTGACGCGCTGATCCTTCTGTTCAATCCGCCGTGTCTTTCGGCGTCCCGACATTGACCGTGATGGCCGGCGGCGGCGGTGGTGGCGGTGGAAACTTGTAACTCTGGGCAAGAGCAGCAGCGCGCGCGCCATCCCCTTCAATGGCGGTCTTTTTTGACGCCGGATTGAGCGGATCGACCGTCTGCAGAAGCGAATTGTATTTCTGGGTGTCGCCTGCGGCCAGTGTCACCGTGTCGTAGCGGTTTAGATAGTCGGCGCAGCCCGCCAGCCCGCTGGCACACAAAAGCATGATCAACACCCTATTTCTTGACATAGATCATCTTGTCCTTGGATTTCAGGTCCAGCATGTGGCCATAGGGGCCGACGACGCCTTCGCCCAGTTCATATTTGCGCACCATGTCCTTGGTTACTTCCAGTTGGCCGAGCACGAAAAACTCCGGGTCGTTGGCCGGCCGTGTCTTGTCGAATGGGGTCGCCAGTTGCTCGCCGGGTTTCGCCGGGCGCACGATATGCGGGGTGACGATGACAACCAGTTCGGTCTCTTCCTTCTGATTGCTTGAATTGTGGAACAGCGCGCCGACGATCGGCACTTGGCCCAGCCATGGCACCTGCCTCTGGATTTTGGTATTCTTGCTGGACAAGAGCCCGCCGACGGCGAAACTCTGGCCGTCGCGCAACTCGACGACGGTCGCCAGCTTGCGGGTGGTGAAGATCGGGTCGCCAGCCGGCGTGAAGCCGTTCAGGTCGCTTACCTCCGGCGCTAGCTTGATATGGATCTTGTCGTCGTTGAGCACGATCGGCGTGAACTGCAGATTCACGCCGAACTGCTTGTACACAATGTTGATCTGCCCGTCGCTGTCGAGGCTGCGGATGGGTACTTCACCGCCGGCGTTGAAGCTGGCCGGCTCGCCGGAAAGCGTGGTGAGATTGGGCTCGGCCAACATGCGCACGACACCCTTTGCCTCAAGCGCCTCGATGATCAGATCGACCTTGATGTTGCTGTCGATGACGCGAGTGATCAGCGCCGCGAACGGATTGGTGTTCGAGAGCAGGCCAGTGAGCAGACCGCCCGGTCCGAGCACAACGTTATCTTCATCGACGGCGGCAATGCCCGTTCCAGTTCGGGTCGTTCCGCTGTTGTTCGTGCTCCTGATCGACACACCAAGGTCGCGACCGGCATTGCGCTTGGCCTCGAGCACGCGCACTTCCAGATTCACTTGCTGGCTGTCATCAACGGTAACGGCATTGATAATCGCGTCGGGACCGTATTGCTGGGCCACTTCCAGGATCGACGCCAGCGTCGCGCCGTCTTTCACATGCCCGCCGAGCCGGACCTTGCCATTGACCGAGCCGATATCGATCCGCGATCTGGGCGCTACCTGCCGAATTGCCTGCGCCATATCGTTGACGTCGACGCCGACCTCGATCTGGATTACGCCAAGCGAGCGCTTGTCCTCGGAAAAGAGATTGACGGTTGTGGTACCGGCGCCCTTGGCAATGACGTAGAGCGTCTTGTCCGTCATCGGCTGGGCATCTGCGATCTTCTCGTCGGCGACGACGATATCGCCAAGAGTGGCATTCACCTCAATCGTCAGCGATTGCGACATGGGCAGGAAGACACGATGGACCTTGGGGTTCGACACGTCGATACGGCGATCGGCTGCCGTAGCCTCAAGGCCGATCGGCAGTAATATCACCGAACAGGCCAGCGCGGCGGCTGCCAGTGTTTCCCGGACCGTTCGCATCTACATTCCCCCCTTTGGCGGCTCTTCGGACGCTCTTTATCTCAACATACCAGAGTTATCTTTGTCGCGGTACGTCATATTTTTCGAGCTTCACGCCCCGAAAAACGCCGACGGTCGCACGGGCTGACGGCTCCGGCTGCACATATTTGATCACTTCCTTAACGACCTCTTGCGCTTCGGGTGCCGAGGTCACGGCCGGAGCAGGCTTTGCTTTGCTCAAGTCGTCGAGCCGGTTTCCGACCTGTTCGACGGCCCGAGTCAGGCCATTGATCTTGTCGTCCGCGCGCTTGCGCTCGGCTGCCGCAGCAGCATCGGCCGTCGCCTGCCTGGCGAGTTCGGCCTGCCTGGCTGCGACATCGGCCGGCGTTTCGCCGGTCAGGTCGGAAAGCGTGATGCGTTGGGTGATCTCGTCCTTGCCGGCGGCTGCCTGGCGAAGCGCGAGCGACAACTGGCCGGCGCCGGCGGCCAGCGTCAGCTTCTGGGCGTCCTTGGTGCTAGCCTCGACAGTCACCGATTTCACCACCGTCGGGCTGTCGGTGCTTTCATCGGCGACCTGGTCGACGGCGAGCACCTTCATGCTCTGCAACAGCACGTCGACGAAACTCTGGTCTGCATCTCCAGGGTTGCGCACGGTGCGCGTCAGGAGCACATCGACCCGATCACCTGGGAAAACGAATCCTGCGACGCCGAGCACATCGTTGACTCTGATGGAAACAGCTTTCATGCCTTCGCCGAGCACCGCCGAAAGCGTGGCGCGCTGGCCGGGGCCGGTAATCTTGGTGGCAAGAACGGGTTCATTGGCGCCGATCGCCTGCAGCGCCTGCTTTGTGCCTTCGCCAGCGAGTAGATCTTTTGTCGTCTTGAAAGCCCCGGCCGGAACCGCGCCCGCCGGCCATGTGATTTCACGCAGCTTGTCGGCCGACAGCGTGTCGCCGAATTTCAAAGATACGGCCGCCACCACGACGGTATCGCGCGGTACGTCCGTCTTCGCCATAGCGCTGCGTTGGCTGGTCAGCCAGATATTGGCGAGAACCACTGCGAGCACGCCGAATACGCCGGCGAGAACGATCATGATGCCAGTGTTTGCACGCACTTTCTTTTCCCGCCAGACTCCGTTCACCCACCACCTGGATCGCCGCCGGGGACCTCCCCGGCGTCGATGATAGGACTAAGCTATCACGGCAATAACGCGTAAAGCCCCGTCCATTGGGTGCTGACCCAGCCACCGACAAGAATGATCGTGGCGATCACCGCCACGGTGATGATGCCGAGCAGGATGGTATATTCGACCATGGCAGCGCCGTGTTCGTCGTCGCGGAACTGCCGGGTCATCGTCATGAGCTTTTTCATGCCAATTTCTCCCTTTGGAGGTTCAAACCCTGACGAGACGAGCCAAGGATGAAATCGCATACCTGAGCATCCTCCGTCGACCTAATCCTAGGGGCCGATAAAAAGCAGAGTCAAATATGTTAATGGTTCTTTAACTTATTTATACCTGTGCTATGCCTGAAATGGTAATATCGTTTCGAGGTCTCTCTGCAGCAAGACGTTGATTCTGCCTGCTTTTCGCCAGTCTTTAACCATCCGTTAACAATTTCGCCGCGTCTGTGGCAGAAGCGAGGCGATATTAGCAGATAGGCATATGCCATTATATCCAAGGGCTTGCCAGAGCCCGTAAGGGCCATCGTGGCCAAAAAGAGGCAGGGCGATGTTTTGGCAGGCCCTTGTATATTTACGGCCGGACGCCTCGTTCGAATAGATGAGATGTTTTTTCGACCTGGATGTTAAATATGCAGAAGTATTGAGTTCGAGAACGTGCTCGGTGCCTGCCGTCTTGCGGGGTATTCCCCCCAAGGCGTGTCCAAAGGGGTAGCGCAAAATGCTGGGCCGATTCACGAAAGGGCCAAGCGAGCCGCGGGTCGAGCCGAAGCTTGATCCGATCGTGCCGGCAGTCCCCGTACTGTCCCGTTCTGCGGAATTCGAATCGCCGGGGGATGATTTCCTTACGCTCAAGGTCGAGCTCCACCGCCACTTGATTGATCGCTTCAACCTGACGGCCCTTGAAAGTGCGTCCAAGGAGGAAATCCTGAACGAGATCCGCCCCATAGTGCGGGAATTCGTTCGTGCTCGCAACGTGCCGCTTAACGCCCGCGAACTTGACCAATTGACCAGCGACACCGCTGACGAGATGCTCGGGCTGGGTCCGATCGAGCCTTTGCTCAAGGATGATTCGATTTCCGATATTCTGATCAACACCCACAAGCGAGTCTTCATCGAGCGGCGGGGAGTCATAGAGGAGACGGCGATCCGCTTTCGCGATGAAGCCCATCTGCTACGTGTCATCAACAAGATCGTCTCGGCTATCGGCCGGCGCGTCGATGAATCGGCGCCAATGGTCGATGCGCGGCTGGAAGATGGGTCGCGAGTCAATATAGCTGTGCGGCCGATCTCGGTGGATGGCCCGCTGGTCTCGATTCGCAAGTTCTCCAAGAACCCCTATTCGCTCGAACGTCTGATGGCGTTTAATTCGATCCGGCAACCGATGGTCGACCTGTTGCGCATTGCCGTGCAGGCCCGCAAGTCGATCCTGGTTTCGGGCGGCACAGGCAGCGGCAAGACGACCCTGCTCAATGCCCTGTCGAGCTACATCCCAGCCAGGGAGCGCCTGATCACCATCGAGGACGCAGCGGAACTGCAACTGCAGCAGCCGCATGTGGGCCGTCTCGAGACGCGTCCGCCCAATGTTGAGGGAAAGGGCGAAGTTCGCCAGCGCGAATTGCTAAAAAATGCGCTTCGCATGCGGCCGGACCGCATCATCGTCGGTGAGGTGCGAGGCGAGGAAGCCTTCGACATGCTGCAGGCTATGAACACCGGCCATGAAGGTTCAATGACCACCATTCATGCCAACACGCCCCGAGATGCGATATCGCGATTGGAACAGATGGTCGGTATGGCCGGCATGCCGATGAGCCACGATTCAATACGGGCTCAGATTGCCTCGGCCATCGACATCATTGTGCAGACGCAACGGCTTTCCGATGGTGGAAGGCGGGTTGTTTCCATATCAGAACTCACCGGTATGGAAGGCAATGTCGTACAGGTTCAGGAACTTTACCATTTCGTCCGCCGCGATGTGACTGCCGAGGGCCAGATCGTTGGTGAATTTCGGGCGACCGGCATTCGTCCGCGCTTTGCCCAGGAAGCGGCGACCCTTGGCCATCAGTTCGCCAGGGACGCGTTCAACCCACAGGTCCCGCTCTAATGTTGACCGGCCAGACATTGCTCTACTTCATCTATGTACTGGCGGCTGCCTCGCTCATCCTCGCGGCCGAGGCTCTGTATGTGACTTACTCCAAGCGGCGCTCAACGGTCAGCACGATCAACCGTCGACTGAAGCGGCTCGCCGACGACGCTCCGGCCGAACAGACCTTGCAGCGATTGCTGCAAGAACGTGGGCTTACCAGCTCGGGCGACTTTCTTTTCAATGCGGTCGGCCTGAACAGGCTGTACACGCAATCCGGCGTTACCGGAAATCCGCTGTCGTTCGTCGCGACATTTGCTCTCGGTGGACTGGCCCTGGCACTGGTATTTGCGTTCCTGCTGCACTTCTCCGCCGTGTTTTCGTTTATCATCTTTCTGCTCATCGTATTCCTCCTGCCGTTTCTGGTTCTCCGCCGCGCGCGCGCCAGGCGAATCCAGAAATTCGCGAAGCAATTGCCGGATGCCCTTGAGATGATCGTGCGTTCGCTGCGTGCCGGTCATCCGACTTCCGTGGCTATAAGCCTTGTCGCACGAGAAATGCCTGATCCGCTGGGCACCGAATTCGGCATTGTTTCCGACGAGATCACCTTTGGCCTCAGCCTTGAAAACGCGGTGCGAAAACTCTCGCAGCGCGTCGGTTTCGAAGGTCTGCATTTGCTGTCGGTGTCGCTGTCGATTCAGGCCAAGACCGGCGGCAACCTTACCGAAATTCTGTCGAATCTCTCAGTGGTGCTGCGCGAAAGGCAGAAACTCAGGTTGAAGATTAGGGCGCTCTCTGCCGAGGGGCGAATGTCCGCGTGGATCATTTCCCTGTTTCCTCTTTTGATGCTCGCCATCCTCACGGGCCTAGCCCCCAGCTACTACGGTGATGTATGGGGCAGCCCCTTGATCATGCCTGTATTCTTGGTTTTCGGGTTCTGGGCGCTGCTCGGCGACTTCATCATGTACCGTATGGTCAATTTCGATTTTTGAGCGATCGGAGCTATAGAAGTTGTGACCCAGGATCTGAGCCTTCTGGTGTCCATCGCCGTCTTCCTGGCGGCCGTAGCGCTGTTTCTGGTGGGCGCGCTCGTCGTCTTGCCGGCGCTGCAGACGAGGAAACTGGTTGCGCAAAGCCTGCTGGCAGAGGGCATTCCCAACCGCCGCTCGCTTTTGGGCCAGGAAGAACTGGCCAAGATTTCAGCACAGCGGCCGGTCGACGCCTATTTCAGATCGATCGAAAAAGAACGCGACCAGCCCAGCGCGCTGGACGCAAAGCTCTTTCGCGCCGGCTTCTATCAGTCAAGCGCGCCAATGATCTATACTCTGTCGCGTCTTGGTGCGGTCTGTCTTGGCTTTTCCGTGACGTTTGCGCTCCTGTCGCGGATATTGCCACCCGGACTTCCCGGTCTTGTCACCTTTGCAGGCTCTGCCCTGCTTGGGCTGGGATGCATCGTCATTCCGAGCATTGCTCTCGATCGATTCGAAAAGGGACAAAAGCAGATTTATCGTCGCGGCTTTCCGGATTTCATGGACATGATGATCACCTGCGCCGATGCCGGCATGAGCCTCGAGGCGGCTGTCGAGCGTGTCGGCAGCGAACTGGCTGGCACCCACAGATGGCTCGGTATCCAACTCGCGATCATGAATCTTCAGTTGCGCGCGGGCAAGCCGTTGCGCGAGGCCCTGCGCGAACTATCCGACCGCGTTGGACTGGAGGAGGCGCGCGCGCTGGCTGTGCTGTTCCGTCAATCCGAAGAGCTCGGCACCAGTTTGACGGACGCCTTGCGCGTCTACAGCGACGAAATGCGGGGACAAAGAATTCTCTTCGCCGAGGAACGCGCCAACGCTTTGCCTGTCAAGATGATGATACCACTGGGGCTATGCATCTTTCCTGTTGTGATGATGGTTGTGATGCTTCCAGTGATCATTCGAATGAAGGGCATTTTCTTCTAGACCGGGATGTGCTTTGGTCAGGGGACGGGATCGGAAAGATCCCTGGGGGATAAAATGAAAAGGCCAATGTGCCTCGTTGCCGCTGCCAGTTTGCTGGTAGTCGTGCTTTCCGGATGTCAGTCGAATGCGACGGATCCAACGGGAGTCGTCCGCACTAACGAGCCGGCGAAAGTGGAGCTTACTGCCTTCGGCGATACCTTCGACGGACTGAAGACGGTCAGCGACGTCGAATATTATGCCTCCGACCAAGCCGTTGCCGAAGCCAAGAACCAGTTCCGCTCGGAAAATTATGGCAATGCGGGCGCCCTGTTCTACAAGGCAACGCAACTTGCCCCCAACGATGGTGTCGCATGGCTGGGCCTCGCCGCCTGCAGCGACCGCATCCACCGCTTCGATCTCGCCGACAGGGCTTATGGCCAGGCCTTCCGGCTGATTGGGCCTACGCCCGAATATTACAATAACGTCGGCTATTCCTATCTGCTGCGCGGCAAGCTGCAGGACGCGCGCAGCAATTTCCTTAAAGCGTACGAACTGGCTCCCAACGATCCGACCGTCGCCAACAATTTGCGACTCCTGTCATCCAGCGTGAAGAACCTCGAACGGTAAGGCGCTAGCATGTTGCTTGCCGGAGCGCTGCTGATGAAAGGGCTGGCGGTTTCTTTGCTGGCAAGGGTTGCATGGCTCGACTTCACCACCCAAAAAATATCTAACCGCGACGTGCTGCTGCTTTTGTGCCTTGGGGTGGGTTCGCTGCAGTTTGTGTCGATCCTCACCGGGTCGTGGTGGGACATGGGCCTGAGCGCGCTTGCCGGCCTTCTGCTGTTCGTTGCGCTTTTCCCGTTCTGGGCCATCCGCAAGGTCGGCGCCGGCGATGTCAAGCTGATGGCGGTGATTTCGTTTCTGATCGGCGGCAGCGGGCTCCTGGTGTTTTCCGTGCTGTTGCTGGTCTTCGCGCTTGCGACCGCGTTAGTCGTGAAGAACCCCTTGATGCTGCCCGAAGGCGCCTTCCGCCTCTACGTTCAGCATCTGGATCGCAAAGGCGTCGTCCCTTTCGGTGTGCCGATCTCGATCGCCGCTATCTGCACGCTAGGGCTTCAGATCTATGGCAACGCACGGTTCTAGGCGGGCTCTCAGTCTGACATGTTTGGCGCGCAAACTAACTTTCAATCAACCTGTGAGAGATCATTAGCTTGCGCTCAAATTGGCGAAGTGCTTGGATTGCGTCTTGCCGGCGGGACGCCGTATGGACATTCTGAATATCAAAGCGCTCTTAATTGCGGTTCTGATCTTCGTTCCGATCGAATACCTGTTCGCTCTGCGCCCCCATCAGAAGATATTTAGGAAAGCCTTCTTCAATGATCTCGTCTATGCGCTGTTTAATGGCATCCCGATAAGCCTTGGCCTGATCGCGGCTATCACGGTAGCAACGAGTACGGTGGGGCGGCTGGTGCCGGCCTATGTCGGCAGCGCAGTATCATCGCAACCTGTTTGGCTCCAGGTATCAGAGATCATTGTCATTGCGGACGTTGGCTTTTACCTGGCCCACCGCACCTTTCACGCCGTTCCCTTTTTGTGGCGCTTCCATTCGATTCATCACAGCATTGAAGAACTGGACTGGTTGGCGGCGCACAGGGTTCATCCTGTTGACCAGGCTCTGACAAAGAGCGCGTCGCTCGTGCCTGTATATCTGCTGGGTTTCAGCAGCCCGGCGATCGCCCTGTTTGCAATAATTTTTCACGTCCACGGACTTCTGCTGCACGCCAACGTCAGGCTGAATATCGGCCCGCTTCGGTGGTTGATCGCGTCACCCCAGTTCCATCATTGGCATCACGCTCACGAGCGCGCGGCATATGACAAGAACTTCGCAGGTCAACTTTCATTGATCGATGCGCTCTTCGGAACGATGTACCTGCCCGGTAACGCTGTCCCGGAGCGCTATGGCGTCGATGATCCGATTCCATCAACTTACGTCGAGCAACTCGCCTATCCAGTGATTCCGAAGGGCAGAATCAATGAAGCTCCCTCCGCCAGAGATACGTGATTTCGCCGGGCGTGCAACGATGACACTCTACTTCACGTTCTGCGCGACTTTGAAGGCCGCAACGTTCTTGGTAGCTCTTGCCGGCGCAGAATGGACTGTGGCGTGGATTATCGATCTCACCGCAGATGTCGCCGCTCTCGGCTTTCTCGTGCTCGTCGTTGTGATGACAGTGGCGCGTCTTCCGCCCCTGGGAACAGCGCACGGAATTGAACCCCGAATCTCTGCGCTCATCGGATGCTTTGCCACCGCAACTTTGATCGCGGTCCCTCGCATCCAGGCAGCTCCGCAGATCGAGTTTGTTGCGGACCTGACCACCATAGTTGGTTTCGCTCTTTGCATCTTGTGCCTGTTCTGGCTTGGCAGATCCTTCAGCATCACCGCGCAGGCCAGGCGGCTCGTCACGGCAGGGCCTTACCAGATCGTGCGTCACCCGCTCTACGTCTGCGAAGCGATCGTCCTGCTCGGCGTTCTTCTCGGCAACGCGACATGGGCGACCGTCGCAATCTGCGCGATTGCCCTGGCTTTCCAATATCGGCGGCTCGTGAACGAGGAGAGGGTCTTGCGAGCGGTGTTCCCCGAATACGAAGCCTATGGGCAGACCACGCCAATGCTCATTCCGTCTTTATCCTCATTGTGCCGATGGCAGTGACTGTGCCCCATGCTGACCTGCAGTGTACAGATGTAAGGGCATGCCTGGTGATCTTACACGGCGGCGTTAGGAATGCTTCATTGGCTGACGGAGGTGTTGAAACTCGAAATCACTTAGTAACTATTGCCTTGGTCACAGCTCTTTTCGGGCTGATTGACATTTTTTGGTTGCCATTTTCTACAGTCGATTTTTCACCGAGGAACTGGGTTGACATAGGCAAGGTGGCCCTTGTCCTCAGCGCATCTTGGATGGCATCGGCAATTGCCCTCCATAGATTGAGATCTGATACAAGCCCAATCGCCAGCATAATCAAACATCTTTGTGGCTGCTTGAGAATCCTGGTCGTTTCCGCAGTTGCATTCATACCGCTCGCCATTTCAACCACCGTCTTCATGTACCTGGCGTCGGCCACCTCAAGGCCGCTGGCAGACCCGGTTCTAGCTTCTATCGATTCCTGCCTCGGTTTCGACTGGCGGTGGTTTCTGGCCACGACCAACCAGCCGACTACAGCATCCGTCCTGGTTTTTGCTTATCATGTGCTGGCGTTTCAAATGCCGCTCGTTTTGTTAGTCCACGCGGTGAGAAACCAACGAGAACGAGCACTGGAGTTTGTGGCTCTTCTAGCGGTTGCCTCGGTCTTCACGGGCGCACTGATGGCGTTGGCGCCAGCTGAAGGCGCTTATGCCTATTTCAAGCCGGCGCGCGGGCTATTTTCGAACTTCACCACTGATGCCGGAATGTGGCACCATCATGTGCTTATGGCGCTGCGATCAGGCGAGCCGTTTGATCTAATTATGACTAAAGGCACAGGGCTCGTCACGTTCCCGTCGTTCCACACGGCACTTGGATTGGCATTGGTCTATGCCGCGCGGACCATCCGGCCACTTTTTGTCGTGTTGGCCATGGTGAATGCCGCCATGATTGTGGCCACTCTGCCTGAAGGCGGTCATCATTTAATAGATGTAATCGCCGGCATAATCATCGGTATTCTCTCCATCATTGCCGTCAAGATGCCTAGCTATGCTCGCGGAAAGGCCGACCGCGTTGCGAGATCAGCCGTGGGATCGGACGCGGACCACTGAATTGGCCACGGGCCGTTGCCTTCGGCTGCCTGGCAATGACGTGGCGGCGGCGAGACACAGGGAGGAGGAGCGCCGCCCTGCGGCGGCATCTGCGCAGCTGCATGCACAGGAAGAAGAGAAGAAGATCAACATCTCCACCGTGCTCGCCGGCCAGAGGCTCGGAATCACCGAAGTCGCCGACGACATTTGGCTCGTCTCCTTCATGCACTACGATCTCCGGATATATCGAAATGCTTGCGTGCAACAACTCGGCGCGTTGTGGGAACAGGCTCTGCGCGATGCGCTCACTCGGAGCGTCCGCAGACCCAGCGACGTAGGATTCTATGGTGGAGCTCCCTTAGCCATGCCTGGGGTCCCAAGCATACTGCTGTTTGTAGAATTTGTCTGCGGCGCCGCGGTCGGAATGGCCTGGGTCGCTGGGTGCCAAGTTTTTGTCTTGGCAGGACAGCCGGCTGCTTGTTGGCGGCATCGGCGGCTTGCTCTTTGTGTGGCCCTCCGCGCGCATTCCGGGGGTTGGGCGCCTCATCCGCCACCACGCCGACGGCCTGACGCCGACCATGTTAATCGGAGCCGGAATAGCAGGGCTGCTGGGAGGTCTTGTCCTGATTGTGCTGGCCGGTTTCGTCGAGTCACTCATAAGAGGCTGACAGCAGCTCCGAATGAAGAAGATGCTTGGCGCGCACAGATACTTTCCGGCTATCCATCGGCCGCGCTGAAGATTGCTCGGTAACTAAAATATATAGACTTTGTCCTACCTGGGCGCGGGCGCAGCGTCGTACGTGATGGAGCGATCCTGCCGTTTGACGCTTTGACGGTGGCTGGCTCGCGAAATAGATCCCGCGTCGCATCAAGACAATCCCGCCGGCGCGTGCCACCGCCGACTAACGAAAACTCTCCGACGCGCGTCGACGTCTACCCAGAGTGTGGCTGGTGGTAGCGGTTGCTCACGCAACTGCTTGATCTTGATTGATTAGGTGCTAGCGGAGAGCGCTACATCGCGAGACCCACTATCGAAGAGGTCATCTGCTATCGGAGGCGCACGTAGCCTAGACTCCTAGGCTAGAGCGGTTCGCGTTTTGGCTGAATCCAGATTCCCAAGATTGAGCAAATCAAATTCGATGTCCCGGCCGTGGAGGTCGTGACTGATGGCGAAGCCTATTCGGTAGATCTGCGGCAGCGGGCGATGGCACGCCTTGAAGCGGGCGAGACGAGCTATGAGGTGGCGGCGGCACAGCGCCGGTTGTGAGATGACAAAGCGATCTTGTGTGCGTTCGACCATGGCGGGCTGCACCAAACCTCGGCCTGACTTGACGAGATTACACCTCCTGGTGCTTATCGTTTGTGCCGACGCCTTCTGCTTCGATGTCGCGGAAATCGCATCGACAGCGCCCCTTCCGCAGTATTCTCCGAGCCACCCAATCCGGTTGATCCGGCGCAACTCTCCTGGCTACTGTCCTCGATGTTCATTGGGGCCCCACGGGATGGGTCGCCGATCGTTACGGGCGAAAGTTGGTGCTCTCTGGCGTGTTGCTGTTCCTCACTGTGGTCTCGCTCCTTGCCGCGTTTAGCCGAGACATCCAATCCTTTACAGTGCTGCGTGGCATTCGGGCATCGCTCTTGGGGCCTTCCACCTCTGGTCATTTCCTACCTGACGGAAATCCTGCCGCCCAGACGCCGTGGCATGCTGATCCTTCTCGTCAGCACCACCGCCGCCCTTGGCCCCCACTGCTACATCTTCATCGCCCGCTGGCTTGCGCCGCTCCAGCCATTTGGGCTCGACGCGTGGCGCTGGGCGTTTTGCCTCGGCAGTTTCGGCGCAGGGGTCTTAGGGCTCCTGTTTCTGATCCGGAATCACCGCGGTGGCTATTCTCGCAGAGCCGGCTGGCGGAGGCTGAAAAAATAGTCCAGGCATTCGAGCGTTCCCCGAGAATAGACTTCGGAGAAAGTCCTGATTGCACTGCGCGGAAATGTAGGCCTCAATGGGGCCGTCAAGGGAGGGCGGACGCCATCATAGTGTCGGTACGGACAGACCCGCAACCTTTAGCTGTTGAGACAGTGATCGATCCGTCCCGCAAGCGGCGGCTGATCGACCTTTCCGAACTTTGGCGATATCGGGAAGTTGTGTTCTTCCTGGCCTGGCGCGACTTCAAGGTCAAATACCGCCAGACTTATCTGGGTGTGCTCTGGGCAATGCTGCAGCCGCTCGTTGCCATGTCGGTCTTCAGCGTCTTGTTTGGCCGACTCGTGGGCATCTCATCAAACGGAGCGCCATACCCGCTGTTTGTCCTGTGTGGGCTCGTGCCGTGGAATTTTTTTTCGCGAGCGGTTGGCAGCATGACGGGCAGCCTTGTCGGCAACCAGGAACTTGTGAAGCGCGTCTATTTTCCGCGTCTGATCATTCCCATATCCGCTATGGCCACGTGCCTGACCGATATGATCGTCGGCCTCACTCTTTTGTTCGCGGCGCTGCTGGCATTCGGAATCTGGCCGGCACCGCAGGTGATCTTCCTGCCACTGTTCGTGCTCGTCATGGCTGCGTCGGCGACGGGGCTGGGAGTGGCACTATCTGCGATCAATGTCCGCTTTCGCGATGTGGGATATCTCGTGCCGTTCAGCCTTCAGATAGTTCTGTTCATGACTCCGGTTGTCTACCCGGGCAATCTCGTGCCGCACTTTTGGCGCCCGCTCTACAGCCTGAACCCTATGGTGGGGATAGTCGAAGCCATGCGCTGGAGCGTACTGGGCACGCCCGCCGATTGGGTCATGATCTCGATATCGACTCTCTCCTCGCTGGCCCTTCTCGTTGCCGGACTGGCTATTTTCTCAAAGTCCGAACGCGCGTTTCCGGACCTGATCTGAGCAATGACCGACACAGTGATTGAAGCCACCAATCTCTCCAAGGCCTACAGACTGGGGGTGGCGAACAATAGCTTCCCTACCTTGCGGGACGCGCTGGCCAGCGGCGCAAGGCGAATCCTTCACAGGAAGTCCGCTTTGGGTCGACGCAACGGTGGAGACGATCAATTCTGGGCCCTGAGGAACGTCTCCTTCCAGGTGCGCGCGGGCGAAGTCCTTGCCGTGATCGGACCCAACGGCGCGGGAAAGAGCACCATTCTCAAGATATTGGCGCAGATTGTGGAGCCGACTTCCGGTCGCGCGACGATACGCGGACGGCTGGGAGCTTTGCTGGAGGTCGGCACGGGGTTCCACGCGGAGCTGACCGGCCGCGAGAACATCTATCTCAACGGAGCGATACTCGGCATGCGCCGCGCCGAGATCAGATCCAAGCTCGATGAAATCGTCGATTTCTCCGGCATCGAGCCGTTTCTCGACACGCCTGTTAAGCGTTACTCAAGCGGCATGTACTTACGCTTGGCCTTCGCGGTTGCCGCGCATGTCGATCCCGATATTCTGGTGATCGATGAGATATTGGCCGTCGGCGATGCCGCATTCCAGAAGAAATGCATTGCCAAGGCCGAAAGCGTCGCCGAAACGGGCCGCACAGTGCTGATCGCTAGCCACCAGATGTCGGTTCTGCAGCGGCTTTGCAACCGCGCGATTTTTATCGACGGCGGGACGATCCTGGCCGACGGCCCGACGGGCGACCTGGTCCGGAATTATCTGCAGACACTGGAAGCGCGAGCGAGCACCGATCTGAGTACACGAACGACGCGCACCGGGCGAGGCCGCCTGCGTGTCGTCGGCATCGAGGTTTTCAACAAAACGGGTCCCGTCGCGTCGGGGCAGCCGGCGGTTTTTCGGCTTCAGGTCGATGGGCCGCGCGAACTTGCACAATGCCTTATTACCATTATTGACGACCTCGGCGATCCTGTGACGTCATTCGACACGATGGAGCACTCCGAGCATGATCGTCAGGGCGAAGTCTACACGGTGCATGTAGAGAGCCTTATGCTGAGACCAGGGCGCTACAGGATTGATGTGGCGCTAGTGGCGGACGACAGAGTGGTCGAAGACCAGGTCGAGACCGCCGCCGTGTTCGATGTCATGCCCGGCTTGCTCGACAACCGACCGGTTACCGCCCAACCCGGCTTCGGCAGTGTCAGCTTTCCGCACCGATGGGTGACTAGGCGTTGACGCTTGCTTTCAAACTGAAGCACGCACGAGTTTACGCCGAATCCGGCGCCGTTGCTTTGCTGTCCACATCATGATCTTCAGGATAAGCCGGTCGGCCCTGCTTCCAATCGTCGGCGGCACGACGTAGGGCGCACGCGCCAGCCGCAGCGTCCATCGGACGTGGAAGCCTCGCAGTCCACTCTCCTGCAAATGTTGCGCGACCCAGTCGAGGAATGCAGCGCGGGCAGGGTGTTTCCCCATGCCGTCGTAGACCCCTCGCTCAGCCGCCGCCGCCGACGTCGAACCGGAATACTGCCGGTAGCGTGCCAGAGTTACAGGCGTGACAAAGACGGGAAGACGCAGGAATAGCTTCGCCCACAGAGCTTGGTCTTCATAGAGATCGAAGCGCTCCTCAAAGCCGCCGACCGTGCTGATCGCGCTCCTTCGCAAGAGCACCGAACAGGTACACGGAACGTGACCGTTCTGGATCAGCAGAAGTCGCCTTAGAAGCCGCGGGGGCTGATGCAAACGGCCAGCAAGCCCGTCCGTCGGCTCGATCCAGTCGGGGCGCTCACCGTCTGGATACCACCATCTCGTCGGCCCGAAGATCATTGCGGCTTCCGGGTTGGCATCGGCTGCCGCCAGAACCGTCCGGAGCATATGCGGTTCGTACAGATCGTCTGCATCCAGGAAGGCAAGCAAATCGCCGCTGCCGGCCTCTATTCCGGCGTTTCTCGCTGCCGCCGCGCCACGCTTGGATCCGGGAGGCCTGTTCAGCACCTTGATCCGAGGATCGGTTGCTGCAACATCATTGGCGATCCTGACACTGTCATCCGTCGAGCCATCGTCGACCAGCAAAAGCTCCCAGTCCGCAACTGTCTGGGCTTGGACGCTGGCGATCGCTTCGCCCAGAGTTGCCTCCGCATTGAGGAAGGGGGTTATGATCGTCACTCGCGGCAGGGAAGTCATCGCCGAAGCCATCCTTTGATACTTCGCTTGATCACCTTGCGGCGCTCGCGCGCAAGCGCTTTCCAGATTGCTGAACGAATGCGGAAAGAGGCGCCCTTATCCGCCATTGTGCGATTTAGCCATGTGAGAAACGTGATACGCGCGGCCTCGTCAGTGCCTGCCTCAGAGCAGGCAACAGAGCAACTTTCAGAATGCTGGCGGTATTTTGCCCAGGTCCGGCCGGACACGTAGGCGGGCGCGAATGCGAGCGCCTTGGCAAAGAACGTCTGGTCCTCGAACATCAGGCGAAAGCTGTTCTCGAACCCCCCAAGCGTTGCGAATAAGCTTGAACCCATCAGGGCATTGCATGTTGTCGGCGTCTGGACCTCGTTCTGAAGTAGCAGCTCAAACAGCACGGGAGGCTCGTATCGGGTGTCTGGTTCGACGCCGAGCGGGTAGTAGAAGTCCGCGCGGTCAGCAGCCTCTTGCCAGCTATGCCAGATCAGAGTCCGGCCATAGATCATGCCGAGCGCCGGATCGCTTTCCATAATAGAGACCTGTTCGGAAAGCTTTTCGGGCAGCCATGCATCGTCTGCGTCGAGAAATGCGACGTAGGCGCCGCGCGCTTCCGTCAGTCCACGGTTGCGCGAGGCGCTGATACCGTGATTGCCATTGTCATGGTGAGACAATAGTCGCACCTTGCCCGGCAGCCGCTGCTCATAACCGCGTATGATGGCGGGCGACTGGTCAGTCGAGCCATCGTCGACAACGAGGAGTTCCCAGTCGGTGAAGCTTTGACCTACAATGCTGTCAACAGCTTCCCGGAGATAACTCTCACCATTGAACACGACTATAATTGCCGTGACACGCGGCTGTCCGCCTGAATTGTCAGCCATGGCACAGCACCATGCGCCGAAAGTCAGCTTCACCCCAATCGGCGACCGTAACGCGCGGCAATCGGTAAGGGTCGACGCGAGGCCCAGCTTCACGCGGCAGGGTAGTTACTGCATAGTCTATGCCGGCAGACCTTACGGCGTTGGCGGTGCTGCCATCGAAATCTCCAAACGGGTATGCGAATCCCACCACCCGCCGTCCTGTAATCTCCTCGCATTGTTGGCGGCTGCCTGAAATCTCGCGTTCAAGCTCGTCCCGTTTCAGTAGCGGCAAGGATGGGTGCGTACAGGTGTGGGCGCCGATCGAAACGCCATCGGTGTCGGCGAGCTGCCGCAGCTCCGAATGCGTCATGGCGCGATCGCGCCCTCGGGGACTGGCGTCGGTTCCTGCCCATCTTGCCAGCCGCTCAAGGGCCTTCTCGCGTTCGTGTGGACTCAACGGCTTCAGCAGTGCGTGCAAGTTGAAATGGAGCGTCGTGCGGTTGATCGCGTTATTGGAGTCCGCCGGCATTGCGTCCTCCCAAACGCGCCAGTCATAGTTTCGGCCAGCGATCTCGATCTCCAGAGTGTTCGGGAGAGCAGGCATCTCCAAAATGATGCGGGATAGAATGTCCCACCAGAACACTGAGGGATCGGTGATCGCATGGGTGGTGACGAAGACAGTCGCAGGACAGTTCATACGCCGCATGACCGGCACGGCGTTTTGGAGGACATCCGCGTAGCCGTCGTCAAAGGTGATTGCCACCGCATTTCTCGGTGACCGTCTCTCCCCAAGCCGTTGCGCCAGCCATTGCAGGGGAACAATGTCCCGCGCTTTCGTAAGAAGTTCGATCTGGCGTGCGAAATTTTGCGGCGAAACCGCGAGTTCCCAAGGATCGACGAGCGGTTCTGCGATGCGGTGATACATCAGCACGATAGGTCGGCCGAAACCGGCAAGCAGGCGCCCCCGTCGCAGGAATTTGCTGACAGTTTGACGCGCTGTCACGGCGCCGCTCATCGCCTGAAAGCCCGCGCCGCGACTATTACCGGACAATAGGGGTCGTGCACATCAAGTAATGCCGAATTCAGCTCATGTTCCGCCAGGCCGTAGAGGAAGGCCGTAGCAGAATACGCGTTTCCATAGTGACTGACTTCGACGTTCTTCGCCCCGAACCTGTCCGACAGAAGTCGCCTTAGGGCAGCCGGAGTTATCGACCAGAACCAGCTCTCGCCCCATTCTCTCCTGTCAATCGGGCTGACCCAAGGCACTGTAATCAGGAGAACGCCTCCCGGCTTCAGGATCCGCCACAGGGTTGCGACTGCAGCAGGTAGATCGAAAAGAAGGTGCAGGGTCTGGGTGAGTACGATACAATCGAAGGTCTCGGACGGCAGATCGTCGTTATTCGCCAGATCACCCACGAAGGTTGTCAACGGGTGGCCGTTATAACGGTTCAGAACATCGCTTGCGGTAACCCGACTGCCTCCGAAACGCATCGTATAGGCGTTGTCACCGATCTCCAGGACCCTTCCGGATATGTTCAACGAACAGGACGCGAGGAAAGTCTCGACATAGCGGCGGTCCAATGGCTTGCCGCGATCAAAACCGAACTCCGTGCTGAAGGGTACGGTACGCTCGAGGTCACCGAACCGGGCGCTCGAGCGGTGCCGACTTGACCGGCGCCTGAGACGATGCCGGAGCATCACAGCGGTCTGTAACGGCGCTGCAAGCGAAACGGCGATAGTGCTGCTGAGTTGACCGGCGAGTGAAGAGCGGAACCGAAGCGCTGTACCAAGCTGTCCCAGTTGCTTGTCCGTATAATAGCACTTCCATTTTTCGACACCCTGACGGTAGGCGGCCGCCCAATCCGGATTGGTCTGCGCGACGTCCCGCTGCCGGCGAAGGACCTTCAGCGCCGCGCGCAACATCATCGGATTGCTGTTCGACATATTCGTTGCGTGCCGACGGTAATCTGCGAGGTATTCCGGAATGCAGGCCACCTTGTTCGCCCGAGATAGGCGAAGGTAGACGTCGTAGTCCTCGCAAGCCCGCAGTGACCGGTCAAATCCGCCGGCGGCTTCCAATGTCCTGCGGCGATAGAGCACCGTCGCATGCATTCCAATCAGGTTGTCGGTCAGGAAGCATGCATACGGGTCCTCGCCCACCGACCTCAGTGGTACAGTATTCCTGACTGCACCGGCCTCGTCGATGTAGCGGAAAGCACCGTAGACCAACGCGCAATCGGGATTGTCGTGAAACAAGGCAAGATTGGTGGCCAGCGCTACCGGGCGCAGCCTGTCGTCGGCATCCAGGAAGGCAATGAATTCGCCGCGCGCTGCCGTCATCCCGGTGTTACGGGCAGCGGCCAAACCCTGGTTTTTTTGGCGGATGTAGTGGACGTCGTCATATCGACGAACAACACTTTCGGGATTGTCCGACGACCCATCGTCCACAATGATGATCTCATCCGGCGTCACGGTCTGATTGCGGACGCTGTCGATCGCTTCGGCAAGGAACCGCGCATGATTGTAGGTCGTGATGACAACTGAAACGCTGGATGCAGCGGGGCGGGTGGTCATCTCTCACCCGCTCCGTTTCGGCAGGTCGGGTAGCCGGCAAAGGTCAACCAGCCGACAGATCGCCGACATGCTTCCTCGAAGCTGACAGCCGGCTGGTATCCGAGCTCACGCTCGGCCTTGCGCCATGGAAGTTTCGTCTGGCACTGGTGCAAAAGTGCACGCTCCTCCGATACCATGACCGTTGGGGCCGTAGTCGCACCGGTCGCATTGCGTCCTGCCTTCCGCCACTCGGCATAGCCTGCCTTCAGTCCGCTGCGAACAGGCCTTGGCAGGCTTCGGACAAGCCGCCGATATCCTTGGCTTTCCTTCAGTCCTTGTTTCCATCTCGGAGCAAATGACAATGGCGCTGAAGCCGAAATCGCGGCCAGGTCGAACCCCAGTGCCTCGGCGATCGGTCGGCAAAGATCTGCCCAACTGATCTCTTCCCGGTCTCCGATCAGATAGGTTCGCCCAGAGGCCTCGGGCACTTCGATGGCGAGCTTGATCGCGTGAATGACATTGTCGACATAGGCGCTGTTGCAGATACCACGACCGCCATCCACCAGGTAGGCGGAACCGTCAATGAGCTCGTCGGCAAAACCACCGGTCCAACTGGAGCGTGGGCCAAAGACAATTCCGGGCCGCAGCACCACTACCTGCACCGTGCCGTCGCGTGACAGTTGCCCGAGACGGCGTTCGGCATGAATCTTCGCATTGTTGTACTCGATCGTCTGATCGTCATGCAGCGCGCTCGTTTCGTCCGTCCCGGGCGGGGGCGATTGGCCATGAACGGAAGCGCTGCTGAGATAGATCAGACGAAGCACGCCGGCAGCGGTGGCTGCACGATAGACGGGCTCGATAGCATCGACGATCGTGCGGGCGTCACCGGCAACTGCATGTACGACGTACTGACAGCCCGTAAAGGCAGCGGTAAGAGCCTGAATATCACGCGCATCCGCCACCATTGCGTCAATCGCAAAGCGAGACAGACTGGCGAAAGCATCCGGCCTGCGAACGATCGGCCTCACATTCGCCCAGCCGGAAAGTTGCAGCAACTCCACGGTGCGGCAACCTATGAAACCGTTGGCGCCAAGCACTGCAACAGTGCCGGTCATTGTCTGGTCCCGGCGGAAGCAGCGACATGGAGCAATTCTTCCGGACCGAGCCACGGCATGTCCATCAGTTTCCGTCTAGCATAGCATCCTTCGATCAGATCGACCACATTGCGCCCAACACTGGCCGGCACGGAAAGGGGGGCCCCATTTCGGACCGCATCCACCAAGCCCGAAACCTGATCGCAAAATGCATCGACAAAATCGCGCGACCGGCCGTCGGCATTGGTGAAGGAAACGCAGCCTGTCGTGCGACTTCCATTCAAGGCGACCTCCACAGTCTCGGTCTCATTGACCGTCCAGGAAATCGAGCCACGTTCGCCCTCAAGGCGGTACAGATTCGGGCGAGCCCAATCCCGGCTCAACCTGACCGTCGCGTCGAAGCCGCCAAAACGCAGCCGGACAAGGCAGTTCGCCTCGAGGCCGCCCATTGCGTCATCGGCGTAGTGGATTTCGTCGGGCTCTCCAAACCACCAGGTCAGGAGGTCAAAGCAATGCGTGCCGATATCCTGAAGCACACCACCACCGGACTCCGCGAAGCTGAAATAGCTCATCGAAGCCACCGGCCACTGGAAGGAGCCGCCCTCAAAACAACTGACGCTTCGTAACCGTCCGATCATTCCGCCCTCCAGCATGGCCTTTATCGACCGCGTCGCAGGGAACTGCCTTCTGACGAGCCCTGTTGCCACATGAAGATTGTTGGCTGCCGCTGCCGCAAGGATACGAGCCGCCTCGGAGCTGCTCGTGGCCATCGGCTTTTCGCACAGAACATGCATCCCGGCTTCCAACGCTTGTGTCGACTGATCAGCGTGATATCCAGGTGGCGAAGCAATGATCGCAATATCGGCGTCCATAGCCAAAAGGCCGTCGAAACTGGCCGCAACCTTGGCTGAGGGCAGTCGCGCCTGAACGAGTGCGGCCTGCTTCGCATCTGGATCGAATATCCCCGCGACTGCAACTTGGCCTCTGCTTTGAAGGCGTGAAAGCGCTTCCGCATAGTAGAGCCTTGTGACAGCTCCACATCCGGCCAAAACGAGCCGGACCGGTTCATCTTCCCGGAGTCCTGCAGGCCGCTGCGCGGTTTCAACTAGGATGGACAATCCTGCCTCCCTGTCTTGCAACGAGCCGCAGCATACGACCAATTGTCTTGAGTGAGGGATCGAAGCGGAACGCTTCGCTCATCTGCGCCAAGCATCCAGCCCAATCGCCGGCGCCGAACAGTCGCCGCGCAGTCTCGAGAGCGCTTAGCGCATAGGTCCGCCGGGCCGACGCGGCGACATCGTCCGCAAGCTCGGTTGGAAGATAGCTCTTGAAAATATCGATCGCCATTCGCGTGTAGGCCATGTCCTCGGCACTTCGGATATGGCGCCCTGTGTTCGATTGGGGGTGCATCCGATAAAGTGCAAGGGCCTGCGGTTCGTACCAGACAGGAAATTGAGAAGCGATGCGGACCCACATCTCCCAGTCTTCACTGCATTTGAGCCGCCGGTCGAAGGCGCCGAGTTCTTCGTAGACCGCGCGGCGCACCACGATTGATGGCGTCATGACGTGCTGTTCCAACGCCAGTCGAGCCGCCGCATTCTCGAGCCGTCCGGGGCTTGACTGCATTACAGGCGGGATCGACAGCTCCTGTCCGTGGGCATCCATGAAGATCGCCCGGCAGAATGCCGCGCCTGTACTCGGGTCCGCATCGAAGCCTCGTCCGAGCAATTCGTAGAAGCCGGGGCGGACGGCGTCGTCGCCGTGCAGGAGATGTACGAGTTCGCCCTGGGCACGATCCAGGCAGGTATGGAAGTTGCCGATATGCCCTAGATTTTGCGGCTGGTGGAAAAAGCCAACGCGGTTCCCACCGATTTCATTCAAGACTCTTTGCGGATCATCGGAAGAACAGTCGTCAACCACCTCGATTTGCATTTGAGCCGGGCCGGGGTCCTGCGCCAGCACACTTTCCAGCGTTGCGGCAAGAAAGCAGGCGCAATTACAGGCGGGGATCATCACTGACCATTTCGGGCGTGCAGCCTCCCGTGGCAACGGCGAGATCGGATCGCGATACTCGAAGTCACGGACCGCCGTCATCGCTGGAGCACCGAGGACTTCAGCAGGTGCAGCCCCAACCTGACAATGTCGCGTTTGTCCACGTCACGTCCGATGCCACCGCTGCGAAGGCTCCGCAGGAAGCACGATCTGGCCGATGGCAAATCGCCTTCTACCAGATACCGCATTGACCATTCATAAAAGTAGCGGGAGCAGCCGCCGCGGGCAGAATTTGCCACCTGCGTGTCCATGACCTGCGCCATGCGCCGGTAGAATCCTTCTATTGCATCCAGCTTGGGTCGGTTTGGCAGTGCCGATATGAGTCCGCCCGGATACAGACGGTAGACACCTGCTACCTCGTCGACAAAAGCGAGATCTGCTGTCCTTGCGCAAAGCACATACAGCGGCCAGTCAGTTATCGGAAAGAAATCAGCATACCACCACGGCACATTTCGAACGCACGCGGTTCGCATCATGCCGGCGCAAGTTGCGAAAGGATTGCCTTCCCAGATATCCCTTTGCGTCACGATGGGTTTCTGGTCCGCCCGCGTCCATCGCGTCGATGTGAACTCATCGCCATCCGCCACGACTGCATTGTGGAATATTGCGGAGAGTTCCGGGTGCGCGTTGAGATGGGCCGCCTGATCTTTGAGCTTGGTCGTGGATGTCCACAGGTCGTCGCCATTGAGGATCGAGACGTAGCGCCCACGCGCCATCCGGAGTCCTCTCGTGACGACTTCGTTCGATCTCACATTACTGCCGGAATAGATCGCCGACAGCCTTTCAGGATGGTTGGAAACATATCGCTCGACAATCTTCCGGGTTCCGTCGGTCGAAAAGTCTTCACTGATCAATATCTCGACACCGAAATCGGCCTCTTGCATGAGAGCGCTGTCGATCGCAGCCGCCACGTAGCGTGCGTGATTGTAAGTGACAATAAGGACGGTCACGCGAACCGTTGACTCATTCACCTTCCGCTCCGCAGTCCATGCCGCCCGCCTATCTCAGATCATGCCGATCATTGCTGGCTCTAGATCGCGTGAGTTGCCCTCATTTCCGCAATTCCACCATTGGCCTCAAACCAGCGCAATGTGCGCACGAGACCCTCTTCATAGGGCACTTTGCACGACCACCCCGGCAAGATTCTTCGGCATAGGGTCAGGTCAGGACGCCGGTTGGTCGGATCCTGCGGCGCCGGCTCACCATGAACAATGGTCGTTCCGGGAATGAGGCCTGCAACATACTGCGCGATCTCAAGCACCGAAATTTCCCGGTCGTTTCCTACGTTGACTGCTCCCACATGATTGAAGTTCTCCAGCCAGAACAGCCGTTCGAGCCCATCGACAATATCGTCGACATAACCCCAGCTGCGGGTTTGGAGACCATCACCATGGACGACGATCGGCTTGCCGGCCAACGCATTGGCGATAAAGTTGGAAACAGCACGCCCATCATCGGCTCGGGTGCGCGGGCCGTAGACGTTAAAGAGCCTGGCAACCCGCACATCGACGCCGCGGACACGGTTGCTTTCGAAGAGGAGCGCCTCGGTGCAGCGCTTGCCTTCGTCGTAGGAAGAGCGCGGGCCCGTACAGTCCACTGACCCCCGATACGTCTCGGGCAGCGGGTTGACCAACGGATTTCCATAAACCTCCGAGGACGACGCAAAGCAGATTCGCCCATCCTTTTTGAGCAGCTTCAAGAGCCGCATAGCGCCAATTAGATTTGCTGAGACGGTACGCTCGGGCTCCCGCATATAGACCGGCGGCGACGCGGGCGAGGCAAGATGAAAGATCTCGTCGAATTGGAAATCGGATTTGAAATGCTCCACCTCGGAGCGGACCAGCACTAGGCGTTGATCTCGGATATGACCAACGTTTTCTGCTCTGCCGGTCCATAGGCTGTCGACCACAACCAGCATGTCCAAATCGTTTCTTTTGAGAAGCCGGTCGACCAGGTGCGACCCGATGAATCCTGCTCCTCCAGCCAGCAACAGCTTCTTCATCTCATGTCACGAAGGGGACATAGGCTGTCCGAATTCGTGTCCTCGTTGGGCATTGCAAGCGTCCCTCCTTCGGGAAGCCGCGTCAAATAGGCTCCGCTTGGTCCAAGCTTCTCGTCCATTACAGCAAGATTGCTGAGCACCACGCGGTAGTCGGCTTTCTCGGCGGAATCCGCAAACTCATGAATAGAGTAGTTCCAAAAATTTCCTCCGCTCTCCGAGCCGTTTTCCCCTGAGCTGCGGTCCTCGCTTTCCGGTTGGGGAAGTGCTCGCTTCGCCTTGCGCAGGAAAATGGCCGTAAATGCGGCAACGAGTTTCGCGAACTGCACAGGTGATCGCCAGAGCATTTTAGTGCAGTTCCTGGCGACAGCAGCAAATCGGTGTGTCATCAGCCCAAGCTTGGCAATCTCGACATCGGTGCGGAAGATCGCATCCAGCAGGACCGGCTTCACCGCCTCTGTGCAGCGGGCAAGTACGCTCTCGAGCACCATCCGACGCGAGATGAGCATTCGCACGAAATCTGCCGACATATTCCCTGGCGTTCGGCGGTATCCGACAAGATGCTCCTCAACGACGCCGAAACGGTATTTGGAGGCAATGCTCTGTTGGATGAAGAAGTCCTCGCAACCCTCTGCACCGCTCTCGCGCAGTCGCGAGGAGTAGCCACCCATTTCGAAGAGAACATCGCGCCGAAACATCACCGAACTGCCGTTGCCGATGAAATTTTGTCCGAGATGCTGCATGAACACCCATCCATTTGGGTGCCTCTGCTTCGGCGTGATGATCACCATATCATCGGCGTCAATCGTCCGGTAAAGTGTGTAGACAAGCCCTAGATCATTGCCAGCCGCCGCGAAAACACGCAGCTGCTTTTCGAGCTTGGTCGGGTGCCAGAGATCATCGGCGTCTACAGGCGCTATAAAGATGCCCTTGCTTGCCCGCACCCCCGCATTCCGCGCCGACGCGACGCCACCATTCTTCTGTTGGAGCAATTTGATGCGCCCGTCGCCATCAGCCAGTCGTCGAACGATCGATGCTGTTGCGTCGGTCGAACCATCGTCAACGACTATTATTTCCGTATTTTTATGCGTTTGGGCGAGCACGGACGCCAAGGTACGCTCGATGAATGGCTCTGCGTTGTAGGCAGGGATGATAACCGCCACGAGCGTGTGGGCAGAGTGCTGTGAATTGCCCGGCAAATCCGCCATCCCTAGTCGCGCCCGAAGGAAGAGAATTGCAATCCCCCCCATATTGGCCAGAAATGATTTTTGGACGAGATATCAATTAGACAATCAGGCAGCGTGAAGTTCGCAAAGACCTGACGAGAGATTGACGGACGGAGTGTCATCCAAACCCTTCTCCCTTGGTGTGTGCAGGCGTCCACCACTGAATCTCATTGCTTTTCAGCATTCTTCGTTTGCTGCTATCCGCCGCAACCTAGGCACAGAGTTGCTGGGATCGGTCGTTCACGCATATATTAGCCGAAACTACTATTCGCGCCAAGGAGCTGAAACCGACATAGCGACGGCGGTGGGCTCTATCTCCGCGTAAAAACGCGGAACCAAGTCCCGGGCCGTCGTCCACTTCAGGTGCCCGGCAGCAGCTTGCGGGTTTCGTCCTCCGTTTGGCAGGGGAGGTGTGACGATGAACGCCGTAACAATATTTAATCAGTTAGTTCGCGATCGCCGCTCCTGGTGGGGCCTGTAGCGTAATTGTGATGGTGTCACCCGGAGCGAGCAGAGTATCTTCGGTCGCCTCGATCGTCGCTGTCTTTCCGTCATTGGAACGGGTTACACCCATCATAACCCGGCGGCCCCCTTCGGCCAAAAGGTCGCTGCGCAGCTGCCTCACATAGGCGATTTGTTTGGCCAAAGAATCCATCTCAGCGCGCATTTCCATCATCGCCGCGCTTTCAGTCTGCAAGTCAGCCAACAGGTTAATTCGACCCTGGTCGGTAAGCTTCTCAAGGCTGCGCTGCAATTCCCCTTGGTCGCGTTCAAGTCGAGAGATCTCAGCGTTGGTTTGCAAAGCGCGGGTCGCTGACAAGAGCACTGCGCGTTGAGCATCGTTGATCATGGTGATCTGGATCAGACCTTTTTCGAAGAGCTTCTTGAGGCGATCAAGTTCAGCCGCATCCGCTGCCGCGCCAGCTTGATCCGCCTTCTGCTGCTCCTTCAGGTAGCCCATCCGTTCCGCCGCCTTGGTCGTGGCCAACTTGATTGAAGCGCGCTCTTTCTCCTGATCCACATAGAGAGCTTCAAGATGCTTCTGTTCCTGCTGCAAAGCTTCGTCGCGACGGGGTTCGAGGCTCGGGTCACGTTCTGCCTCCGGAACCTCGATCGCCCTGGCGCCGCTCAGCTGCGCCTCTATTCGAGCAGCCTTGATTTGGCTTTCCTGATACTTGATGCGCAGAACGTAGAGGCGGCCGCCAAGGTCCGCTACTGTCATTTCAGGGTTTTCAACCTCGCCGCGACCGAGCTTATAGCCGCCGCCCGCAGCCACAGCTTGTCGGACAGCCATTCCTGGTCGGAAGGCCTGAGTCCCAGGAGAGGCAATGTCCCCGTCGATATAGACCGGTCGGTATTCCTCAATATCAACTATAATCTGATCTGGATAGAACCCGGTCCAATTCTCAGTGCCGTCAGCGGATCGTTGCGGAAGGGACTTCGGTTTTAGGACCTCGATTACCTCCTTGCGAACATCCTCTATTGTCTTCTGGCGAACCTTTAGGGGGCCCAAGACCGGCAACACAATTGTACCGCTCTGGTCGATCACAGCTCGCTTTTGCATCTCGGGATAGCCTATGACCGCGAAGCCGATCACGTCGCCAGTCTGCAGACGGTACTCGTCGACGTTGTACTCCTGTGCTAGGGCAGGGCCATTCGACAGGTTCGCGTAGACGAACAAGAGTAACAAGCATGTGAGCGCGGCGCAGCTGCCTGCTCGCCAGCGCACCGATCTATTCAACATTCGCGCTCTCGTGTGTTCGAACGGCTGACAGTCATACACATAACCAACCAATTCAGCCCCTTGTCGCAACGCATTTAATGGATCGAGCAGTTGCGGATCGAGCAGCATATCAGCTGCTCCAACCTGTCATGAAAATATCGAGTTCACTGTGTCCGCGGTCACAGCGAGTGTCGCCGATATGCCTCATTTATCCCAGGTATCCCGGTATCCCACGTAAAGCTCGGTACAAAAGTCGCACAGGCGGAAGAGTTGGACGGGATCGACATAATGGACCGTATGGTTAGCGCCGTTCCCTCAGGGCCATTGCTGAAGCTCTGGCGTGTAGCGGCAGGTGAGACGGACACCTATCCCCGGCCAGGCAGAACCATGGAGTGGGACACGGCGGCTGGCGACGCAATCCTGCGAGTTGCTGGTGGCATCGTCCTTAATCTCGAGGGACCTACAACAAGGGGGCGCCAACGATCAGATGTCGATTTTGCAAATCTTGTCGCTTACGGCGAAGCAGAATTCTACGTCGGAAAAATTGGGCTCAGAGGCTCGGTGTAGTCCCCGATTGCTCCACGAGCACACCGCGGATGAAAAGCACGCCTCGCTCTGTCGATGGAGGATCGTGAAGAGGGAAAGCGTGAGATGCTGCACGATATGGTGGCCACGAATGGAACCCCCTTCGTCTCCAGCGGAAGATTGACCCACCTTAAGCGACTTGAGGCAGAGTCAATCCACATTTTACGCGAGGTTGCGGCGGAATTTCAAAACCCGGTAATGCTCTATTCGATCGGCAAAGACTCGTCGGTAATGTTGCATTTGGCGCTCAAGGCGTACTTTCCGTCGCGCCCGCCCTTTCCGCTACTTCACGTCGATACGACTTGGAAATTCAAGCAGATGATTCAGTTCCGTGATGATGCTGCCGAGTGCGCGGGCATGGATCTGATCGTCCATACCAACATGCAGGGCTTGAAGGAAGGGATCAACCCGTTCACTTACGGCTCTTCCACTTACACAAGCGTTATGAAAACCGACGCACTCAAGCAGGCGTTGACCAAGTATAAATTCGACGCAGCGTTTGGCGGGGCTCGACGCGATGAGGAGAAAAGCCGAGCCAAGGAGCGCATCTTTTCCTTTCGAACGGAAAATCACAACTGGGATCCGAAGACCCAGCGCCCGGAACTCTGGAATGTTTTCAACGGGCGGATTCGTCATGGGGAGTCCATCCGTGTCTTCCCTCTTTCCAATTGGACCGAGCTCGACATTTGGCAGTACATCCTGAAGGAAAACATTCCCGTCGTTTCGCTCTATTTCGCGGCCAAGCGTCCGGTCGTGTGGCGCCAGGACGTGCTGATAATGGTCGATGATGACCGGCTGCCGCTTGAGCCCGGCGAAATACCGGAAATGAGAATGGTGCGCTTTCGCACTTTGGGTTGCTACCCGCTGACCGCCGCAATTGAATCGGATGCGTCGACGGTTGCGGAGATCGTCTACGAGATGCTGTTTGCTCGAACGTCCGAGCGCTCTGGGCGTCTAATCGATCACGACGAGTCAGGGGCGATGGAAAAAAAGAGGCGGGAGGGATACTTCTGATGAACGCGATACCGATAGACCCCGCAGCGATCAGCCAGTACCTGGAGCGCCATGAAAGCAAGGACCTGCTTCGCTTCCTGACGTGTGGAAGTGTCGATGACGGAAAATCGACACTGATCGGACGCCTGCTTTACGATGCCAAACTGCTTTTTGAGGATCAGCTCGCGGGTCTGAGACGCGATTCTCGTAAGCACGGAACAACTGGAGATGACATCGATTTCGCGCGTCTGGTGGACGGTTTGGAAGCGGAGCGTGAACAAGGCATCACCATCGATGTCGCCTATCGATTCTTTTCGACCCATCGCCGCAAGTTCATTGTCGCTGACACGCCTGGCCATGAGCAATACACGCGCAACATGGCGACCGGCGCGTCGAATGCCGACCTTGCCGTCATTCTCATCGACGCGCGGAAGGGGGTTCTCACGCAGACACGCCGCCATACTTTCATCGCGTCGCTGCTTGGGATCAAGCACCTCGTTGCCGCAATCAACAAGATCGACCTGGTGGATTACTCCCAGAAGGCCTTTGATCGGATTGGCGCTGACTATCAGACTTTCATCGCGGACCTTGGCTTCAAAACGATACTCTCCATTCCGATGTCGGCACGCTTTGGCGACAACCTGGCGGAGCGGAGCGCCAAGTTGGCGTGGTATGAAGGGCCGACGCTCATCGAGCACCTCGAAACCGTCGATGTGGTCCGCGATGAAACAGCCGGCCCATTCCGGTTGCCGGTGCAATGGGTCAATAGACCGAATTTGAACTTCCGTGGCTATTCGGGAACAATCGCATGTGGCGTGGTCAACGTTGGGGATCCAGTCGTTGTCGCACAGTCCGGTTGTACGTCCAGGGTCAAGTCGATCATCACCTACGACGGCCAGCACGAATGGGCGGCGGCTGGCGAAGCGATTACCTTGGTTCTGGAACACGAAATTGATGTTTCGCGTGGTGACATCATTTGTGCAGCTGCCAGCCGCCCCGAGGTTTCTGATCAGTTTTCGGCCCACGTGATCTGGATGAGCGACGACGAGCTCATCCCAGGGCGGACCTATTATCTCAAGATTGGCTCGCGCACTGTGGGTGCAAGCGTGATGGAGATAAAGTACAAGGTCGACGTGAATACGTTTCAAAAATTGGCGGCCAAGACGCTCCACCTAAACGAGATCGGCGCACTTAACCTGTCGACGCAGGAGCCGATCGCGTTCGAGCCGTATTCGTCCAACCGCGTTATGGGCGGCTTCATCATGATTGATCGGCTGTCAAACCAGACGGTCGGTGCCGGAATGATTGTTTTCGCCTTGCGTCGGGCATCCAATATTCATTGCCAGGCAGTGGAGATAAACAAAGCCATACGATCGCGCCTGAAAGGTCAGAAACCGGTCATCTTGTGGTTTACCGGTCTTTCGGGGGCGGGCAAGTCAACGATTGCTAACCTGGTAGAAAAGCGCCTCGTCTCAATGGGGCGGCACACATATCTTCTCGACGGTGACAATGTTCGCCACGACCTCAACCGTGACCTTGGTTTCACGGATGCTGACCGTGTCGAGAACCTGCGGCGCGCCAGTGAGGTGGGGAAATTGATGGTCGACGCCGGCTTGATTGTCTTGGCGTCGTTCATATCGCCGTTCCGGGCCGAGCGCAAAATGGCCCGAGAGCTATTTGCTGCGGGAGAGTATGTCGAAATTTTCGTGAGTACACCTCTCCACGTGGCCGAGAAACGGGACCCAAAGGGACTGTACAAGAGCGCGCGTCTAGGTCGACTTAAAAATTTCACTGGCATCGACAGCCCCTATGAAGAGCCAGAGTCGCCGGAAATTGTGCTGGCGGCAGGGGTGAGCGCGTCGGAGGAGCTGGCCGAACAGGTTATCAACTATCTCGCGCATCACGGCTACATCGACCGATGAACCGCGCTTTTCAGCCATGTGCCACACGTCCGGCGCCATCACTTCGGTAGGAAGGCATATTCGACCAGATCTACAAGCCGGCCCAGTAGCATTTAGATCAGGACGACATGACCACAGCACCCGCCAAGGCGGGGTGGCGAT
>NZ_JAMYSV010000021.1:0-79298 GCF_040322115.1 Mesorhizobium sp. M0195 | reverse complement strand
AATCGTCATATGTCGAAGCCCTCAAAGGCTCCGAACATCGTCCTTCACGCCGATCCCCGAAAGGTGCCGTCGGAACATCGCTTACAATCCAGGGCCGTGCGCTGGGCCCAGGCCAGGAACTATCGTTCTCTTTGCATTGTTACATGGACTGCAGCTTGGAATCAGATTGCGAGGATATATCGCGAGCTCACCATATACGCTGCGGGGTAAGTAATGATCTAGGTCGCGCGGTTCCCCAAAGCCGCAATAGGGGCACTGATCGGTCGACGCTAAGAGTTGCTCACGGAGCGCTGCCAGGCGCCCACCAATTTGGACCTGATCGTATGCCGAGCGCATGTGGGGACGAGCGGTATCGAGCACGTTTGGAGTAAGGTCCAAATGTGGTTGACCGAGACACGCGTCGTATAGTTGGTAGACCTCATGCAATGCTGCACGCTCGGCAGGTGACATCGCGTAGACTGCGGCACCGTTCGTCAGTGTTAGGGCGGCATTTAGCGCTTCATCAACGTCGCCGAGTTGTTGGGGAGTGATGACCCACATTTCAGGTCCTTTTGCTCGCAAGCTTCGTCATCACAAAGGCCCTAGCCTGCAGGCTCAACCCACGCTCGAACAGGCCTTCAATGCTTTCGAGGGAAAGCCCGGTGTCTACAAGCTGAGACAGCACGCTATGGAAATCCGTCGCGTCGACGTTGAGGCCAAAGATTTCGTTGGTGACCTCGCCGATACTCTCGCCATAAGTCTCTATGCGAGGTGAGAATATCCTTATTTCCGCTCCCGACCGCCGAACGATCGCAATATGGCGAGCGAGCGTTTCTTGTACCACCACAGGTGAGTGTGTTGCGACAACAGCGAACGCATCGTTCTGCCGTAGAATGATGCGTACCGCATGCATGAGGGCTGCTAGTAGCGGTGGATGGAGATGGCTCTCGGGTTCATCAATTAGGACGATTGACTTAGGCTCGGTATAGGCGACGAGCGACGCGACGGCATGCATAACTATCTTATGGCCGGTGCTCCAGACACGAAACCAAGGAACAGCGTACTCGAAAATTGAGGCAGCAGGATCGGAGCCGAGACGAAGAACGATGAGTCTGAACCCAGAACGCGACAGACTTCGTTGAAGAGGTTTTGCCGGCCGCTCTCCTTGATGCGAAGAACAATGGCTCCGAACTCCTTAGACAGCTGCTCACTCGTCTTGAGAATAATACGTTCTTGCCGATCAAGGTCCTGCGGTTGGATGGGCGTGCCATCGATGTCACCTATGCCTTCCGCTTGACGAACTTCCGATGCAATGTCGCGAAGGCCACAATAGTGATAGCGGCCAACGCCACGCTCTAGGTCGTCGACAATCTGTTTCCGCTCACGATAATCGACCCCGGGGAGCTGAAACGCATCGAACGCACTATAGGCGACGTTGACTATTCGCGTGAAGCCGATCCCGAGAGGTGAGATCGCACCGAGTGCTTTCAGCGGCTCGCTCGCGCGTTCGCGCTGGGAGGCGTGGAGCACGCGCGCAAGCCGCGAAAGCAGTGTGCTCTTGCCCGAACCATTACGACCTATCAGTACCGCAACTCTCTCGGGCAGCACGCTCGTGTCCCAAAACAAATGACCACCGGGCGCTTTGAAATCGATCCGAAGCGGATCGACCCAACCCTCAACGTGGAAGGAAACCTCTAGGCCAAGGCGCGCGACGCGATCGTAGTCGCGGTTCAGCAGAACCGCAGCGTCACGGCGGAAGCTGTCCCAGTCAACATATCGCAGGATGGAGGTACTCCATCCTTTTTCCGTAGCGAACGTCTCAGCGTGCTGTGGGAATGCTAGCGCATCGCGGAGAAAGGCCAGAATCTCCTGGCGAAGCGTCTCGGGCAACCCGGCCAGTCTTTCGTAGTAGTCAAGCTCTTGTCCGAGCGAAACGAAGTCGTCACCGAGTGGCGAGAGAGGCCCAGTTGGAAGTTGCAGATCGTCAGATTCGGTCTGACTGCGGCGTAATATCTTCACTGCTCCAATCAGGCCGCTGAACTCCGGCACCGAAACCACAAGGTGGTACTGAGTCATAAAACTGTAGTCGTTCCACCGGTCCTGCAGCAATGCCACTCCTGTGAAGGACGGCGGATCACCACGTGAAGGAGGAAAAACTGTAAAGTCGGTCATGGTCAGGAAAGCTCCGAGGCGAGGGCCATCTTCCTCGCAATAGCTGAGGCACTTTTCTATCAGTTGCTTCTGCGTCGCCCTCTTGCTCAAGCAACGAAGGTGATGGAGCCGAGTGAAGTATATCGACGATGGGAAACAGGTGAGTTCGGATTACACCAGACACACCTGAACGGCGGCCTCCAAAATCAGTACCCGTATTTGTTTTGGCGGTCTTTAAATGCCTTCTCACCGCCCTCCATGGTGGAGGTAATGACCTTGCAAATCGATGGCGTATCGATTGCACCCGCGCATTCAAACTGGCGTTCGCCTGTATCTTTTACGTCAAGATGGCCAACCAACTCTGACGATCCATTGACGACAATGTTTGCATTGTGACTGGCAAAAATGAGCTGCCGGTTTTGCTTTGCAGTGTGCAGCTTGTCAGTAAGCTCAGCAATGATGCGATTATCGAGATCGCCTTCGGGCTGGTCTATGATCAACGGCCCCCCAGGTTGCTCTAGAAGCATAAAGAGCAACGCCGCCGCACGCTGGCCCTCCGAAGCCTTTTCGAAGGCAATTTCCTTAGCGCCATCTGAATAGGAGAGGGTAATCATGGGCTTCGGAAGTGCGGCCGCAACTGTTTCTACCCGTGTCGTGTCCAGTTTTTCGCTCAAGGCCGCGCGAATGCGATCTGTGTCACCAAGCACTCCGAACAAGACTGCACTATCTGGCTGCTTCTCACCGCTAGCCGCGCCTATCTGACGCCAATACAACAGCGAAAGGCTATCGGCGCGCATTTTGTCGAGGAACGCTATGGGCGTGTCTTTGGCAACCGCATCATCCAATTCTTTGAGACGGGTTGCCTCTTGTGATCCGGTTTTATTGGCGAGAAGATCGACTGCGTCTTTGATCTCCGAAACGTCGCCCGCCGCATCTACGATCGCTTTGATTTTCCCGTTCGACAGACGCTCGATCTCTTTCGCCCACTCCTGCGTCCGTTCCGTACGACGATCATTTAGTGCTCTGAGGGCAACGAGCTTTTCATCTAAACCGGCGGCCGGGTCTCCATTGGCCTTTATTTTCGCGTCCAAATCGCCGATCTGGTTGGTCAGGTCGGTGATCTCTTCGCGAAGCTTGATGATCTGGCTTGTAGCGGTCCTGTGTGCACCCAGCTTTTCGAGAACCTCGTCTCTTGCTGTCCTTGCCACCTTGAAATTTGCCGCCCATTCGGTTTCAGCAGCAGCCAATGTTGAGCGCTTGGCTCTCATATCGGATTGGAACTGTTTTATGCCGGCGCTGAACGTTGAAAACAATTCGCCATAGCCTTTGCGGATTGCCGCCGAGTCATCTGCCAAATCGGTCGCTAGATCGCGTTCGTTAACGAGCTCCGTGATCGATTTGTCCAGCTCTTCGACTATCTGGTCCGCGTGTTTTGACGCCTGGAGCCGCTTCGATTCAAAGTCATTCGCCTTATCGAAATACGCGACAATGGACTGATCTTCTTCGGACAGGGCCGGAAGCGTCTTTTCAAGTGCTTCGACGCGCTGAGTGAGCGACGCCTTGGTCGTGGTGAGCTTGCGCAGTTGAGATTGCAATATCCAGTGCGCAGCGAGGCTTTGTACGCCGCCCTTGACCGTGACCTTGGCAGCTTCAATGTCGAGGGTCAGGCGGTCGTCTTCGCGCTTGTAATCCGGATTTACAAACTGGAGTAAGTCCGAAAGCTGGGTTTTCTTGCCTGCCTGCTTTCCAATCTCTGCGAGCTCGCCTTGGCTATACACTACGGCAGGGAATAGTGCCCGAAGCTCTTTGACCGTTGCAGTCTGCTTCGAGCCGTTGGGATAGGTAATCGTCGGCTGAAAGGCGGTGGCAGGACCCCTAACAATCTCAAAAGCCGCATTGTCCTGTGTGACAGTTAGCTTGACCCGTGCACCCTTTGCAATGAGCGTGTCGTTGATCAGATCACGCATGCGTTGTGTTCCCGAATAATGGTCGCGCTCCACATCATAGCAGCTGCGGCCTAAGCCAAAGGACACATATTCAAGGAATGAGCTCTTCCCGCTGCCCCGTCCGCCAATGACGGAGTTGAACTCGGGGCTGAAAGGGAATTTAGTTTTCTCCAAAATTGCGGAGCCGTCGATCTCGATCTCAGACACCACGAGGGAAGGGAGTTGGGGTGGCTTGATGGTGATACGGGATTTGTGACCAAGGAATGCTTGGCGGATTGCCTCCGCTGTCGGAGCTGCGAGCTTTATCCAGGTACTGTTTGACCCAACCATCGAAAAATCGGCCGATCGGCTGTCCGAAGTTGGAAGCGGGAAAATCTCCCGCGTGCACCAAGTCTTGTCGAGACCGGAAAGCCGTTTTTGGTTTTTGCTCCCCAGCGTGGAGTGCGTTTGGCCTTGATCAAGATAGCCGCCGACATAAGGCATACGACGGAAATCCGCGTGGCCCCCGTCGGTCAAGACTGTGTGGCTGTTGCCTTGGGAGACATTCGGTAGAACGATGTACTTGCCGCGAAGCCCTTCGAGTTTATCCAACTCGGCGCCGATATCGGCGTAGTGGGAGGCGAGTTGGGTGACCTTTGGACCTTTGGCGTGCTTTTCGTCAAGATCGGCATAGACGATGCCAAGCTTCCCCTGTGCCTGTCTGCGCCAATCCTCCGAAATGTCGGCGTCAAAGATGATCAGGCATTGCTTCCCACCAGCCGCTGTGAGCTCCATTCCTGGAAAAAGCCAGAAGTCAAATTGGGCATCGGCCGCCTTTCGTTCCGCGATTGCTTGCTGAACGTAAGGGACAAACACCATCTCATGGTGATCGGTGAGGGCGATGGCATTCAAACCTCCGGCGAAGCATTGATCCAGAAATTCATTCGCCCACTGTTTGCGCGCTACATCAACGTCCTGCGCCGTTGCTGGGGCGCCAGTTCCCTTTGTGGGTTCGCCTAACCCAACAGTCCTTACCCCGACCCAAGCAGGATCGCGGGGCGTATGAATTTGAAAATCACACTTTCTCCATGAGGCAAAGCTCATATTCCCTCCCTAGCCAAGCGTACCAGCGCCGGGACATATTGCCGGTAGATCAAACAAGCGTACGCAGATTGCCCGCGACAGTATTCGCCTATATGGCTCTTTCAACTAAAGGAGCCGAATTTACTAGCCCTCTACAAAATAATCCCCCTAAAAGAGAGAGGTTTGAGATAGTTTATTCGTCGCGCTCCTCCTGGTCGACGGGAAGGACGAAGAGGACGTCTTGAAGTTGGCTGAGCCAGAATGGTGTCCATAGGAAACGCTCGCCGCCGTACTCCGCTCGCTGTTGCCGGGATAGCGTGTCGAATTTTGACCACCGCACCCTCTAACACGATAGCGGCGGAAGCGCCCATTGACAGTAACCTGGTCTGGACACCCAACACCGCGTGTCGTGAAATTCTTCTATCGGACCGCGATCGAACATCGATATGTTCGTGGGCGGAGACCGCTCGATGGCATTTCGATTCGTACACACGGCCGATATTCATCTCGACTCGCCACTGCGTTCGCTGGCGATGCGAAACCCCGACCTTGCCGAACTTGTCGGAGACGCCAGCCGTCAGGCATTCATCTCCATAGTTGACCTCTGCCTTGCGGAACGTGTCGATGCCCTGGTCATTGCCGGCGATCTCTATGATGGCGACCAGACGTCGATGAAAACGGCGCGGTTTCTGGCGTCACAGATGACACGACTTCACCAGGCCGGCATCAGGGTTTTCAAGATCCGTGGCAATCATGACGCAATGTCGCGGATATCGAAACAGCTCGTGTTCCCGGACACGGTCACGATCTTCGGCGGCCGTCCCCAGTCAGCGCTGCAGACAGCCGGCGGGCTTGACGTCATGTTCCACGGCTTGAGCTTCGCGAGCCCAAAGGCGCCGGACAGTCTGCTTCCCAAGTATTCAGCTCCGCGTGAAGGCGCGGTCAATGTCGGCATCATGCATACGAGCCTGGCCGGATCGCCCGGCCACGACGTCTACGCGCCCTGCAACGTCGCCGACCTGCACAGTCATGGCTTCGAGTACTGGGCGCTCGGGCACATCCATGTCCGCCACGTCCATCCTGGGGCGAGCACCGTGGTGATGCCAGGAATTCCGCAGGGCAGGGACATCAACGAGGACGGAGAGAAATCCGTTACGCTGGTGACGATACGAGACGACCGCACCATCGAGATCGAGGAAAGGCTGACCAGTATCGCGCAATTCGAGCGGGTGAGCGTTGACCTGACCGTAACGGTGGAATGGTCCGAAGTCGTCGGGCGTGTCCGATCCGCGCTCGAAGCTATCCGGGCCTCCGTCAGATCCCGCCATGCCGTGGTGCGCCTCGGTCTGAGCGGCATGTCGCCTTTGTCGTGGGCACTGATCCGCGACCGGGATCTGCTGCTCGCGGAAGCTGAGCAGGTCGCGGAACAGGTTGGCGAAACCTGGGTGGAGAAGCTCGAACTTAACGTCTCGCCACCCGCAGCCGAAACATCTGAGGGCGTCGCTGATCCGATTTTCGAACTCGCTCAATCCATGCGTGCCGATGCCAGCTCGGAAGCTTTCCGTGCCGAGGCGAGGGCGTTGGTACAGAAGATGATCGCGGATCTTCCGCCTGACGGGCGCGATTTCGCGGGTAAGGACGAGGCTGAGCTGGAGTTGTTCCTCGACAGGGTGCTTGCCAACGGCGCCGACCTGGTCACCGCCCGCCTGAAGGCCGGTGGATCACAATGAGGCTCCGGCGACTTGAGCTCATCCGTTATGGCAAATTCACCGACAGAGCGATCGACTTCGGGCCGAAACCGGAATCCGGTCCCGACCTGCATATCGTCTTCGGCCTGAACGAGGCCGGCAAGTCGACCGCGCTTTCCGGCTATCTCGACCTGCTGTTTGGCATCGAGGAACGCAGCCGCTACAATTTCCTGCACGAGTACAGCGCGATGCGGATCGGCGGGGTGCTCGAACTCGGCGGCGCGGAGCACACGTTCACACGCACGAAACAGCGCACCAACTCATTGTTGAACGCGAATGGCCAACCAGTCAGCGAAATGGCGATATCAGCACATCTCGCCGGGCTGTCTCGCGATGCATACGAGACCATGTTCTCGTTGGACGACGAAACGCTGGAAGCAGGTGGAAAATCAATCCTGGAATCGCGCGGCGACCTGGGCAAGCTGTTGTTCACCGCCAGCGCCGGGCTCGGGCACGCAAGCGATATACTGAGCGTACTCGAGGCCGAAGCAGACCGGCTCTATCGCAAGCAGGCACACGGAACCGAGCTTGCACTGCTCAAGAAGCGGCTTGCGGAACTGAAGTCCGGGAAGGAGGCGATCGACACCTTGGCGTCGACGTTCGAAACTCTCGAGACAGAGCGCCTGGACGCGACAGAAAAATACGACCGCAGCATCGCCGAACGGTCGGTACTGTCGACTCGGCTCGATACCATCGCCAAATATCTTCGCGCGATCCCGATCCTTGCCGATATCCGACGTAAGGAAGCCCAACTAGCCGAGTTGCCTGAAATCGCTTCCCCGTCACGGACCTGGACGGGCAGCGTCGCCGACATGATCGAGACCGATGCCAGTCTGAGAACGCGGCTATCCGCAAGTGTGGACGAGCTCGCGCGGGTGACGACGAAAATCGCCTCGGTCGATGTGGACGCGGTGATACTTGCGATTTCCGAACGGGTTCGCGGCTTGACTGACCGCAAGGTGCGCCACGTCTCGGCCGGCCTGGACCTTCCAAGTCGCAGGACGGAGCTGCAAATCCTCGATAATGCCGTGGCGACCTGCCTTGCCGCGCTTGGAAGGTCCTCGGAGCCACATCCTGCCAAGCTGCTCTTGCCTGCTGCAACCATTGGCACTGTGCGCATCATGGTCGAGCAGCGATCCGGGATCGTTACTAGCGTGCGCGTTGCGCGCGAGGAGGCTGCGGCTGCTGCTGATGCACTTCATGCGGCACGCGAGCGGGTCGGCGAAGAACGGGCCGTGCCCGAGCCTGCCAGGGCAAGGCTGGTTTCGGCTTTGTCGACGGCAAGGGCCAGCGGGTACATGAGGGAAACCAAGGCGGCACGCGAGGCCGCGGATGCGGGTGCAGTTCGATGGGAGGCCGCGATCGCGCGCTTGCATCCCTGGTCGGGCGATGCTCAGGCATTGGCCAGGCTCGCCATTCCGAATGCCGGACAACTTGGCGCATGGAAGGCGCTGGCAGCAGAGCTCGGGAAGAGCAGGGGCGTTCTCTCCGAACGCCTTGCCGAACACCACGGCAACCACGACCTGCTTGCGGCGCGGCTGGATGCGCTTCGTGCCTCAGTCGATGTCACCGACGATGACGCGGCGGACGCCATTCGGCGTGCCCGGGACGAGGCCTGGGCAAGACATCGCGATGACCTGACTGGCGAAACGGCGGATAGTTTCGCGGCAGCACTGGCCCGAGACGACGCTGCCGGAGCAGGCCGTCTGGCCAACGCCCGGGAGCTCGCTGAGATTCGCAGCACAAACCGCAACCTCGCAGAAACCGCTGCCACCATCGCGCATGGGCGCGACCAACTTGAACGCAACAGGTCAGATCGGGAGGCCGTGCTCTCGGAAATTCTTGCAGCCGCAAGACCCCTGCTTGGAGAAATTCCGGAGAAATCCCCCGAACAGCTGATCGAACTGATCGAGGATCGCATTGCTGCCTACATCGATGGGCTCGCGGCCTGGGAGGAGGTCGAGCTTTCACGCAAGAAGGCCGAGCGGGCAGTTGATGAGGGAGGCCGAATACACGGGGAGCTGAGCAGCGCGCTGGCGAGCGTCGGCGTCAGTTCGGACCCTGGTGACAGCCTGGAGACGGTCATGGCCGTGGCAGAGCTGTTCCTTGACAGGCAATTCAAGGTGGACGCTGAGCGTGCCGAGGCGCTCAATACCGTTGGCACAAGGCAAGAGGATCTGGCCGCCAGGCGCCGAGCCATCGAAGTCGCAGAGCGGCATGGGGATGAATGGCTAGCCGGCGTTGCCGAAGCGCTCAAGGGCACCTGGCTCGAGAGCGGCATCTCGGCGCCCGGCGTCGGCGGCGTCCTCGATCAATTGGCTGAACTGTCCAAATGTCTTCAGGACCGGGACGCCATGCAACTCCGTATCGAGAAGATGGAGGCCGACAGGGACAATTTCCTGGTCGAGGTTACCGCCGTTGCAGCCGAAGCGGGCGAGGCAGCCGATGACCACGACCCGGAACAGCTGGCGATTCGGCTTGCCGAGCGCCTGGAGCGCGCCGAGCGCACGCGGGAGGCCAAGGCAAGCCTCGTCAATGACCTGAAGCGATTGCAGGATAGTCGCGAGATCCTCGATGCTGAAATTTCCGCACATGAGCGCCGCAAGAACGAGGTCCTGAGTGTTTTTAACGTGGCCACCCTAGCCGAGGTCGTGGAACGTGACGAACTGCTGCGCGACAGGGATCGCCTGCGCACAGCCGTGGCCGAACTTGAGGAGCAAATGTCATCCGAGCTCGCTGCGGAAGGGCTCGAGCAAGCGCGTTCAATATTGGATGCTGTCGATTTCGACAGCCTCGCAGTCGAGAAGGCTGAAGCCGAGCAACGGCTTCGCGCTTCTGACGAGGCGATACAGCAACAGCTCATTCGGCAGACGCGCGCGACTGACAAGCTGGACGCCATTGGCGGCGACAGCGCTGTTGCCCGGATAGATGCCGAACGGCGCACCGTCCTTCTGGAAATCGAGGAAAAGGCCGTCCGCTATATCGAGCTGAAACTGGGAATATTGTCGGCTGGAAATGCTCTGCGCGTCTACCGCGAGCGTCATCGCTCCGGGATGATGGAGCGCGCATCAGACGCATTCGCTCTCATGACGCGCGGCCAGTACTCTGGCCTGACAACTCAACCGGTGAAGGGTGGGGAAGTACTCATCGCATTACAGCGCGATGGGCAATCCAAGGTTGCCGACGCGCTGTCAAAGGGTGCGCGTTTTCAACTCTACCTGGCGCTCAGGCTGGCCGGGTACTACGAGTTTGCTCAGTTTCGACCCTCAGTTCCATTCATCGCCGACGACATAATGGAAACCTTCGACCATTTCCGATCCGAGGAGGTTTTCCGGCTGTTTGGGAAGATGGCAAGTGCCGGACAGGTTATTTACCTGACACATCACCAGCACCTGTGCGAGATCGCCAAGACTGTAGTGCCGGGCGTGGCGATCCATGAGCTCGGATGAGATTGGACTTTACTTGATGCGTTGCTGAAATACCGTGCTGTTCGATATTTTCCCCTTAGCTAGACAAATCGACATTCCAAGCGCCGGCTTTGGCATCCGCTTTGCGCCTCATGCACGAACCTCGCTTCGCGGCCGTACGCAGCAGGACCACGTTCGTCATGTCCGGCGCTTCGCCGCGTTCCTTGGGCGCTCTCCGGATACCGCTGCCTGCGAAGCGCTCAAGGCGCTGAGCGCTTCGAGGCCAACGAACGTTACTTATCCCCGGCAGGCTTCGGAACCGACCTCTTCCGGGGCGAAGATGACTTCGGCGTCGCTTTGCGATGGGGTGCGGTCTTGCCTGTGGCCTTTTTTGCGGGCTTAGGCCCCGCCAGGGGTCGCGACAGATCGAGCACAACGACATCGTCGTCGCGAGCGTGCACAGCCGCTTCAACTTGCCAAAGAAGAAACAGACGGAGCGCATCATTGAGGCGATCGGAAATCCTCGGACGACAATCATCGGGCACATGACCGGTCGCCAGCTGTTGCGCCGGCCCGGTTATGATCTCGACATCGACAAAGTCCTCAAAGCGTGTGCGAAATACGGCGTTGCCGTCGAAATCAACGCACATCCGTGGCGACTCGACCTCGACTGGCGCTGGCATCAAAAGGCACTCGATCAGGGCTGCATCTTCAGCATCAATCCGGACGCTCATTCGATCCGCGAGCTCGATCACATGCATTGGGGTGTCGAGATGGCGCGCAAGGGCGGTGTCCCTGCGAAGCGGGTCCTGAACGCGATGCGTTTGACGGCCCTCCTTGCGCATCTCGCACGGCGCAGGCAAACGTCCTAACCTGCTTGTGCGCCCGGCTTATCGCGCAGGAGTCCGTCATTCTCAAAATCTTCCCAGCCGCGCAAACTGGAGTGCGAGTTCTCATCGGGCCCATAACCAGCTGAAGCTGCAGTTCCGCGACCGCTTCTTTGAGCGCGTTTCATAGCGGCCTTCCCCGCGGCTCGCCGCCTATTGTCTGCAGCTGTCGCTGCGTCCTGTTCGCGCCAGACCGTAACCAGGTCGCGGTCAAGCACATCCTCCACGTGCTGCGGGTCGAACACGTGAAAGGTGATGTTCCTTGCCCGCCCGCGGAGTTTCACCGTTTTCGTCCCGGCGCTCTGCAAGCGACCACCTTTCAGCCAGCGGTGCCGTTCGGCCGTCGAGATCGTCAGAATGTCCTCGATTTCACGGGGGATTACGCGCAGGCCTTCGATATTCTGCAGTGCTTTGGTACGATCCCGAATACCACCTGCACATCATTCTCGGCGCCCTCAGACAGGCGCAGGGTAAGCACGCGGGACTCGATATTGAGCAGTTTCCTGAACTCCGTTGGAAGGCGGGCGCGTATTTCGAGAAAAATACTCCTCGCTCTGACGGACGATCCAAGCGTTGCAGCCGGGGTCAAAGGCCATTCTCCAATCAGCTTCGCTGTTGCATTGATTTTACGGCGCGTGGACATGCCCCTTTATATAGGTCCCCGATTGTCGGCAGCGATGAGCCGATCGCAAAGCCAATATGAGTTCTAATCCGCCAGCGGTCTGAACCACGATGCCCAAAGGCGCAACCACGATTGTGAGCGGGGCCGTTTGCAACTTCGGCTAACAGGAAACGGCAGAGTTGATCTCGAAGTGCGATATCAGGCGCGTCGCCGCCTGGCGGCTTTTTGGGGGCCGTTTGCTGTCCGTCCGGTTATTGCCGAGGGACCAGTTAAAGCCGCCGTTCGGCTCACGACCTCTTCGCGGAATACAAGGCAAGTTCAGATCCCGCGGAAGCCGACATTGAACTGCCTCTCCGTTTACACGTTTGGCAAATGTTGCGAATGGAGGGAGTTGCATGTTTGAAGGTTTCTCGCTGGAGCAGATCAAACTTCCGGAAGCGACGCTCAGAGTGCGGGTTGGTGGAAGGGGCCACCGCTTCCTGATGCTGCACGGTCATCCTCGCACCCATGCCACTTGGGATCGCGTGGCGCCGATTTTGGCTGAGGAATACACCGTAATTTGCCCTGGTCTTCGGTGCTCGCCCTTGCGGTGTGTCGCAACACAATCAGCGCGTCCGGTTTGCCGTGAACAGATCTTGCTGATGCACCAGTTCGTCCGCGACGGGCTGACGGAGGCGGCGTGTGCCATTCGGGTGGATGGCCGAAATAACCCCACCTCTGCATGACGCGAATTGTCCCAGCCCGGGTAGGCCGTTATCGGGTACAGGCAAATACCCTCGAATCGATGCTCCGACACCCATAGCGGCACGCACCTCGTCGCGGCATACATAGTGGAGCCAAGCCGGCCCGCCGGATCCCTCTGAGCCGGTCTCGGCAATGAACATCGGCTTACCGTACCGATGAGCAACCTCGAGCAACATTTCCGACAAAGCGCGGTACTCATGGTGTCCCATCGATATCGTCGGCCCGTTTATTTACCATTGATTGTGCGGCTAGAAATTCAGGCCCACGACATCGACAACATCTTCGCTCCCGCCCAACTCAGGTTCGACGCGGCCCAGCAACATGTCGTAAGCTTCGAACTGCCCCTGACGGGCGTTTTCGGCCCGACCCCGTTCGCTGCGGGTCCGGTCACGAGGAGCGATTTGGATAAGGGGCTCGGCCCAGACAAATCTGCAGGCGGGGTCGATCTCCCGCATTGCACGAACACCCGCGATGGCAGCCTTCACGAGATGCCGCTTGAACCATCCACGTTTGTTCGGCCCCACGCGGGAAATAGCCGACCTCAACAGCCCATGCGAAAAAGGAGATCTAGTTGATGGGACACAACAGAGGCGGTGTTCCGGCGATCGAACGCTGTACGCTCACGGCTTCTGCCGCGAACGAGGCATAGGCATCGATGAAATGCAGCGATCGCTGATCGACATGGTCTGGAGATCCGTAATGGAAGATGTCCCAGATAACCTGGACACCTGCCGATCGGGCCGCCTCGACCATTGGCGCCCAACTTGACCAGTCATAGGCGAAGCTTGCGGAACCGGAGCCTCCACCTGGTGCTCGTCCATACGCCCCACTTCGCCCATTCGAAGTCTTCTTTCAGCAGTCGGCTTCGAACTCGGCCGCCTTGTTAGGACCGGGAACCGCGTTGGCGAAATACCGCATCCAATGGGGCGCGCGCCATCTTCGTTGCTCAGTCCAGCTCGTCCTGGCGCGACCGGGTAATGCCGAACCGATTTGGTCGAGCCTTTGTTCCTGTGGTGGACTGTCCGGAGCTGGGTGGCGAAGGAGGAACAAGGAGGGCCGTGCCAAGTTCGGGGCGATATACCACCGCCGCCGATCGACTCGAGCGGCTGCTCAGCAACAAGAGAGGCACGGGATCACATGACCGTTCAGATTCGACTTTCCGAGATCGACCACGCCAGGCGCGAGGATCGTGGCGACGGCGCTTGGAGCATCGCACCGGACTTGGGCTATTTGCGGCTAGCAATCGTCAATGTCGTGTTCTTCGGCGCACCGGGCAGCGGAGATCGGAACTGGATGCTGATCGATACCGGGTTGCCGACGTCCCGCGGCAGCATTCTTGCGGTCGCGGAAAAGCGGTTTGGCACGAACGCACGGCCGGCCGCGATCATCCTGACCCACGGCCATTTCGACCATGTGGGAACGGTTCTAGACCTCGCGAATAGGTGGGACGTGCCTGTCTTCGCGCATCCACTCGAGCGCCCCTATCTGGACGGAACCGCGTCCTATCCGCCACCGGATCCGTGGGTCGGGGGTGGACTGATGGCGCTGCTTTCGCCGCTTTTTCCACGCGGGCCAATTGATCTTGGCAACCGTTTGGAACTCCTACCTGCCGACGGATCGATCCCCGGAATGCCCGGATGGCGATGGCTACACACACCCGGGCACGCGCCTGGGCATATCTCGCTCTGGCGCGAGGAGGACCGCTCGCTGATCGTAGGGGACGCTTTCATCACCACCGGTCAGGAGTCAGTCTATGAGGTCGCCGTTCAGGATCTTGAGATGCACGGTCCGCCGCGCTACTTCACGCCGGACTGGGATGCGGCGGAAAGATCCGTGAAGCACCTGGCTGCCCTGAACCCGCGGATGGTCATCAGTGGACACGGTGCGGCTGCTGCGGGAGTGGGCATGCGTCACGCTCTTGACAGCCTGGCTGAGCGGTTCAGGGTGTTCGCCGTCCCGCCGAAATTGAAATTTGTGCGCGAGCCGGCGGCAGTCCAAGGTAGCTGAGGCTAACCGAGCCGCCGTCGTTCTGAAGTATGGTCAAGTTGGGCAGACTCTATTTCTCGAGCCGGTAGAGTTACCCGTCGGGTCGTGCCCCTACCGTCGCCGACAAACTCTGACAAGCGGAACAAACCCGGAAGGCGCCGGGTTAGGGCGTTCGATCGGCGCAGGCGACAGCGGCCAAGCGCCCCGAAGTTCTGCGTCAGGAGAAGACGTCAGATGGAAAAGAGTACCCGAGGACGCGCCCTCTCCGCCGGCGAGCCGACCGGCAAGAAGTTGTTCGAGCCCACACGCGTCGGCATCCGCCGAGACTTGGCTTCGATTCGCTCAACCGTGGAGGAGACCAAATGGCAAATCTGGGAAGATTGGCGATCGCCATGCTTGGCGTTCTGGCATACCAAAATCGCGACAAGCTCTGTGAATTGATTCCGGGAGCGGGGTATCTTAACCCAAACGACCCGCAACGCAGAATTCTGGCTCAGATAACGAATGGCGTGTCGAGGGCTGACCTTGGTGAGATCCTCGACCGGTTCAGGGAGGTGGGGGCAGGATCGAAGGTCGACTCGTGGGTTGGCAGCGGGCCAAACCAACCGATCGAGCCAAGGGACGTCGAAGCGGCAATGGACGAAGGTACACTCACGTCCATTTTGATGCACACGGGTCTTTCGCGCGACGAGCTAATCAGAAGGATTGCGCGGGATCTACCCGAGACAGTCAACGAGATGACGCCGAATGGTGAATGGCCGCCTGAGCCGACACATGGCTTGGATAAGTCGACCCTGCTCGACAATGTATCCGAGGGAACACAGCCAGGAATGCAGCCGGCCCAAGGCGAGATCCAGGGTGGCAACTCTACACGGGGGGACGCTCCTGCGCGATCGCCTTCATCCGCTCGCGAACCAAGGGTCTGTTTCGAGCGCGCCGAACGCTCAACTGGCCGCCATCCTGAAAATGCGGCACCGCTGCATCGCGGCGCCCTCGCTCGCGTATATCGGTGAGCGGAAGAAGGCGCGTTCCTGGCTGGCCAGAGCGCTGGCGATCGATCCGGACGACTTCGTGACGCAGTACAACGCCGCTTGCATGTATTCCGTGCTCGGGGAAGTGGAGGAAGCGGTGCGGTACCTGGAAAGAGCCGTCGGAGGAAGCGTGAGTCAGAACGTATTGGAACGAATCCGTCACGAAGTCATTTCGACGCCATTCGCGATCACCCGCGGTTCGTGCAGCTTCTTAGTTCACTTGCCTTGTGACGCACAGCTGTACTTGCACAAGCTTCGGCCTGCCTAGCAGCCGCGTTCGGTTTGGGTGGCGGATTCAACTGATCGCAGCAACACACGCTCTTTTCTGAAAGATGGAGTGTGAGCCATGAAGCAGCGAAGTCGCATCTACTACTCGGCCGCTCAGCGCCTGAGATTTGGGTTCGATGGCAGGCGGGCGAGTCGATGAGCTCGATCGGACGACGATTCGATCGGGAGTCTTCATCGGTCCGTTCTTGCCGCCGCGCCTGGGCCTTGCACTGGCGGGCTGCCGGCCTTGCCTGTCGCCGGTGGTGTTTTCACCCACATTTTGCTGCCGCTGCTTGTGCTGCTCACCTGGCCGCTCGCCATGGGCAAGTATTTCGCCCCGGCATCGTCTCTGCGGGGTTTGCTTCGTCGGCAAAGGACATCGCCAGCTGGCCTCACAGCTGCGGTCGATCGCGGCCGAATCGGGATTGATGCTGGCCGACGCGCTGGCCGGCGGCCGCTTCACCCTGTTGATGCCTGCCGGCATTATTGCCGGGGCCGGCGACCGGTTGTTCGATGCGAAAGCCGAGGCTCTTAGACTACAATCGGAGATTCCTGGTTCCTTTGTCGATATCATCCCGCAGGCCGGCCACATGGTCCACCACACCGCACCGCTAGCTGTTCTCGCCATGGTGGACAGGGTCGCTGCCGCGGCCAGCAGTGAAGTAGGCCGGCACTGGCGCGATCCCGAAGAAGTGGAATCGCGATTTTCGGAAAAGATCATGCTCAAAAGCAATAGGTAGAACCCCGTCCCGACTCTATCGGGTGGCGAATCCGATGATTTACTTCACGGCGGCACGCACTTCAGCGAACCGCATCCTGTGCATCCATCCGCGCCGGTTCGGCTAACATCGACGTCGAGGTCCCGTATCTTGGGGGATTTGGCCAGGGGAACGGCCCCAATTCCGTGTTCGGCTTCTGCCTCTCTTTGTGGCTGCCAGCATCTAGTCGTCTGCAAATCGAGGCCACGGACTGACAAGCACCCCCGCACTACAAGGAGCTGGCGGTCGGAGAACAAATGTAGACATGTCGCACCATCCTTGCGGGTACGGCTTGCGATGCATACTGACGGTCGAGGGCTTAATGTAACCAAATCAACGGCTCGGCGTTTCGGTCAGCGCCGTTGCAATGAGCGAAGCCATAACCTCTGTCACGAGCATAGACTGGCGATTTCATGAATCGCAATTTTCTGGTGATCGAACCTGAGGAAGGCATTGCCGTGCTCAAGGGGCTTGCCTCCTCGGCGCGGATCTCGATGCTGAAACTGCTGCATGAGAAGGGGCCGATGAATGTCAACGAAATCGCTGCCGTGCTGTCGCTTCCGCAGTCGACCGTCTCGACCAACATCCAGGTGCTGGAGGATGCGGGGCTGATCCGCACCGAGAGAGCGAAGAAAGGCAACCGGAAAATCTGCTATCCGACCGCCGAAAAAGTGCTCGTCGTGTTCAAGAGCGAATATCGTGCGGTCAAGAACGACGCGATCGAAGTGTCGATGCCGATCGGGCTTTATACCGGCTTCGAGGTTACCGCGCCCTGCGGCCTTTGTTCGCCAGACGGCATCATCGGTCTGCTCGATGTGCCGAACACTTTCCTCGATCCGGACCGCATGAAAGCCGGTCTGCTATGGTTCACGCGCGGTTTTGTCGAATACCAGTTCCCCAACAATGCCAAGCTCGCCAATGCCGAGATCACCGAACTCGAAGTGGCGCTAGAGCTGTCCTCGGAAGTGCCCGGCACCAGCGCCGATTGGCCCTCGGACATCACGCTGACAATCAATGGCGTCGATGTCGGCACCTGGACGTCGCCGGGGGATTTCGGCGACAAGCGCGGCGTCTTCACGCCCTCCTGGTGGAAGCTCAAGGGCTCGCAATACGGCAAGCTGAAGAACTGGCGAATTGCCAGAGACGGCACCTATGTCGACGGTCTCAGGATTTCCGAAACCGGCCTCGCCGCACTCGATCTGAAGAGCCATCATTCAATCCGCGTCCGTATCGGGGTCAAGGACGACGCCAAGCGCCCCGGCGGGATCAACATTTTCGGCAAGGGCTTTGGAAACTACGATCAGGACATCCTGCTCAGGATCAAAACCGCGTGAATCCACTGGCGGCGTGCTGCGCGCAATTACGGTCCACTGCCAGATTTGCAGCTGGCAACGTCGTCTATGAGGCGACCGCTTGCCTGAGGTGAATAGATGCCCCGTCGCAAGCTTCGCCGACTGGCTGCGTATCACCTACTAGCCAGAGCGTTCATCCTCCGTTCCGGCAAATGCCGGAACTTACCATCTAGGCAACTCTCGAAAGTATATGCCGATCCAGGTCACACTTTGCCAACCCGAACCGCCACCGATGGTTCGTCGCCTCACGCCTGCTCTGGTAGAACAAAGTCAGTTGCCGGCCGTCGATCATCACCGTCGAATGGCCATTCTCGCCGGGCTCACCAGGGTCGAGAACGGGGCCAACGGAAACGTAGGGGCCCTTGACGTCATCGGCGATGGCGAAGAAGACGCGCTGCCGGCTGCCGCGCGGACCTTCGGGGAGGAAGCAGGTGGCGTTGAGAAGCACACGACCGTCCGGCAGCTCGACGAGCTGCGCGCCTTCGATCCCCCATTCGTAATCGGGGTGCTCGCGCGCATTGTGATGTGGCACGTCGAGATGATCGAGTATCTTGCCGAGACGTTTCCAAGGCCCGAACCAGGAATCGGATTGGCTGCGCGCCAGATAGACATCAGGCTGGGGCACCCTGGTGAATTTGGGCATGCCTGAATAGACGATATAGCGCTTGCCTCCGACGATTGCGGGGTGGGGATCGTAGATGCCGTCCTCATCGGTGTCGGGCAGCGACAATATCGCCGGATTGAGCACCACCCAATGAAAGCCGTCATTGGACACCGCGTGCTCGCAACGTCCGCCGGACTTCATGAATTCGGTCTGGATAAACATGTGGAAGACGCCGCACTCATGAATGACGCCGGGCGCCGCAATGCCAGATCCGGTTACCGGCAAAACGATCGCCTCGTGCTCTGTCCAGGGTCCATAAAGATCCGGCGCTGTGGCGTGGAGGATTTTCCAGCTCTCTGTTGTGACGGTGCCGCTGGAGCCGAAGACGTGCCAGAGCGTGCCGTCGAACACCGGACAAGGGTCCTTCAGATCATCCACAACCTGCGGGTGAAACAATGGAAAGACGTTGGTTTCAAAGTCGATCTTCATTCGCCAGCCATCCCTCGATTCGTCTCGGTCTCCATTCAAATGAACCACCGGCGCGACTCAGATGAATCGATTCCAAGCGTATTTATAGCTCCGCTGATGAACGGTTGTTGAACGATTGAAGGATTTGAACCGCTCTGTGGCAAAGGGCCACATTTGGGGAGCCCGACCTGACGCGAGGGGCTTCATCATGTGGATCGAATGGGGGCGGCCGGCTCGCCCCTTCTCTGTCGAGCCGTCGCAAGTGGAGCGGACGGCTGGTCTCGCCCGAGACAGTTTGGAGCTATGGAACAACTTATCGGGATGGAAGTTATATAGAAGGCTGCGAACTTCATGTCAAAGCTGCCTCGATTGACTTTTGTTAGTCGAGGCATTTTGTAACTATATCGAAGGATAATCTACATGGAAATGGCGGCGGGCCGGGCCAAAACACCAAAAAACCCTGTACAACCGTCTATTTTAATTTGCTTTTCACACCTCCGATGGAACTTCGTATATCAGAGACCACAACACGTTATGACCCTGGCGTCAAAACAGCAACAGCTAATTTACTTCGAAGAGCCGATCTTCGATGAGAGGCGCCACCCTTCGATGCGGGTGCACAATATTACCCCCAAGATCAGAATAGTGACGCCGCTGATCCCAGTTGGTACGTCCGCGACCAGGGCGGACGCGATCCAGCGCAGGTTCGTCGATCAGATCCTCGCCTCCACGCCGCATGACCGATTGACGACCTGGTATTACACGCCCATGGCGCTACGCTTCAGCGATCATCTCGCCTGTGACGTCTGCGTCTACGACTGCATGGATGAACTCTCCGCGTTCAAAGACGCTCCCGCAGAGTTGACGCAGTTGGAAAAGGCGCTGTTGCAACGTGCCGATGTCGTCTTCACGGGCGGGCAGAGCCTCTACGAGGCCAAGCGCAGCTTGCATCGGGCGATCTTTCCCTTCCCGAGCAGCATCGACGTTACCCATTTCCATCAGGCTAGGGCGCCAGGTGAAGACCCGTTCGATCAGGCCGACATACCTCACCCGAGGGTGGGGTACTTCGGGGTCATCGACGAACGGCTCGACCTTGAACTTATCGCGCATGCGGCTGCGGCAATGCCGGACGTGCAATTCGTCATGCTCGGCCCTGTCGTCAAGATCGATCGGGCGAGCCTTCCCACGGCTGGCAACCTGCATTGGCTGGGCGGCAAGTCGTATGCAGACCTGCCGAACTATCTCAGGCATTGGAGTGCCGGCTGGATGCCGTTCGCGCTCAACGAAGCGACCCGCTACATCAGCCCGACCAAGACTCCCGAGTTTCTTGCGGCAGGACTGCCGGTGTTGTCCACGGCGATCGTCGACGTTGTGCGTACCTACGGCGTCGAAGGCCTTGTCGAGATTGTCGAGGCGGAGGATATCGAGGCCAAGCTTCGGTCGATCCTGGCCCACCCCCGCGATTTCCTGGTCAAGAAGGCCGACGCCTACCTCGCCGACATGTCCTGGGAGAAGACCTGGAGCGCGATGGCTGCCCACATCGAGCGCGCCCTTGCGATGAAGAGCGTCGTCCCATTCCTGAGGAGGGCGTGAGCGTGTTCGACTGGTTGATCGTAGGGGCCGGTTTCGCCGGCAGTGTGCTGGCCGAGCGTATCGCATCGCAACGGCAGGAAAGCGTCCTGATCATAGACCGACGAAATCACGTCGGCGGCAATGCCTATGACTGCTACGACGAGGCCGGAATCCTAATTCACCGTTACGGGCCTCACATCTTTCACACCAACGCCCAATCGATCGTCGACTATCTGTCGCAATTCACGCAATGGCGGCCTTACGAACATCGCGTGCTGTCGCTTGTCGATGGAAAGCTGCTGCCGATACCGATTAATCTCGACACCATAAACCGCCTCTACGGCCTTGAATTGACGTCCGAGCAGCTGCAGGACTTCTTCGCTTTCCGACGCGAAACGGTCAAAGAAGTCCGCACCGCCGAGGACGTCGTGGTGAGCACAGTAGGCAGAGAGCTCTACGAGAAATTCTTCCGCGGCTACACGAGGAAGCAGTGGGGTGTCGACCCTTCCCAGTTGAGCAAGTCAGTGACGGCGCGAGTCCCAACCCGGACCGATCGCGACGATCGGTATTTTGGCGACAGCTTCCAGAACATGCCGGCAGGCGGGTATACGCGCATGTTTCAGCGCATGCTGGATAGTCCCAAGATCAAGATCATGCTGCAGACCGACTACCGCGAAATTCGCGACAAGATCCCCTTCCAGCAGATGATCTATACCGGTCCGATCGACGAGTATTTCGACTGGAAGCTTGGTCGCTTGCCCTACCGTTCGCTGCGCTTTGAGCACACGACGCTTGATTGCGAGCAGTTTCAACCGGTCGCCGTCGTCAACTATCCGCAGACGGAAAAATACACACGGATCACCGAGTACAAGCATCTGACCGGACAGAAGAGTCCGAAGACCAGCCTCACCTACGAATACCCCACCGACGTCGGAGATCCTTATTACCCGGTGCCGCGGGCCGAAAACGAGGCTTTGTACAAACGATACGAAGCTTTGGCCGCGGCGTGCCCGGAGGTCTGGTTCGTCGGACGTCTTGCAACATATCGCTATTACAATATGGATCAGGTGGTCGGCCAGGCATTGGCTACGTTCGGGCGCATTCAGACACGCCTGCCAGCAAACGGGATGCTCGTCACGCCGACGCAGCGCGAGGCGGCCGAGTGAATGATGCGCCGGCCTGACCGGCGTCGGGCGACCCACGGCCAAAGAGACCAACGATGTTTCTCGGCTTCTCGGCGAACAGCTCTAGATATGCTGTGCTGTTGATGCAGCTGAAAAGCGCGCACTGTTCGTATCAGCGAGGCTATAGCGCGCTTGCTTGTTGTTCCTCAAACGCCGAGAACGATTGGCGCTGGCGCTCCAACTCGTCCGCAAGTGGCTTGCGAACAGTGCGCGAGCCGTCCGCATGAATGGTGGAGAACAAGCCGACTTCGGCGTGGCGCGAATTGTCCCAACCTGGGTAGGCCGTCACCGGGTACAGGCATATACCCTGAACAGGTGCACCGAGGCTCGTCGCATCGCGCACTTCGTCGCAAACGTAGTGAAGCCAGGCTGGCCGCCCTGAACCTTCGGCGCCGGTCTCGGCGATGAACATCGGCTTCTTGTATCGTTCGGCGACCTCGACCAGCAATTCCGAAAGTGCACGGTATTCGTGGTGCCCCATCGGTATCGTTGGGCCATTCAAGTACCATTGGTTGTGCGGATAGAAGTTGAGGCCGATGACGTCCACAACGTCCTCGCTGCCGCCCAAGTCCGGTTCCACGCGCCCGATCAGCATGTCATACGCCTCGAATTGGCCCTGGCGAGCATTTTCGGCGCGCCGCCGCTCGGGGTGAGTACGGTCACGAGGAGCAATATGGATCAGCGGTTCAGCCCAGATGAACCTGCAGCCGGGTTCGGCCTCCCGCATGGCCCTCACGCCGGCGACCGCTGCCCTGACAAGGTGTCGTTTGAACCATCCACGCTTGTTCGGCCCGACGCGGGGGAAATAGCCGACCTCCACAGCCCATGCAAAAAACGAAATCTCGTTGATCGGGCACACCAGGGGAGCCACCCCGGTAGCGGAGCGATGAACCCGAACAGCTTCCGCGGCGAAACGGACGTAGGCCTTGATAAACCCCGGGCCACCTTGGTCGATATGGTCTGGCGAGCCATAGTGGAAGATATCCCAGATAATCTGCACCCCGGCCGCCTGGGCTGCTTCGATCGCCGACGTCCAACTCGACCAGTCGAAGACTCCGGGCGCTGTTTCAATCAGGTGCCAGCGCAAGCCGTCGCGGATCGTGCGAAGCCCAAGCTCGGCACAACGGCGATAGTCGGCATGTGCATGGATGTCATGTGAGGTCGCGCGGATCAGATCAAGACGGGCCCCGTCGGCGCGCCTGTGGGAGGAACACTCGAAACCAGCCATGAAAAAGCTGTCGAACCCGGAAGAGCCTGCCGTGGGCCGACGAGCGGTATCCTCGTTCATACCAACATCCTGTCGCCCAAGACGTGGGCAAGTAATCGCATTCGCAGTCCCCCATTGTCAGTTCCGGTGGCCTAGTCGAAACCGGTCGGCCACCACCACGTCGACGGCTCGGCGGCTGCGGTGTACACGTGTGGCCGGGGGCCGCGGTCGCGTCGATTCGATCCGAAGTTATGCGGCCTGTTGCATCGCCCGTTCGTTGACGCCTGTTTCGCCTAGTCGGGTGAGCGCCTCATCGGTTGCTTTTTCTTCCTTGAGCGTCTGTTCGAGTAGCGGGACGGCGTCTTTCAAGCCAAGTAACCCGGCCCATGTGACAAGAGTCCCGTAGCGCGCTATTTCATAATGTTCGACGGACTGGGCTGCAGCCACGAGACCCGCGTCCAATGCCGGAGCCTCCTCGAATTCCTCCAAAATCTCCTGTCCTTCTTCGATGATGCCGTCGATCGCCGGGCACGTTTTCCCTTGGGCTCTCTTGCCAAAGGCGTCGAAAACTTGCTGCAGACGCTCGATCTGACCTTCCGTCTCGTCACGATGTTTTTCGAACGCCGCCTTCAACTCTTCGGACTCCGCGCCCTTTGCCATTTTCCGGAGCGCCGTCAGAATCTTGCGTTCGGCGTAGTAGATGTCTTTCAGACCATCATAGAAAAGGTCTTCCAAGCCCTTGGAGCTGCCCTGAGAGCTTTTTTTCGTCGCCATTGTCATCTCCTCTTTCATTTCTATCGACGCATGCATGGCTCTAACTGGACCAGTCTCTTGTTGTTCCTTCGGCGACGGCACACCGGCAGCCAACAGCGAGCGACGGTCGGGTTGACCGCTGATTTCAGTCCGCCGCGCCAGCAGCGGCTTGAGCATCTCGGCTGCGCTCCATTGCGGAAGTTCCGGAATGAGGATCGTCTGCCTGAAGGGTTTCCGCTGTCATCGAGTCCTTGCGGCCGCATTTTTCGCAACGGACCTTTGCCCGCACCTGATCAAGGTTCCCGATCTCTTCTCGGAGTTCGAGAGGGTTGGAGAAGCGCTTAAGGCGTTGGCGTCCCGGATCATTGCAAATTACATGGCCGGACTAGTGGACGAGGAAGAACTACTGTCGGCTTCCCGGCAGGCGCTTGGACGGCAAGTGCAGACCTGAGCGAATCCCCTGGCTAGAATTGGTCCGGAACCGTACAATAGCAAATCGTCAGCAATACAACATGGCCGCTGACGCTTGCGAGCGACTGTCGCACTCTTGGCCCAATACGAGGCATTGGTGTAATGGCGGAAGAACAAGGGCGGCTCGGCCCGAAATCTGAAATCGTCAGCGAGCTCGCGCGAGAGTCAGGCGTATCCGACACCACATACGCGAGATAATGTCGCTGGTCGGCTTCGATCGCGGCTCAATCCTGAGGGAAGCTCGTCTCCTCAAAAAGAACAAGTAGGGCCGGCGGTTTTGCACGGCGTCGGCGGCATCTGGTCCACCGGAAATGCATTCTGGGCCGAAGCATCCTTCTGGTTGCCCGGCTTTGTCCTGTTGATGAGCGCTGCCGCGGCGCTGGCCGGCTTTACCGATTTTCTTGGAAATTCAAGGGTGCGGTCCATCAATGCAGCGTGGCACCATATGGTCGGCAATGTCGTGGCCGTGGTGCTGGCGCTGGCCAGCTTCATGCTGCGCCTAAGCGCCGGTGCCGCCGAGGGCGCCTTGCCCTGGGGCCTGGCGCTATCAACGATTGTCGTTCTGCTGCTCGTCTACACCGGCTGGAAAGGCGGAACGCTTGTCTACGAACACAGGGTAGGCGTCCATCCCGAAGAGGGTGAGGATCTCAACTCCCGCCCGGAATTATCCCGATAGGTTGACGAATGGCCGAACTGCGGGGAGCCGTCGTCGTGGTCGCCGGCGCCTCGAGCGGCATCGGCAGAGCGACTGCTCTGGGTTTGGCGCGCAAAGGCGCACGGCTAGTGCTGGTCTCAAGAAACGCGGACGCACTCGACAAGGTCGCCAAGGAGTGCGCCGGCTTGGGCGGTGAGGCGCTGACCTTTGCCACCGATATGGCGGACGATGCGGCCCGTGGAGAATGCGCAGCTTTGCCGTGTCGCGTTTCGGCAGGATCGACGTGTGGGTGAATTGCGCCGCAGTCCTGCTTTTCGGCCGCTTCGAGGAAATCCCGCCGCATGTGTGATCAGGACGTTTCTGGTGGATGGCGCCGGTACTGAACAAAGCTTGTGACCAGTCGGATGCGGTGAGTGGAAGAGCCCGCCGGCTTCCCCAGCCCCCTTGGGGTGCAACCTGTAGTGAATGGACTGGAAGACAATCTTGCCGTCCTGAATGACGGAACTGTCGGCGCCCTCAATGGCGTCGAACCTGGACGAAGTTGCCGACCAGATCAGCAGTGTATAGGGGCCGCGGACCTGTTTTGCGATGTAGTTGAACTCACCTTGAGGCAGCTGCTCGCGCAGGCGTTTGGACGACAGGCGGACGGCATCATGGCCTCTAAATTCGAATTCGCGGTCAAGGGGACCACGTCCACAGCATAGTTGCGCCTAAGATCCTCCTCGATGTCGCCAGCGGCGCGAAGCCTTAGATGGTCTTCGAAAACCCCCTCTGCGGACCGAGCACGTCATGTCTCCTTTGCAGTACCGGAAAGGCCGTGGACAGCCGTCTCGTCCTTCGCGATGCTGAACGGATGCGACCGCGGTTTGTTCCTGAGGCCAACATGCGCTGGAGCCGGATTGCCTTGCACCCCCGATCACAAACGAATGAGAACATTCAATCGGGGTCCTCATGGCTTCCGGCATCGACATTCTGGCATGCTGACCAGCGACGAGGTCGGCAATTGTCCAGGACTAGAGCGGCCGGCCAGGTGCGCATGCAGCGGTGCTGGGGGGACCTCACGCTCCAAGGCCGTCCTGGCCTTCGCCAGCGACAACCACAAGGCCTGCAAAAAAGCTTCATCTGCTTGCAGTGTTAATCCGACCTCCTTGCAATGTTCAACGATCCTGTCCTGAATCGACACTGCGGTTTCATACCGTTGGACAACCCTTGCCAGAACGTCCTGACAGGTGCCAATCGCCACCTCCCGAATGTGGTCAGCGACGGGAGAGAGGGCAGCACGGGTGACATCATGAGCAACGGGGCGTCCCGATCAGTCGGATGTATTCCGCCTCGGGCTGCCCATAAGAACGATCCGCCAACGCGCGTCTATAGCAATAGCTTCAGCCTTCAATTGAACAAGCAATCGTGCGGGGACCGGTCCTCACCCACGACCAGGGCTGATCCGGTCATACCGTCAAAGCCAATAAGGCCAACCTCGGCCTCGACCTCAGCCCGAAGCTTCGCCACCATTGACCCGAGACCGCTCTCGAAGAAATCGACGGTGTCAATCGGGACCGAGGCCTGCTCCAGGTGCGTCGTCAGTCCCAAGTGACGGCCTTCGAGGTGAGGCTGCAGCAATGTCAGATCCGGCGCGCTCAGGCGCCGCAACAGTTCGTTCTTGAACGAGGTTTCCATCTGCGCTGTCTCCCGATCGGGGCGGAAGCGCGATGGTCGCTCACAGCTGACGACGCCCTAACAATTGCCGACAGTCAGGGGAAAGTATACCTAAAAGGGCCGGGAGTCTCAAAAAGCTACTATGCTGACCAGAGAAGCTCGTCAGTTTGGCGATCTTCAAGATGCTGCTAACAAGCAGTGTCCGCCTCTACCGGTCGAAGGTTGCCTTCGCAATCTGGTGTGCGCCTTTTGTCGAAGCATACGGCCCCAAACTGATTCATCCTCTGGGGAAGCCAAGCGGTATCGACGCTGCCTGAAAACTTACGCGCAAGCGCTCCACACTTTCGGGGCGGCGCTTTGTCGATCGCCCAGAGTAGCCAAGCACCCCTTCTTTATCCCATAGTATTCGTCTTCGCCTATTGCTCCGGAACGGCAGAGGTTTGCGGACGATTTCGTGCTGCTTCGGCAATTTCCGGGATGTATTTCGTCGCGGTGCAGCTTCGGTTCACATTGGCGCGTGCGTCGAATACCTCTTTCTCGCAGACCCGCTTGGCGAGCTCGATAGGCACATGAACTGCCAGAGGCACTTCCACCTCAGAGATTCCAAGCTCCCGTGCGATCTGCTGTTTCACTTCGTGCCTGCCAAGCGAAACGTCGACGCCGACATCCTCGGCATCTTCGGTTGTCGATGATGCGCCTTGCCCCGGAAGATCTTGCTGCTCGGTCTGAGCAAATGACTGCACGGCAAAGAGTTGCAACGCGAACACGGCGAGCGGCAAAATTCGTTGGAATACTCTCATGCCTGGCTCCTGCAGGTGCCTTTAACAACGGCAAAGTATTTGAAGCGTTCCAGAGGCGGGGATGCGCGCGCTCAGCGGCAGTCGAGGCGGGTTTTTTCTGTTTGGCGTGGAATACGATATGGCGACCATGGTTGGGTGCCGACAGCCGACTGTGCTGGCACATCGGAGTGTAGGAAGTTGCCTACCGAGAAAGAAAGACAAGCCAGAGACGAGCGCGCCTCGGATGCTGCACGAGGATTGACCGACATTGAGCGTGCGGCACGAGACGCAAAGACCGCGACTTCGGGAGCAGCGCCTGAAGGCCGCACTTGCTGTGACGTCGGCCCGCGGCATCTAAACCGAAGAGGACACCAAACCGCGAAAGCCTAGCAGTCAGTTGCACCACACGGGAGCTTGCATTCAACCCCACGGTGCTCAAGATCCAAGTAGGCTCTGCAGCTCTCTAGGCTCAGAACGTCGTGCACCCAAGTTAGATCCTGCTGCAGCAGTCAGGACTACCCCAGAACGAATATGGCCAGCAGGGCAACAAAGAGAACAAGGGCGATCGCGGCGCCCCAGATGAGGACCTTTCCGGTGCCGCGTTGCTCTTCCTCGCGAGAAACGTCTTTCGCCATTCCATGCATCCTTTGCGAAGGTCCAAACTGAGCAACGTGCCGTGCCAGGCTGTTCCCAGCGCTCTCGGAGCCAACTTGGTGTCAGTCCAACTGCCGGTGCCGTAGGGCTTCTTCGCTCTAGCGCTATCGGCAATACAGCGCGGCTCTCCTCTGAGCGCGGCCGCAGCTCCCTTCAGGCAAGATGCGCGAGCAGGCGGATATCTATCTGACCGAAAGCAAACAGAAGCCAGGCGTGCCCACTGAAAGCACAAGCAAGCGCAAAGGTTCCTCAACTGATGCTCGGCTGGCGGCAACTTGCTCGCCAGCCGAGTTGAGTTCAGGCGGTGGTCGGGGGAGACTGGCCAGCCACACGCTGGTGATTCCAACCTTTGCCGATGTGCCAATCAGCAACCTTGGTCGGTCTTTTTGACCTGGCCTGGCGCGGCGGTGTTGGCTGCCGTGTCCTGCTGACCTGGCGCCGCCTGCTGAGCGCTGCCAGTCTGCTGGCCGGGCGCGCAGTCTCTGGCCGAGTTCGGATTTGTGGTGCCGCTGGTGGTCGTCGTGTCGGTGCCTTGATCGCCGGACATGTTGGTCCCGCTGCTCGTCGTGCCGGTGCCCTGATCCGTCGTGCTGGGCATGGTCGTCGTGGTCGAGGTTCCGCTCGTCGAGGTTCCGCTCGAAGTTCCGCTGGTCGTCTGGGCAAAGGAAAGCCCGGCCGACACCGCCAGCACGGCCGAAGCCAAAAGGATGCGTTTCATCTTCTTTCTCCTGTCTGAATGCGCCGGATGCGCCTGGCAAATTGAACAGGCAGACAGAAGGAGTGTTCCCCGATGAAGTTCAACTTTTGTAACTCTGGTCGTAGCTCAGCCTTAGGATGGCCGGCGTATATTAGAACCTCATGACGGCGGCTCGAGTCGAAAAGCAATCAATGAGCGGAGAGGCCGTCGCGTTCCTTGTGACTGCGGTGGCGCGGTGAGGCACAAGGCTCAATGCGGAGCGCCAGCGGCCGCGATCAGCGCCTCGTCGAGAATCCACTTCAGCTTCGCCGAGCGCTGGTAGCTTCATCTGCTTGCCGTTCTTACTTGCCAGGAACGACATGCAGCGGTCGCAGTATGCCATGCGGGACCTTCAATATGTCGCCGTATGTCGCCGCGTCGGATGGCCAGGAAGCGGCCAGTGCCAGTTGGACTTTGTGATGGAGCGGCGCAGCGACGAGCGTCCACGGGCCGTTTTCCTTGCGCCGATCTTCCGCGATCTTGGCCTTTTCCACGCATCGCTGCAGCATTTTCGCGAGGTGAATTGAGACCCGCCACGACGCTGATCTCTGCGACGGTCAAGGCCCGTTCGGCGGGCTCTACTCCGGAACAATGTCCTCTTCTGAAAGTTTCCTTAGATCGCAAAGGAGATTCGAGATGTCAGAAAGCCGCGAATGGTTTGTCCAATGGCTTAGAGATGCCCATGCCATGGAAGAGCAGGCCGAAACGATGTTGAACGGGCAGTTGGGTCGCATCGAGAACTATCCCGAGCTGAGCGACCGGATCCGACAGCACCTCGACGAGACGAAGCAGCAGGCTGCCCGGCTGAAGACTTGTCTCGATCAGATGGACGAGGGTTCATCCACGATGAAGGACGCTGGCGGTAAGCTGACGGCGATGGCGCAATCGCTGAGCGGCGTCTTCGCTGGAGACGAGGTGATGAAAGGATCGCTCGCGAGCTACACGTTCGAGCACATGGAAATCGCCTCCTACACGATCCTGATTGCCGCTGCTCGATCGCTCGGCGAAACGGAGGCTCTTCGGGTTTGCGAAGAGAATCTGCGAGAGGAAGTCGCGATGGCGGATTGGCTGAAAACCCGTCTTCCCTCGACGACCGAGCAGTTCCTTGCGCGGGCCGAAGCGGACAGCGACAGCGCCAAGCGGTGATCGGGTAGGAACGTAGTGACCGTGAACTGGGTGATCGGGATTCGTCCGCTAGCGCGTCCCCCTTCGTGAACGCTGGGCAACGAACACGCCTAGCAGGCGGTCGTCGAGCTGCGCATTTCGAGAAATTGCAACGACGAGCGATGCTAATATTGCGGCGTCGTCACTTCTTAGAGAGTTGAAGCGTTCGTCTGCGCAAGCCTGGTCGAATACGCATTGGCACTAGCCAAGATCGGAAGGGCTAGCGCAGCGCTCGGCGAGATCAAGCTTGAGGGGGCGTGTTAAAACGTTCGAAACGAGGTCGCGATAGCGGAATGCCCGAGAACACTCGTCCCTGATCACTGAGCAGTGCGTGCGCGGGCACCGGCAGCGCCAAGCCGGATCGAAGAAAGTTCGTCCTGACAGCGGACAGAGCGCGCCGTTGCGCTCACGTTATGGGGTCGGCAGCACTTGCACGGTTTTCGGGGTGAATTCCGCTTCAGCCGGTCGCTGGCGGTTTCGCTGAAGGCCGTGACCGACCGGCCGACGATCATCATGCTCGAAGGGGTTGACCGCTTTGTCCGATCTTCTCCGCCGTGCGCATCGTCATCGCGCCGTCCGTGGTTCCAGAATATGCAATCCGATGGCTGAACTCGTCGGGACTCGATAAATGTGAGCGCGGCATCATACTTTGCCTTCAGGACGACTGTTTCTCTGCAATGACCTCTGTCTACGCTCATCCAGTTCGGTCGGTGTCCATCTGCTCATTCAGACGTCGTTGATAGGCAAAGCCGACAGCCGCGGCGACTGCCAAACCCGCCGCCGCCAGAAGGAGTTTGTCCTCGGTATGCTCATTGCCCGATGCGTCTTGAACAGCTAACGAAGCTTCATCGAAGGGTGCGGATGCTTTTGCGACAGTCTCGCCCTGGTGCGGCCCAACGCCGCTATGGCGGATACCCGCAGCCAGACGTTCTGTCTTCTCTTTAACAGTTTCCTTGGCCACGCCGGTCAACTCGGCAGCTTCGCGTTTTATTTTGCCAGCCGTTTCAAGAGCGAAATCACTGACGCTTTCCGCCAAATCGCTAGATTGCTCCTTCAGGCGCTCCTTGGCGTACGATAGGTGATCAACCTGCTGCTCGCTGGGTGGCCGGGCTGAATTGGTCCGCAACAAGCTGATCAATCCCGCTCCGACGAGTGCAGTTGCGATCGGCGGATGGCGGAGGAAACGCCACCCCAAACCGGCCCCAATCGCCAAAGCAGCGCTCGGATTGGCAGCCGCCTTGGCCTTGAGATCGTCAATAATCGCCTGCGCCACCGATTGCATTGAGGCTCTTGCTTTCTCCACCAGCGCATCCTTTGCCTCAAGCGCTTCGTGTTTCAAATCATCGGTAAATTCGGAGAGCGTGTTTGGCGACCGAAGTGTCGACAAGTCCTCGGCGAGCTTAGCCCGGGCAGCCTCAACTTCGTATTCAAGATGCTCAAGTTGCGGATCGGCCATCATAAATCTCTCTTGCCACCGGGGCGGGCAGGTTTGCTCGACCGAGCGTTGCCCGACCGCTGCGATTTGGCCGTTATTCCTTCCGAAGGGGTGGCGCTGCCCGGTTGCAGCTTGGCGGCCGGAGTGGATGAACCGCTCGATCCACTTGGGCTTGGCGAAGGCGGCTGCACGGGTTCACTTGATTGCTCTTCTGACAAGGCGCTTCCAAAGGCGCCCGCAACGTCCCTTGCGACCTCCTTCAGGCCGTCCGAATTCAGCCCATGTTCCTCGGCGGCGCTTTTGAGCCGTTCGCCCGCCTTTGCTGTCGAGGACTTCAAGCGTTCCCCAGCTTTTTCAGCAGCATCCGTCAATCGCTCTCCTGCTGGGCCGAGCGTGCGCCTCTCGACATCGCTGGCCGGCAAAGCAGCAGCTATAGCGGCACCAGCTGCGAAGCCGGCCAGAACAAAAGCCAATGGCTGTTCTTCCACCATGCGGCCAATCGTGTCTTGCAACGTTGATTGGGCTTGCTGCACCACGCGCCCTGACTTCTCGGATACGGAGCGACCGGCCTGTTCTGCGTATGACGCGGCGGATGATGCGTACTGACTTGCGGTTTCACTCACCTTCTCCCCAATGCCGGCTAAATTGTCGCGCATGGCCTCTGCTGTCTCGCTAGCCTCTTCCTGCGCTTTGGACGCCCCGCCGCTGGCGGTGCGTACGTGCGGAGCATTTTGGCGCCCGTCGGTTGCACGGGATTGCTCGCGATGCCCGGCACTTGAACTGCGGCTGCGCATTAGCAGCGCGCACCCTGCTGCGACGAGCAGAAGGCCTTCGGGATTGTTCCTAGCGGAGCTGAGAAGCCATTCTTTCGTTCCAAAATCCTGGACCTGTGAATTGCGGCTCATGTTAATTGCTCCTTGGTTGTCGCAATATCCTGCTTTATTTGGCTTATGGAGTGTGTCGGCAGAAGTTCTTTTTGCGCATCAGCGCGGCCCCGATAGTAGGCGAAACCAGCGGCGAGGGCCGTTGCGGCCGCGACGATCAGACACGACCAGTGCAGGGCCATCCCTAAGCTGGCTATTCCAAGTACGAGGGCTTGCACTAGAAGCAGAGCGGCGACCACTCCCAGCCCGCCAGCAGCAGACATCCACACACCTGCTTGGAGCTTCGTTGAGACGTTGGCGGACAGCTCCGCATGCGCCAGGCGCAACTCTTTTTGAAAGAGGTCCGCGACGTCCGCCAACACTGCCGACAGCGCTTGAGGGAGAGGCGAATTCTTCAGTTGTTCCTGTGCCATCAGATCAGTTCGCTCCCTGCCGCCTTCCCTTGTTGGACTCTGGTGCGGGAGGCGCGCTCTTCAGTGTGCGGAACGTCAAAAAGCCCGCTACGGCGGCCAGCCCAAACACCAAACCCGGCTTGCGCCTCGCCAAATCGGACGCTGCAAGAACCAGCTGATCGACGGACCTGTCTCGCAGGTCGTCTGCGTATCCATCAAGCCTATTCGCGAAGGTGCGCACGACCCCAGCGACTATCGGTGCGTTTGCGTCGAGGTCCTCGGCCGCACGCTTGGTCGAACTCGCCAGTTGGCCCATCACCTCGGCGCCGCTGCCGACCTGACGGTCCAACATCTCCTTCACCTGATTGGTCACGGTGGACGCGCCACCAACGGCCGCCCGTTTGGCGGTTTCCGCTGCCCCTTGCGCTATGTCGGACGCTTTGGATAACGTGCCGCTTACGGTCGCTCCTATGTCTTCCGAGGTACCGTCACCAGCTCTTACCGCAGTCGGGGGACGCCGTTCAGAATTCCGGTTGTTCATGGTTTCCTCCATTCGAGGAGCAAACGGAGGTAAGGCACGTTGGTTCCCAATGAGTGACTATCTGGGGTGTCAAGTTGCGTTTGCGAACTCGTGGCGCGCATCGCGTGCTTTTGCATTGGGAATGATGGGTAGCTTGCGGGCGGGCGCAATGCGAATAGTCATCTTTCCTTTCCTGTCTGAAGGCGCGGGGGGATCATATCTGGCGACGGTGAGCGCGATGAGGAAAAGGATGGAGCGCGGACCTTTACGGCCGCCGCGCACCGGTCTTCGACCGCTGCGTCTGCCGCTGTCATTGGCGATCGGCGCCAAGCCCACGAGTTTGGCGATGGCCTTATTGGAAAGGTGTCAATCTCGGACAACTCGGCCATCAGGAGTACGCGGGGCCCTTGACCGAACCGAAGACCTGATCGAGACAGGCCCACAGCGGATCGTCGTCGAGTAGCGAGCGATCTCGCCCTTCAAGTCGGCGGCTCTGATGCTTGAGCAGAACAATGAACCTCGTCGAGGCTGGCGAGGTTTCGGCATCGGCGACGATGCTTTTGCGTTGCTTCTGGATGGTGAGATCGCCAGTCACCTGGGCAAGCCGGGCGACCAGCGCCTTGAGCCGTTGCTCACGCTCGGCTGCAGCCGCTTGACGATGGCGTGCAAATTGATCTGCGCGCTACGCGTTGCGCTCGTCCAAACGCGACTGCTGGTCGGCGGCATCGGCCGGTCCGCCCAGTGTGTCGGCGACCGTGGCACCTCGCGCACCCATCGGCTGCTGCGCACCTGTGGTGGTGTCCATCGCTGTCTGATGCTCCATCTCGGAATTCAGCTCCGCACCTACAACCAGGATAATCACAGAAATCCAAGTCCACATCATTAAGCCGATGACTGCCCCAAGAGCTCCATACGTGGCGTTGTAGTTGGCGAAGTTTTCAAGATAATAGGAGAAGCCTATCGAGACTGCGATCCAGACCACAGCGGCGAGGAAGGCGCCCCATGTCGCCCATTGCCACTTTGCCCTTTCCCGGCTGGGTCCGTAGCGGTAAATCAGCGTGATCCCGACGCCCACCATGATCAGCATCATCGGCCACCGAAAGATCCGCACAAGGGCTTCGGTCCAGCCGCCGAGGTTCAGCAGCACAAGCATGGCCGGCACAATCCCCACCGAGATGATAAAGCCGATACCAATGAGGATGGCGCCAAGTGTGAAGCCCAAGGCCAGGAGATTCAGGTGGATGAAGCCGCGCTTTTCACTCTCCTCGTAGGCGATGTTCATGGCTTCGAATAGCGTCTTTATGCCGTTACTGGCGCTCCACAGTGCGACGGCAAGGCCGAAGATGAAGCCGAAGCTGAGCGCGCCAGCCTTCTGAGCGGCCAAGGACGCAAGCTGAGATCTGATAATATCCAGACCTCCCGAAGGCAGTACGCCGCCAAGGAACGCAATGTGCTCAGCGATGGTCTGAGGATCGGCGACGAAACCGTAGATGGACACGAAGGCGGCAAGTGCTGGAAAGAGGGCAAGAAGCAGATAGAATGCGGCCCCGGCCGCGATAAGCATAACACGGTCCTCGGTGAGCTCAGCGAAGACCCGCCACAGCACGTCCTTCCAGCCGCGGCTGGGAATCTCTGACGGCCATTCGGCATTGCGTCCGCGGCTCTCCCGTTCGGCCCGCCGCTCAAGTTGCACTTGACCTTCGTAAGCGTCCTCGGTTGTTTTCTTCGACATGGCCGCCGGTCCGGAGCATCTTCTTCGCGGGGCAAACGTATAATAGCGCCAAAGGATGCAGGTGCAGACCTGCGCTTACAAATAAAGATCCGCCGCCTGTACCAACACCTGCGCCATCCCCACTTGGCCCTTCGGCTCCCATGCCCATCTGGCGGAGGATGCGACGGCTGAGCGTGCATGTTGTCGGGACGACGCAGCCTGATCTAAATCCTCATTGCGCTGGATCACTTTAACGACACCCACGTTGCCAGCCATGATCTCACTCGCGCCTGAACATCAGTTCGTCAACGCCGGAAGCATTCGGCTTCATGTCGTTCAGGCCGGGCCTGCCGAGGGTAAGCCGGTCATGCTCCTGCACGGGTTCCCGGACTTCTGGATCGGCTGGAGACGGCAGATCCGTACGCTCGCTTCCGCCGGATATCGGGTCATCGTTCCCGACCAGAGGGGCTACAACACCAGCGACAAGCCCGAGGGCATCCACGAGTACACGCTCCCCAAACTCCTCGGCGATGTCGTCGCCCTGGCCGACGCGCTCGGCATCGGAAGGTTTCACCTCGTCGGCCATGACTGGGGCGGCATCGTCGCTTGGGCCGCCGGGGCAAACTTGCCTCATCGCCTGGACAAGCTCGTCATCCTGAATGCGCCCCATCCCGAGGTGCTGTTTACCCATGCCCAGCGATCTCCGACGCAGTTTCTGCGGAGCAGCTACGCGGTTTTCTTCCAGATCCCCTTGCTGCCCGAAGCCGTTTTGGGTGCGCGCCGCTCGGCCTTGCTCGCACGAGCACTCAGGACATCCAGCCGGGCAGGCGCCTTCGAAGAAAAGGAGATTGCAGAATATCGGCAGGCCTGGGAGCGGCCGGGGGGCGCTGACCAACATGCTCAACTGGTATCGCGCCCTGCGCTTTCGCCCGAGCCTGAAGGAGCGGATCACGACGCCCACTCTTGTAATCTGGGGGATGCGGGACCAGGCTCTGGAATCCGGGCTGGCCAAGCGCAGTCTCGCCCTTTGCGACGATGGCCGCCTGCAGACTTTCGAGAAGGGGACGCATTGGGTTCAACGCGAAGAGAGCAACGAGGTGAATGCGGCGCTTCTGGCGTTCCTGGAGGGCTGAGGACTCAAAAATGGATAGAAACTGGGGGCAGCGTCAGATGGAGCCGGAGGAGGCCTGCAGGGCATTCCTGGCTGCTGCAAAAGAGGAGGGGACATTACAACTAGCTAAGTTGGATTGCGGTATAAGGTTCCCTTGTCTCCAACACCGCGCTTTGCGGAGCCCGCCGCCAGCAAGGCGACGGACCCCCGCCACAGCGGCTGCACATCCGAAGAACGACCGCTGCAACCTCTAAACCCGCGAGGGGCCTACATCGTTCCCCTATCCGCGCCTACAGCTGGGTTGGTCAACGGGCTCTTCCCGCCTAAGTTCCCCCTCATGGCACTTTACTGGTTATCCCCTCCGGTCTACGTCAGGGCCAACCGACCTGGGCTCACCTACGGGGTGAGCCACGTCAAGGGAGCCGCCGAGGAACATGAAGTGGCCGAAGAGGGGACCGAAGTGGAAGCTGGCGATCCAGTCCTGCGCCGACGCATTTTAGGGGCGGCTGACCCCGGTGGAGGTCCGTCAGGCCTTCGAGGCTGCTGCCAAAGAGGCCAAGACGTTCCTTCCTGCTGATTAGCCATCGAGAACGATGCAGAGTGCCCCTCTTTGCGAATGCCGACGCCGGCACAGTCCCGGTTATCTTCGGTTCTCGTGCCGACCTGGCTGAACCATCTGACGGCCACCACCAGATTAGTTGCCACCGCCGCGACTTGGGTCCTGGCTGTCCCGGACGAAGCCAGGGCCTTCTCACGTCCAGGCTAATAGCCCGTTTGAGGCGTTTCGGCTGCCGCGGGAGAAGGCAGTATTTCGGGCTTCAAGTGGGGCGGCTCTTCAGTGTTAGCGAGGCCGGCATGACCTCACATCAGATCTTCAACCATCCGCGCAATTTTCCCCAGACCTGCGGTGGTCCCTCTTGTTCTAAGGAGTCCCTGTTCAGCCGCCGCCGCCTTGAAGGCCTCGAGCGCAGCTTGCTGGCTGCAATGCCCGGCGAGGGACTCCTCGACCATTCGGATCGCGTTGAGCCGCCCCGGCTTTCCCATTCTAGGCCATGGTTGCTGAAGCACCTTCATTGCGTCGGCTATGGACGCGACCACCGTCAGGTTGCGATTGAGGCAGATTGTAATTGGACTGAAGGCCCGCATTCTTGTCGCTCCCCACGATTGAACGCAGCTAAACGCGAAGACAAGGGCAGTGGTTGCATGAATGTGGATTACCGCGAATTCAAAGAACCGCTGGCCGATTCGATTGAGGCTGAGCTGGCTCTCCTTGGGCCCGGCACTTTGCCTAGCCGGACCATCCTCTCGTCGTACAACAGGACCCGGCCGGCAAAAAGCATCTGTGCACCGTCCGACGCCGCGAACTATTTTTCGAGCTCGTCACGCCGCTTGCCCGACGGCTTCTCAAGCACACCGCGACGAATTCGACGGCTGTGAGGGAGGAGATGAAAAGATTATGGTCGTTTCGTTGGGCCGTCCTTTAGAGCAGGGGCTCCGAGGCGGTTTGTATCGAGCAGATGTCGCATCAGATCTTGACCTGGAGATCGGCTCCGGCAGCGGGATCGGCGCAGCGCGGCAAGGATGCCACGTTCCTTCGGCGGCTCACCGGCGATGGTCTGGCTGACGGCCCCGCGAAGGCGCGAAGCATCGAGGCCTTCTTCTGCCAGTCGGGCGAGCCAACTTTCTTTGGCTGGGAGGGCGGTGCAGTGCTTCGGCTCGGAACTGTTGACACATGCGCCAGACTGGCAGACCGGAAGCGGCGGCGTGCCCTGACCTCATGGAGACTAGCCTCGCTTCCGAAGCCGCAGATTGTGATCTCGTTGGCTATGCAGAGCATCCAGCCGTCGTTTTGATCCGTTTCCGTCATCCAGAGCCAGCGACCATCCATGATCCGTCTCAACCGCTTAAAAGCCGGTCTTGCCCCGCCGCGACTGTGTGGAAATCAGCCATGTTTCAAAGTCGGAATGCTGGACGAACTCGCCAAGGAACTGGAGCGACGCAAGCACTGCTTCGTTCGCTACGCCGACGACTGCCCTCTATGTTCGCAGCGAGCGTGCGGGCGCACGGGTGATGGCCAGCGTCGAACACTTCCTCGACAGGCGTCTGAAGCTGAGGGTCAAGATACGGAAGAGCGCGGGTCAGCTTAGGAGAGGAGCGTTTCATAGTCTGGTGGGGCCTAATTCGCCTCGTAGTCCTAGTGGTCACCTATAGGCGCTCACCGGTCCCCTGAAGCGCCGGATAAACGCTCCGCTCACTGACCCCCAGTTCCTTTGGCTATCGCTGTTCTGGTCATGCCCTCGGCATCCAACTTCACGATCTTGTCGCGCTTCCCCATCGCTGCTGGCTTCCGTCCTGGGTACTTGGTCTTGTCGCCTTTGACGGCATCGATCCCGATCCGTTGGCGCTCCAGCATGACGCTACGCTAAAAGGCCATCCGCCAGTATCTGGCGCCCTTCTACAAGTGGCGGCAGGCCGAGATCGTGGCGACGGCCGAGCCGCTGATGCCTGGCCCCCAGGCCTTTATGCGCATCATCAGCCGGCGCGATCAGGCCAGACCTTTGATACGCCTGTTCGTGGCCTCCACGCTCATATCGGCGCAGCGGGCGCTCGACATCACTAGAGCTCATTGGCAAGCAGCCCGCCGATATACACTGGCCGTGTCCAGGCGTGGGCGTGGCCTTTCCGCTTGGGTATTAGGGTGCGGCCTGCCCGGTCGGCCGTCCCTCGATCGACCCTGAGTTGCTGATCCGCATGCGGATCGTCGGCAGCTCGTCCTCGACTCGATGCGCGAAGTCGTCGACGCCGTGCGCACCGGGAAGACAAGCCTGGAGCTGTAGCGGCCCCGCCTGTCCCGCCCCGGTGTCGTCGCTTCGCTGGCGCTAACGGTGAGACCGCATAGATCTGGTCCAGTATTTTCAGCATCAGAACGTTGAGCTGGCGGGAACTTGCTCGCCAGCCGAGTTGAGTTCAGGCGGTGGTCGGGGGAGATCAGCCAGCCACACGCTGGTGATTCCCAACCCGAGCCGATGTGCCAATCAGCAACCTTCGTCGGTCTTTTTCACCTGGCCCGGCGCGGCGGTCTTGGCTGTCGTGTCCTGCTGACCTGGCGCCGCCTGCTGAGCGCTGCCAGTCTGCTGGCCGGGCGCGCAGTCTCTGGCCGAGTTCGGATTTGTGGTGCCGCTGGTGGTGGTCGTGTCGGTGCCCTGATCGCCGGACATGTTGGTCCCGCTGCTCGTCGTGCCGGTGCCCTGATCCGTCGTGCTGGGCATGGTTGTGTTGGTCGAGGTTCCGCTCGAAGTTCCGCTCGTCGTCTGGGCAAAGGAAAGCCCGGCCGACACCGCCAGCACGGCCGAAGCCAAAAGGATGCGTTTCATCTTCTTTCTCCTGTCTGAATGCGCGGGATGCGCCTGGCAAATTGAACAGGCAGACAGAAGGAGTGTTCCCCGGTGAAGTTCAACTTTTGTAACTCTGGTCGTAGGTCAGCCTTAGGATGGCCGGCGTATATTAGAGGCCTCTTGAAGAAGACACTGCCCGCACCAGAATCCATGGCATGGCTCGGAGAATAGGCATTGGTGACCAGGTGGCGATTACGGCCAGGGTTCTGACGCGGGTAACAGAGGACCGCGTAAGGGTCTCGATCCCAGGTTACGACTTCCCACATTCCATCATCGACCACACCAAGGTGAACCGAGGCCAGCAAATCGACCTGAAAGGCGAGGTCACGCGCATCGACGAGGACACCGTGACTATCGACCTCGGGCCGCTGGTCACGGTCGACCGTGACAAGGTCCGGCTAATGGAGAAATATCGGCCGCCAAAACGACGAAAGGCACTGTCGTTGCCCCGGATTAGAACCGACAACATCGCGACAGGCTATGAGGGCAGGCCGCATGACGGGCCGGTAGAGGACGAGTCGAAGCACTTGGTCTACTGCCCAGTCTGCGGCCAAACGTTCGACGCGCGCGATCTTGGACAGGTCTTCCACCACGCTGAGCCGCAGCACGAGCCGCTTCCGGTCGAGCAATAGTCCAGCTAGTTGAGTTCCGGCGGCAGACCGTCATTGAGACCCTTCAGCGCGCCAGCGACGTACGTTGGATGAGAAAAGGGTGCTGCGTGCACCGCGCCTTCCCCGCGCGCCGATGCTCCACCTGGACCGCAAAAAAGTCCCGCCGCACTGCCAGAACGGCGGGACCGATCAAACGCTTTGCACCAGGCGGGGGGATGCGGGGTGGGCTTGCCAAGTGAGCGCGGACCGTAACCAACCCTAAGCGCAACGGCGGCAACGCGTCCACAACCGCCGGTTGGAGCGACAGGACGATTGAGCCGCCGGCAGGTCAGGTCATCCCGGGTCGCTATCGCTCGCAACCAGACGGTAGCGGAAATTGTTGCGGATGTGGTCGTTGAAATAGCGGCCCTTGGCGAACGCGGCCCGGAACGCGGCAAAGGTTTCCGGCTCGTACCGCTTGCCGCTGGCGACGAACCACACCGAGAGGGTCCTTCTATCCAGATCATATTCCATCTTGCGGATCGAAGTAGATGGCATGAGCACCACAGGCCGAGGCCCGCGCCCTTGCGGGGGAGCGCGGGCCGATCGGGATACCGATCTGCAGCAATACCTGGAGGGGAGGAATGGCTGCGTGCACCGAACTTGCGCGGCGGTCCCGTGTTCCAACCAGGATACACAAAAAGCTAGCCGCACCTTTCGGCATCATGCGGACGTTGGATTTCTGAGAAAGCGGGAGCGTCAATACCAACTTCTGGCGATGGAATTTTCCCGTGAGATAGGCACGCTCCACGGCGAAAGGAGTGCCCCGCCATGGCCGTCCTCGCCTATAACCTTGCCAATGACATCAAAGGATCGTGGAGGGTCGTCTTCGTGCCGGACGAACTGCATCTGTATGTGGAATTCAGCCAGCCAGACGCCGACACAAACCCGGCTGATTGGATGAGCGTTGATGATTTCCTTGCATGGCGGCCGAAAGGCGCACTCCACGAGCGAGCGCGCGACAGCTTGGTTTCGCTCATTTGCAAGGCGCTGACAGGGCGATGAGACACGGCAAACCCGCACCGAGATCGAGTGCGAGCGCCGCGAGTGGGCCTAGGGCCCCACAAGCCAGTGCCACCCCGCCGCCGGCAAACCGCGGCGGGCGAGTGCCTCGGGGACACGATGGTAGATTGCTAATGCGTCCGCGTGTGGCCTTAAGTCGCAAACTATTGGCTTCAGAAGCAGGGCGTAGGGCTTCATTGATGGTGCTACCAACACCATATGGTGACCCATAGCCCTCCAAAACGAGAGAAGCTCGTCCCGACGGGTCGCACTGCGGCCGTCAGCTGGTAATTGCTACGAACTAGGAAACCATCATGCCTGAAAATATCAGACTAACTTCGAGAGACGTCCCCCTCATTCAGCTAGGCCTCTATCAGTGCCGCTTCCCGGTGAGCGAAGACCCATCAGTACCCGGCGGTTATCGTTTTTGTGCTGGGCCAACTTCGCCGGATCGCGCCTACTGCGATCACCACCACAACATTGTGACCGCCGTGGACCCTCGTCGAGCCCGTTCGGGTCTCCACCTCGCTCAACGACGCGCCGCGTAAGCCTGACTGGCGGCGGCCTCCCGGCCAGGCGCTATGCGCTCCAAGGCCTTGGCTACGACCTTGCCGTCGGCTCGGTCTGGCCCATCCTGCCTTATGCCGTCTTCGCCGATGTATCCCCGTCGCCCGATTGAGAACGACGACTTCTCGCCGAGCCCTTCAGCTCGCTAATCGCACAAACGCGTCGGCTCCAAAGGTTTGTCTGTCAGCACATCTTCAATGTGCCCGCGCCTGAAGCCCCAACATCTTCTGCGACCAAACCGCGTACCTGGCACCGCCGATCGGTTGCTGCGGCGGATTTTTGCTGTTCGCAGCTGAACAATGCCTATCAACCTTGTCATCGCACCTAGTCGCACGTAGCGGCCGTTCGAATTCTCATCGCTCGGCGCGATGTTTGGTCCGTCTGCCCAGAAGAGCGGAGCAAGCCATTGACACCCACGAAGTTGCTGATTGGGCAGATCGCTGTCGTATTCGCAATTGTCATTCTTGGCGTGTGGACTGCAACCCAATGGTGCGCCCACATGCTCTCCTATCAGCCGCCACTCGGCGCGCCCTGGTTTGTGACAGTCGGCTGGCCGATCTACCAGCCGTGGAAACTGTTCGAATGGTGGTTCCAATTTGACGCCTATGCGCCTGAAGTCTTCGACAAGGCTGGCATACTTGCCGGAGCCAGCGGGTTCCTGGGCTGTGCCGCCGCGATAGCTGGGTCCCTCTGGCGCGCACGGCAGCGGGGGTTGGTCACCACCTATGGGTCCTCACGATGGGCCATGAAGCTGGAGATCGAGAAGGCGGGGCTGTTTCAGCCGGCCGGCGTTTTCCTTGGCGGACTGAATTATCGCTATCTGCGCCATGACGGACCGGAACACGTCATGGCCTTTGCGCCGACACGGTCGGGCAAGGGCGTCGGACTCGTTGTTCCAACCCTTCTTTCCTGGACCGGCTCGGCCGTCATTCACGACATCAAAGGCGAGAACTGGCAGCTGACCTCTGGCTGGAGGTCGAAGTTCTCGCACTGTCTCTTGTTCAATCCGACCGATCCGAGATCGGCGCGGTACAACCCGCTGCTGGAAGTGCGCAAAGGTCCAGATGAGGTCCGCGACGTTCAGAACATCGCCGACATTCTCGTCGATCCGGAAGGCGCGCTGGAGCGGCGGAACCATTGGGAGAAGACCAGTCATTCACTTCTAGTTGGCGCCATCTTGCACGTGCTCTACGCCGAAGAGGAAAAGACACTCGCCCGTGTCGCCACCTTCCTGTCGGACCCGCAACGCTCATTCGCTGCGACACTGCAGCGGATGATGACCACCAACCACCTCGGCACGGTGGACAAGCCCCAGGTCCATCCGGTCGTGGCCTCGGCGGCTCGTGAGGTGCTGAACAAGTCAGAGAACGAGCGCTCAGGCGTTCTCTCGACCGCCATGTCGTTTCTCGGGCTCTATCGTGATCCAACGGTGGCCGCGGCAACATCGGCCTGCGACTGGCGCATTGCCGACCTTGTGGATGCCGAGCGACCGATGTCGCTGTATCTGGTCGTGCCGCCGTCGGATATCTCGCGCACTAAGCCCCTGGTGCGATTGGTGCTCAATCAAATCGGCCGGCGGCTGACCGAGCGCCTGGAGGGCGATCCAAAGAAGAGCCGCAAGCATCAGCTCCTGATGATGCTGGATGAATTTCCGGCGCTCGGTCGGCTCGACTTCTTCGAGACTGCGCTCGCCTTCATGGCAGGCTACGGCATCCGCGCTTATCTGATAGCGCAATCGTTGAACCAAATCTCCAAGGCCTATGGCGAGAACAACGCCATTCTCGACAATTGCCATGTGCGGATTGCCTTTTCCTCAAATGACGAGCGCACGGCCAAACGCATCTCGGACGCGCTCGGTACCGCGACGGAACTCAGATCGATGCGTAACTATGCCGGCCATCGGTTGGCGCCCTGGTTGTCCCACGTCATGGTAAGCCGCCAAGAGACCGCTCGCCCCCTGCTGACGCCGGGTGAGGTGATGCAGTTGCCGCAGGCTGACGAACTAATCCTGGTTTCGGGATTGCCGCCGATTCGCGCCAAGAAGTTGCGTTATTACCAGGATCCGAATTTCACGGAGCGAGTGCTGCCTTCGCCGGTGCTGCGCGACGGTGCCTACGCGGATCGGCCCACGTCGCGCCCGGACGATTGGAGCGGACAGGTGCGCGGCGTGGATCGGCGTCTTGCTGGCGACGACGACAGTGCCGGCGCGGCAATCGAAGACGGAGGTGTCCAGCAGCAGCGCCATCCGGGCCTGCCCGAAGAACGGACCCTCGTCGCCCAGGAGCCTGATCATGGCGATCTGTTCACGCCCGCAGACGATGACTGCGAGACGCTCGCCGACAAGCGCGTCATGGATCGGATTTCCACCGCAGCACGTGCGTACGGCCTCAATGAGGGAATGGGCGACGACAAGGACATCGTGCCCGGCTTCTGAACGGCGCGCCATACGCGGGCGCATCTCAGCGTAGATAACGGCCGTAAGCGATTTCGAGGATCTCGACGATGCTCGTTCCCGTCGCCGGTGCATCAGCGCCGGTCAGAGGGAACAAGCAGCATGAAGCCCCACCGCATTCGTCACCAGTTTTTGCTTGGACCCGAGTTGAGCGAGAAGCTGGAGAACCTCAGCCGCAATCCATCGACCACCAAATCGGCCATTGTGGCGCACGCGGTCGAGGCCTTTATCGAGCGGCGTGGGGAGAATGAACTCGACCACCGCTACGGCAAGAGGCTCGACCGTCTTTCCCGTGACCTCGGACATGTCAGGCGCGATGTCGAGATGATCCTGGAGAGCCTGGCGCTCTTCATCCGCTTTTCGATCACGCTTCATGCTCACACGCCGGTGCCGGACAAGGCGACGCAAGCGATTGCCCAGGAGCGCTTCGAGAAGTTCGTCGAACAAGTCGGCCGCCAAATCGCTTCCGGGAAACGGTCACTTGGCACCGACGATCGCAGGGGAGGGGAAGGATGAGTTCTCATCCGGAAGCCGACCATCGCCGCCGCGCCATGCTGCGCACCGCCATGGGTCCGGCGATCACCGAAGCCCTTGCCGATCCGACCGTCATTGAGGTGATGGTCAATCCCGACGGTGCGCTGCGGCTCGACCGGTTGGGTGAAGGCCGGGTCGACACCGGCGTGCACATGCATCCTTCTGAGGCCGAACGCATCATCCGCCTGGTCGCCTCCCACGTGCGCGCCGAGGCGCATGCGGACAATCCGATTGTCAGCGCCGAATTGCCATCGGGCGAGCGCTTCGAGGGTCTGCTGCCGCCTGTCGTGCTGGGGCCATGCTTCGCCATCCGAAAGCCTGCGGCGAAACTCTACACGTTGGCCGACTATGTCGCCGACCGGGTCATGCTGCCGCTGCAGGCCGATGCGCTGAAGAAGGCGGTCCGCGAGCGGCGCAACATCCTGGTCGCCGGCGGCACGTCGTCGGGCAAGACAACACTTGCCAATGCGCTGCTGGCACAAGCCGCCGATTGCGACGAGCGGGTGATCCTGATCGAGGACACGCGCGAACTGCAATGCGCGGCGAAGGATTGCGTTGCCTTGAGGACGAGGCGGGGGTCGGTCACGCTCGCCGATCTCGTGCGCTCGACCCTGCGGCTCAGACCCGACCGCATCATCGTGGGCGAAGTCAGGGGCGCGGAAGCCCTGGACATGCTGAAGGCATGGAACACCGGGCATCCCGGCGGCATCGCGACGGTTCACGCCAATTCGGCGCGCTCCGCTCTCTACCGTATCGAGCAGCTCGCCCAGGAAGCCGTCGTTACCGTTCCCCGCCGCCTCATCGCTGATGCGGTAGATCTGATCGTCTTCATCGCTGGGCGCGGATCCTCGCGCCGCATTGACGCGATCGCTGAGGTCACCGGTCTCGACAGCACCGGTGATTACGCCGTCACCCCGCTCACGCTTCCGCAACTCCAGCAGTTTTGAAAGGTCACCTCATGCGCAAGAAGCTTCGCTTCCTTTCGTCCATCGCGCTCGCGTTTCTTCTCACCGTCCCGGCCCACGCAGCGGGCTCCGGCATGCCTTGGGAACAGCCGCTGCAGCAGATCCTTGAGTCGGTGCAGGGACCGGTCGCCAAGATCGTCGCGGTGATCATCATCATCACCACCGGCCTGACCCTTGCTTTCGGTGACACGGCAGGCGGTTTTCGCCGGCTGATCCAGATTGTCTTCGGCCTGTCGATCGCCTTCGCGGCATCGAGCTTCTTTCTCTCCTTCTTCTCCTTCGGCGGCGGGGCACTCGTCTGATGGCCACCGGAGAGCAGCATATCGAGGGTTTCGAAGTCCCCGTTCACAGGGCATTGACTGAGCCGATCCTGCTGGGCGGCGCGCCGCGAGCGGTGGCGATCCTCAACGGCACGGTGGCCGCGGCAATAGGCCTTGGCCTGCAGCAGTGGATCGCCGGACTGGCGCTCTGGATCGCCGGCCACACCCTCGCGGTCTTTGCCGCTCGCCGCGATCCGGACTTCGCCAGCGTGCTTGTCCGTCATCTTCGCCTGAAGGGGTGGCTTGCATGCTGAACCTTTCGGAGTATCGCGGCAAAGCCGATCGGCTTGCCGATCATCTGCCCTGGGCCGCTTTGGTCGCGCCCGGCATCGTGCTCAATAAAGACAGTAGCTTCCAGCGAACCTTCCGGTTCCGTGGCCCCGACCTTGAAAGCGCGACCGAAGCCGAGTTGGTCGGCATCTGCGCACGAGCTAACAATGCGCTACGAAGGTTGGGCTCCGGATGGGGGTTGTTTTTCGAGGCCGAGCGCGTTGAAGCGCTGGGCTATCCGAGCTCGGCTTTTCCCGATGCTGCCTCATGGCTGGTCGATGAGGAACGGCGCGCGGCCTTCGAGGGCAAGGTCGCGCACTTCGAGAGTCGCTATCATCTGACCTTGGTCTTCATGCCGGCGCCAGATGGCCAGGCGCGGGCGGAAAGCGCACTGGTCGACTCGCATCACTCGGGAGGGGCTAGAGACTGGCGCCAGGAGCTGGCGTGGTTTCGCGACGAGACCGACCGCGTCCTGGATTTGCTGTCCGGCTTCATGCCGGAAGTGCGCGCCCTCGATGATGCCGAGACGCTAACCTATCTGCACGGCACAATCTCGACCTACCGCCATCCGGTCGCCATGCCGGAAACGCCAATGTATCTCGACGGTGTTCTGGTTGACGCGCCGCTTACCGGCGGCCTGGAGCCGATGCTGGGTGAGCAGCATCTGTGCACCCTCACCGTTCTTGGTTTCCCGAACGTCACCCGGCCAGGGATCCTCGACGCGCTCAACCATCAGGATTTCGCCTACCGCTGGATGACGCGCTTCATCCCGCTCGACAAGACGGAAGCCACAAAGACACTGACCCGGTTGCGCCGTCAGTGGTTTGCCAAGCGCAAATCGGTCGCAGCTATCCTGCGCGAGGTCGTGACCAACGAACCCGTCCCTCTCGTCGATAGTGACGCCGACAACAAGGCGCTCGATGCGGATGCCGCCCTTCAGGCATTGGGCGGCGATCACGTCGGCTTCGGCTATCTCACGACAACGGTGACGGTATGGGACCAGGACCGGCAGGCCGCCGCGGAAAAGCTCCGAGCGGTTGAGCGCATAGTCAATGGGCTCGGCTTCACCACGATCCGTGAAAGCATCAACGCGGTCGAGGCGTGGCTCGGCTCGTTGCCCGGTCATGTCTACGCTAACGTTCGCCAGCCGCTCGTTCACACGCTGAATCTTGCCCATGTCATGCCGCTGTCGTCGGCGTGGGCCGGTCCGGTGGACAACGAGCATCTCGCCAACGTGACTGGGACCGAATCCCCGCCGCTTCTCTTCGCAGAGACCAACGGGTCGACACCGTTTCGGCTTTCCACCCACGTCGGCGATGTCGGCCACATGCTGGTCGTTGGGCCGACCGGTGCCGGCAAGTCGGTTCTGCTCGCGCTAGTCGCTCTGCAGTTTCGACGCTATGCCGGGGCGCAGGTCTATGTCTTCGACAAGGGCAATTCGGCTCGTGCGGCAACACTGGCCATGGGCGGAGAACACCACGCGCTGGGCGCGGATGGTGCGCTTGCCTTCCAGCCACTGAGCAATATCGGCGACCAGACTACTCGCAGCTGGGCGGCGGAATGGATCGCCGGCCTCGTTGCCCATGAGAATGTCAGCGTTACGCCGGAGGTAAAGGAGGCGATCTGGTCGGCACTCATCAGCCTTGCCACCGCGCCGGCGCAGGAACGCACGCTCACTGGACTGTCGGTCCTGCTTCAGTCCAATGCGCTGAAATCCGCGTTGATGCCGTACACGCTCGATGGCCCATTCGGGCGTCTGCTCGATGCCGATGAAGATCGGCTGGCTTTGTCGGATGTGCAGTGTTTCGAGACCGAAGAGCTGATGCACAGCCAAGGCGCTGTGCTCCCGGTGCTCACCTATCTGTTCCATCGTCTCGAGGAGCGGTTCGACGGACGGCCGACGCTGCTGATGCTCGACGAGGCGTGGGTCTATCTCGACAACCCTCTCTTTGCCGCCCGCATCCGCGAATGGCTGAAGGTGCTGCGAAAGAAGAACGTCTCCGTCATTTTCGCCACGCAGTCACTTGCAGACATCGCTGCCTCGTCGATCGCGCCGGCAATCATCGAGAGCTGCCCACAGCGCATTTTTCTTCCCAATGACCGTGCCGTGGAACCGCAGGTGCGGGCAGCCTATGAGTGCTTCGGCCTGAACGAGCGGCAAATCGAATTGGTCGCCCGTGCCACACCGAAGCGCCAGTATTATCTGCAGTCGCGCCGCGGCAACCGCCTCTTCGAGCTCGGGCTCGGCCCGATCGCTCTTGCGCTCTGCGGCGCCTCTGATCCGGCCACGCAGACCCTGATCGACAAGGTGCTGTCAGAGCACGGACAGGAGGGCTTTGCCGCCCGGTTTCTGATTGCGCGCGGCCTCGATTGGGCTGCCGAGCTTCTCCAGCAATTCCCTCAACCAGACAAGGAGCAATCGTCATGATGCGGCGCCGCCTTCTCACCAGCCTGATCACCGTTTCCCTGATCGCAAAACCAATGGCCGACTACGTCCAGCCGGCCCACGCCCTGATCGTGTTCGATCCGTCGAATTATGCGCAGAACGTGCTGACAGCGGCACGTTCCCTGGAGCAGATAAACAACCAGATCCAGTCGCTTCAGAACCAGGCGACGATGCTGCAGAACATGGCGCGGCACCTTCAGCGCCTGGATTTTTCTTCCGTGGGCCAGCTCACAGGTTCGCTCCAACGGATCGACGGCCTGATGACCCAGGCCAGCGGCCTGAGCTTCGATCTCGACAAGCTTCAGAACCAGTGGCGTGTGCAATATCCGGAAAGCTACGACGCCACAATCGAGGTCAACGATGTGGCGAGCGCCGCGCGCGAGCGCTGGCAAAACGCCATGCAGGCGTTCCGCCAAACCATGAGCGCGCAGTCGCAGATCGTGGAGAACGTGCGGGCCGACGGCGACCTGCTTACCGATCTCGTCAACCGCAGTCAGGGCGCGGCAGGTGCCCTTGAGGCAAGCCAGGCCACCAATCAGCTGATCGCGCTTTCGACCAAGCAGCAGATGCAGATCCAGACGCTGCTCGCGACACAGTTCCGTGCTGAAGCCGAAGATGCTGCCCGCAAGGCGCAGTCCGAGGAAGCCGCCCGCGAGACGACGAAGCGTTTCCTGGGCACCGGCACGGCCTATCCCGGCAACTGATCAGCAGTTCTTCAAGACAACGAGGAAGACGGCGACATGAATGACCTCGGCGTCATCGATCGCTTTATGCAGACCTTCATCCGCTATATCGACAGCGGGTTCGGTCTGCTTTCGGGCGACGTCGCCTTTCTCACCACCATCCTGATCGGCATCGACATCACGCTGGCGGGCCTGGTCTGGGCGTTCGGCGGCGAACCCAATATTCTCGGTCGGCTCGTTCGAAAGGTGCTCTATGTCGGCGCCTTCGCGTTCATCCTGAACAATTTCCGAAGCCTTGCCGACATTATCTACCGCTCCTTTGCCGGGCTCGGCATCAACGCTTCGTCCGGCAATTTGTCCGCCGACAGTCTCCTGCGGCCAGGCCGCATTGCCGCGGCCGGCTTCGAGGGCGCCTGGCCGCTGCTCAATCAAGCGAGCCAGCTAGTCGGCTTCCCCGAGATCTTTGGCAACGCCCTGACCATCTTCGTGCTGCTTCTCGCCTGGTTCCTGGTTCTCATCGCCTTCTTCATCCTTTCCATCCAGCTTTTCATCACCATCCTGGAGTTCAAACTCACCACATTGGCCGGCTTTGTTCTGGTGCCCTTCGCGCTCTGGAACCGCTCGGCATTTCTGGCCGAGCGCGTGCTCGGCAATGTGATCTCGTCGGGCATTAAGGTGATGGTGCTTGCCGTCATCGTCGGCATCGGCTCCACGCTCTTCGGCGAGTTCGCTTCCGCCCTGCAAGGCAAGGAGCCGGACTTGGCCGCGGCCATGTCACAGGTACTAGGCGCGTTGGCGCTGCTTGGGCTCGGCATTTTCGGACCGGGAATTGCCTCGGGTCTTGTTTCCGGCGCGCCGCAGCTTGGCGCGGGAGCTGCACTCGGAACCACCGCGGCGGCCGCCGGATCAACGCTCGTTGCCGGAGGTGCGGCGCTTGCCGGCGCGCGCATGGCAACCGGCGGCGGTCTCGCCGCCGTTCGAGCCGGCACGGCCATGGGATCGGCTGCTTCCACAGCTTGGCAGATGAGGCGTGCAACATCGCACGAGTCCGGCCTCTCCGGCGTAGCTGCTGGACTGCAGGGCGTTGCCGGCGCAGCTGGCGGCGCCGCGATGCGGGGAATGCGATCTGCTACAGAACCATTCCGGCGCAGCGCCGATGCCGGCCGCGATGCCGCCTGGACCGCGACGGGCGGCACGCCGACCGCATCAATGACCGGAAACCCTGCCGCGTCAGGTGCCAATGCCGCGCCGGCGTGGGCGAGGCGCTTGCGTTCCGAACAGACCGCGCGCGCCCATCGCCACGCCGCCACGCAGGCCGTCCGCGATGGCGATCGGGGTGGAAGCGGCGCCAACCCCTCTCTCAACGATAAGGAAGACTAGATGCTCTTCAAGCGACCTGTTCAGCGTTACGGGAAGACGCCCCACCCCGTCACACCATACCAGAAGGCCGCCCAACTTTGGGACGAGCGCATCGGCACTGCGCGCGTGCAGGCAAGGAACTGGCGCCTGATGGCCTTTGGCTGCCTCGCTCTGGCCATCGGGCTCTCTGGTGGACTCTTGTGGCAGTCGATGCAGGGCCGCGTCGTGCCTTATGTTGTCGAGGTCGACCGCTTCGGTGAAACACGGGCTGTCGCGCCGGCAATCCAAACCTACGAGCCCGACGATGCCCAGATTGCCTGGCATCTCGGCCATTTCATCCAGAATGTCCGCTCCGTCTCCACCGATGCGGTGCTGGTGCGGCAGAATTGGCTCTCGGCCTACGACTTCGCCACCGACCGTGCAGCCCTCTTTCTCAATGAGTACGCTAAGGCCAATGACCCGTTCGGCAAGATCGGCACGCGCAGCGTCTCGGTGCAGGTGACGAGCGTGGTACGAGCGTCCGACAACTCCTTTCAAGTCAAATGGACCGAGCAGGTCTTTGAGCGCGGCAGCCTCGCCAGCACAACGCGTTGGACCGGGATCCTCACCATTGTGATCCGGCCGCCGAACAATACCGATCAGCTGCGCAAAAACCCGCTCGGCGTCTTCATCAATGCCATCGACTGGTCGCGCGAGCTGGACAGCGCCGCGCAGACTTCCGTTCCCCCAAAGGAGCCCGCCAATGACAAATAGACTCTCGTCGCTCCGCACTGCGCTGGTCCTGTCGGCGTCGACCGCGGTACTTTCGGCCTGTGCCTCGAAGCAGGTGCCGCCACCGCAGATTTCCTATGACCATGCTGACTTCAAGCCGGCCGCGATTGAGAAGGCGCCGGAGAAGCCCGTCAAGGTCGTGGAAGTGCCGAAACCGCTGCCGCTGCCCGGCCAGTTGCAGCCCGAGCCGGGCAAGGCTGCTGAAGACAAGCGCTCGCCTGAAGAACGTGTCGCCGATGCCAACAAGGCGGCGACGCAGCAACCCACCAAATATGGCTATGTGAATGCGGTGCAGGTTTACCCTTTTGCCGAAGGCGCGCTCTACCAGCTCTATGCCGCACCGGAGCGCGTCAGCGATATCGCTCTGCAGTCAGGCGAGAAACTCCAATCCGTGTCGGCCGGCGATACAGTGCGCTGGGTAATTGGCGACACCGTCAGTGGCTCCGGCGATGACCAGCGCACCCATGTGCTGGTGAAGCCCTTCGCGCCAGGACTTGCCACCAATCTGGTGATCACCACGGACCGGCGAAGCTATCACCTGCAGCTTCAAAGCACGGATAAGACCGCCATGGCGGCCATCTCCTGGACTTACAGCGAGGACCAGATCATCGCGCTACGCCGGCGCAATGCGCAGGCCGACGCCGCTATGCCAGTGGCGTCGAATGTGGCTCTCGAAAATATTCGTTTCCGCTATTCGATTACCGGCGACATGCCGCCCTGGAGGCCGACGCGCGCGTTCGATGATGGCAGCAAGGTCTACATCGAGTTCCCGCGCCGCATCGATCAGGGCGAGGCCCCGCCGCTCTTCATCGTCGGAGCTGACGGGGACAACCAGCTCGTCAACTACCGCATACGGGGCAACTATTACATCGTCGATCGCCTCTTCGCCGCGGCCGAACTGCGCCTCGGCGCCAAGCAGCAGCAGGTGGTGCGCATCACGAGGACCGACGGCAGGCAAGCGCCGCGGCGGATATTGCTCTTTTCGCGTCCCAGCAGGTGAGGGACGGCCCATGACGGATACTTCCCGCTCCGATGCTCCACCGAAACTCGATCCAGAACAGCTGCAGCTGCGGGCCTCACCTCGCCGCGCTGTGCGCTTCAAGCGCGGCATTATTGTCGCCATTGCAGCTGTTGGTTCCGGCACCGTTCTAGGCGTCACCATGATGGCGCTGCAGGGACCGGCGCTGCGCATCAAAGAGCAGGCTGACGAGCTTTACAACACTGAGCGGAAGCCAACCGCGGAGGCAATTGAAAGGCTGCCTAAGGACTATTCCGGGATCAAGCCCAAGCCTCCGGTGCTTGGACCACCGCTGCCCGGCGACCTCGGCCGCCCCATCCTTGAGCACCAACGCCAGCTGGGCATCGCGCCGAGCCAGGAGGTTTCGGCGGAGGAGCAGCGCCTTGCACAGCAGGCGATCGAGGCGCGCGAATCGCAAGTCTTCTTCCGGATCGAAAATCGACCCCGGCAAGCAGATGCCGCCGGCAACGGGCAGGGCGGGCGTCCACCCTTTGAGGCAACGGCTCCACAATCCGATGCCGCACGCGATTCAGCTTCCGTTGCACCGGCCGAGGGCGACCCTAACAATCAACAGCGCAAGCTCGATTTTGTCAGCCAGCGGAACACAAGTGGAATCTACAATCTGTATGCACTGCAGACGCCGGCTTCACCCTATCAGCTGATGGCCGGCAGCGTCATAGCAGCGAGCCTGATCACTGGCATCAATTCCGACTTGCCCGGCCTCGTCGTCGCACAGGTCACCGAGAATGTGCAGGACACAGTCACCGGCAGCACCTTGCTCATTCCGCAAGGCTCTCGCCTGATTGGCACCTATGACAGCGTTGTTGCCTTTGGACAAAGGCGCGCGCTGCTGGTCTGGCAACGGATACTGCTGCCCGACGGCTCTTCGATCGAAATTGACAATCTGCCGGCAACAGACACTGCCGGCTATGCGGGGCTTGAGGACAAGGTGGATTTCCATACCTGGCAGCTGATCAAAGGCGTTGCGCTGGCCACCTTGCTAGGGGTCGGCACGGAGCTGAGCCTCGGGGAAGAGGAAAGCGACCTGGTCAAAGCAATCCGCGAATCCGCTCAGCAGAACGTCAGTCAAGCTGGCCAGCGCATCACCGAGAAGAACCTCAATATCCAACCCACCATCACTGTCCGGCCCGGTTGGCCACTGCGCGTCATCGTGCACAAAGATCTTGTGCTGCGGCCGTACCCGAATTGACTGGAGTCATCATGACCAATCTGAAACTCGGCAAACTTCCGGATCGGACACCTTCGAAGATCACCATAAGCGTAAGTGCAGACATGAACCAAGCACTGAAGGACTATGCGGCGCTTTATCGTCAGACCTATGGCGAGTCCGAATCGGTAGCGGAACTGATCCCGTTCATGCTGGCGGAGTTCCTGGAGAGCGATCGAGCGTTTGCCAAGGCCAGAAAGGAAGTCGACAAGTCAGAGAAATCGCGGCAGCCAATTTCAGGGTCCGAATAAGTGACAGCGACCAGTGAGTCCGAGGGGGCACCTTTCTAGGCGGGCAAATGCATTGAAGCAATTTGCCGGCGACAAGCCGAAACATAGGGCACAATAGACGAGCTGATCCGCCCCGAACCAATGCCAGCTCTGCGCCGCAAATAGGACATTCGTCGGCCGCCAGAGGCCCTCCGAAAAGCGGACGTTCTCTGCGTGATTATCGTTGATCCGATACGTGGCCTCTTTGACTGCACACGCTGATCAACGTCAATGCAAAATATCTCCGTCTGCGCTGCATCGCGATAAGCAGCGGCGCTACAGCGAGCACCATCCAAGCTTTTCCGATGGCTTGACCCACGATGTAGTCTGGCTCTCCAAAAGCAATCTGAACGAATATTACGCTGTCCAGCAGCAGACCGACGACACTGCTCGCGACGGACGCGAGCACCAACCCGCGTCGTCGCAATCCTGTGAAAACCAGCAGATCAATCATCTCCGCAATCAAGAACGATGAAACGGAGGCGACGGCCTAGAATGGCGACGCGATTACCGCGGCAATGGCGCCACCAATTAACACGGCAGCGGCCGCCCAGCTAAGCCCAAGCGATTCCTGAACTAGGTCCCGAAGTACGAAGGCTAGGTCTGCAAGCAGGACTCCTGATGGTGCCAGGATGCCGGGCCACACCGGGATGAGACACGGCCCATCGGGGACGCAAAAAGTGCCAACGTGTGCGATGAGCCAGTCCGCCGCCGGCACACAGCCGATGAAGGCTGCTAGAGAAACCCACCCCGCCGCGCGGTTCAGTCCGATGAAACTAGATATCGGACGCATCATTCTCGCCGGCTTCGCCATAAAATGACGAGGTGTCGACCGTCATATCTTGGATGACCGGCACTTCGTCGACCAGACTGCCATGAAAGGTTCCGGGGAAACTCTCAGACGTCTCCAACGGATCTGCGGTGTCCATCCCGTAACGCAGGACGACATACCAGGTCAGCGGTCCCTGGAAGTCGTTGCCGTCAAAACGGATCTCTTTCTCAAATGTCTCTATGGTGTCGACCTGGGTGGACGATGAAAGCGCGTCGAGGTCTGACCAAGCTTGCGTTTCCTGGTAATCCTTGGCCTGGACCGCTTCTATGACCTGCTGCCGCCGCGCGGTTGTGTTGTCATTCATATCCGTCACCCGATCATTGCGGTGCCGATGCCGATGCGTTCGACATAGCGCCACTTCAACATTTCGCAGAGGCCTACTATGTCCGGATAGATGTGACTGTGATCCACACCCATCTTGAAGAGCGTTCTGCGGAACCTGGGCCTCATTGCTGATGGTATGACGAACTTATCAGAGTTCTCCGGCACCCAGGCTCTGTCCGGCTGGTGATGAACCGAGAAGAGGCCCCGTTGGTTCACTATCCTGGGAGCCGACTTTGCCGGGACAAGAAACATCACGCGATCGATCGTGAAAGGGTCTGGGTTCTTCAACGGGTCAACAATGTCGTCGGCGGGAATATTGACCGCATGCACGACTGCATCGTCTTTTGGATTTCCGCTCGATATCGCAAAATAGCAAGCCACCAACGGGTTAGTGGTCCAATCGAGCAGACGCGTCGGAAGGCCATGATGTTGAGCAACAGCAAGCCAATTCCAGGCGCCGGTGACGGGTAGCTGGAACATCGGCTCGGCGGACTGCTGAAATGCTCGAAAGACCCTTTCCTCGTTAATGGCAGAATATACCGCAGGTGGTCGTCCGACGGTCGGAATGTGCTCATGCAATACCGAGCCGCATCCGCGAAACACGCGCATCGGATGCGCCTTTGCGTCAATGAACTCTATGAATTTCATCCACCGCGCCTGAGTGTCGCGGACCATCTCCTCAAACCTCTCCGGGCCGGGCGCGCCGTGCGGACGCCTGTCGGCCACGTAGGGAGATGTCTTGCGAGGCGGCAATGTCATTGCGACGGGACCTTCATCGCGTGGTAGAGTGCGGTTGGGTAATCGCCCGCGATTCGCGAGGCTGGAAAGCACAGCTCAACCGTGCGCCGATCGCGCTCGGGCCAGAACACAACCTTCGGCTCACCTACCTGCTCACGAATTTCTGCGCTGAGTGCGATGTTCTCGCTTGATCCCATGATCAGGAGGTCGATCGGCCCTTTCGCCTTGTCTTGGTCTATGAACGCGAAGGCTGGCGCTCCGCCCAGGGTCTCGATCCAACCTTGCGTTTGAACAACCAGCGACTTTGCCTCAAAGCAACCGACACCAAGGACCCGCAAACGTTGTTCGTTCATCCGACTGACACGAAGCTGCGACAGGTTCTCCGCAGAAACCAGGGGCAGTCGAGCATCCTCGATGAAATGTGCGATGCTCCTTGCCGCAAAATCAGCTGCTTCCGCAGGTTCCAGTCCGCGTTCGCCCCACGCATGCGCAAAGGCGGCCGCAAGAACGTCTCCGACGCCAATCCGGAAGTAACTCTCAGCGTTGTAGCTGGGAATGGAAATGGGGGGGCCGCCGAAGAACACCTGGATACCTCCCAACCGATCCCGGCACAGCAGAACCTGTGGAGACGGCTTTGAGTCAAAAATGTTGTCGGCTGCCTGCGTAAGTTTCTCCGGAGTTGGCATTGCCCCGCGTCCGAAGCCGCCGAAACCGAGGAGTTCCTCGCTTGACACGATCATCGCCAACCTCTCAGCCGTCGATCCATTTTTGTGGTATGGCTCGTAAGAATTCTGAGGGTCGTAGACGACAGTTCGGCCTTCTACCTTTGCGCTGCCCTCCATAAACCCGAAGCGCAACACGACGTCGCCTTGCAGTTCCAAAGCTGCTTCCTGCTGATCGACGTCCAGCGCGTCAGGGATGAACGACTTCTGCAACGTATCGAGATACTCGAAAATCAGCTCGTGCTCGGTCGGTACTAGGTTCCCGACGATGCCAAAACTGGAGAGCGTTGCCTTGGCGTCATCTCTCCAGATCGAGGGCACATAGGTGTGGAGCACGGTATCGTCCGATAGCCCGCTAGCCGCAATGGCCGCGCGCATCCCTGATCCGAACAATCGTTCCCACTTGGGATACTGGCAGCGTTCAAGATAGGTCGAGCCGGCGATGATCATTATGCCCTCTCCACCGCTACAGAACACCGAGAGGCAGAAACGAACTGTATGGTCGCGATGTAGCGCGCCCCACCCTCAACGCAGCCGATCAGCTGTGCCAGACCTTGAAACGCAGCGAGCGTCCCCACGATCTCGCCGGCATTCGTTGCGCAAACGAGGCTGCGCCATTGGCCATTCATCGAAATCTGAACGATGAGCTCGTCGCCCTTCTCCAGTCCTGGTACCTCGTCTGGTCTGAAACCTACGAGATCCAGTTCAAAACTCAGATCGCAGCCGTCTTCGAGCACCACGGGCTTGCGATTGGTCGCGGCCTGGCGGGCGCCGCTCGGTGCATAGCCCCCCATCAGGCCGCTCCTCTCTTGGATCGAGGGTAAGTCGTCTCCACGCACTCACGATGTTTGAGGCAGCCATTGCACTGACCGCAGGCATACTCGTGGACATGACAGGAAAAGGTAAGGCCGATCAGCTCGTATGGGAAACCTGAGGTGCGCAGAAGCGTCTTCGTCGACATTCGCCGCGCCGGCGCGCTGACGCGCACCTGCCCCTCCTGAAGCGCGAGGGTGCGATCGAGCGCCTTCAGGAACGGCGCCTTTCCATCAGCATGATGGTCCGTCGACACGGAACCGAGAAGGATCTCGGTCAGACCTTCGGGCATGAATTTCATCGCCGCAAGCGTCACCAGCATCTGGTTGCGGTATGGCCAGAACTCCGCCGCTGAGGCACCAGGCGCCTCACCCTTCCCAGCCATCGCACCCGATCCAAGCGGAGTGAGATCGGCGCAGATCGTGCGATGCTCAAGACCGATCCGGCTGCACAGCGCGGCTGATGCGCCAATCTCCCCATTGGCGGCGCGCTGACCATAGTTGATCGTGACACACAGTTCCGGCCGCAGCCACCAGGCCAGCGCCGAAGAGTCCAGCCCACCGGAGAACAGCAGCGCCCTCATCTCATGGAACTCCAAATCGCCTGGTAGATCGCGGTCGTGAAATCGCCAGTGATCAGACAGCCGGTGCCTTCCAGCATTGTGAGACTTTCGGGACGCGGTGATTCAGCCAGCGCAACCACCGGAATTCCGAGATTTCGAGCGTACCCGACCTCGAAAAGAGTGCCCGCGTCTTCCCCGTCAATGACCGCGAGAACCGCGTTGCAAGTGCGGAGGCCCTTCAAATCCTGGCCGGCGATGTATTCAGCGCCACCGTGCGAGCCCACCTCATGGATGGGCGAGAACGTTTGTCCGCCCAACATCTCCAGGCAGCCTCGCATCTCATCGACAAGCCACCGCTGCGCCAGCGTGAAAAAAGGCGCAGCAATATACACGTGACCGGCCGTTCCCTCGGCAGGGCATCGCGTCAGCTCTTCGACGCCTTCGAGCAAAACCTGTGGTTCACGCGTTGAGACGTACCGGGCAACGGCGCGAGAGGCGAAATCCGCCGCCTGTGCTGCCGGCCAATCCCGCTCGCCCCATAGATGAGCGAACACCGCGCTGAAAATATCGCCAGACCCCAACTTGAAAACGGTTTCGGATCGGTAGGCGGGCAACTGCACATTTCCGCCGGGCTGAATGACGACAACTCCGAACGGGCCGCGTTTGACCACAATCACGTCGGCCTTGAAGCGATCACGCACGGTCTCATACGACCAGATGTCGCGTCCGTCTTCGCCCGCGCCGTATTCGAGCTCCGCCTCGTTGAGAACGATCGCGAGTTCCTTTGCAGTGGAACCGTTGGCGTGAAAGAGCAACGCCGCCGAAGGATGCTGCGGGTCGTAAATCGCCCGCCTGGCACCGATGACGGCGTCACCCTCGACCATCCCAAAGCGCAGCACGACATCGCCAGTCGCGGAAAGCGATGGAAGCTGCTTGCCAGGAGCGCCGATGAGCTCCGAAACCGATAACGGGTGGAAATAGTGGAAGGCAATATCGGAGGTAATCTCACGCAGATCCGTCGTCACGCCAAGCCCGTGCATCGTTTGGCGGACATCTTCGGCCCAACCGGTATAGGTGTAAGCCGTCAGGTGAGAGTCAGGTGAAAGCGCGGACAAAGCTACGGCGGCTCGCCCTGCTGAGCCGAAAATGCGCGACCAGTAGGGACGAACGCACTCCTCGCGGTAGACGCCACCGACAATGATCATGGTGTGCGACCACCAACGACATGACAGTGGCCCGAGCCGATTTCTGTGACCTCCACGCTATAGCGCACGCCGGCTCCTAGGCATTCGAGGAATGTTGCGTACTTCTCGAAAGCGTTGAACGATCCAACGATCACGCCATCAGACCTGATGGCTACAGCGACAGGGTGTCGATCCCGGAACTCTATATCTACCCGAAGAATGTCACCCTTCTTCAGTGCAACGAGCGCAGGAAGCCGAATGCCCTGCAGGTCAGTGTCGATGCGAATGTCGCATCGATCCGCTCCTTCTACTCCCCCCAAGCCAAGGCCGAGCTTGCTCTTGCTTGCTGTCGGCGCGCTCGAATGATCGGCGTTCCTGTTACCACCTGTCGGTATTCGCTTCCCAGCCATCGAATCAAGCCTCCCATTTCGAAGATTAGGAGGTTGCTCGATCGAAGGTAAGCGGGTCAGCCGAACAGTATGCGCATATCCCGCCACATAATTGCGTCTAGAAGGGAGGCCCTGACCTGGATCGCCCGAGCGAACTCAAGGAATTTCTTTTCAAGCGCCTCATAATCTTTTGGAAGGCGATATTTTGTGGGAAACAATCCCATCAACTCACCGGCCCGAAGGACATGAATATCAAGAATAGCGACCTCGTCGCTACCCAACCAGTTCCGCACAATCCAAGAAGCTGTCTTGGGGCCAATCCCGGGTAGTTCCAAGAGCTGCCGACGAAGGACAATCGGATCATCGGTTTCCGGCGGCTTCTCTCGGATCGCATTCAGCGCGACGTGCAGACGGTCGGCCCGCTGCCGCGGATAGCGGTATTTGTGCCGCCTACCCTCCACCAGCAGCGGCATGCTGAGCAAATCCTCGATTTCCTGCCGGGAAGGGACCGGGTTCGCGGAGAATACGCCCGCCTCGTAGAGATGCTCCCAAGCGGCGCGGTTCAGCTCCATTTTCACGCCGTATCCGCCGAGCAAGCAGAAAGCCAAGTCTTCAGCCAGTGGCGTGCCTTTCGGGCTGATGTAGTCCTCAGGGTCATCGGCCTCGAACTCGGCCATCTTTGACCAGTACGCGGGACTTCCTGCCCAACCACTAAGCCCAAAGCGGACGCCCGGAAGAACTTCGTCCTCCGGGCCAAAACGACGAGAGGTTTCCGAACTAGCGATCATGTTCGCAAATCTATATGTATTCCATATGCAAAGCAAGATTCCGGATATTGCCCGCAGGATTGATCTCAAGCGACGCGAGACCTCCATGACACAGATGGACCTAGCGGCTTGCCTTAATGTCGACCAAGGCCACTTATCGAAAGTTCTTGCTGGAAAAGAGCCTGTCTCGACGAAAATGCGACTTCGCATGGCCAGTCTGTTGAACTCTTGGCCGGCGCCGAGATCGGCTGACCCGGCACTCGAAGCTGAACTCATCTCAGAGCTACGCAGATCGCCGATTTTCCGAGAGTTTATTCGCGCAGCGCTCAAAATGCATAAATCGTAATGTCACAATATGCATTCGTAGCACCGATACTGGATTCGAGCGCAGAATTTCGCGGGCAACACGGTCTGCGAAGCCCCCGATTTCGAGTCGAGCTATCCAAGTTGAGCATGGCCAACATAGAGAGCGGTCAGACACAAACCGCTCTTGTCTGGGATGAGGTTTTTGGAGCGTTGTGAGGGAGGCTTCAGCAAACATGATCGCGAACGTAGCTAACCCGCGTTGGATTCGGTCGCATCACCGGCAATTTTGTCAGCGAATCGTCGTCGCACCCGCTACAACCGCCGTCAGGCTAAGCAACGACGCTCGGAAATCGGAGAGGTAGACTTGAAGCTTACACGTCTCAAAATTCGCAATTTCCGAAACTTCAAAAACCTGGACGTCCAGCTCGACGGAAGTGCCGTCATTGTCGGCGAGAACCGGGTCGGAAAAAGCAATCTGCTGTACGCACTCAGGCTGATTTTTGACCCGACGCTTCCAGACAGCGCAAGGCAACTCACGCTGGCGGATTTTTGGGACGGAGTGGCGACGCCAAGCGCAACCGACACGATCTCGGTCTCGGTTGAAATACAAGATTTCGAAAGCGATCTCGACGTTCTGCGCGTCCTGACAGATTTCCGCTTGGACGCCGATCCGTCCATTGTCCGCCTCTCCTACGAGTTTCGCCCGCTCGCCAACCTCCCCGGCGCTCCTGCATCCGACGATGATTACGAGTTCATCTGCTTCGGTGGAGAGAGTGAAACCAAGAGATTCGGTCACGACGTTCGGCGACGGATAGTGATGGACTTGCTTCCTGCACTCAGAGACGCAGAGGCCGACCTGTCAAACTGGCGACGCTCTCCGCTAAGGCCTCTGGTCGAATCGGCGTTCGGCAGTGTTGACCGCGACGACCTAGAAGCCATCAAGGACGCGATCGAGACGGCTACCGCGCAGCTGACCGACTTCGATGCCGTAGATGAACTACAAGACGATCTTCGGACACTCTTCCTGCAGCTCAGTGGTACCAAGCAAGATGTGAAACCGAGCCTTGGATTTGGAGCAACCGACATTGCCCGCGTGTATCGTAACGTCAGGCTGCTGATCGACGACGGCAAGCGGACGATCTCAGACGCCAGCCTCGGTTCATCGAACATCGTTTTCCTCGCGCTAAAGGCACTGGAGCTCAAGCGCCAGATCGACGAGAACAAGAGAGATCACACGCTCTTCGCCATCGAGGAGCCCGAGGCGCATCTCCATCCACACCTGCAGCGATCCGTCTATCGGCACCTGTTCACTGGCCTTGCTGGGCGAGATGATGTGGGCTCCATATCGATATTTCTGACAACGCATTCTCCGCATATCGCGAGCATCGCGCCCCTGAATTCCATCGTTTTGCTGAAGGATGCATTTAACGAGGGAACCGTAGCCACATCCGCCGCGCAGATGACCCTTACGACCACCGAGCGCGACGATCTTGCGCGATACCTGGACGTAACGCGCGCGGAAATCCTATTTGCACGCGGTATCGTTCTGGTCGAAGGAGATGCCGAGAAGTTTCTCGTTCCCGAGTTCGCAAAACAGTTGAATATCGACCTCGACAAGCTGGGGATTTCGATCTGCTCGGTCGCGGGAACGAATTTTAGGCCCTACGTGAAGTTCTTGACCTCCCTCGGGATTCCGATTGCCGTAATCACCGACTGGGATCCTGCACCAGGAAAAACACCGCTAGGCATCGCCCGCGCAACAAAGCTGTGTCTTCTGATCGAAGGACTTAAAGATGGAGGCAATGTTGCGGGCCTCAGAGATGAGATCAAGCGGGTCAACGATGATGAGGATGAAGACGACCTCGCGGAGAAATTCGAGGAGTTCGGCATCTTCACCAATGCGCACACGCTGGAAGTGGACCTCTTCAAGGGGGAGTTCGCAGACGAAATCCTGGACGTACTCGACACCGTCCAGTTCGGACCCACTCGAAAACAGAAGATATCTGATTGGCGCGCCGACAACAGCGACCTCGACGTCGACGAGTATCTCAAGATGATCGAGATGCCAGGAAAAGGCCGCTTTGCCCAGCGCCTCGCTTCCAAGATAGCCGGCATTGAACCGCCCGCATACATCCGCAAAGCGCTGGAGTTCGTGGCGGCCCGTGTCTAGCCCAAAGATCTATCTCCGAGCCGCCGAGGACCTTCGTGAGAATGAAGGTCAGTGGGACGCCTATGATTCAACCGGGCACTGTGTTGTTCTCGCCGGCCCGGGAAGCGGCAAGACCAAGATACTGACCCTTAAGCTAGCGAGAATGCTCGCCGAGGATGTAGAAGAGCCCCGCGGAATAGCGTGCATCACCTACAACAACGAGTGTGCGCGAGAGCTTGAGGACCGCCTCAGCGCCTTGGGGGTCGAACCCAGCAAACGCGTCTTCATCGGCACGGTTCACTCCTTCTCGCTGACGCAGATCATTCTCCCTTACGCAAAAGTCGCGCGGATGGGCTTGCCAGACGACTTTCAAGTTGCGACGCGGGCAGAGCGGGCACTTGCATTAGACAGAGCTTATCGGCGCATAGGCGGGGGACCGCAGAACCCGCAAAATTTGGATTTCCCGATGGGGACATACCGCCGTTCGATCCTGAACCGGGAAACGGCCCAGTGGCGAGAATCAGACCCAAGGATGGCGGCGCTCGTGGAAGCGTTTGAAGCTGAATTGCGATCGCTCGAACGCATCGACTTCGACGACATGCCCCTGTTGGCAGTTCGCGCACTACGGCAGCATGATTGGCTGCAGAGAGCGGTACTCGCCAAATATCCCATACTTGCTGTAGACGAGTATCAGGATCTGGGTCGAGCTCTACACCGTATGGTAATGGGCTTTTGCTTCAGCACTGGAATGCGCCTATTCGCGGTCGGAGATGTCGATCAGTCGATTTACGGATTTAACGGTGCGAATCCCGAACTGCTCCAGCAGATAGCCGATCGCACAGACGTTGAGACGGTGCAACTTCGCTTGAACTACCGCAGTGGGTCGCGGATCATCACAGCCTCCACTTATGCCTTGGGAGAAGACCGAGGTTACCAGGCAGCCGAAGGCTCGCCAGAGGGAGCAGTCTATTTCCACCCTCGGCCCGGAGGGAGCTATGATCAGCAGGCAAGCTATGTCTTCGATACGCTTCTACCGGCCATTCAAGAGAGATTACCGGGCATCGGGATTGGCGACGTTGCCCTCGTGTATCCCGCGGCATGGATCGGGGATGCTTTGGCAACGGCTGCCGCGGCACGTTCCGTCGCGATACTGCGAACCGACGGGAACTCCATATACCCGCGCAACAGCCGCTTGATGAGATGGATCGAGCTATGCGCAGAATGGTGTTGTGCCGGGTGGCGAACCGGCGTGCCACGTTTCATCAGAGTCGCGAACGAAGGATCGAGGTTCTTTTCCGAGGAGCTGCCTGACGAAATTGCGCAGCTGGAATTCCAGAGACAGCTCGTTCAGTTTCTTTGGGATCGCCGCGATGCGACAGTGCACCTGCGCGACTGGCTCGAAAGCCTGTATACGGAGCTCCTGTCCGGCCTGCTCACCGGCGCTCGGTCTCTCCAGGACGAACGCGAGACGTTCCTGACGTTTTTGGACCGATGCACGGATGGAGACTGCAGCCACATGGTCCTGTCGGAGTTCGCCGGACAGAGTGACGGAGATCACCTCAAGCTGACTACGCTACACAGCTCGAAGGGGCGCGAATTTTCAGCCGTGGTTATGTTCGGAATGGATGAAGGCAGAATACCCCGCACGGGTGACTCGGGTCGAAGACTTGTCGAGGCACGGCGGCTCTTCTACGTCGGGTTCACCAGGGCAAAGCGGGAGGTGCATATCGTGTATTCCGCGCACAATCCCTCGCAATTTGTCAGCGAGGTGGAGGAGCGACTTATAGGCTAGCTGCGTGGTTTGTGGATCATAGTAAGTCTGCCGTTTGGTTTTTTCCCATCTGTCGAGGTTTCAAGGAGTCTGCTTTCGCCAGCGACCAACCGATAGTGTTGAAAAAGTCCGGGTTGCAGCAGTCCTGAAGCACTTCTCTATTCGGCATGTTGAGGTCAAGCGCTTTCGAGCTTGCGGCTTCTCCGGCGTTTGACGTCTTTCGCGGGGCCTCGCTTCTCTACGGGATCGGCTTTAGCCCTCCCAGCATGGGATCAGGAGAATGAAGCGGCACAATCTGATTCGCGGCCTGATCGGCTGCAGTGAGCGACCGGTCCGAGTGCTTCAACGAACTCGCCTCATCCATCGTCCCGCGAAGGACGTGCTTCCGCCGGTGGCGGAACTTGTCTCTCTCCTTACGGCCTTCCCGGTCAGATAGCGGCTGGCGAGGCCTCCCGCGTCCAGCGGAATTCGGTGCCGTCCACCCACATGCGGTGCATGATGACCGCCAGCCGGCGGGCGAGTGCGACGATCGCTTTTCGCAGACCGCACCGCTTGGCGACATTCATCGCCCACGCCTTCAGCCATGACCACTTCTTGACGCGCGTTAGCATCACTTGGGCGGCTTCGTAGAGCAAGGTGCGCATCATCCCGTCGCCGCACAGCGAGACGCGACCGACGCGGTGACTTTCACCTGATTGGTTGAGCACCGGCGTCAGTCCCAGGATGAACCCCACCGTTTTGGAGTTTCTGAATCGCTGTGGAATGTCGATCGTCGCGGTATAAGCCAGCGCCACCACAGGACCAACGCCGGAGATCGTCATCAAGCGCCGACAGACCTCATCGTCCCGCACGATTCTCAGAAGTCTGCGATGTAGAACTGTAAACTGTTCTCGCAGCTTGCAGCGCGCCTCCAGCAGCGGCGTGACAATTTCGGCCAGTTCACAGCGTCCTTCGACGAGCTCGCGAATCCGATCCTCAAACTTGACGGTCCCGACGACGCCAACCTAGAGCCCAAAATTGCGCAACAGGCCGCGCAGGTCGTTCTCGATGGCGAGGGCCTTTTCCTGCAGCAGCTTGCGCGCCGTCAGCAGCGCGCGGCGCTTCTGGCTCGTCAGCGTCTTGACATGCACCGGGCGGAACAGGTTGACGCGCATCATCTGTGCGATGCCGCGCGCATCATTGCGATCCGTCTTGTTCGGCCGCGCCTTGAGGAATGCCTTGGTGTGTCGGGTCTCGATGCAGATTGCCGGCAAACCGGCCCTGGCCAGGCCTTCGAACAGCCATTGCGACAACGGTCCGGCCTCGAGCCCGATCCGCTCGATGCGCTAGGCGGGATCTTTCAGAACCGCGGTGAGGTCGTCGGGGTGGCTGACCACCTTGACCTCGCGGCAGATCTTGCCAGTTTCATCGACAATGCAAACGGCGGTCTCTTTTACCGAGATATCCAATCCGGCATAATGCTTCATGCTGCGTTTCCTTTCCTGATGCTTGTGGCTGTAGCTGCAGACCACGTTCTATCATCAGCTCGGAGCGCAGCACCTCCGTCCATCACCGTCGAAGATGGGGCTCAAGCCGAATATCCCATCTGATTCAATCTTCGTCGTAAGAGGAGATTGAGTCGATGATGGGCGAGCAAAGTGTGATGCAGGAGGAGCTGTTCTACGGCTTCAGCCTGGAGCGGCATGTGCCGGCGGATCACCTGCTCAGAGCGATCGACCACTTCGTCGACCTGTCCGCCATCCGCCAGCATCTGGCGCCCTTCTACAGCTCGATCGGCCGTCCCTCGATCGACCCTGAGCTGCTGATCCGCATGCTGATCGTCGGCTATTGCTTCGGCATCCGCTCGGAGCGCCGGCTGTGCGAGGAGGTACATCTGAACCTGGCCTATCGGTGGTTCTGCCGGCTTGGTCTCGAGGGTGATGTGCCTGACCACTCAACCTTCTCCAAGACCCGCCACGGCCGCTTCCGCGATGCCGACCTGCTGCGCGAACTGTTCGAAACCGTCGTCCGGCGCTGCATAGCTGAAGGGCTCGTCGGCGGCGAAGGCTTTGCGGTCGATGCCAGCATGATCGTCGCCGACGCCCATCGTCAGCGCGGGATCGAAACGGCCGTAGCGCGCTTACTCCGTTACATTTCAGCTAGCAGAGTGTTTCGCATGGGATCCCATCCTTGTCGCGATCGAGTTTTCCGCCCCATGAGCAGTTTTGCAGGTACCAGCTGGCTTCGTCGCAGGAACCGATCTGCTTGCACGTTCTCCGCGGCTCGCAAGAATAGCCGCTCTGCGCGACCAGCTTACGGCTGATGACGCCCAGTGGGCGGCTCGACGGCGCCGCGCCGTCGGCGTGCGCAGCGCGCCATTCCCAGGGTGCCTGAAACGTCCCGGCCCACAGGCCGATCTTTGAGGCTTGGGCTTTCGCCTGCTGCCCCGCATAGGCGCCCTGGCTGTAGTGAGGCCAATCCAGCGCCTGGCCGTGCTCGACCATCCAGGCGGCCACGCCCGCGCCGTCAGCGCGCCGACAATCGCCGACAAAGCGGTGGTAGCGGTCCCACGTCACGAATGTGCATTCGAGCGGCCTCGACGCGGCCAGGAAAGTGTCCAGCGCTTCGGCCGATCGCCGGCCGCAAGGATACTCGGCGCCATTCGCATCGCGGCACAGCTGCCGGCTCTCTGGCGCGTCGATGCCGTTGAAACGGACGCGCTGGCCGTGGATTTCGATCGTGTCGCCGTCAATGACGGAAGCGACACCGGTAAGCGAGGCGGGCGCCGCCCTTCGTGGGCTGGCCTTTGATGCATCGTCGCTACGTTGCGCGCCCGACGGCGCCAGGAAGGCGGCCAGTGCCGCCGCTGCCGTAAGACCGAGCATTGCCGGCACGCTCGCAAGTTGGCGCCGCCACAGCTTGGCACCGGTGGGTCTCTGCCACCGATTGAATCGATATTTGCGGTATGGCCTGCTCATCGGCTACGCCGACCAGCCCGGCCATGCGCTGTCAACCATGGGCAGGCCGGCGCAATAGTAGTCGTCAACGAACCGCCCGGTGGACCGGTCGCGGCAGCGCCAGATAACGCTGTAGTTCTGGCCATAGAATTGGTCCCAGGCGACGCCATAGGTTTGTGGGGGCGGTGGCCGGTAATATGTTCCGCCTCCATAGCCGTTGTTGGCAGCGACACCCACAGCTGCGCCGCCGACAACCGCGACCGCTATGCCTGCCGCGACAGCATTGTCGGTTTGCACAAGCCTGGTGCACTTCTCCGCTGTTGCGCGCCTGCGCACTAGAAGGGCCGATACCCGACTAGGATACTGTTCCTCCGTGCTGCTGGCGAGAACGTGACATAGCGCAACGGTATTCATTGCCGTGAGATCGCTGTCCGACACGACAGTGCTCGTAGAGCAGCCGCTGACGCACAGGGCTGCACTTGCGATGAGTGCTCCAATTTTCATGTGAATTCCCCCAAACAAATATTGGGGCGAGTCCGACCTAGAAGTCCAGAGTTTTGTTTTTCACATTGCTACGATTCACAGCATGCTGCGGCTAGCTGGCATCCACTGCAACCAACCCTTCCGTCGGTCGTTGACTGATGCTGGGTTGATCTCAGCCACTCCAGAACTTGCCCGCTGGCTCAAAACCGGCGGGCTTTTTTCCGCGACGGCGGAAGGCTCGCCGCATGTTGTGGTACATCGGCACGCCGTCATCGGGCCGTGCCGTTGACCAAGGTGGTCTTTCCGCCATGGTCGGCCGGCGCAGCCTTGACCGTCCGCGCGGGCCACCCCAATCAAGCCCGCTGGCTTCGGTCGGCGGCTTTTTATTTGATCCCCGGCGCCGTCGGCTTGGATCTAGATACTCGCCAGTGCCGGATTTGAAGGTAAGCTGGGGCGGTATGATCGCATCGCGCGGGACGGACCATTGGTGTGCAGCAAGAGCGCCGAGTTCATTCGGCCAAGATTCTGCACTAGGCCGAGGTAGGTGAAGGCAGATAGCTATCCGGTAATCGCTGAGATATTGGAGAGAATGTTCCGCCATGGAGGTGTGTACCAGTATTATAAGTTTCCAAAGTTCATGTACGAACGCCATGGACGAGCTGCTGTGTGCGCTTGCCGTAAATCGCTTCCGCGAGTTCACAGTCAGAGGTTGGCTAGGACCCTAACGCGAGAGCTTCAACGGCCCCCTTCGCGATGAACTCCTCAACGAGACGCGGTTCACGTCCCTGGCCCAGGCCCGCGCGAGGCTCAATGTATGGCGCGCCGATTACAACGGCGCGCGTCCGCACTCGCACATCGGATGGCAGACACCCAACGAATTTGCATCGACCTTCAACCCGCGACGGTCGCTCGCGCTGCGCAACATGAAACGCTCCGCGCCAGCACCCGTCGCGTCCACCGCCCATCAGGGCAAATCCACCCCCGGAAACGAACTCACGACTGGATAAAATTTCGGGGAAACGTCAGGGCGGCCATAACTTTGCAGTCTTCAGACGCGAGGCGGCGTACAACAGCGCTGCCCACCATGCTTGTGGCCCGCGACCCACACACGGCTTTTCCCTTCAGATCGTACATTATGCTTCCTTCATTATTACCGATGTCTGCATGACCTTGAGGTCTTCCCGCACCATTTCCGCGGCGAGCTCGCGCACGGATGTCTCATGCACCCAGCCGAGCTTCTCCTTCGCCTTGGTGGCATCGCCCAGGAGAAGATCGACTTCCGTGGGGCGGAAGTAGCGTGGGTCTACCTGGACTAGGCATCTGCCGGTCTCGACATCATAGCCCTTTTCGTCGACTCCCTCACCACGCCATTCGAGCTCGACGCCGACATCTTCGAAAACCCATTCGACGAATTGGCGGACAGGGGTCGTCTTGCCCGTCGCCAGCACGTAATCATCCGGTTGATCCTGCTGCATCATCATCCACATACCACGCACGTACTCACGCGCATGGCCCCAATCGCGTTGAGCATCGAGATTGCCGAGATAAAGCTTGTCCTGCTTGCCGAGGTAGATAGCAGCGGCGGCGCGGGTGATCTTGCGCGTCACAAAAGTTTCGCCGCGCAGTGGGCTTTCATGATTGAAGAGAATGCCGTTGGAAGCATGGATACCATAGGCCTCGCGATAGTTGACCACGATCCAGTAGGCGTAGAGCTTGGCGGCGGCGTAAGGGCTGCGCGGATAAAAGGGCGTTGTTTCGTTCTGCGGTACGGATTGCACGAGGCCGTAGAGCTCTGAAGTCGAGGCCTGATAGAAACGGGTCTTGTCCTTCAGACCGAGGAGGCGGATCGCCTCAAGAAGTCGCAATGTTCCGATACCGTCGGCGTTTGCTGTGTATTCCGGCGTTTCGAACGACACCTGGACATGGCTCTGAGCGGCCAAGTTGTAAATCTCGTCTGGCTGGGATTCCTGAACTACTCGGATGAGATTAGTCGCATCAGTGAGGTCACCGTAATGCAAAATTAGGCGCGGATCGGGATCGTGCGGGTCTTGGTAGATGTCTTCGATGCGACCCGTGTTGAAGGACGAGGAACGTCGCTTAATCCCATGAACGACGTAGCCTTTTTCCAGCAGAAGACGCGTGAGATAGGCACCATCCTGTCCCGTTATGCCCGTAACTAGAGCAACTTTCCTGTTCTCGCCCATTTTCTTCCTGCTCTATGGTAGTTGAAGTTTCGAATCTGGCTCGCCACACCGGCGGCCCGCCTCATACCCTATGGTAGGATTTCGACAGATGCGGCGCGGAGCTCGTCATTGACAGTGTCAGCCAGCGAGCACACCTGCTCCTGCTTCGAGGCATAGCAAAACAGAGTCTCGCCGCTAACCTGCCTAAGTCGCACATGCGGCCTGAGTGCCGAACTCAGCTCACGGGGTGAGCGACATAGATTTCAATCACGTCGCACCCGATTTGCTCATCAATCAGCGAGTTAGGACGCCCTTCTGGGATTCTACATCCGTTCTCAAGCACGCACAGTCGGTTGCATAGCCGCTCCGCTTCTTCCACGAAGTGGGTGGCCAGTAGAATCGTATTGCCCTGCGCCAACAGGGCACGTAGCAGTTCCCAGATAAAATGGCGAGCATGTGGGTCCAACCCACACTAGAACTCCACCATCCCTCTTTTGCGCTGACCAAGTAATCTTTGCCTGCTTCAGCGTCTTCTAATGGAAATTGTTTTGATCAGTGAAATCGATTGTTTGGATGAGGTGCATCCATAAAATGGATTGTTTGACAGGGCAGCGCGGCACCATCGGCGGCACAAGTCGTGGGCGCGAGGGTTCGCTCCGCGCGAAGACAAAGTTCGTGGCAGTCGGGGGCTTCGGGCGAACCGCACATCTGAGACGGCGGCGAAAAGCCGGGTAGGGCATTACGTATTGACCTCCAAGGAATTTCGGGCGCGCTAGCCCGAAAACGGTGGCTGGGCTTCAACGATGGGCGGGACGAGGCGACCATCAAACTGTGTTTCATACTGTAGGCGATCGCAGCGCGGCGAATTTGAACGGCCGCCTTTGCCAGCCCTCGCCATCGCATCCGGCTACAGGTGCCGAAGATCTTCTCGATCCGAGTACAAATTCTGTGGATCGGTTGGTTCCAGGCGTCGAGCTTTCGGCCTCGTCGCGCCCCCACATAGCGGTTGCGACGATGCGCGGCCTTCCACCCTTGGCGCGCACCGCGTCGCCGAGATGATTGCCTCGGTAGGCGCTGTCGGCAAACACTTCACCGGGATTGTCGGGCAGAGCATCAGGAACCGCGTTGCCGTCCTCGGTGGGCGCCGAGACGGCGATCTCCTCGACAAGGGCCGTATCGGCGTAGGCACCGAAATGGGCTTTGAAGCAATGAAACGCTGGTCGGCGCTTGTACTTGACCCAATGGCCCTCTTCATCATCTTCGCTGGCCGAGGCGATGATCGCCGCATCGACAGGCGTGCCGATCTTCACCTGGATCGCTGAACTGGCGGGTGATCTCGGCGAATAACAGGGTCATGAACCTCAAGGGCCTGTCGAAAACGGACGAGAGCGGGTTCGCACAGGTGTCGGCTCTGACACCGAGAACCCGCAGAACCGTCGGAACGATCCTCCACATGGCTGCAGACGCCAAAATTCCTCTCTCGGCCATCGTCGCACAGCATCGCGTGCCAGTCGCTCAGTCCAGCCGGCTCGAAAGCTATCCGGCAGGAGTTGCGCCATATTGGCGCACTTGAAAGCGTCAGAGGGCGCCGTGTCGCATCTTTCGATGGGACCGGACGCCATGATGGCCATAAATGACGTGGATGGCCTGCGCCTGACATTCGACGGCCGGCGGGTCCTGCACATCCGTCCTTCAGGAAACGCCCGCAAATGACATGTTACGTTGAGGCAGTTAAGAATTGGACTTGAAAAAGGGACTTTGTTGACTGCCTCGACCGGCTGTTTCGCTTAGCAAAGCGCGGCCCCACGTCAGCAGAGGCTCATGGTCAAGGAACCGCCTTAGTATCCATCACATGGATGGGCCACATTCACGCAATCAATTTTACACATGTCGCCGGGCGCATTAGAGAACGCTGAATTTAAACCGGAAGCGAGTGTACCCGGCGTCAAGATTTGCGAGCGTCACAGAGATAAGGATAGGCAGTGCTGAGGGAGCTCTTCTGCCCCACGCGCAGCCTCTACCAAATCGCCCGGCGTAACGGTCGACTAGTATCGATTAAGAGATCCCAAGCCGGATGCAACCTCGTCTCTGAAACGAGATTTCCGAAAATGCAGGTCAGTGGATTGGTAAAGCGCCGGTTCGTCGTCTCTCAGAGGCGTACAGGGTTCGGTGATTGTCTGTGGTCGCTGGCGGCCGCTTGGCGCTACGCTCAGCGGTCGGGACGAACGCTAGCTATCGACTGGCGGGGGTCCTGCTATCTCGACCAACCCTTCACAAATGCTTTTCCGGTGTTCTTCCAACCGATCAATGACATCGCTGGCGTACCGGCTATTTGCGACGACCGGATCAACGACTTTTCCTTCCCGGGTCCATTCTTCCCGGAGTGGTGGAATAGGCCAGCGATCGACTGCCTTTACCGCCCAGATGAGCAGATTTTCCAAGAGCGCGACGAGTTGGGCGAGCTCTTTCAGGCCGAACACGATGTCGCAGCGAACACAGTAGTGTGTGACGCTTGTTTGATGTGGCGCTGCGATGAGGATGCAGAGCGGCAGGTGTTCCAGAGTGTCAAGCCTCGGTCTGAAATTCAAACACGCATAGATGCCATTTACCAAGAATGTTTTGAGGGGCACAGCATCATCGGGGTTCATGTTCGACATGGTAACGGTGAAGACATCATGGACCATGCGCCCTACTGGGCCGATCCGGAGTTCGCCGTTCGACAAGTGTGCACTGCGGTTAATAAGGCTAAAGCGTTACCGCACCCCAAGCCTGTGCGGCTGTTCTTGTGCACGGACAGCGCGCAAATCCTGGATCATCTGTCGGCCAAGTTTCCCGATCTTCTCACCGTCCCCAAGCATTTCCGATCCGATCAAGACGGCCCCTTACACACTGCAGCACTTGGGATGGACGGCGCAATTTCCGCCCTCGTTGAGATGTATCTTCTCGGGCGCTGCGATACTGTAATTCGGTTTCCTCCGACGAGCGCCTTTACACGATATGCACGCCTTTTCGTACCACGCGTAATTGAGTTCGATCTGAAGGAGCCAAGTCGTTTGATTTTGATAGAAGACAGCAAAAGAATCTCTGGTCTAGTTAAGACCCGTCACCTGCACAATTCGGCGGATGCAACCAACAGGCATAGTTGAATGTCCATTTCTCATCGAGGCCATGGAAGCGTCGTACGATACCGATAGCGTCGTCATGTGAGGCCGTTCGGCAACGCGCCAGAACTTCGCTGTTACTCGGAGGCCGCAGACCAAGCCAGAGCGACGGCGATCGTGACGCTAACGCTCGAAAGGGCGCGGGCAATCACTCCAGAGACGAAATCGAGGTTGTTATATGAAAGTGGTTCCCGTCATCATCAGCGGCGGAGCCGGATCGCGGCTATGGCCCGCCTCAAGGCAATCGCACCCTAAACCTTTCCTCAAAGTGGCAGACGGGCATTCACTGATGCAGCACACTGTGTTGCGCGTCGGTTCGATAAAGGGCGTAGTGGAACTCGTCGCCGTGACATCTGGGGAACATCTCTTCCTTACCAAGGACGAGTTCGACGAACTAGATTCCGTGGTCCTGCCACGCACCTTTCTGCTCGAGCCAGAAGGCCGGGATACGGCCGCAGCCGTTGCGGCAGCCGCCATCCATGCCAAGGCAACGCAAGGCCCTGACGCGATTCTATGCGTCTTCCCAGCCGATCACATGGTTGGCAACCTGCCTGCATTTTTAGACGTCATGTGCCGGGCCATCGAACATGCGAAGCTCGGGCGGATCGCCACATTGGGCATCACCCCAACCAGACCGGACACGGCATTCGGCTATATCGAAGCGGATGGTGAGAAAGTCGTCCGTTTCGTTGAAAAACCGGATCTGGACACAGCCAAAGCCTATGTTGCGTCCAAGCGCTTCTTCTGGAATGCCGGCATTTTCTGCTTTAGCGCACAAACCATGCTCGACGAGATGGCATCGCATTGCCCCGCGGTGATCCAGGCCGTCTCCGATAGCTACGAGAACGGCCGCTTCAGTCAAGGCGAAGGCTTTGCCAAAATCGAACTCGCGCCTGAGCATTTCGGCTCCGCGCCGCGAATCTCGCTCGACCACGCTGTCATGGAGAAGACGAACAAACTTGCCGTGGTTGCCTGCGACATGGATTGGAACGACATCGGATCCTGGAACGCAATGGCCGATTTGATCGCCGCCGACGAAAGCGGGAACAGGATACGCGGTGATGTGCATATGGTCGACACGACCGGCAGCTATGTGAGCTCCGACAAGCGCGTCATCGGCACGGTCGGTGTCAGCGATCTGGTGATCGTCGATTCCCCGGACGCTTTGCTTGTCGCATCCCGCGACCGCGTTCAGGACGTCAAGAAGCTGTTCGAGGGCCTCAAGGCTTCAGGACATGAAGCTCACCTGGTCCACAGCACGGTACACCGGCCGTGGGGTACCTACACGGTTCTTGAGGAAGGCGAGCGCTTCAAGATCAAACGCATCGAGGTGAAGCCCGGTCGGCGGCTGAGCCTGCAGATGCACTATCATCGTTCGGAGCACTGGGTCGTGGTCAGCGGCTCCGCGAAAATCGTCAATGGCGAGCAGGAGTCGTTCCTGGCGACAAACGAATCAGCCTACATCCCCTGCGGCCATAAGCATCGGCTGGAGAATCCAGGCAGAATTGACCTAGTGATCATTGAAGTGCAGAGCGGCGATTATCTCGGCGAGGATGATATCGTTCGCTTCGACGACGTATATGGTCGAACGTAGATTTCACCCGCATGAGGAGAACGGTCAACGTGTCGCTGACTAATTACCACTAGGAAGGCCGTCTGCCCACTCAGGACCGGATGCTTGTGGAATCGGGAATTGACCAAGGCAGCGGCGAAGGACCGCAATCGGCATCAGGGGTGGGACAAATCAACCGGAAAAGACCGGAGAGCATAGTAACGCAACACAGTCCCACTGTCGAATAGCCTTTGATATTTCTGACTTTCCAAGCACCCTTAGGGCCCACCAAAATTGTATCAATGGCTTATGGCCGACTTTGCTCTGAAGTGGGCCAAATCGACCTCGCTATCCCCGCAGCACTCAGTTTGATTGTTTTCGCATGAAAACGAGCAAGGACAGGGAAGGGCGATCTTGTGCTGGCTTCTATGTCCAATCTTGCTCCTGTTCGTCGTCAGGTTGTGTGCAGCCACATAGCGCGGCTATCGCGAGGCTGGAAGGCCTCCGATCGATAGGTGCGGCGAACGGCGGCAACGAGGTGCGAATAGGATGGCTGAGCGTATGATCGAGAATACCGCAGCTGCGGTCTAGCGCGAAATGCAGCGTCTGTGACTCATCGGTCATTGCAGCGCGATGAACTGGAAATCATGACCCTAAGCCGCCCTTCATCAGCCCACCAGCGCCCAGAAGAAGGCGAAGATCCGTCACAATGCCTACCTGTACCAAGGCTTCAAGCAGTTCACCGCAAATGTGAAGACCGCCAGCCATTGCTTCTTCATTTTCGGCCATTCGCTCGCTACGAATGACGACCACATCCTTAACCGCATAGCGCGTGGCAAGTTTCGCAAGCTCGGTGTTGGCATCTATGGTGAACCAGCATCCGCGCATAACCAGCGGATCATGAACCACGCGAACGAGCTAGCGGTGCAGCGCAACGAAAAATCGCCGCTTGATGTCGTCTTTTATGATGCTGCTACAGTTCATGTCTGGGGTTTAGGCTTAGAAGCGGAATGACTGCCAACCAGGTCATTGAGCCGGAAACTGACCGGCCGGTCGGCCCAAAAATGACATTCAGTTGCCTCCAGCCTTTCGACACGAGCCACTTCACGATCTCGCGATTGCCAGCTAGCGGCTTGTTGCTCGAGCTGCGCGATCCTAGTCTGTGGTCGCTATGCCTCAGCAAGAAGAGTCCGGTTCCTAGCCGGGCGGAGGCGCAACGAGATAGCCAGCTCAGGACAAGGAGAGCAAGCCATGGTCGCTTTTACCCTCAATGGCGAGGCGCGAACACTCGACGTCGATCCAGAGATGCCGCTGCTCTGGGCGATCCGTGACGGCATCGGACTCACAGGAACGAAATTCGGTTGCGGCCTTGCCCAGTGCGGCGCTTGCACGGTTCACGTTAACGGCATGCCGACGCGCTCGTGCCAGACCGCAGTCGGCGACATCGAAGGAGCCTCGATCACCACCATTGAGGGCGTGTCGGGCAAGATCGGCGAAACGGTCCAGGCCGTGTGGGCCGAGTTCGACGTACCTCAATGCGGCTATTGCCAGTCTGGCCAGATCATGTCGGCCGTGGCCCTCCTGACAGAGACGCCGAAGCCGACGGACGATGATATTGATTCGGCGATGAGCGGCAATCTCTGCCGCTGCGCCACCTATCATCGCATCCGCGCGGCCATCCACGAGACCGCCAACCGGCTGGAGACTTGAGGCATGTTGCAGTTTCTCCCGAAGCATAATGCCGTGGGGCCCACGCGCCGCCAGTTCCTCCTCGGCACGGCCGTCACCACCGCGGGCCTCGCCGTGGGCTACCGGCTAATAATGGCCGCGCCCGCCAACGCACAAACGACGCCTGCAGCGGTCCAGGCGAACCCCTTCCAGACCTATGTCGAGATCACACCGGAGAACCGAATCGTCATCCACTCGTCGCAGTTCGAGATGGGACAAGGCTCCTATTTCGGCATCGCCACCCTGGTTATGGAAGAGCTCGACGGCGCCTGGGCGCAGGTCCACGTGGTCGGCGGATATGGCAATACCGCGCTCTACGGCAATCTCGCCTGGGGCGGGGCCGCGCAGGGAACCGGTGGCTCCACGTCGATGAGCTCGTCGTGGGAGCGCTATCGCAAGGCGGGTGCTGCCGCACGGGCCATGCTGGTGGCGGCCGCGGCGCAGCGGTGGGACGTGCCAGCCGGCGAGATCACAGTCGCTTCCGGGGTCGTGTCGCACGCCTCAGGGATGCAGGCGCGCTTCGGTGACCTGGCTGAAGCCGCAGCGGGAATGCCGGTTCCCGACGACGTGCCGCTAAAGCCGCGCGACAAGTGGGCCCAGATCGGATCGGACAGCCTCAAGCGCTACGATTCCGCCGGCAAGACCAATGGCGCGCAGACCTACACGATCGACCTCAAGATGGATGGACTCAATACGGCCGTTATGATCCATCCGCCGAAGTTCGGCGCTGAGATCGAGAGCTTCGACGCCTCCAAGGCCAAGGCACTCGACGGCATTGTCGATGTCGTCCAGACGCCGCGCGGCATTGCCGTGGTCGGCAGGGACATGTGGACGGCGCTCAAGGGCCGCGATCTCGTGGAGGTGACCTGGAACGAAGAGAAGGCCGAAAGGCGCGGCACGGCCGAGATCATGGCCGAATACACTAAGGCAGCAGACGATCCGGGCGCGGCCACCGCGCGCGACGACGGTAACACTCCCGCAGCGTTGGCCAGTGCTGAGAAAGTCATCCAAGGGCACTACGAATTCCCCTATCTTGTCCATGCTTCGATCGAGCCACTCAACGCGGCCGCCCGAATCAACGAAGACGGCACCATCGACGTCTGGGGCGGACACCAGATGCCCGATCTTTATCAGGCGGCTGCCGCTCAAGTAGGCGGCACCACGCCGGACAAGGTGAGGCTGCACGTGATGAAGACCGGCGGCAGCTTCGGCCGCCGAGCGGTCTCGGACGCAGATCTCATTATCGAAGCTGTTTCCACAGCGCGTGCACTGGGACCCGGCAAGCCAGTGAAGGTGCAGTGGACCCGCGAGAACGACATGCGGGGTGGGCGGTACCGGCCGGCCTATGTGCACGCAGTCGAGGCGGGGCTCGACAAGGAAGGCAATGTCGTCGCTCTCCATGACCACATCGTGGGCCAATCGATCGCGGGCGGTTCGCCCTTTGCGGCGATGATCGAGAACGGCATCGATCCGACCTCCGTAGAGGGCGCCACCAACCTGCCCTATGCGATCCCGAACCTGAAGGTCGAGCTGACCACCACGGACGTGAACATCCCAGTGCTGTGGTGGCGTTCGGTAGGCTCCACCCACACCGCTTACGCAATGGAAACCCTGATCGATGAGCTCGCCGCCGCTGCGAACCGTGATCCGGTCGACTTCCGCATGTCGATGCTCGGTCACCATCCACGGCATGCCGGCGTGCTGAAATTGGCTGCTGAGAAGGCAGGCTGGGACAAGCCTCTGCCGGAAGGCCGTTTCCGCGGCGTGGCCCTGCATGAAAGCCTCTCGACTTATGTCGCCGAGGTGGTCGAGATCACCTTCAACGATGGAAATGATTTCAAAGTCGACCGCGTCGTCTGCGCGGTAGATTGCGGCACCGCGATAAATCCTGACCAGATCCGCACTCAGATGGAGGGCGGTATCGGCTTCGGGCTAGGCGCGATCCTCCAGGAGGAGCTGACCCTGACGGGCGGTGTCGTAGACCAAGAGAACTACGACACCTATATGCCGCTCAGGATCGAGCAGATGCCGCGCGTCGAGGTGCACATTGTGCCGTCCGACGAGCCGCCCACGGGCGTTGGCGAGCCGGGTGTGCCGCCGATCGGCCCGGCCGTCGCCAACGCGTTACGGGCGGCGACGGGCAAGACGATCCGCAAGCTGCCGATCATAAAGAACTTGTCAGCATAGCCGGGAATGACACCATGAAAACGGCCGCGATGAAGATCGCGGTCGTAGGTCGTTTTTGAACGCCTCCTGACATGCGATCACCTCCATTCGATCAATTTCCGGCGGCTGCCCGGTCCAATATACGGTTTAGAGACGGTAACCCGTGTTCTGAACGACCGCCGACGGTCGTTGGTGCTGGTAGCACTAAAGAACCGCTTTCGAGACGCAAATGCCGCACGCAAATGTCTCGAAAGGGTCACGCTAGAGATTTTGTACCACCTAGTTGCATGTCTGCTATCGCTTCTTGGCGCGACAAGCGGCCGGTCCTCTGACGGCCCCATAACAGGACATTGATGTCTTCGCGCTGAGCGTCAGCAGTTGGCGCTACCGCGACCTTTCTCAGGAAGGCTGCACACCGACGCGATCTTCCTTTCGCCTTGCGCAAACCTCCCTTCCGAGTGAGGCGTTCAGTGCGTCGGCTTGGTGGACTGAGGCACTTCTGAGTGGGACAACAACATTGAAAAACATTGGAAAAGATTTGAATACTCTGAAGTCCCACTGATCTCTTACCAATTGATTTTTATGGCTTTCTGAATACCCTCCGGGCCCACCATTGGCTCCTGGGTACGACCCGGAGACATGGGTAACAGAATGTACCTAAGACATGGGTGACAACCTCGTGCCGAACGGGTTGTCGATGGTCTGCA
>NZ_JAMYSV010000020.1:0-85620 GCF_040322115.1 Mesorhizobium sp. M0195 | reverse complement strand
TTGCAGACCATCGACAACCCGTTCGGCACGAGGTTGTCACCCATGTCTTAGGTACATTCTGTTACCCATGTCTCCGGGTCGTACCCTGTTTTTTCTGGTCGGAGTGGCAGGATTTGAACCTGCGACCCCATCGTCCCGAACGATGTGCGCTACCAGGCTGCGCTACACTCCGTGACCAGACCGCGGGCTTATAGCCGCCGCGTTTGGTTACTGCAAGCGTCAATGGAGGCGCTTCTGTCGCATTTCTTTCGCTTTCGTCGCCACGTCATACAGGTTTCAGTTTCCTGTCGCACAAACACGGCTTAAAGGGCTTCTGGGTAACCGTCGCCTTGCCTCGAAGCACCTGATTCAGCAGCCTGGAGTTTGCAGCCTTGTCGATGAAGATCGTTAGCGATGTCAAACCAAACACTTTTGAGTTTGAAACCTCGGCGCTGATCAAGCCGTCCGGGTTTCGCGAATATGATGCGCGCTGGTGGTTCGGCCATCCCGGCTCGAACGAAACACCGGAACTCAATCTGATCGGCGTCCAGGCGCTCGGCATGGGGCTCGGCACGCTGATCCGTCGCCTGGGTGCCGGACCGGACATCGTCACCGGTCACGATTTCCGCTCCTATTCGCTTGCCATAAAGTTGGCGCTGGTTTCCGGGCTGATGGCAGCCGGCGCACGGGTCAAGGATGTCGGGCTGGCCCTGTCGCCGATGGCTTATTTCGCCCAGTTCGCGCTCGACACGCCGTCCGTCGCCATGGTCACTGCCTCGCACAACGAGAATGGCTGGACCGGCGTCAAGATGGGCGCGGCGCGCCCGCTGACTTTTGGTCCGGAGGAGATGAGCGCGCTGAAGGCGATCGTGCTCTCAGGCGATTTCGGCCTTGTCGGTGGCGGCTCCTATGAGTTCGTTGCGGACTTCCGCAAAACCTACCTTGACGATCTGACAGCGGGAAAGCGTATCTCGAGGAACCTCAAGGTGGTGGCCGCTTGCGGCAACGGCACCGCTGGGGCTTTCGCTCCCGAGGCACTGGAAAGGATCGGCTGCGACGTGATCCCGCTCGACGTCGAGCTCGATCATACGTTTCCCAATTACAATCCCAACCCCGAAGACATGCAGATGCTGCACGCCATTCGCGACAAGGTGCTGGAAACGGGCGCCGATGTCGGGCTCGGTTTCGATGGCGACGGCGACCGCTGCGGCGTGGTCGACAATGAGGGCAACGAGATCTTCGCCGACAAGGTCGGTGTCATGCTGGCGCGCGACATTTCGCACCTCTATCCCGGCTCGACTTTCGTCGTCGACGTCAAGTCGACCGGATTGTTCATGACTGACAAGGTGTTGCGGGAAAATGGCGCGGTCACCGACTATTGGAAAACCGGTCACTCCTATATCAAACGGCGCGTCGCCGAACTCGGCGCCGCCGCCGGTTTCGAGAAATCGGGCCATTTCTTCTTCAATCCGCCGATCGGCCGCGGCTATGACGATGGCCTGGTAACGGCCATCGCCATATGCCAGATGCTGGATCGCAGTCCGCAAAGTAGCATGGCCGATCTCTACCGCGATCTGCCGCTGACGTTCGGCACGCCGACCATGTCGCCACACTGCGCCGACGAGCTCAAATACGGCGTCGTCGAGCGCGTCGTAGGCGATTTTCGCAAGATGAAGAACGACGGCGCGGTCTTCGCCGGCCAGAAGATCGCCGAACTGATCACCGTCAACGGCGTCAGGGTCGTGGCGGAGGACGGCACCTGGGGGCTGGTGCGGGCATCCTCGAACAAGCCGGAGCTTGTCGTGGTGGTCGAAAGCCCGGTATCGTCGGAGCGGCGCCGGCAGATGTTCGAAGCCGTCGATGCCGTGCTGCGCCGCAGCCCCGAAGTCGGCGCCTACAATCAGACCTTTTGAGCACGAGGCTTGTTTTCATGACCGAACGGATCGTCAGTTTTGTGATGAGCGGCGGCGTCGGCTCGCGGCTGTGGCCACTGTCGCGCGAGGACAATCCCAAGCAGTTCCATGATTTTTCCGGCGACGGCTCGATGCTGGCCAAGACGCTGCGCCGGCTGACCGCGCGGCCGGAGGGCGAAACGCCGGTCTTCCTGATTGCCTCGGAAAGGCACGCCGACCGCGTTCATGCCGATATTGCCGGTCTCGAGCTTTCCGGCGGCGGCCCGCTGTTCGAGCCGACCGGCCGCAACACTGCCGCGGCCGTTGCCTTGGCAAGCCTGCGCACCTTGTCGGAATTCGGCGACAGCCTGGTGCTGGTGGTGCCCTCCGATCACGAGATCGCGACGGCGCAGCAATTCTGGCAGAGCGTCGAAGCCGGCACCGCGGCGGCGCGCGAGGGCAGGCTGGTGGTTTTCGGCATCAAGCCCGCGCAACCTGAGACCGGCTATGGCTACATCGAGGTGGCCGGCGAGCGGGACGGCATCTGCGACGTCTCGCGTTTCATCGAAAAACCCGATCTCGCCACGGCGCAGAGCTATCTCGAGGCCGGTAACTTCTATTGGAACACCGGCATCTTCCTGTTTCGCGCCAGCGCCATGCGCGACGCATTCATGGCTTTCCAGCCCGACATCTGGAGCGCCACCGAGGCTGCCTATCAGGCGGCGACATCAGACCTTTCGGGCCTCTACATGCCTCTGGAGCTCTATGCCGCCATCCCATCGACATCGATCGACTATGCGATCATGGAGCGCGCCAGCGGCATCGCCATGGTGCCGGCGGGCTTTCGCTGGAACGATCTCGGCTCCTGGCAATCGCTGCTCGACGTCGGCCCCTCCGACAGGCAGGGCAATGTCATCGTCGGCGATGTCGTCGCCATCGATTGCGAGAACTCCTATATCCGCAGCGATGGTCGCCTCCTGTCGGCCATTGGCCTGAAGGACGTCGCCATCGTGTCGACCGCCGACGCCACTTTCGTCGCGCCGGTCAGCCACAGCCAGAATGTCAAAAAGATCGTCGAGCAGCTCGAAAAGAGCGGTCGCCTTGAGACCAGGTTCACGCCCGCCGACGATCGCGTCATCGAAAGCGGCGCCTGGCAGCGCCGCGTGCACCATTGGCTGTTCGAGGAGACGGTGCCGTTGTGGTCGACGGTCGGCGTCGATGAGCGCCATGGCGGTTTCCACGAAGCGCTCGGCTTCGATGCCGCCCCCCTGATGAAACCCAAGCGCATGCGCACGCAGGCCAGGCAGATCTACGCCTTCGCCGTCGCCAAGGCGCGCGGCTGGAACGGCCCGGCCGATCGGTTGATCAGCCACGGCCTCGAATTCATGGCCAGGCACGGCCGTACCGACAATGGCGGCTGGGTACGCACCCTCAACATCGACGGCACCGTCGCCGACGGCGCCGAGGATGCTTACGATCATTCCTGCGTGCTCCTGGCGCTGGCGCATGCCCATATGTGCGGCAATCCCGATGCGTTGCGGCTTGGCGAGGAAACCTTTGCGTTCATCGACGCGCATCTCGAGGACGAACGCCTGACCGGCTTCCGCGAGACCTCGAGCGGCGAGGGCGAGCGCCGCTCCAACCCGCACATGCATCTGCTCGAGGCGTTCCTGGCCTGGCATCAGGCGACCGGCGAGCGCGCTCATCTCCGCCGCGCCGCGCGCATCGTCGATCTGTTCCGCAGCCATTTCTTCGACCCGGAAAGCTGGACCCTTGGCGAGTATTTCGACGATGAATGGCGGCCGGCCCCTGGCGAGAAGGGCACCTGGACCGAACCGGGCCATCATTTCGAATGGGCCTCGCTGCTGGTCGACTTCGCCGGTCGCAGCCGCCAGAGCGACTTGACCGGCCTCGCCAGGAAGCTCTACGCGTCGGCGATCGCCAATGGCCTGAACCGCGCCACGGGCCTCGCCTACGGCGCCGTCTCGCGGCAAGGACTGCCGCTCGACCGTGTCTCGCGCAGCTGGCCGCAGGCCGAAGCGATTAAGGCGGCGATCGCGCTGGACGGTTCGGGGGGTCCCGACCTGAAGCCGGAAATCGAGGCGCGGGTCGGCCGGTTGTTCCGCTGGCACATCAATCCGGCACCGCTCGGCCTGTGGATCGACCGCATCGACGAGCGTGGCCGCTCGCTGGCAAACGAGGTGCCGGCCAGCATCTTCTATCATCTCGTCTGCGCGCTGACCCAGTATCTCGACGGCACGGCCCGCAAGGATCAGTACGGGCTGGCGACATCCCCGGTCTCGACATAGACCGACTTCAGCTGCGAATAGAGCGCTAGCGCCGCGAGCGAGTTCTCGCGGCCGATGCCGGACTGCTTGAAGCCGCCGAAGGGGATTTCGACCGGCGTCAGATTGTAGGCGTTGATCCAGCAGGTGCCGGCCTGCAGTTCGGCGATGACACGATGGGCGCGCGCCAGGTCGCGGGTGAACACGCCGGCGGCGAGGCCGAATTCGGTATCGTTGGCGCGCTCGATCACCTCGTCCTCGCTGTCGAACTTCAGCACGCTCATCACCGGCCCGAAAATCTCCTCGCGCGCGATGCGCATCGTGTCGGTGACACCGGTGAACACCGTCGGCTCGACGAAGAAGCCACCCTGGAAACCCTGCAGCGAAGGCACATTGCCGCCGCAGGCGAGCACCGCGCCATCCTGCTTGCCGGCCTCGATGTAAGAGACCACCTTGTCGTGCTGCGCCTTCGAGACCAGCGGCCCCATCTGCGTGTCCGGATCGAGCGGATCGCCGATGCGGATTTTCTTCGTCCGTTCGGTCAGCCTCTCGACGAAACGGTCATGGATGCCGCTCTGCACGAAGACCCGCGTGCCGTTGGAGCAGATCTGGCCGGTCGAATAGAAATTGCCGAGCATCGCGCCGCCGATGGCATTTTCGAGGTTGGCGTCTTCGAAGACGATCAGCGGCGACTTGCCGCCAAGCTCCATCGTCGCGTGCTTCATCTTCGAGCCGGCGAGCGACAGCACCTTGCGGCCGGTCGGCACCGAGCCGGTCACCGAGACCTTGGCGACGACGTCATGGCCGACAAGGCCAGCGCCGACATCGCCCAAACCTTGCACGACATTGAACAGCCCGTCCGGCAGGCCGGCCTCGGTGTAGATTTCGGCGAGCGCCAGCGCTGAAAGAGGCGTGTTCTCCGACGGCTTGAACACCATCGCATTGCCCATCGCGAGCGCGGGTGCGGATTTCCAGCCCGCGATCTGGATCGGGTAGTTCCAGGCGCCGATGCCGACGCAGACGCCGAGCGCCTCGCGCCTGGTATAGGCAAAGGGTCCGCCGAGATCGACAGCCTCGCCATTGAAGGCGGCAACGGCGCCGCCGAAATATTCCAGGCAGTCGGCCGCCGACGGGGCGTCAGCAACCAGCGTCTCCTGGATAGGCTTGCCGGTATCCAGCGTCTCGATGCGCGCCAGATCGGCATTGCGCCCGCGCAGAATGTCGGCGGCACGGCGCAGGATGCGGCCGCGTTCGACCGGCTTCAGCCGCGCCCAGGCCGGTTGTGCTGCACGCGCCGCCTCGATCGCGAGCTCCAGCACGTTCGGCGTCGCCGAGCGCAGCATGGCGATGGTCTCGCCGGTTGCCGGATAGATAACCGGCAGCGCTGCGCCGCGCTCGTCGTCGATATAGCGGCCATTGACATAATGCGATGCCGTTGGCTGGGCGCGCATGACTGTTCTCCAAATCGTCTTGTCGCGGCATGCGGAATATGCGTCCGCCGGATCATGGCCTATCTGTCCGACACCTGCCAGCGCGGATTGATCCATGGTTCCTGGTTGGAAGGTGGCAGCGGCGTGCGTCCGAGAATGTGGTCGGCGGCTTTCTCGCCAGTCATGATCGACGGCGCGTTGAGATTGCCGTTGGTGACGCGCGGGAAGATCGAGGAATCAGCGACTCGCAGCCCTTCGATGCCGATGACGCGGCATTCGGGATCGACGACGCTCATCGCATCATCGGCACGGCCCATCTTGCAGGTGCCGCAAGGATGGTAGGCGCTTTCGGCGTGATCGCGAATGAAGGCGTCGAGTTCGTCATCCGATTGTATATGCGCGCCCGGCGACAGTTCCTTGCCGCGGTATGGATCGAAGGCCGCTTGCCCGAAAATCTCGCGGGTCAGCCGGATGCAGTGGCGGAACTCCTTCCAGTCGTCCGGATGCGACATGTAGTTGAAGCGGATCACCGGCTTCGATTTGGGATCGGGCGAGCGCAGGGTGACCGAACCGCGCGACTTCGACCGCATCGGCCCGACATGCGCCTGGAAACCATGCGCCTTGGCCGCTGCCTTGCCGTCATAGCGGACCGCGGCCGGGATGAAGTGATACTGGATATCGGGATAGTCGACGCCGGCGCGCGAGCGCACGAAGGCGGCTGCCTCGAAATGGTTGGTGGCGCCGAGGCCGGATTTGAAGAACAGCCATTGTGCCCCGATCATCGCCTTCGAAAACGGATTCAGCACCGAGTTCAGCGTGATCGGCTTTGTCGATTCCTGCTGGATGTAGAGCTCCATATGATCTTGCAGATTGCGGCCGACACCCGGCCGGTCGGCGATCACCGGAATGCCGTTCTCCCTAAGGTGCTGGCCGGGGCCGATGCCGGACAGCATCAGGATCTTGGGCGAGTTGATCGAGGATGCGGCGACGATCACCTCGCGCCGCGCTCTGACCACCTGAATCCGTTTGCGCGCTTCGATCTCGACGCCGGTGGCGCGTTGATTCTCGATGATCACCCGCCGGGCGAAACCCTTGACCAGGATGACATTTTTCCGCCTCAGCGCCGGCCTCAGATAGGCGCTCGCCGCCGACCAGCGACGGCCGCCGCGGATGGTCTGCTCCATCGGCCCAAAGCCCTCCTGCTTCGCGCCATTATAGTCGTCGGTCAGCTCGAAGCCGGCCTGACGGCCTGCCTCGACGAAGGCGCCATAGAGTGGGTTCGTCCTCGAGCCGCGCTGCACAGTCAGCGGGCCGCCATGGCCGCGCCAGCCATCCTCGCCGCCTGCGCTGTCCTCCATGCGCTTGAAATAGGGGAGCACGTCGGCAAACCCCCAGCCGGCCGCGCCCTGTTCGGCCCAGTGGTCGAAGTCGCGGGCATGGCCGCGCACATAGACCATGCCGTTGATCGACGACGAGCCGCCGATCACCTTGCCGCGCGGCGTCGCCAGCACGCGGCCACCGAGGTGCGGCTCGGGCTCGCTGGCAAAGCCCCAGTCGTAGAGGCTCATATTGAGCGGGATCGACAGCGCCGACGGCATCTGGATCAGCGGCCCGATATCGCTGCCGCCATATTCGATGACGATGACCGAATGCTTGCCGTCCTCCGACAGCCGGTAGGCCATGGCCGAGCCGGCCGAGCCGGAGCCGATAATGACGAAATCCGCTTCAAACATGATTTATGCGCGCCCGTGGTTCATATGCGCAATGAAATCGGCCAGCGAGACGTTGCCGCCGGTTGCCACTACGAGAACGGTCTTGCCGGTCGCGTCGACCTTGCCGCCGAGCAACGCCGCCAGCGAAGCAGCGCCGGATGGTTCGAGCACCAGCTTCAGCCGCTCGAAGGCGATACGCATGGCGCGCCGCACCGAGGCATCGTCGACGGTGACGCCGCGAACGCCGGCCGCCTTCACCGCTGCGAACGGCGCGTCGCCCGGCCGCCGCGACATCAGCCCGTCGCAGATCGATTTCGGCCCGATCGGCATGGTTTCGATGGCGCCATGCGCCAACGACGAGCCCATGCCGTCAAAACCTTCCGGCTCGACGCCGATGATCTTCGTGGACGGCGACAGGTAGTGGAAGGCCAGCGAAACGCCGCCGATCAGGCCGCCGCCGCCGACCGAGCAGAACAAGAGATCGGCCTCCGCTTGCCTGGCGGCCAGCTGGTCGAGTGCCTCCAGCCCGGCACCGGCCTGGCCGGCGACGATCTCCGGATCGTCGAACGGGTGCAGCAGCGCCAGGCCTTCGCTCGAGGCGATCTCGCGCGCCTTGGCGGCGGCGACTTCCTCACGCGCGCGATCGCCATGGTCAGTCAGCACCACGCGCGCGCCGTAACCCGATGTGGCGTCGCGCTTGGCGGCCGGCGCGTCGATCGGCATGACGATGGTGACGGGAATGCCAAGCGCCTGGCCTGCCGCCGCCAGCCCCTGCGCAAAATTGCCGGAGGAGTAAGCGACGACGCCCTTTTTGGTTTCGTCAGGCGAGAGCTTCTTCAGCCGCCAGTAGGCGCCGCGCACCTTGAACGATCCGGCCCATTGCAGCGATTCGGCCTTGACGAAGACGCGGGCAGCGCCGGTCTCGCGGGCGAGTGCCGCGGATTCCAGCAGCGGCGTGACCTGCGTTGCCTTGGAGGTGACGGCATAGGCCTGCCTGAGATGGTCGAGCGAGGGGACGAGACGGTCTGCCATCATTTGCCTCGCGGAAAGCGCTTCTGCTCTTCGAGCAGGTCGAGGTTCATGTGGTTGCGCATGTAGCGCTCCGATGCCTTCTGCAGCGGCTGGAATTCCCAGGGATAATGGGTGCCGTTGCGCAGCGCCGGGTAGACCACCCAGCGGCGTGCCTGGCTGGCACGCACTGCGGCATCGAACGCCGCCATGTCCCAGCGCGCCCGCACCTTATCGATGAAAGCGGCCACCAACGCCGCATTGGCCGGATCGGCGGCGAGGTTGGTCAATTCCCGCGGATCCGATTCAAGATCAAACAGTTGCGGCGGATCGATGTCGCAATGGATGAATTTGTAGCGGCCCTCGCGCATCGCCACCATCGGCGCGTTGGAGCCTTCGGCGGCATATTCCATCAGCACCGGCGCGGAGCGTTTCTTTCCGTTCAGCAACGGCAGCAGCGACTGGCCGTCGGTCCACGGGGCAATCGCGCTGATGTCGATGCCGGCGAGGTCGCAAAGCGTCGGCGTCACGTCGAGATTGGAAACCGGCGTCTCGATCAGCCCGGCGTGTACGCCCTTGCCGGCGATCATCAGCGGCACCCGCGCCGAACCTTCGAAAAAGCACATCTTGAACCATAGGCCGCGCTCGCCGAGCATGTCGCCGTGATCCGAGCAGAACAGGATGATCGTATCGTCGAGCATTCGCGTGCGCTCGAGTACCGACAGCAACTCGCCGACCTTGTCGTCGAGATAGGAGATGTTGGCGAAATAGCCGCGCCGTGCGCGGCGTATCTGCTCAGCGGTGATGTCGAACCTGTCATAGTCGCTAGCGCGGTAGAGCCGTTGCGAGTGCGGGTCCTGCCTGTCGTAAGGAATGAAGCCGACCTCGGGCTCGAGCGCCGGGCAAGCCTGGTAGAGGTCCCAGTAGCGCCGCCGTGCGACGTACGGATCGTGCGGATGGGTGAAGGAAACCGTCAAGCACCAGGGCCGATGTGCGGCATCGTCGGAGACGCGGGCAAAATCGTAGAGCTTCTGCACCGCATGGAAGGCGACCTCGTCGTCATATTCCAACTGGTTGGTGATCTCGGCAGTACCGGCGCCGCTGACGGAGCCGAGATTGTGATACCACCAGTCGATGCGCTCGCCGGGTTTGCGATAGTCGGGTGTCCAGCCGAAATCGGCCGGATAGATGTCGGTGGTCAGCCGCTCCTCGAAACCGTGCAACTGGTCCGGCCCGACGAAATGCATCTTGCCGGAGAGGCAGGTGTGATAACCTGCGGCGCGCAGATGATGGGCAAAGGTCGGGATCGAAGACGCGAATTCGGCGGCGTTGTCATAGACACCGGTGCGTGACGGCAACTGGCCGCTCATGAATGCGGCGCGGCCCGGGGCGCAGAGCGGCGAGGCGGTGTAATTGTTGCAAAAACGCGCCGAACGCGCGGCGAGCGCCTTCAGATTCGGCGCGTGCAGGAAGTCCGCCGGCCCATCCGGGAACAGCGTTCCGTTGAGCTGATCGACCATGACGATCAGGATGTTGGGTTTGGATGTCACTGCTTCTGCCGTCCGCTGAGCTTCGTTTCGAGATAGTCCTCGACCAGTGCAATCGCGGTCGCGGCATCGGGGACGCCGTCCTTCAGCGCGCGCCTGATATAGAGCCCGTCGATCAGCGCCGCAGTCGCTTCGGCGACCCGGTCGGCCTCGCTCCTCGGCAGGATGCCGGTCAGCCCGCTGAGCAGATTGGAATGCAGCCGCCGCGCATAGACCTTGAGCAGCCGACGAAGTGCTGACGACTTCTGCGCCTCGACATAGAAAGCGAGCCAGGCGGCGATCGTTTCGGGCTGGAACTGGATGTCGGAGAAGTTGACCGCGACCACCGCCGAGACGCGCTGGCGCGCCGTGCCGGCCGCGCAAAGTGCACGGCGCGTATCGGCGGTGAGCTCGCTCAGGATGTGCCGCATGGTCGCCAGCAGCAATTCGTCCTTGGCGCCGAAATAATGGTGGGCAAGTGCCGAGGACACGCCGGCGCGCCCGGCGATTTCCGACATCGTCACATCGAGCGAACCGCGCTCGCCGATCGCCGAGATCGTTGCGTCGATGAGCGCCCTGCGGCGCAACGGTTCCATTCCGAGTTTCGGCATTCTTGCTCCGGCCTGTTGGCACCAAGATTATTTTTTATTGACGCATCAATCAACAAAAATCCGGTCTGATTTGCTGGCAAAAGCCAGGCACTATGACCAGATGTTCAAGATCAAGCGATTGTGCAGTTCTGGCCCCTTCACGAAGCCGGCGGAACGGTTCACGTTTGAACAATGCTGAGGCGCGCCGCAAGTATCGCGTACCCCGGGTCCACAGGATGGAGATCGCCATGACAGCATGCATCGTCGGTTGGGCGCATTCGCGCTTCGGCAAGCTCGAAGGCGAGACGCTGGAGAGCCTGATCACCAAGGTGGCAGTCGAGGCGCTTGATCATGCCGGCATCGGTCCGGATGACGTCGACGAGATCGTGCTCGGCCACTTCAACGCCGGGTTTTCCGCCCAGGATTTCACCGCGAGCCTGGTACTCCAGGCCGACGCCCGGCTGCGCTTCAAGCCGGCGACCCGCGTCGAGAACGCCTGCGCCACCGGCTCGGCGGCAGTCAGGCAAGGCATCCGCGCCATCGACGCCAATGCCGCCCGTTTCGTGCTGGTGGTCGGCGCCGAGCAGATGACGACCACATCAGGTCCTGAGATCGGCAAGAACCTGCTCAAGGCCTCGTATCTGCCGGAGGACGGTGACACACCGGCAGGCTTCGCCGGCGTCTTCGGCAAGATCGCCCAAGCCTATTTCCAGCGCTATGGCGACCAGTCGGATGCGCTGGCGACGATCGCCGCCAAGAATCACAAGAATGGCGTCGACAATCCCTATGCGCAGATGCGCAAGGATTTCGGTTACGAGTTCTGCCGGCAGGAAAGCGAAAAAAACCCCTTCGTCGCCGGTCCGCTGAAGCGCACGGACTGCTCGCTGGTCTCAGACGGCGCCGCCGCGCTTGTCCTTGCTGATACGGCCACGGCGCTGAAGATGCGCCGCGCCGTCGCCTTTCGCGCCAATGAGCATGTGCAGGATTTCCTGCCGATGTCGAAGCGCGACATTCTCGCCTTCGAGGGCTGTGAGCAGGCCTGGAACCAGGCGCTGAAGCAGGCGGGCGTGACGCTCGGCGACCTTTCCTTTGTCGAGACGCATGACTGCTTCACCATCGCCGAACTGATCGAGTATGAGGCGATGGGCCTGGCCAAGCCCGGCGAGGGCGCCAAGCTGGCCCTGGATGGCGAGACGGCGAAGAATGGAAGGTTGCCGGTCAATCCGTCGGGCGGGCTGAAGGCCAAGGGCCACCCGATCGGTGCCACCGGCGTATCCATGCATGTGCTGAGCGCCATGCAGCTTGTCGGCGAGGCGGGCGGCATGCAGGTGCCGGGAGCAAAACTCGGCGGCATCTTCAACATGGGTGGTGCCGCGGTCGCCAACTACGTTTCCATTCTCGACAGGATCAGATAAACCCGCCCGCATTTGCGGGAGGTGACATGGCAAATCCGGTTCTGGTCGAAGTCTTGCGCGGCGCAATCGTCGAGAGTGCCCATCGCGGCGCTGTTGCCGTCTTCGACGCCGATGGCAAGCCTGTCTGGGAGATCGGCGACACGGCACAGCCGGTGTTCCCGCGTTCGGCGGTCAAGGCGATCCAGGCGCTGCCGCTGGTCGAGAGCGGCGCTGCCGATGCCTACGGCTTCGGTGATCGGGAGCTGGCGCTGGCCTGCGCCTCGCATTCCGGCGAGCCGCCACATGTCGCGTTGGCGCGCGCCATGCTGGCGAAGGCCGGCCTGGACGAGACGGCACTCGAATGCGGCGCGCATTGGCCGTCGAGCCATGGAGCGACGCTGGCACTTGCCCGCGCCGGCAGCGTGCCGAGCGCGCTGCACAACAATTGTTCCGGCAAGCACTCAGGCTTCCTATGCACATGCGTTCACAGCGGCATCGCCCATCGTGGTTACGTCAAGGCTGGCCATGCCTCGCAGGAGATGGTGCGCGAAGCGATGCAGGCGGTGACCGGTGCTGCCCATGACGCCGATCACCGCGGCACTGACGGCTGCTCGATTCCGACCTATGCCGTGCCGCTGCGCAGCTTTGCCCTTGGCTTTGCCCGCATGGCGACAGGTGCCGGCTTCGAGCCGGTGCGCGCCCGGGCGGCGAAGCGGCTGCTCTCCGCCTGCATGGCCGAGCCGTTTTTCGTCGCCGGCACGGGCAGGTCCGATGTCGCGATGATGGAGGCCGCGCCCGGGCGGATTTTCGTCAAGGGAGGCGCCGAAGGTGTTTTTTGCGCCGCCCTTCCGGAGCTCGGCCTTGGCATCGCGCTGAAATGCGATGATGGCGCCGGCCGCGCCGCTGAAGCGATGGTCGCGGCCGTGCTGGCTAAGCTGCTGCACGCCGACAAGATGGTAGCGGCGAAACTGGTCGAACAGGCAAATCCGCCCATCGAAAGCCGGATCGGCGCCAAGGTTGGCGCGCTTCGGCCGACGGCCACCCTCAACTGACGTGGTTGCGCTCGACGGTCAAATGCGCGTAGCCGGCATTGCCTGATGCGGCGAGGTCGCTGGTCACCGGCTCGGCCCAGCGTTGGCCGACGATCGCGCCATTCTGGACCCCGTCGATGACATTGTCGGAGATGATTGCCGTCCCGGCACCTTCGACCACGGTGACGACGATTCCGGTCCCCGCCTTGCGAATGACGTTTCCCGTGGCGACCACATTGCGCATGAACGGTCCCCAGCCGATCTGCATGCCGTAGAGCGGCGCATTCTCGACGACATTGCCGGAAACTACGGTGTCTGCCTCGACGCTGATGCCGACGCCGAAGCCGGGCGCGTCGGCAGGGTAGGGGCCGCTGGTCGACAGATTGCGGACGATGTTGCCGGAGCAGACGCCCATGCGGCCGCCTTCGTTGAAATTGACGATCGAAATGCCGTTCGCGGCGCCATCGACAATATTGTTGTCGATGATCGCGCCTTCGAATGAGAATTCGGAATACACTGCCGTTTCGCCCGAGCGCGAGCAGGTATTGCCGGTGATCTGCACATTGCTGGCACTGTTGGCGCGGATCGCCGAGAACGCGCAGTCCGAAACAATATTGCCGGAGATGATGGCGTTGCGGGCGCGGAAGGCATTGATGCCATTGCCGTTCTGGCCGGTTCCGCCGCTGCGCGCCTGGATGCGTTCGATGCGGTTGCCGCTGACGATGGTGCCGTCTTCCGCTGCCTGCCAGCGGTGCACGAGGATGCCGCCATTGGCGCAATCGGAGACGCTATTGCCTGATATTTCCAGGCCATCGGCCTCGACCGAATAGATGCCGGCGTCGGCTGCGCCGGATATCTCCGAGCGCTCGATGCGGCCCGAGGCGTGTTCGAGCGCCAGACCGTTCTTGCCGCTGCCGGTCATCTGGCAGTTGTCGACGACCAGATGGACGATGCGGCGCAGATCGAGCAGGCCTTGCGTGTAGTCGCCCATCCAGCGCTTGCTGCCGTCGAACACGAGCCCGCTGAGTTCGATATGCTCGGCCTGTTCTGCCATGATGAGATGGCCATTGCCGCCATAGACGATCCGCGATGCGCCCGGCACCCCGGACAGGCGCACGCGGCCGGGCAGCGACAGGCTGGAAACGATATAGGTCCCCGGCGGCAGGAACACCGCCATGTCGCGGTCGTGCGCATCGCGCAGCAGCTTGGTGAAAGCCTTGCTCTGGTCGTCAAGCGCGCCGGGCCGGACGCCGAGATCGGTCGCGTTGATCGCGCCGCGCATCGCGGCTTTCTCGATGCCGGGCAGGTTTTTCGCCGCTGCCTTGCCGAGCGAAAGCCCCATGACGGCAAATCCGGCGGTCTGCGCAAGCAGCGTTCGTCTGTTCAACATCGGCACAGATTCCTTGCGTTCAACGGTCGCGCCGCAGGATTCGTGCCAGACAGGATCGGCCCCGACGTCGGTTCGCCGGCTACGGCTTGTGGAGTCGTCGCGTCAGGCATAAGTTCGTCGGATGAGCAGGGCCTTCACCCGCGAGGAAGACAGCGAAAACGCCATCGCCGGCATCGGCGAGCGGCCGATCAGCCATCACCGCAATCTGGTGACGGAACGCGGCCTGGCGCTGATCGATGCGGAGGTGGCCGCTCTGCGCGACGAGCTCGGCCGAGCCGAAAAGCGGGCCGACCGCGAGCGCATCGCGCTGGTGTCGCGTGATCTTCGCTATTGGACGGCGCGGCGCGAAAGCGCCGAACTTTCGGTGCCGGAGCCGGGCAGCGACATGGTCCGCTTCGGCATGGGTGTCACGTTGGAAAGCGACGACGGCAAGAAGGTGCACTGGAAGATCGTCGGCGAGGATGAGGCAAATCCCGCCAAGGGGACAATTTCCCATGTGTCGCCGATGGCGATGGCGCTGTTCGGCAAGAAGATCGGCGAAGTTGCCGTGGTCAATGGCAAGGAGTGGGAGATCGTCAAGCTCTCCGACAGTTAGTCTTCGAGCTTGACGACATGATCGCGGAAGAACGCCGCGGCACCAGCCTTGTCGATTTCGCCGGCGGCGACCATCATGACCAGTTGAATAATGTCCGCCTGCTCGGCTTCGATGCTCAAGCCATTGAAATAAAGGAACAGATCGGCCGCCGCGAAAGCAGTACGCTTGTTTCCGTCGACGAATGGATGGTTTTTGGCGATACCGAAAAAAAGATAAGCGGACGCCAGCTCACACAGATCGGGCTCGCCATAGATTTCCCTCTGCTGCGGCCTGTAGAGCGCCGACTCCAGCATTCCCTCGTCGCGGATGCCCGCTGCGCCGCCGTGGAGGCGCAGCTGCTCGGCGTGAAGCGCCTCCACGAATTCCCGCGAATGATGCTCGGTCATTTTGCGAGCGCGCGGTAGGCAACCTCATACTTCTTCATCCGCTCACGCGCGATCTTCATCTTGCGCTCGAATTCTTCAGCAGTGTCCTCGGTGCGGCGCAGACGAAGCTCATCGCCTTCCTGAACGATGACGATGCTGTCGCCCGCCTTCAGGTTCATGCGGACGAGAATTTCCCTCGGCAGGATCACGCCTTCGGAATTGCCGATTTTGCGAATGGTGATGTTCATGGTGAGACATCCTGTTGCAACGCTGATTATAACTCTGCGTGTTTCTCGTTACAACAGACGTTAGAACAAGGCATCAGTCAACCTGCAGCAGGCGGTCCATCAGCCGGTCCGCCGCTTCCGGGATGACTGTGCCGGGCGGGAAAATTTCAGTGGCGCCCGCCTGCCGGACTGCGTCGTAATCCTGTGGTGGAATGACGCCGCCGGCGACGATCAGCATGTCGTCGCGGCCGAGCTTCTTCAGCGCAAGTTTGAGTTCGGGAATAAGCGTCAAATGGCCCGCAGCCAGCGACGAGGCGCCGACGATGTGCACGTCATGCTCGACGGCCAGCCTGGCGATCTCTTCCGGCGTCTGGAACATCGGCCCGACGGTGACGTCGAAGCCCAGGTCGGCAAAGGCGGTGGCGATCACTTTCTGGCCGCGATCATGGCCGTCTTGGCCCATCTTGGCGACCAGAATGCGCGGCCTGCCGCCCGACTTCTCCTCGAACGCCACGATCTTGTCCTGCAGCCGGTCGACCACTGGACTGTGACCAAGCGCGTTGCGATAGACGCCGGAGATCGTCTGCACCGAGGCGACATGACGGCCGAAGACTTTTTCCAGCGCCAGCGAAATCTCGCCGACCGTGGCATTGGCGCGCGCCGCCCGGATGGCGAATTCCAGCAGGTTTCCGTTACTCCCGGCAGCACGGGTCAGCGCATTGAGCGCGCTCTCGACGGCAGGGACGTCACGCGTGCCTTTCAGCCGCTGCAGCTTCGACAATTGCCGTGCCCTGACCTCGGCATTGTCGATCCTCAGCACGTCGACTTCGATGTCCGTCCCGGGCTGGTGGGCATTGACGCCGACCACGACCTGTTCGCCTGAATCGATGCGCGCCTGGGTGCGCGCGGCAGCCTCTTCGATGCGCAGCTTCGGTAGGCCCTTTTCGATTGCCGCGGCCATGCCGCCGAGGCTCTCGACCTCCTCGATATGCGCCAGCGCACGCGCCGCCAGGTCATGCGTCAACCGTTCGACATAGGTGGAGCCGCCCCACGGGTCGATAATGCGCGTCGTGCCGGATTCTTTCTGCAGGATGAGCTGTGTGTTGCGGGCGATGCGGGCCGAATGGTCGGTCGGCAGCGCCATTGCCTCGTCGAAGGAATTGGTGTGCAGCGACTGCGTATGCCCTTGGGTCGCGGCCATCGCCTCGATCATGGTGCGGATGATGTTATTGTAGGGGTCCTGCGCCGTCAGCGACCAGCCCGAAGTCTGGCAATGGGTGCGCAGCGACAGCGAACGCTCGTCCTTCGGCGAAAAATTCTTCAGCATCAGGCTGGCCCACAAAAGGCGCGCTGCTCTCAGCTTCGCGACTTCCATGAAGAAATTCATGCCGATGGCCCAGAAGAAGGAAAGGCGCGGCGCGAAACGGTCGATATCGAGGCCGGCCGCGACGCCGGCGCGGGCATATTCGATACCGTCGGCAATCGTGTAGGCGAGCTCGAGGTCCGCCGTCGCTCCCGCCTCCTGCATGTGGTAGCCGGAGATCGAGATCGAATTGAACTTCGGCATGTGCTTCGACGTGTAGGAAAAAATGTCCGACACGATCCGCATCGAAGGTTTTGGCGGATAGATATAGGTGTTGCGCACCATGAACTCTTTCAGGATGTCGTTCTGAATGGTCCCGGCGAGGTCCTTCTGCGCGACGCCCTGTTCCTCCGCCGCCACGATATAGAGCGCCATGATCGGCAGCACCGCGCCGTTCATCGTCATCGATACCGTCATCTCGTTAAGCGGGATGCCGTCGAACAACTGGCGCATGTCGAGAATGGAATCGATGGCGACGCCGGCCATGCCGACATCGCCGGCGACGCGCGGATGGTCGCTGTCGTAGCCGCGATGCGTGGCGAGATCGAAGGCGACCGACAGGCCTTTCTGGCCGGCGGCAAGGTTGCGCCGGTAGAAGGTGTTGGACTCCTCTGCCGTCGAGAAGCCGGCATACTGCCGGATCGTCCAGGGTTGCTGGACATACATCGTCGGATAGGGGCCGCGCACGAAGGGCGGCAGGCCCGGATAGGTATCGAGATGAGGCAAGCCCTTGAGATCGCCCTGGTTGTAGAGATGCTTGATGGCGATGCCTTCCGGCGTCATCCGCTGACCTTTGACCTCGACAGGCGCCCGCCGTGGCGGCGACCAGGCGATCTGGCTGAAATCCGGGATCATGGTACCGCTCCGATCGACTGATCGATGCGGATCGGAAACAGCGGCTCGCACACCGCAACGCCTTCGGTGAAGGCTGGCCGCCGCGCCGCCGCCAGCGTCTCGACCGGACGCTCGGTCTTCGACGGGTGCAGCGTCGTGCCGACGATCGCCCGTTCGCCCGCCTCGTAGGCTGTGTTGCGGCGCGCGGAAGCTGCCTGGACGCGCCTCTGGATGTGGCCTTGCTCAAGGCTGGTCAGCACGCCGCCTTCCGCCTCGATCTGCTGGAAATCCTGCCAGGCCGCCGCGCAGAGCTCCGCAGTCAGCGCTTCGACGGCGCCCGAACCGCAAACCGGATCGGCGACGTGGTCGATGTGGCTTTCATTGGCCATGATCAGTTGCGCGTTGCGGGCAACGCGGCGGGCAAAACCCGCGGGTAGGCCGTGCGCGATCGTGTGCGGCAGGATGGCGATCGAATCCGCGCCGCCGGCGGCAGCCGCAAAAGCGGCGATGGTGGTGCGCAGGATGTTGGTTTCCGGGTCGGCCGCCGTCATCATCCGGAAGGAGGTTTCGGCATGGATGCTGGCAGTGGAGGGCGGTATCGAGCAGGCCTCCTGGACACGCGCCCACAGCCTGCGCAACGCCCTGACCTTGGCCGTCGATACGAACTGGTCCTGGTCGACGCTCAGCGCAAAACCGATATGCGGCGCCGCGTAGACGAGCGGCTGGCGCGCCTTCTCGAACAGCCTCAGATAGGAGACGGCCGAGGCGAGCATGGTGCCAAGCTCCTGCGCCTCGGTGGCGCCGGCATTGTGGAATACCCGCCCGTCGGCCTCCAGCAGCACGCCGGGCACACCCATCGAAAAGAAATGCGCCAGCGATTGCGGCATCGAAGCCTGTAAAGCGTCGATCGACATGCGCAGCCTGCCGGTCCCGGCAAAAATCGCCGCCGGATCGATGCCGAAGGAGAGGTTGAGCTTTGCCGGGTCGGAGCGGCGCTTGGTCAAAAACGCCACCAGCCAGTCGGCCACGGCACGGCTCCAGGGATGGGCGTCGATGCGGATCTGGATGCGGTTGAGCGGCACGCCGTCGAGCACGCCCTCCAGCGCCTCCGCCGTCCTCGGCAAGCCATAGCCGAAGGCGTTCGGCGCACCTTCGAAGACAAGCGACAGTCCGGTAGCACCCTGCGCGACGTCTTCCAGCGCCTGCGCACTGGCGCGGCCTATGTCCGGATCGTCGATGCGCTGGCTGACGATCCACGGTGATCCCGGGTTGGCGCGCACGACAGGCTCGGCGGTTACCGAACGCTCGTAGAGCGGTTCGATGCGGATGGCGTCGTCCGTATGCGAGACGAGCTTTTCCTCGAAGGACCCGCCGGCCAGCGCCTTCTCCGCCAGCGCCAGCCATCGTTGCCGGTCGGCGTTCGGAAGTTCGGCATCCTGGGTCAAGGCACCGGCGCCCATCCGTTCTCCTCATTCTAGCGGCCGCAGCGGCCAGCTACGTCAGTCTACGTTCCCCGGTCGCATATCACAATGCAGCGTACACGCCGTGCAACACGTCTTGCGTGACTGCGACCGTCAATCGATTGCCAAACATGGGCAGGTTCCGCAAGCTCCAAAAGCCATTTTCGACGACGCCCATTGTCGCTGCGCAATGGCCTCACTATACCTGCGGCGGGGCTCCCTTTTCTTCAAGGGATCAGGGCATTCAACCCTATAGGTTTGCGGAGACCGGGCACATGGCCGATGACACCAGTATCTTCATAGGAGCCAGCCGCAAGCCGGACGACAGCTATCAGCGGCCCGAACAGCTTTTGCTGCAATATGGCAATCGTCACGGCCTGGTCACCGGCGCGACCGGCACCGGCAAGACGGTGACCCTGCAGATATTGGCCGAGGGTTTCTCCAACGCCGGCGTGCCGGTATTCTGCGCCGACATCAAGGGCGACCTGTCGGGTATCGCCATGATGGGCACAGCGCAGGATTTCCTGGTCAAGCGGGCCGAGCAGGTCAAGCTCGATCCCTATGAATTCCAGGAATTACCGGTCATCTTCTGGGATCTGTTCGGCGAGCAGGGCCACCCGATCCGCGCCACCATCTCGGAGATGGGGCCGCTGCTTCTGTCGCGGCTGATGAACCTTTCCGAGGCACAGGAAGGCATCATGAACATCGCCTTCCGCATCGCCGACGAGGAAGGCCTTCTGCTGCTCGACTTGAAGGACCTGCGGTCACTGCTTGCCAACATCGCCGACCGCGCCGAAGAGATCGGCGCCCGCTACGGCAATGTGACGAAACCTTCGGTCGGCGCCATCCAGCGCACGCTGCTGGTCCTGGAGCAGCAGGGCGCGGCCAATTTCTTCGGCGAGCCGGCATTGCGGATCGCCGACATCATGCGCACCACGCGCGATGGACGCGGCGCCATCAGCGTGCTCGCCGCCGACAAGCTGATGATGAATCCGCGGCTCTATGCGACGTTCCTTCTGTGGCTGATGTCGGAACTGTTCGAGGAACTGCCCGAGGTCGGCGACCCGGAGAAGCCGAGGCTGGTCTTCTTCTTCGACGAGGCGCACCTTCTGTTCGACGACGCGCCGAAGGTGCTGGTCGACCGCGTCGAGCAGGTGGTCCGGCTGATCCGTTCGAAGGGCGTCGGCGTTTATTTTGTCACGCAAAATCCGCTGGATATCCCTGAAACCGTGCTGGCCCAGTTGGGCAACCGCGTGCAGCACGCACTTCGTGCCTATACGCCGCGCGAACAGAAGGCCGTCAAGACGGCGGCCGAGACGTTCAGGCCCAATCCCGATTTCGACTGCGCAACCGTGATCACGCAGCTCGGCACCGGCGAGGCGCTTGTCTCGACGCTGGAAGCCAAGGGCGTGCCGTCCATGGTGCAGCGGACGCTGATCCGCCCGCCATCGTCGCGCCTTGGCCCGATCACGCCCGAAGAGCGCCGCAAGCTGATCAATGAGAGCCCGGTCGCGGGACAATACGACCAGACCGTCGATCGCGAATCCGCTTTCGAGATCCTGCAGAAAAAGGCCAGGGACGCCCAGGAGGCACAGGCGCAGCAACAGGACGCAAGCCGTTCGCGCTGGACTATTCCCGGCTTCGGCAACGACGATCCCCAGCCAGCCGGGGGCCGCCGCGCGCCGCGGCCATCCAACCGCCAGACGGTGGCGGAGGCGGCGATCAAATCAGTCGTGCGCTCGGTCGGCTCGTCGGTCGGACGAGCGATCGTCCGCGGCATTCTGGGCAGCCTGTCCAGGGGGCGGTGAAGAGCATCGGACCCGAAGGCGGGCATCGGTGTGGGCAATTCTGCCTTGGCATGAAGCGCCAGTAGCCAGATCTGGAGGACAGCGGACGGCGGCTATGCGGTCATGAGCTGTCACTGGTGGCGTCTGCCCACAGCGCGGCAAATCCGCTGCTTGGCGTAAACACCGCACCTAAAGGCCGGCACCGGTACGGGCACGCCGACGCGCAGCAAAACCAGCGGGAGCGAGGAAGATCCCGCCCGCGCTTTCGACCAGCTCAGAAGATCGAATTTGTGATCGATTTTATCGGGCCGAGCAGGATCGATCCTTCCGGCACGCCGGCGTCGATCGGAATGGCTCTGCGGTTTGCTGTTGCCACCACCGGCTGGCCGACATCGGCTGTCACCACGACCGGGGTCTTGTTCGGCACACGATCGTAGAGATCGATAATGTCCTGGTTCATCAGGCGCACGCAGCCCGACGACACCGATTTGCCGATCGACCGCCATTCCGGCGAGCCGTGCAACCGGTACAGCGTGTCCTGGTTACCCTGGAACAGGTAAAGCGCACGCGCGCCAAGCGGGTTGTCCAGCCCGCCGGGCATGCCGCCATTGTCGGCGCTGTATTTTGCGAGCTCGGGCTGGCGGGCTATCATGTCGTCCGGTGGCGTCCATTTCGGCCATTTCTGCTTCCATTGGACCACCGCATCGCCCGACCATTCGAAGCCGGCGCGGCCGAGGCCGACGCCGTAGCGGATCGCCTGGCCGCCCGGGCGCACCAGGTAGAGGAAGTGGTTGGTCGTGTCGACGACGATGGTGCCGGGCTGCTGCCCGGTCGGATCGTCAACGATCTGGCGCAGGAACTGCGGGTCGATCTTGTCGACAGGTATGGCCGGCAGCTCGAAGCCGCCATCGGACATCGGCCCATACATCGTCACGTAATCGCCGAGCGCCGGCTCGACATAGGTCGGCGGCGGTGGCTCGACCGGCTGCTGCGACAGGGTGGTGCAACTGGAGACCGCGACCGAGGCGGCGCCAAGGGCTGCTGCGTTGAGGAAACCGCGACGGCTAAGGCGCAGAGAGGACGATTGGGGTGTGAACATGATTGCCTTTTTTAAGTCTCAAATCGCAACAAAGCGTGAATGCGTCCGATACGGCGCAGGTGCTTGAGCAATGTCAGTGCGATAGGCGGTTCCAATTCTGGCCGCAGGGTGGACAAACAAAGGCAAAGCTGTGACTGGATCGTCACTGTTGCGTCGAGGCAACATGTCCGGCCGTCAAACCCCGGAGATCAGACCATCGAGGGACGGCAGGATCAGGGCCGGTGGGAAATCCCGGTATTCCTCTGGTTGATTGGCGCGGTTGATCCACACCGTCCTGAAGCCGAATTTGGTGGCGCCGGCGACGTCCCAGCGGTTGGATGACTGGAAAGAGACGGCGCCCGGATAGAGGCGCCAGCCCGTGGTGACCATGTCGTAGACCGACGGATCGGTCTTGAAGCGCCTGACGCTGTCGACGGAAAAGACGTCGTCCAGGACCTGGTCGAGCGCGGCGGATTTGACCGCCGCTTCCAGCATCTCAGGCGAACCGTTTGACAGGATCGCCAGCCTTGCCCCCGATGCCTTGAGCGCCTTGAGCACGGCCGGTACCTCCGGATAGCAGTCCAGCCGCCAATAGGCCTCGAGCAGCTTCGCCCTCAGCCCGGCATCCGCGGATGGAACCTTGCGCAGGGCGAAGTCGAGGGCCTGCTCGGTGAGCTGCCAGAAATCGGCATAGGCCCCCATCAGCGTCCTGACCCAGGAATATTCCAGCTGCTTGGCGCGCCAGATATCGGACAGCAACTGGCCGTCCGGCCCGATCTGGTCGGCGTGACGGCGCACGGCCGCATGCACGTCGAACAGCGTGCCATAGGCATCGAAAACGTAAGCCGCGAACTGCATTCGACAGTTTTGCGGCCGCGTAAGGCTAGGCGCAAGCGCTGATTGCAGTCCGCCAGCCCGCTGGCCTCAACAAATCTCAGCCAAGCCGGTTGACGGCAGCCGCCAAAGCATCTTCCAATGCGCCGCAACAAGCATCGAACGGAACCTGGCAATGACACTGGCGACTGCGGCGCAATCCGCGACATGGACCTTCGTCGACGGCGACTGGTACGAGGGCAATGTTGCCATTCTAGGGCCGCGCAGCCACGCCATGTGGCTCGGCACCAGCGTGTTCGACGGCGCCCGCTGGTTCGATGGCGTCGCTCCCGATCTCGATCGCCATGCAGCGCGGGTCAATGCCTCGGCGATCGCGCTCGGCCTGAAGCCGACGATGAGCACCGACAAGATCGTCGGTCTGACCTGGGACGGGCTGAAGAAGTTCGACGGCAAGACGGCAGTCTACATCAGGCCGATGTATTGGGCCGAGCATGGCGGCTATATGGGCGTGCCGGCCGACCCGGCCTCGACGCGTTTCTGCCTTTGCCTCTACGAATCGCCGATGATCTCGCCGGCAGGGTTTTCGGTGACGGTGTCGCCGTTCCGGCGCCCGACCATCGAAACCATGCCGACCAACGCCAAGGCCGGCTGCCTTTATCCCAACAACGGCCGGGCCATCCTCGAAGCCAAGATGCGCGGCTTCGACAATGCGCTCGTGCTCGACATGCTGGGCAATGTCGCCGAGACCGGCACCTCGAATATTTTTCTGGTCAAGGACGGCCATGTCCTGACGCCGGCGCCGAACGGCACCTTCCTGTCCGGCATTACCCGCGCGCGCACGATGGCCCTGCTGGGCGAATACGGCTTCACGACGACGGAAAAGACGCTGTCGATCCGCGATTTTCTCGAGGCTGACGAAATCTTCTCGACCGGAAACCACTCGAAAATCGTACCGGTCACCCGTATCGAGGAGCGCAATCTGCAACCCGGACCGGTGGCCAAGAAGGCGCGCGAACTCTATTGGGAATGGGCGCATTCGACTTCGCTCGGCTGACCCGCTAAAAAGCGGCCGGCGCTTCGTTTCCGGAGTTGTTCCAGACCAATCCAGTCCTATCTTAGTCCGGTATCGACACCGGATTTTTCCACGAGGGAGTACGACCGATGGCTTTTGAATTGCCCGCCTTGCCCTATGATTACGAGGCCTTGCAGCCTTATATGTCAAAGGAAACGCTGGAATATCACCACGACAAGCACCACAAGGCCTATGTCGACAACGGCAACAAGCTGGCCGCCGAGGCGGGCATGGGCGATTTGTCGGTCGAAGAGGCCGTCAAACAGTCCTTCGGCAAGAATGCGGGCCTCTTCAACAATGCCGCCCAGCACTACAATCACATCCATTTCTGGAAATGGATGAAGAAGGGCGGCGGTGGCAACAAGCTGCCGGGCGCATTGCAAAAGGCGGTCGACAGCGATCTTGGTGGCTACGACAAGTTCAAGGCCGACTTCATCGCCGCCGGCACCACCCAGTTCGGTTCGGGCTGGGCCTGGGTCTCGGTCAAGGACGGCAAGCTGGCGATCTCGAAGACGCCGAATGGCGAGAACCCGCTCGTCCATGGCGCGACGCCGATCCTCGGCGTCGATGTTTGGGAACATTCCTATTACATCGATTATCGCAACGCCCGGCCGAAATACCTCGAAGCCTTCGTCGACAGTCTCATCAACTGGGACTATGTGCTCGAACTCTACGAAAAGGCCTGATCCGTTCCAGAAAAGCCCCGGCAGAACCGGGGCTTTTCTTTTTCAGCACCAGAACGACAGTTGCAGAATTTCACGCAAGCGTGAGGCGCAGCGTCGGAATTTTTAAGCCATCCTTGCCGTTTGTCATCGGGTGGGACCGCATCCTGAATTGCCTTCAACATGGAGCCAAGTGAATGAGAAAGCTTATCCTCGCCATCTCGATGCTCGCCTTCGCCGGTTCGGGGGCGTTTGCCGATCCGGTTGCTGACCGGCAGGCCCTGATGAAGGAACGCGGCAAGATCGCCGCCGGCTTGTCGAAAGTGGTCAAGGGCGAGACGCCCTACGACGCAGCTTCGGTGCTGACCGCGTTGCAGGCACTGCAGGCCAATGCCGAGAAATTCCATGCCGGCGTCGACGCGCTTTTCCCGGCGGGCAGCGACACCGGCGACACCACGGCGTCTCCCAAGATCTGGCAGGACATGGCCGGCTTCAAGACGGCTGAAGGCAAGTACCTCGCAGACGTCAAGGCAGCGGTTGCCGCTGCACCTGCGGATGCCGAGGCGTTGAAGGCACAGTTCAACACCATCGGCGGCGGCTGCGGCAACTGTCATCAAAACTACAGGGTGAAAAAAGGCTGATGGCGGGCAATGCGCTTGCTGAAGAAACTTGTCGGCGCCGCCCTCGTTCTGGGCGGCGCCGCCGCGATTGCCGGCTGGTTCCTGTCGGCTCCGGTCAGGCTCGATGCCGCAACGCTGGCTGAGCTTGGTCCCGGCGACGCCGCCAGGGGCAAGCGCATCTTCTACGCCGGCGGCTGCACGTCCTGTCATGCCAAGCCCGGCTCGCAAGGCGACGCCCGCCGTCAGCTGGTCGGCGGCCTCGAGCTCAAGACGCCGTTCGGCACCTTCGTGCCGCCGAACATATCGCAGGATGCCAGGGACGGCATCGGCGCCTGGTCGGTCGAGGACTTTGCCAACGCCATGCTGAAGGGCGTATCACCGTCGGGCGAGCATCTTTATCCGGCATTTCCCTATACTTCATACGCGCGCATGAAGCCGGCCGACATTGCCGATCTCTATGCATTCCTGAAGACCTTGCCCGCGGTCGCCGGCAAGCCGCCCGCCAATTCGCTGGCATTTCCCTTCAATGTCCGACGCGGTCTTGGCTTGTGGAAGCTGCTCTATTTGAGTGACCAGCCGGTCGTTTCCTTTCCCGACGGCACGCCCGACCCGGTGCTGGCCGGCCGCTATCTGGTGGAAGGCCCCGGTCATTGCGGCGAATGCCACACGCCGCGGGACCTTGCCGGCGGCACCAGGAAGAGCCAGTGGCTGGCAGGTGCGGCCGCCGCCGAAGGCAGCGGCATCGTGCCGAACATCACGTCGGGCGAGGGCGGCATTGCCGACTGGTCCGAGGCTGACATCGCCAACTATCTCGAAACCGGCTTCACGCCGGATTTCGATACGGTCGGCGGCGCAATGGTCGACGTGCAGCGGAACATGGCCGTGCTGACCCCGGGGGACCGCGCGGCGATCGCTGCCTATCTGAAAGCCGTGCCGCCGCACCCCAACGGCTATCCGGCGCGCAAGAAGCCGGCGAGTTGACGGTCGTTGCGTCAGCGGTCGCCGAGAAAGTCGAAGCCGGTTTCGAAGAAGTGATTGTAGTCGCAGGTCATTTCCTCGCCAGGCGCAATGTCGCGCAAGGCATAGGTCTCCTCCGGCTGCGAGACGTCGCAATTCGGGTCGTCGGCATGGTTCATGTAGCGCGCATCGTCGGCTTCGAAGACGATGTAGTTCGGGTCGCACCGGTCCGGGTAGGCGTAGCGGTCGAGATAGGTTTTCACCGGCCCGGTTTCCCGCTCGTAGGTCGTCACCTCGATGCGGCGGTCGTATTTCGGGTCGAGCTTCCAGACCAGCGTGCCTCGGGGAATGTGGTCCTTAGCAAAGACGCCGATGCCCTGGATGGGCGATTTGTCGAGATAGACATCGACGAGCAACATGGCAGATCCCTGGGTGATTGAGTGTTGGCGGCGACCGTGAAAAGGCCGCGCATTGGGTAGCGCGCGACCTTTGCAATTGCGAGCGGAAAATCAACTGTGCCTGCCCAGTATCCGAAGCCTCGTACGGCGTCGCATGTCGAGACCCTAGCGCTGTTGCAGCGCCAGCCGGATGCCCAAGGCGCAATAGATGCCGCCGACAGCCTTGCCCTGCCATCTCAGCACCGTCGGGTTTCGGCGCAGGGAAGCGCCGAGGCCGCCCGCACCCACGGCGAAAACCACCGTGCTGACGAGGCCCAACAGAACAAAGATCACGCCCAATGTCGCCAGTTGAAGCATCACTGATCCGTTTTCAGGCCGCACAAACTGCGGAAGAAATGCAAGGAAGAAAAGCGCGGTCTTGGGGTTGAGAATCTCGGTCAAAACAGCCTGCCGAAATGCTTTGGCAGCGGGGATCGCAAGTGCGCCGGCGGCCGGATAGGCAGGCGTTTTCTCGATGATCGCGCGAACACCGAGATAAATGAGGTAGGCTGCGCCGATGTACTTCACTATGCTGAAAAGCGCCGCCGACGTGGCAATGATCGCCGAAATGCCGACGATCGCCATGAAGGTGTGAACCACGTCGCCGGCCGCGATCCCCGCGCCGGTCGCGATGCCCACCCTGGTTCCAGAGCTGGTTGCTCGCGCCACGGTCAAAAGGGTGGCAGGACCCGGGATGAAAACAAAGCCAAGCACAACCGCGACATACGCAATCAATGTGGCAAGATCGATCATTGGTGGGCTTCTCCGCAACTTTCATCCTCAATGAAGGCATGTAGCGGAACAGCAAGCAATACCTGCCTATCCGCGGTGTTCACGCGGCAAGCTCGGCCTTCCCTGTGACCTTGAGCGCAAAGGCATAGGTGAAGGCGATTTCCTCCAGCCTCGAAAACCGGCCGGAGGCGCCGGCATGGCCTGAATCCATGTTGATCTTGAACAGCACCGGATTCTCACCTGTCTTGCGGTCGCGCAACCGCGCTACCCATTTGGCAGGCTCCCAATAAGTGACGCGCGGGTCGGTCAGGCCGGCCAGCGCCAGAATCGGCGGATAGTCGAGTGCGGCGACATTGTCGTAGGGTGAATAGGCGGCGATGGTCCGGTAATCCTCCGCCGAAGCGATCGGATTGCCCCATTCCGGCCATTCCGGCGGCGTCAGCGGCAAGCTGGCGTCGAGCATGGTGGAGAGCACGTCGACGAAGGGAACTTCGGCGATGATGGCGCCGAAGCATTGCGGCGCCATGTTGGCGACCGCCCCCATCAGCATGCCGCCGGCCGAACCGCCTTGCGCGACGATGCGGTCATGCTGCGTATAGCGTTCGGCGACGAGGTGCTGAGCGACCGCGATGAAATCGGTGAACGTGTTCATCTTGTTCGCCCGCTTGCCGTCGTCGTACCAGCCATAGCCCTTGTCCTTGCCGCCGCGAACATGGGCTATCGCGTAGACAAAGCCGCGGTCGACCAGCGAAAACAGATTGGTATTGAACGCGGCCGGCGCGGTGATGCCGTAGGAGCCGTAGCCGTAAAGCAGGCACGGCGCCGACCCGTCGAGCGGCGTGTCGCGGTGATGGAGGAGCGAGATCGGCACCAGTTCGCCGTCGGCGGCAGGCGCCATCAGCCGGCGCGTGACGTAGTGCTCCGGGTCGTGGCCGGACGGCACTTCCTGGGTCTTGAGCAGCACCCGCTCGCGGGTGCGCATATTGTAGTCGAAGACCTGCGCCGGGGTCGTCATCGACGAATAGGAAAAGCGCATGATCTCGGTGTCGTATTCGTAGGAGCCGGACAGGCCGAGCGAGAAGGCCTCCTCGTCGAAGGAGATCAGGTGCTCCTCGCCGCTCTTGCGGTCGTGCACGACGATGCGCGGCAGGCCTTCCTTGCGCTCGAGCCGGACCATGTGGTCCTTGAAGCCGATCACCGAAAGGATCAGCCGTCCCGCTTCGTGCGGCACCAGTTCCTGCCAATTGGCGCGCGCCGGATCATGCGCCGGCGCCGTCATGATCTTGAAGTCCTTGGCGCCGTCGGCATTGGTGAGGATGAAGAAGATGTCGCCGCCTTCCTCGAGCTCGTACTGCAGGCCGGTCTGGCGCGGTGCAACCAGCTTCGGCTCTGCGAACGGATCGTTGGCGCTCATGATGCGGTATTCCGAGGTCTCATGGTCGTTGATGCCGATCATGATCCACTCGTTGGAGCGCGTGCCGCCGACATCCATGAAGAAGCCGGGATCAGTCTCCTCGTAGATCAGCCGGTCGTTTTCAGGACTGTCACCAAGCGCATGGAACAGCACTTTGGAAGGACGGTGGTTGGGGTCGAGGCGAGTGTAGAAAAAACCGTCATTGCCGGCATCCCAAACACCGCCACCGCCGGTGTCCGGAACCCTGTCCGCCAGATCGTTGCCGCCGGCGAGATCGCGGACGCGCAGCGTGTAGAATTCGGAACCCTTGTCGTCGAAGGCCCAGAGCAGCTTGCTGTGGTCGTCTGAATGATCGACGCCGCCCAGCCGGAAATAGGGCTTACCCTCGGCCTCGGCATCGCCGTCGAGCAATATCTGCTTGTCGCCGCCGTCACGCGCGGTGCGGAAATAACGCGGCTGCTGGCCGCCAAGCTTGAAGGAGGAGCCGTAGGCATAGGGCCCATCCTTCATAGGCACAGAGGAATCATCTTCCTTGATACGCCCCTTCATTTCCGCGAAAAGCTGCTTCTGCAGCTGAGCCGTGTCGGCCATCAGCGCCGCCTGGTAAGCATTCTCGGCTTCGAGGTGGGCGCGGATTTGGCCGTCGAGCAGAGACGGATCCCTGAACATCTCTTGCCAATTGGTGGCCCTCAGCCAAGCATAGTCGTCCGTCCGCGTCATGCCGTGATGCGTGTCGAAGATCGGCCGTTTCTCCGGCTTCGGTGGGGTGGCGGTCGGAAACACTGGGGTTCTGGTCATTGCGTCTCGCTGTGGAAGTTACTTGAATAGCGAATGAACACGCCGCTCAGCGCGGGTTCAACGGCTATGATCTATTGTCTGGTGGCTCGAGGGGACGGGCTGGAGGAGAGGACAATGAACATTTTTTCTCGGACTGTCGCGGCCCTCGCAGTCGCTGCGACGACCCTGGCCAATGCCGGTCATTCTCATGCAACTGCCTTTGCGGCTTGGCAAGTGGCCAATGTGCCGTTCGGCGACACACTCAATGTGCGCAAATATCCTTCCGGAACTTCGCAGAAGCAGGCCGCCTATCCCAACGGGACGGTTCTGCAGATGACCGGCAAATGCACCGGTGGGATAAATCTGCTCAATCTCGCCAACCATTCGTACTGGCAGCAGAAACAGAAGATCCGCAATCACTGGTGCCAAGTCTGGCATGATCCGGCACAGAACGGCCAGTTCGTCACCGGCTGGGTCTACGGAAAATACATCACTCCGTTTCAGTGACGCGGCACGCCGCTCCCGGCCGACGGCTCACGAGCAACAGTAATGCTTCGCAACCTATGATTTTACTGAATCCGCCGATTGGCCAGGCTGTAATGCTGCCGGCTGGAACAAGCATTGAGCTCTATTTACCTGCTGCAGTCTGTGTAATGGCTGCTTGCCGCCGCGTCAGTCGATGCTGGTCTGACCAGAAAAAACGGCAAGTTTACACTCTGCACGAAAGAGTGAAGCTGAATATGAAAGATTTGACTTGCATCGCTGAATAGAGCGCAAGAAGCGAATTGACTTACTTGACGCCAAGGCCCATTAAGGTGCCGCGACGCGAATCGCGGAGGCTTTTTCCTGCACAAGTTCGCGCGATGCCCAACTATCGAAACGGGCGCAAACAGAAACAATTCTCGTTGGGGCCTGAACGCCATGGATATTACCGAAACACCTTCCAGAAACAGTGACGCGCTGATCGAGCTTACCGCCGACGTGGTGGCCGCCTATGTCAGCAACAATCCCGTGCCGGTCGGCGAATTGCCGAACCTCATTGCCGATGTCCATGCCGCTTTGGGGCGCGTCGGCGGGGCCGCCGAGCAGCCGCCTGCCGACAAGCAGAAGCCGGCGGTAAATCCGAAGCGTTCGGTGCATGACGACTACATCATCTGTCTCGAAGACGGCAAGAAGTTCAAGTCGCTCAAGCGTCACTTGATGACCCACTATGATCTCACGCCCGACCAGTATCGCGAAAAGTGGAACCTGGACCCGAGCTATCCGATGGTTGCGCCCAATTATGCGGCCGCCCGTTCGCAGCTCGCCAAGAAGATGGGTCTCGGCCGCAAGCGCAAGGGACGCTGATAACCGGCTCTTCGGGTTTGACACTCAAACGGCGCCTGCGGGCGCCGTTTTGTATTATGGGGTCAAAGGTCGAACCCGCCATGCTGCCGGCAACTGCTGTACGGTCAGGCGGTCTGCTTCAACGCTGCTTCGGCGTCACGCTTGATGCGCTTGACCATCGAGCGAAGACCATTGGCGCGCTGCGGCGACAGGTGCTCGTCAAGTCCGAGCGCCTTCAATGTGGCCTCCGCGTCGGTCCTCTGGATTTCGCTGGCCGGCCGTCCCGAAAACAGCGCCAGCATGATGGCGACCAGACCGCGCACGATATGGGCGTCGGAATCGCCCTTGAAGGTGATAACGGGGTCGGGACCCCCGCCCTGTTCGGTGGTCAACCAGACCTGGCTGACGCAGCCGGGCACCTTGTTGGCCGGTATGCGTTGCTCGTCGGGAAACGGCGGCAGCGCTTCACCCAGTTCAATCACATAGCGATAGCGGTCTTCCCACTCGTCGAGCAGGGAAAAGTCGTCGCGGATGGTCTGGATCGTCGTAGTCATCACCCCGGATATAGTTATCCGGCGCTGCCACGTCACGGAAAAAGAGGAGAAACGCTGCAGGCGCCGGGCGTGGGGAGCCTTGCGGTCTGGCGACGAATTCGGCCGAAACCGTCTCAGTTCTTCGCAGGCAAGTGCAGTTTCGCCGGCAGATCGACTTTCGCCGGCAAGACGATTTCCTCGGGCACGCTGCCGGTGGTCGTCACCGTATCTGGTTCAGGGGTTTTGTCGTCCAGCATGGCGGCCGCGATCTTGGCGGTTTCCCTGGCCCGGGCGGTGATGGTGTGCATTGCCGATTTGCCGGTCTCGCACACGTCCGGCTTGCGCTCGCAGATGCCGGCGATGTCGCCGACGGCTTCGCGCGCCGCAAACAGCGCCTGGAGCGGCCCGACGCTTGCGCGGCCCGCATCATCGGCGCCGACACCCAGCGGCAGCGCCAGAAGCACGAGGGAAAACCAGAAAGCAGCTCTTATCAGAAAGCCCATCTGTCTGTCCTTTATGACGGTCATGCCTCCGAACCGCACGACCCTTGTACCGCGATACTGGCACAGACGCGCAAAGGACGGCTTGTCCCGAAAGCAACAGTTTTCCTCAAATTTTAGGCAGATTCGAAACGAAGCGTTTTGAAGTTCATTTGCCTCGAATGGTTCATATTTCATTCAGCAAATGGTAACCATCCAACGTGCTGTTTTTATTAGTTATTTTTTGCGTTGGTGACAGTTTGATGCGATCGGCCGCAAGCCCAGGCGCGGGTGGTCCGGATAACGCTCCGTTTACTATGGCGGCAATTGCCCCGGTTTTTACCCACCGGTATCCCGATATTTGCAGCCTGCCGGGGGACGATCGGCGCAGCCTTATCCATTCCTTAAACGCTGGATGCGAGTTTCGGATCGACAAAAGCCGCCTGCAAAGCAGAGCCGTTCACGACCGGGTGCGTTGAGTTGAGTGCGATCAAGGCCAGATACGCCGAGTTGCCAGGCGCGATAGCCGCCGGTTGCGAACGGATGGTTCATCCGTCCGTCCTCGGCCAGGACGACCGCCGCCGTGAGAGCCGGTTCATTGGCGTCATGCTGGCGGCTCCCTTCTTCAGCGCGGGTGCAGCGGTGACGCTGGTCACGTCGGGCATGGGCGCGGCCGTGACTGTGGCTGCGATCTTTGCGGCGTTCGGCCTTTGCTGGTTCGCCGCCCTGCTGGTGGCTGCATCGGGCAAGATGACCCTGGCCGGCCAACTCGCCTTGGTCGTCGGCAGTGTTGCCCTGGGTGCCCTTATCGCTGCCGCCGGCGGTGTGGCCTCGCCGGTTGCCTTACTCGCGGTGGCGCTGCCGTTTGAAGCCTGGTGGATCGGCCAGTCGCGCCGTGCCGTGATCTGGGGCGCCATATCGGCCCTTGTCGCAGTCTTGCTGCAGCCTTTAGCCGGTTCCGTCTTGCCGCTCGGCCAGACCGAAATCGCCGCATGGCACTGGCTAGTGCCGTTGGCCTGGGCGCTCACGCTCATTCCGCGTGTCGCTTCACTTCGTGCCACCGCCAGCGCTCAGCTCGATCCGGCCGGCAGCCACCGGCTCGAAGACCTGATCGACGCCGTCGTGCTGCGAATCGCTGCGCATGGCGAGGTTCTGGACGCCTCGGCTAAGGCACGCACGATACTGAGGCTGCCACCGGAGCTGCTTTTCGGCACCGGACTTTTCGATCGCATCCATCTGTCCGACCGCGTCCCATATCTCAGTGCGCTGGCCGATATGCGCGAGGGCGCCCTGTCGCGCCGGCTCGATCTTCGCGTCCGGCTACCGCAGAGCAGCGGCGTGACGGCCGACAACTACCAGCCGTTTTCGCTCGAGATGATGCGCGCGCCTGGGCAGGAGACTGTCTTCACGCTTCTTCTGCGCGAGAACGATGAACTGGCCGGACTGCGCCAGGAGCTTGCCGCTGCCAACGAGGCGGCTGCTTCGGCCGAGGTGGCGAAAGGTCGCTTCCTTGCCGTCGTCAGCCATGAGTTGCGCACCCCGCTCAATGCCATCATTGGCTTTTCCGACATGCTGCTGCACGAGATGTTCGGCAGCTTCAAGGATCCGCGCCAGAAGGAATATGTCGGCTTGGTCAGGGATTCGGGCCAGCACTTGCTTGCCGTCGTCACCTCGATACTCGACGTATCGCGGATCGAATCGGGCGCCTACGCGACCGAACCGGAACCGTTCCGCTTCCGCGAAGCGGTCGAGATGTGCCAGTCGATGATGCGCCTGCAAGCCGAGGCAAAGGCCATCGATCTGCAGGCCCAGATCGCGCCGGATGCAGGCGAAATAAATGCCGACCGTCGCGCCGTGCAGCAGATCCTGATCAATCTCGTCTCTAACGCGATCAAGTTCACGCCCGAAGGCGGCAATGTCGTCATCGGCGCCAAGCGGATCGGCTCGCGGCTGCATTTCTGGGTCCGGGACACCGGTATCGGCATCGCCGAGGAAGATTTCGCCAATCTCGGCAAGCCGTTCATGCAGATCCAGAACGACTATACCCGTCGTTTCGAAGGCACAGGGCTCGGGCTTTCGCTGGTGAAGGGGCTGGTGGCGCTGCACGAGGGCACAATGTCGATCGAAAGCATGCCGGGCGAGGGCACCACGGTGACGATCAGCCTTCCCGTGAGCGGCCCGACGGGCCGCTCGGCGGAGAAGACCGGCGTGGTGCCGATGTCCGCGGTCAAAGCCAAGGCGGACGGTGGCAAAGGGGAGAGCAATGGGTCGCTCCGCAAAACAGCCTAAGGCGGTCAAACGCCGCGGCAATGCCTTCGAGCACGGAGCGATGGCGCTGGGCAGCCTGATCTCGCGCAATCCTGTTGTGGTCGGCGGCTCCACCGCGTTCCTGGTGACGCTGTTCTACGTCTCGGCGAACGCGCTTTGGTACCAGCCCTTTCCGCATGCCGGAGCGTTTTTCGCTACCAGAAGCATCGAACGCTTTCCGCGGGCGGATAGCGATGAGCCCGAAACCACCATCAATATCGTGCGTCCGGCCGCTACGCCGATCAAGAGCGACCCGGTCGTCGAGCAGGTCCAGGGCATCTTGAAGGATCTCGATTTCTATTCCGGCACCATCGACGGTATTCCCGGACCGAATACGCGCAAGGCCATCCAGGCCTATCAGCAGAAAGTCGGATTGAATGCCTCCGGCGAGATCGACGGCGTCCTGCTGGATCAACTGGGCGCCACGCCAAAGACCGCGGCCGTGGTTCCGCATCCCGTGCCGCGGCCGGTCGAAACGGCCGCTGCTCCGGCCGCCATTCCGGTATCCGCACCAGCAAACGCAGCGGCGCAAACGCCGGATCCCCGCATCGTCAAGATCCAGGCCGGACTGAAAGCGTTCGGCAATGAGGACATGCAATTGGATGGCGTCGTAGGCGCGCGCACCAAGGCCGCGATCAAGGAATTCCAGGCGCTGTTCGGCTTGCCGGAGACCGGCGAGCCAGACGAGATCGTCTACGTCAAGATGCGCGAGATCGGCCTGACCAACTGAGGGCCGAAACCTAGTCTCCCGGCCTATTTAAGCCATTGCTCCGGGTCACGCATTCCATGGACTATCGCCACGGCTAACACGCCGTAGGGCATGGGCTCGTAAATCACGATGTAGCGCCCCTCGACCAGAATGCGGGCGGTGGCGCTCAATTCCGGTCGAGCTGCGCCCATTTTGGCGTGCTCGCAAGCCAATTCCAGCCTGTCGAAAATGCGTCCGATCAGCTTGTCAGCCGCCTTCTCGTTATCGACGGCAATGTGATGCCAAATATCTCGCAAATCCTGAGAAGCTCGCGGGGTGAGCCGGTATTCAGCCACGGACTGCGCGTTCGGCCTTCAGAGCGCGTAAGAAAGCCGTACGATTTACGTGTTGACCTTCGCCACTTGCCATCCCTTCGTCATAGGCCCTTTTGAGGCGTTCCAGTTCAAGAGTGCGGAATTCCTCGCGCTGCTCCCATAGACGTAGTGCTTCCCTGACGATTTCACTGTTGGAAGCATAGTCTCCGCTGTTCACGGCGTCTTGTAGACGGGCGGCCTGCTTGGGGGTAAGCGACACAGTAAGAGTGCGCATGGGCTGGGCTTTCATACCGGGCACTATAGCATTTTTCACAGAGGCCAACAAGTTTTGTTAGACTTTGTTGGTAAATCGTCGCATTCCGGGACTTGCTTTGATGGCCAACCGTTGCTCGCGAATAAGTGAGAATCTCGACACCACAAACCCGAAATCGTACAGGGTCCCGCCATGCGGGTAACCACCGATCTGTGGGTGTCGGCCCTGTTGCGCCGGGTTTTTAGCGCCGGCGGCTTTGCCGCCGTGGTCAAGCGCGGCGCCACGGAAGCCGGCGCAGTTTTCGTGTTGGCGCGTGGCCGGCTAGGAGAGATGGCGCTGTTCGGGCCGGCGCCGCAGACGAGCTACGATTCGGCCAGGCCGGACGACCGTTTTTTCAGTCTGCTTGGCGAAGGCGACGATGCCGCCATTTTCGACGCGCAGCTGGAGCGCGAGAAGAAATTCGATCCGGATATCTGGGTGATCGAGATCGAGGCGGGCGTCGTTCCCGTCGAGGAGCTTATCTCGGTCAAGGCGTCGTAACGGCAAGCCTTCAGATGCGAAGCGCCTTTGGGGTGGCGGTTACATCGGCGCTGTTCGGCTTGCGCAGGTCGGCATTTGCCGCGACGCGCCCGGGCTTGCGAACGATTTTCGACACGGTGTCGGCCTTCCAGCCGCGGAGCCTGTCCAACGCAGCGTCGCGGTGCAGCAGGCGGTAGCGGTCGAGGAAGATGCGGATCGCCTGCGGGTGCGGAAACTCGGTCGGATAGATGGCAGCCGTGATCAGGAACGCCTTGTCTTCGCTGAGGTCGAGCGCGCGCAAGGCGAAAAGTAGCGGTGTGTAATTTTGGCTCGCGGTGAGCGTCCGCGCCGTTGAAAAATCGACTTCGAGCGCATCGGCGAGCGCTGTCTGAAAGAATGCCGCATTGCCGGTCAGCGCGGTTTCGCGCAGCTTGACGTAGGTTTGTGGCTCGACGAACGGTCTGATGGCGGTGCCGCGCTCGGAGCGCATCATGGATCGCAACCGGCGGCGTACGGTTTCGGCGGCGTCGGCCGCCTCTTGTCTGTTTGCGTCGCTCGCGACCATTTCCGCGTTTTCGGACGGGGCAATGGCAGTTGCTTCCGGCTGCTGCTGCGACCGCACCAGCGTCGGCCTTTCAAGCACTTTGATGAGATCGGCGATGGTTTGGTTGAGATCCTTGCGGCGGGCAATGGCACGGGCATGCGGCAGGCCGTGACGCCCGATCAGCGCGATCAGGTCGATGTCGCTGAGGGCACGCGAGCGGATGAGTAGCGGAGCGGCGATGTCGACCCGCTCCTGGCAAAGCCGCCGCACCAGCGCGGCGGGTGCATATTCGCATTCGGAAAGGGCCGCTGCGACGTAGCGGCGCGATTCGACCGAGACATTCTCGAAAAGCGGCAGCGTCAGGTCTTCGAGCTGCGCGATCTCCCGGCGCGAAGGGCGGGTGAGCGAACAGAATGCCGATACCGCGGCGCGAAACAGCCTTTCGGCCTTTCCCGATTCAGCTCCTGCTGCGATTTGCCCGAAATCCGAAGCTGACACGAAGGATACGCCTGACACTCGACACGATCTGGAGGGCGCTCTGCCGGGCTGTACCGGTTTCGCGTTTCCCAAGAACAAAGATCAATTTAGCGGCGATCCGTTAGCGCTCCGTTAACCTACTGCCTTCTTAATCGACTATGGAGGCGTTGCGTTGTGCTCCGGGGCAACCGAGAGGAATACGCGAACCATGGGCATGGTACTGTCTTTCGTGCCGCGAACGGCGGCAACCAATCGAGCACAACAAGCCGCGCCGGCGGCAGTGATCATATTTCCCGGGGTGCGCTACGAGCAGCGGCCGCTGACGGCCGAAACGCGGCCGACCGGCCCCGACAAGCCGGGACCGTCGGGAACATTGCCGGTACCGCACCACTGAGCATCGGAACCGGCCTAAAAATCCTGCAGTTCGCAGGAACTCTGTTCGAGAAAGCGCGAGACAATCGGCTTCCAGCTGTCGTCGGGCACGAACGAACGGATGACGAACACGCCTTCCTCTATCGGCGCCTCGACGAAGATGGCCCCTTGCAGTTCCTCGGGAAGATCCTTGCGGACCTCGATCATCTGGGCCGGCGTCAGCACAACGGTGTCGAGCACGCCTGCGGTCGCGCTGTGGTCGTTGAACGAGTAGATGTTGTGGCCGCCGCGGTCATAGACCGATATCGACCAGAATGGCACCTTGCCCGGCGCCTTGACCCGCACCATCCCCTCGGCAAGGTCGAAGCGGCAAGCCGCCGCATAAAACAGCGGATCGACCGATTTCACCACCGGCGCGCCGCCGGCTTCCGCGTCGAGCCTGGTCATCTTGTAGAGATCCGAAGCCATGGCCAATCGCGACCAGGCGTCGCGTTCGGAGAACTCGGGGACGAGCAGCAGCACGACGATGTGCACGATGCCGGCGCCGAGCAGGCCGAGCAGCACGGCATGCAGCAGGCTACGCATTGCAGCCGACCTTCTGGATCTGCGGCAGCGTGACGTCCGACAGACCGGTGCTGCTGGCGATCGGTGTGTCGTAGAACGTGAGCACCAAGTACATCTTGCCGGCGCCGCTGGTCAGTAGCCAGTTGCCAGGTGCAGGGCGGCTGCCGACGGAAATGACCACCGAATTGTCGGCCTGGCGCAGCACTTGATAGGACTGCAGCGCAGCCGGCCTCGGCGTGCCGGTCTCGACCACGCCAAGCGACTGGTCGGCGGCATAAAGCGTCCAGAACCGAGCGGTGGGAAAACCGCCCGCAATCTTGTAGGCGCATTGCCGCTTGAGCTGTTCGCCGCCGGAATCGCGTTCGGCTATGAAGGACAGCCCTTCCGCCTGTCCAAGCGCCAGCACGCCTTCGCGAGCCACCCGGGCTTTGGAATAAGGATCCGCCGTCGGCGTGCCGATATCCGGGAAGGCGGTCCATTGCCCGATCCTGATGGCGCCGACGCCATCCTGCAGCTTCAGCGCGTACCAGACGCTGGCGCCACCGCCACCGATGGCGATGGCAAGCGAAAGCAGCGTCAGGAAGGCGTTCTTGAGCATGACGAGCCGGGAGAACCGAAGGCCGGGGACAGAGAGATTGCCGCCCGGGGATATCTCGGCGCAGGGGCTTATGGCAAGCGGCCCCGCGGAATTGGCCGTCACAGCGCCGACAGGGTCTCCGGTGCAGCGGGCGCGTCGAGCACGGGTGCCGCCTGGAAAAGCCTGGTGAGTTCTTTCAGGGTCCGGGTGGTCCGGCTGGACAGCACCGGCGGACGCTCGGCGGCGGCGTCGGCTGCTGCCTGTTCGGCGTTCTTCTTTTCCGCTTCCTCGGCCTTGGCGGCGATTTCGGCATCGACGAAAGGATGATCGATACCGGGGATCGGTTTCAGGTCGATATTCTGGTGCGCATAGAGCATCAGCCGCTGCCACACCATTGCCGGCAGCGTGCCGCCGGTCATCTTGTTGGTCGCGGTGAAGTCGTCGTTGCCGAGCCAGACGGCGGCTGTGTAGTTGCCGGTAAAGCCGACGAACCAGGCATCGCGGTAGGACTGCGTCGTGCCGGTCTTGCCGGCGACAACGATGTTTGGAAGGGCCGCGCGCCGGGCCGTGCCGATCACCGGCACCGCCGCCAGCATGGTGTTCATGTATTTGAGCGCCTGCTCCGACAGCACCCGGTGCGGCGGCGGCGCGTCCTTGGCGAAGTCGTAGACCACCTCGCCGGTACGGTTGAAGAGTTGGCTTATGCCGTGCCGGGTTCCGGCAAAGCCGTTCTGGGCGAACACGCTGTAGCCCGTCGCCTGGTCCATCACAGTCATGCCCGATGTACCGAGCACCATGGTCTTGTGCGATTCCAGCGGCGACTCGACGCCCATGGCTTCGGCCATCGCCTTGATCGGCTTGATGCCGAGATAATCCTTGGCCAGCCGCACCGGCACGGTGTTGATCGATTTGGCCATCGCCGTGATCAGCGTCACCTTGCCGGCCGACCCGCCATTGTAATTGTGGGGCGACCAGCTGCCCCAGGAGATGGGTCCGCCGGACACCACCGAATCCGGCGTGAAGCCATGCTCCATCGCCGTCGCATAGACATAGGGCTTGAACGAGGAGCCGGTCTGGCGAAGTGCCTTGGTGGCGCGGTTGAACTGGCTGGCGCCGTAGTCGCGGCCGCCGACGATCGCCCGGACGGCGCCGTTGGTCTCGATGACGACGATGGCGCCCTCGGTGACGTTGTATTCCTTGCCGAACTGGCGGAGGTGGAACTCCATCGATTCTTCGGCCGCCTTCTGGATGTTGGCGTCGAAAGTGGTGTGGGCGACAAGCGAGTGCGGGCCGCCTTTGGCGGCGATCTTCTTGACCTCGTCGAAGGCCCAGTCGAGGTAATAATCGGGGCTCTTCTGCTCGCCGCGGTCGACGATTTCGGCCGGGTGTAATCTTGCCTGCAGCACCTGGCCTTCGGTCATGAAGCCGGAATCGACCAGATTGGACAGTACCACATTGGCCCGCGCACGGGCGGCGGGCAGGTTTATGTGCGGCGCGTATTTGGTCGGCGCCTTGAACAGGCCGGCCAGCATCGCCGCCTCGGCAAGGTTCAGGTCCTTGACGCTCTTGCCGAAATAGAAATCGGCTGCTGCCTCGATGCCGAAAGTGCCGCCGCCCATGTAGGCGCGGTCGAGGTAAAGCTGCAGGATTTCCTTCTTCGACAGATTGGCTTCGAGCCACAGCGACAGGAAGGCTTCCTTGATCTTGCGCTCGAAGGTCCGTTCGTTGGTCAGGAACAGGTTCTTGGCCAGCTGCTGGGTGATGCTCGAGCCGCCCTGGACGACGGAATTGGCCCGCACATTCTCGAATATCGCCCGCGACAGGCCGAGCACATCGATGCCGTAATGGTCGAAGAAACGGCGGTCCTCGGTGGCCAGCACCGCCTTGATGACATGGTCGGGCATCTCGTCGACCGGCACCGAATCGCGCTGGATGATGCCCCGCTGGCCGATCTCGTTGCCGTAGCGGTCTAGGAAGGTGACGGCGAAGTCGCCTTGCGTGCGCCAGTCGCCGGCGGTTATCTGGAAGGCCGGCAAGGCCAGCGCCAAAAGGACGACGATGCCGCCGGCACCGAGCGTAAAGCCTTCACTCAACAGTTCGATCAGGCCGCGGCGCCAGCCGCCGACGCGGAAACGCCGCGAGAAGATGGTGGCCGCCTCCCAGAACTGGCGCGCCCTGAAGCCGATTTCGTAGGCAGAGGAATCGATCCACGCATCCACCGCCAGCAGCCTTGCGGCGATCGGACCTCTTCTCTTGCGTGGTTCCAAAGGACTGGCCATTCCAGGATCCGGCTGCGGGGACGCCGCCAACTGAGAAACCGCATGCCGGCAATTTCACGGCGGCGCGCCTTTCAAGACTATTCGTCCATTTTGGTGCTGCCTACAAGGGCGATGAAGGTTCCGCGCTTGCGTGGGTGCTGAGGATCGGCAGCGTCACATGGGACGCTTGTCCGCGATCTTTTTCGGGTCGCGGCCTATCATACCGGCGTTGGCTTTCCTGTGCTTGTCGGCAAGCCTGCGAATGCGATCGAAGCGGCTTTCCTCGGCCACTTCGATTTTCGCCGCTGCATTTGGCTTCGGGACGAATGCGATCATTGATCGATCTCCTTGCCGATGGTGCGCGCCGGGGATACCCGGCGGCTGTCTTTCAGGCTTGTTTCCGGCAGTGGCTGGTCAATAGCCCATGCCGCCGGGCGAAGCAGCGGCTTCCTTCGCCGGAACGTCGGTGATCATGGCTTCCGCCGTGATCAGAAGCGCCGCAATGGAGCCCGCGTCCTGCAGCGCCGTCCGTACCACCTTCGCCGGGTCGACGATGCCGGCCTTGATCATGTCGACATAGACCTCGTTCTGGGCATCGAAGCCCTGATTGTGATCCTTGCCGTCGGCGAGCTTGCCGACGACGATCGAACCTTCGACGCCGGAATTCTCGGCGATCTGCCGGATCGGCGCTTCGAGCGCTCTCGACACGATCGAAATGCCCGCCGTCACATCGGCATTGGCTCCGGTCATCCCGTTCAGCACAGCCTTGGCGCGCAGCAACGCGACACCGCCGCCCGGAACGATGCCTTCTTCAACGGCCGCGCGCGTGGCGTTCAGCGCATCGTCGATGCGGTCCTTCTTTTCCTTGACCTCGGATTCGGTGGCGCCGCCGACGCGGATGACGGCAACGCCGCCCGCCAGCTTGGCGAGACGTTCCTGCAGCTTCTCCTTGTCATAGTCGGACGTGGTTTCCTCGATCTGCGCCTTGATCTGCTGGACGCGCGCCTGGATGGTGGTCTTCTCGCCGGCGCCGTCGATGATCGTGGTGGTGTCCTTCTCGATCAGCACGCGCTTGGCGCGGCCGAGCATGTCTATGGTAATGTTCTCCAGCTTGATGCCGAGATCCTCGGAAATCATCTGTCCGGCGGTGAGCACGGCGATGTCTTCCAGCATCGCCTTGCGGCGGTCACCGAAGCCAGGCGCCTTGACGGCCGCTACCTTGAGGCCGCCGCGCAGCTTGTTGACGACCAGCGTTGCCAGCGCTTCGCCCTCGACGTCCTCGGAGATGATCAACAGCGGCCTCCCGCTTTGCACCACGGCTTCGAGGATGGGCAGCAGGGCCTGCAGATTTCCGAGCTTCTTTTCGTGGATGAGGACGTAAGGGTCTTCCAGCTCGGCGCGCATCTTCTCGGCATTGGTGACGAAATAGGGCGAGAGATAGCCGCGGTCGAACTGCATGCCTTCGACGACGTCTAGCTCGGTTTCGGCGGTCTTGGCCTCCTCGACGGTAATGACGCCGTCATTGCCGACCTTGTCCATCGCCTTGGCGATCATGGCGCCGACACTGGTGTCGCCATTGGCGGCAATGGTGCCGACCTGCGCGATCTCGCCTGAGGACTTGACCTTCTTGGCTCGGGCCTGGATTTCCTTTACGACGGCGCTGATGGCAAGGTCGATGCCGCGCTTGAGGTCCATCGGGTTCATGCCGGCGGCAACGAATTTGGCGCCCTCGCGCAGGATGGAAGCGGCAAGCACCGTGGCGGTGGTGGTGCCGTCGCCGGCGAGGTCGTTGGTTTTCGAGGCCACTTCGCGCACCATCTGTGCGCCCATGTTTTCGAACTTGTCGGAAAGCTCGATTTCCTTTGCCACGGCCACCCCGTCCTTGGTGATGCGCGGCGCGCCGTAGGCCTTGTCGATGATGACGTTGCGGCCTTTGGGGCCGAGCGTCACCTTGACGGCGTTGTTGAGGATTTCGACGCCGCGCAGCATGCGGTCACGCGCGTCGGTGGAGAATCTGATTTCCTTGGCAGACATGATCTTTTCCAGTTCGGTTGTCGTGGCAAGGCGCTTGCAGCGCCTGAATCAAAGCTCGGAGCGTCCTTTGCGCGCGCGGGAGGGCGCGCGGCCTTCCAATCAGGCGGCCTTCTTGGCAGCCACGGTCTTATCGACGGTGCCCATCTCGCTTTTGTCGATGATGCCCATGATGTCGGCCTCCTTCATGATCAGAAGGTCCTCGCCGTCTATCTTGACCTCGGTGCCGGACCATTTGCCGAACAGGATGAGGTCGCCGGCCTTGACGTCGAGCGGGATCAACGCGCCGCTTTCGTCCCGCGCACCCGGCCCGACGGCGATCACTTCGCCTTCCTGCGGTTTTTCCTTGGCATTGTCGGGGATGATGATGCCGCCCTTGGATTTGGTGTCGCTTTCGGCGCGCCGAATGACGACGCGATCGTGGAGTGGCCGGAATTTCATGGGGACTCTTTCTGGGGCCGGCTTAGGCGGCCGCCCCTCTCTATAGGCGCCTTGGCACTCGATTGATAGGAGTGCCAAAAAATATTCATAGGGCACATCAAATATTGAATTTATTATCTTGCCTGGCCATCCCCCTGTGTTCGGGCCTTGCCGAATATTATTGAAATTGAATTTCTGTCTTTGAACACCTATTTACGATGAAGTTCACAGCCATGACTTTCGCTGCAAGGGAGATTTTACCGATGGCCGAAGGCAATCAGAACATCATGGAAAAAGCTCAGGCTCGCTTCATGGAAAACCAGAAGAAGACGGCGGAACGGAACAAAGCAACTGCCGAATATCTCTCGGAGGCGAAGGCTAGGAGCATCAAAACGGCAAGGCTGAGGGAATTGCGACTGGCCAAGGAAGAGGCGGACCGCGCGGCGGAAGCTCTGAATCCGGTCGCCGCAAAGAAGAAGCGGGCGTCACGGGCAGTCAAGAAGGCCGTATCCGCATCGATGGAGGCGAAATCATGAGCCTGACATTTCCCAATCCCAGCCGCAGCTACGACGAGGCAAGCAAACGCATCCGCTTCGTCGGCCATGACGGCATGTTCCAGATTTCCTTCTCTGTCGCTACCGATGCCATCTCCAAGATGCAGCCGGGAACGGCGGCCTCAGAAGCTACCTACCTGGCAGCCTTCGACACGGCTTCCAACTCGATCCACGATGTCGCCAGGAATGCCTATGCCCGCACCCGCAGGAGCATATATGTGCTGACTGCGGCGGATTTTCGCTAGTCGCGATCCGTCCACAAGACGCTTTCTCAGGGCGTCCGACTTCGCTCGCCGTTTGACGTCGCGACCGTTCAGCCGGTCACGGGTCCGTGACGCGGACGGCTGCGGCGTCGCGCATTCCAGGAGCAGGGCTTATTCCCGAGGTCATGAAGGTTCATAATCCGTATGAGACGCGCTGATTCGCGCTTTTGCCGGGATGCCGTCATGCAACGCAGCTACGCAGCCGGGAGGTCGACGCGACGGGCGAGGGCAAAGACAATGACCGCCCCGGCCGTCGAATTGCAGAAGGCCATATTCGAGGCAGTGAACGACGATCCAGATTTATCGGCGGCACTGGGCGACGCACAATTGTTCGACCGTGCGCCGGAGAATGTTGCGTTTCCCCATATGACCGTCGGCCGCACCAGCGTCTACGACTGGGCAACAGGGACGGAGAACAACGCCGAGCAGTTGCTGACGCTGCATGTCTGGTCGAAATCCGAGGCCAGCAACGAAACCACCGACATCATGGACCTGGTCAGCGCCCGCCTGCGAGATGCGGCGCTCTCGCTTGGCGAACATCGTCGCGCCCATCTCAAGCTCGAATTCGCCGAAGCCCGCTACGACGAGGACCTTTCGGCCCATCACGGGCTGCTGCGCTTCCACGCCGTGATCGAGGAAGACGGCTGACCGTCGGGCACTTTCCGTGAAAATCGGGCAATTTTGTTCTTGCTTTGTGCCGGCAGCTATGCTACTAATCTGGCTATGGTGCTGATTGGCGCCAATGACCCGTCGCAGAGCGGGTTTTTTATTTCCGGTTGGTTCGGCTGAATCTGCCTTCGGTTGCCGGATCGATTGTCGAAGTCGGGGCAAACCTAAAGCGATTGCCTTTCACCGCCAAACGATGCCCGGTTGTCGGCGGAGGATCGGAGGGCTAGGTTAAACTTGGCAATTTCGCGGGATGGGCGGCGAAATGGCAATCCGGTAATCTCGCGCTTCAGGGGTGTGGCGGGCATGCATTCGAGCGTTCACCGTTCATATCACGTTCAGCACCGGCGCGTTAGAACGCTGGCCATGAAAACCCTTCGCTCCCACTTCCGGACCGCGGCACTGGCGCTCTCAGCCGCCGGCCTGCTTGCGTCGCAAGCGATGGCGATCCCCGCTGTCACCCCCGAGCAGCCCCAGCCGGTCGTCCTCGCCGCGTCCGACTGCTACGCGATCGGCCAGCAGGTGGCGGAGCAGAATGGCGGCACCTTGGCCAAGGCCTCGCAGTCGACACGCGGCGGCCAGCCGGTCTGCGTCATCGTCGTGCTCCTTCCGGGCAAGGACGGGCAGCGTCCCCGTCGCTCAGAGATCGTCGTTCCGCTGAACTGAACCGTGCCGTTTCCCAGTCTGCCGGAATCGGCCTATATCTGAACAGCTTCAACAGGCCTTCCGCATGCGCGTACTCGTCGTCGAAGATGACAAGGATCTCAACCGGCAGATCGGCGACGCGCTGGTCGATGCCGGCTATGTCGTCGACCGCGCTTTCGACGGCGAGGAAGGGCACTTTCTCGGCGACACCGAGCCCTACGATGCCGTGGTGCTCGACATCGGCCTGCCGCAGATGGACGGCATCAGCGTGGTCGAGCGCTGGCGGCGCGGCGGCCGCAAGATGCCGGTGCTGATCCTGACGGCACGCGACCGCTGGAGCGACAAGGTTGCCGGCATCGACGCCGGCGCCGACGACTACGTCACCAAACCCTTCCACATCGAGGAAATTCTGGCCAGGGTGCGCGCTCTGATCCGGCGCGCTGCCGGGCATGCCTCGTCCGAGCTGACCTGCGGGCCGCTGCGTCTCGACACCAAAGCCTCCAAAGCCGACGTCGACGGCGTACCGCTGAAGCTGACCTCGCACGAATTCCGCTTGCTTGCTTACCTCATGCACCATATGGGCGACGTGGTGTCCCGGACCGAACTGGTCGAGCATCTCTACGACCAGGATTTCGACCGCGATTCCAACACGATCGAGGTCTTTGTCGGACGGCTTCGCAAGAAGATGGGCATCGACATGATCGAAACCGTTCGCGGCATGGGCTACCGCATGCGTAAGCCGGAGGCGTAACGCGGAACCGCTGACTACAAAACCCGCCGTCTCGAACACGCCGTCGCTGCGGTCATGGCCGCGTTCGCTGGCGTTTCGCGTCATCGCCTTTTCGACGGTCTGGGCGATCCTCACTCTGGTCGTCATCTTCACCTTGATCACCACGCTCTATCGCCAGGCCAGCGAGCGCGGTTTCGACAGCCTGCTTTCGGCGCATCTGTTCAACCTGATCGGCTCGGTGGGCGTTTCCGAAGGCGGCCAGTTGACGGGCGCCCCCGACCTCGGCGATTTGAGGTTCTCGGAGCCGAATTCCGGCTGGTACTGGTCGGTCGAGCCCGCCTCGGAAGGCGTGCACGGCGATCTCCATTCGTCGTCGATGACCAAGGCGATCCCGTCGCCAAGCGTTGCCGAGGTGCCCTTCAATGCTAGCTTCCAGCGCAGCTATTCAGCGGATGGCATCGAAGGCGAGCAGTTGGAGGTGTTCGAGAGCGAGTTCGTCCTCGATGCGAAAAATCGCGCCGCGCGCTTCCGTGTCATGGGCAACCAGACCGAGCTCGAGCAGGAAATCGCTACCTTCCAGCGGCGCCTGTTGACCTATCTGTCGCTGTTCGGCGTCGGCATGATCGCCATCAACGCGATTGCGATCCTGCTCGGCCTGCAGCCGCTGCGCCGGGTCAGGAATGCGCTTGCGATGGTGCGCGAAGGAACCGCGCAACGCCTCGACGGCCGTTTCCCGGCCGAGATCGAGCCGCTCGCCAACGAGACCAATGCGCTGATCGAGAACAACAGGCGTATCGTCGAGCGGTCGCGCACGCAGGTCGGCAACCTGGCGCACTCGCTGAAGACGCCGCTTGCCGTGCTGCTCAACGAGGCGCGGGCGCTGGGTGGCGCCAAGGGGCAGCTGATCGCCGAGCAGGCTGCTTCCATGCAGAAGCAAGTGGACCATTATCTGCAACGTGCCCGCGTCGCCGCGCAGCGCGACAGCGTCGTCTACCGAACGCCGGTGATACCGCTGGTCCAGCGCATGGTGCGGGTGCTGCAGAAGCTTAACCCGCAGACGGCGCTGTCGCTGTCATTGCCGGCCACCGACATCGTCTTTGCCGGCGAACGCGAGGACCTGGAGGAGTTGCTCGGCAATCTGCTCGACAATGCGATGAAATGGGCAAGGAGCGCGGTCGCCGTTTCCGTGAAGCCAATCTCCAGCAAGGGTGGCGCCAGCAAGGAGGGCGCGGCCAATCTATTCGAGATAGCCATCGAGGATGACGGCCCCGGCATTCCCGACGACAAGGCGCGCGAGGTATTGCAGCGCGGCCGGCGTCTCGACGAGACAAAACCGGGCAGCGGGCTCGGACTTGCCATTGTCGCCGACCTTGTCAACGAGTATGGAGGCTCTCTGGCGCTGGAACGATCCGTCATGGGTGGATTGAAGGCGATGGTTCGATTGCGGAGCCTTCAGTAATGCTTTTCCAGGTGGCCGGCTGCGGCCAAATTTCCGACAAACATCGACATTATCGCCGCGCCAGCCTGCTGACAGCGCGGCGGTCCAGCTCAAGAAAGCCGGTATTGGCATGAAGATTCGCGTCGCGCTCGTTTCCGCCCTGCTCGCCGTCTCCGGCTGCACAACGCTCAGCAAGGGCCCGGCCGTTACGGTAACGCCGGCCGCCACGCCCCCCAGCGGCGCCAAGGTGGCGACGACGATCATCTCCGCCATGGGCGGCGGCCTCGTCGGCGGCTCTATCGGCGCCGGCCTGAGCGAGACCGAGAAACGCAGCGCGCTCGAGGCGGAATACAAGGCGCTTGAATACACGGCGAGCGGCCAGAAAGTGGCTTGGAAGAGCGACAGTTCGGCCCATCGCGGCGAAGTGGTTGCCGCCCAGCCCTATCGCGTCGGATCGCAGGACTGCCGGCAATACACCCATACGGTGTTTACCGGCACCGCCGGCGCCACCGCGCGCGGAACCGCCTGCCGCAATGCCGACGGCAGCTGGACGCCGCTGACGTAGCTGGTCCGGCCGTTTCCGCCAAAGCGTCGCAGCACGCTTGTGTTGGCAGGGCAGGGGTCTCGTTCTATTGGAAGAGCCATGCTGTTCTGGGTCATAGCCGCAATCCTGACGCTGGGCGCAAGCCTGGCGGTGCTGCTGCCGTTGGCCGGTGGATCGAAGAACGCGTCCGCTGCCGGCGATCACGACCTTGAAGTCTATCGCGACCAGCTGGCCGAGCTTGACCGCGATATGGCGCGTGGCCTGATCCAGCCGATGGAGGCCGAAGAGGCTCGCGCCGAAATCGCCCGCCGCATCCTTCGCCTGAGCAATGCCGGCCAGGCCGGCGAGACGGCGACGCAGCCGTCGCGGTCGACAAGACTGGTGGCGACGGCTGCCGTGCTGGTGGTTCCGCTGCTCAGCTGGGGCCTCTATGGCCAGCTCGGCTCACCCGACCTGCCATCGCAGCCACTCAGCGAACGCCTGGCCAAGAACCCCGCCGACAGCTCGGTCGACGAGCTGATAGCCCGCGCCGAGGCGCACCTGGCGGCCAACCCATCCGATGGCCGTGGCTGGGACGTTCTGGCGCCGGTCTATCTGCGCAGGCAGCGATACGCCGATGCGGTGACCGCCTATCGCAACGCCATCCGCCTCGACGGCGACAGCGCTGCCCGTCAGGCGGGTCTTGGCGAGGCGATAGCCAATGCGGCCGGCGGCATTGTCTCGGCCGAAGCGCAGGCGGCGTTCGAGGCGGCGTTGAAGCTCGATCCGGCCAATCCGAAGGCCGCGTTCTATCTCGCCATGGGCATGGCACAGGAGGGCCGCATAGCTGAAGCCACGGCGGCCTGGCAAAAGATGCTGGCCGCCTTGCCGCAGGGCTCGCCGTGGCGCGGCGCCGTCGAGCAGGCGCTGGCCGAATCCGCCGCCCGCAGCGTCGCTTCCGGAGCGCCCGCGAAAGGACCGAGCGCCGAGGATATCGATGCTGCCTCCTCGATGTCGCCGCAGGACCGGCAAGCCATGATCAGCACTATGGTTGCCAGCCTCGATGAAAAGCTTCGGCAAAATCCGCGCGACGAGGAAGGGTGGATGCAGCTCGTTCGTTCTTATGTCGTGCTGGGCAAGACAGATCAGGCGCGTGACGCGCTCAATCGCGGTATCGCCGTCTTTGGCGCGGACAGTGACCAGGCCAGGAAATTCACCGCCTTTGCTGCCTCGCTCGGCGTGACGGCGACGGAGTAGACGATGACGCGCAAGCAGAAACGACTGTCGGTGATCGCCGCAGGGCTGGGGTTTCTCGGTGTTGCCACCGGGCTGACCTTCTGTGCGCTTGGCCAGAAGGCCTCCTATTTCTACATGCCGGCTGATCTGGCCACCGCCAGCCTTCAGCCGGGCCAGCGCATCAGGCTCGGCGGCCTCGTCGAAAAAGGCACAGTAGAGCGTAGCCAAGGCGCCACCGTCGCCTTTTCGGTGACCGACAACCAGAAGGACGTCAAGGTCACCTATACCGGCATTCTTCCCGACCTTTTCCGGGAAGGGCAGGGCGTGATCACCGAAGGCTCGTTTGGCCCCGACGGCATCTTTGTCGCCGACAGCGTGCTCGCCAAGCATGACGAGACCTATATGCCCAAGGAGGTGGCCGACGGCCTCAAGGCCAAGGGCGTGTGGCAGGAGAGCAAGAGTGAGTAGCGGGTGCGGCGACAATGGTTGAAACCGGACATTTCGCCCTGGTCCTGGCGTTTGCGCTGGCCCTGGTGCAGACGGTGGTGCCGATGTTCGGCGCGCGCACCGGCAACCACAAGATGATGGCCGTCGGCGCACCCGCCGCGCTGACCGGCTTTGCCTTGACGGCGCTGTCCTTCGTAGCGCTGGCGACCGCCTATGCAGGGTCCGATTTTTCGGTTGAGAGCGTCTGGGAGAACTCGCATTCGCTGCAGCCGCTGATCTACAAGATCACCGGAACCTGGGGCAATCACGAAGGTTCGATGCTGCTCTGGGTGCTGATCCTGACCTTCTTCGGCGCGCTTGTCGCCGTTTTCGGCGGCAATCTTCCGGCGACGCTCCGGGCCAATGTGCTTGCCGTGCAGGGAGCGATCGGCGCCACGTTCTTGCTGTTCATCCTGACGACGTCGAACCCGTTCGTCAGGCTCAATCCGGCGCCTATCGAGGGACGCGATCTCAACCCGATCCTGCAGGATCTCGGCCTCGCCATCCATCCGCCGCTGCTCTATCTCGGCTATGTCGGTTTCTCGATCTGCTTTTCCTTCTCGGTCGCCGCCCTCATCGAGGGCCGCATCGACGCTTCGTGGGCGCGCTGGGTAAGGCCATGGACGCTGGTCGCCTGGATGTTCCTCACCGGCGGCATCGCCATGGGCTCCTACTGGGCCTATTACGAACTCGGCTGGGGCGGCTTCTGGTTCTGGGACCCGGTCGAGAACGCATCCTTCATGCCGTGGCTGGCGGGCACGGCGCTGCTGCATTCGGCGATCGTCATGGAAAAGCGCTCGGCGCTGAAGATCTGGACGCTGCTTCTGGCGATCCTGACCTTCTCACTGTCGCTGCTCGGCACCTTCCTGGTGCGTTCCGGCGTGCTGACCTCGGTGCACGCATTCGCCAACGATCCGACGCGTGGCGTTTTCATCCTCTGCATCCTGACGCTGTTCATCGGCGGCTCGCTGGCGCTGTTTGCCTTGCGCGCCTCCCGGCTGACGGCCGGCGGCCTGTTTCACCCGATCTCGCGCGAAGGCGCGCTGGTCCTGAACAATCTGTTCCTGACCACCGCCACCGCCACCGTGCTGGTCGGCACGCTCTACCCGCTCGCCGTCGAGGCGCTTTCGGCCGACAAGATTTCGGTCGGCGCGCCGTTCTTCAACCTGACATTCGGCCCGCTGATGGTGCCGCTCTTGGTCGTCGTGCCGTTCGGGCCGCTGCTCGCCTGGAAGCGCGGCGACATTTTCGCGGTCGCCCAGCGCCTGATGGCGGCTTTCGCGGCGGCGCTGCTCGCCGTACTGGTGACGGCCTTGTTCATCGATGGCGCATCGGTATTCGCAGCGCTCGGTGTCGGCCTTGCCTTCTGGCTAATCTGCGGTGCGCTCACCGATCTCGGCGTCAAATCCGGCTTCGGCACCGTCGCGCTCGCCACCATGCTCAGGCGCTTCGCCGGCCTGCCGCGCTCGGTCTTCGGCACAGCGCTTGCGCATCTCGGTCTCGGGCTGACGACGCTTGGCATTGTCGGCACGCTTTGCTTCGGCACCGAAAAAATCCTGTCGATGCATGCCGGCGAGACCGTCGAACTGTCCGGTCACAGGCTGCGCTTCGAGGGGCTCTACCCGGCCCAGGGCCCTAACTACAGTGAGGATCGCGGCCGCTTCGCCCTGCTTGGCGCCGACGGCAGCGTCGCAGGCGAGATCACCTCGGCCAAGCGCTCGTATCCGGTGCGCCAGATGACCACAACCGAATCCGGCATCAGGACGATCGGCTTCAGCCAGCTCTATCTTTCGCTTGGCGACGAGGGCAGCGATGGCTCGGTGGTCGTTCGTCTGTGGTGGAAGCCGCTGGTGACGCTGATCTGGGGCGGCGGATTGGTGATGATGGCGGGCGCGGCGATGTCGCTGCTTGACCGCCGCCTGCGCGTCGGCGCACCGTCGCGCCGCAAGCCTGCAGGCGCCATGCCATCGGCGAGCCCGCAATGAGAAGGAGCACGCTGGCCTCGCTGGTCCTGCTGCTGGCGCTGTTGTTCGCCGGCGCCGCGCAGGCGGTCAAGCCCGACGAGGTGCTCGCCGACCCGGCACTCGAGGCGAGGGCGCGCGCTTTGTCGGAAGGCCTGCGCTGCATGGTCTGCCAGAACCAGTCGATCGACGAGTCCGATGCCGATCTCGCCCGTGACCTGCGCATCCTTGTGCGCCAGCGTCTGGTCGCCGGCGATACCGATCAGCAGGTGATGGACTATGTCGTTTCGCGCTACGGCGAGTTCGTGCTGCTGAAGCCACGCTTCAATCTGCGCAATGTCTTGCTCTGGGGGACGCCAGTTCTTCTGCTGCTCGTTGGCGGGACGTTTATCCTGCTGGCCGCCCGCTCGCGCCGCTCGACGGCGACCAATGCCCTGACCGCGGACGAGCAGGCGGCGTTGGACGCAATGCTCCGCCGCGATTGATCGATACATTACGAAAGTTTCATGTACCGGAAATGGCGCCGTAATGTGCGGCTCTCTATTTCCTTTGTCGAGGATGCCAAACAAGGGGCGTCCCTTGAAAAGAGGATACGAGAACCATGAATGTTGCCCCCAATTCATCTCTTCGCACTCGCAAACGCCTGCTGGCCGCAGCCGCATCCCTGGCCATTGCCGGCGCGATCGGCTTCGGCGCCGTTGCCACCGGGACAGCCCCGGTGCTGGCCGACGCCGTGCGTGTCGAGGCACCGCAGGTCCCAAGCTTCGCCGATGTGGTCGAGCGTGTTTCGCCGGCGGTTGTCAGCGTGCGCGTCAAGGCCAAGATCCAGCCGACGGCCGATGACGGTTCCGACCAGATGGACGACGAGGACGGCTTAGGCAATCTTCCCGATAACCCGCAGCTGCGGCGTTTCTTCCGCGAATTCCGCGGCTTTGGCGACCAAGGCCCGAACGGAATGCGTCGTTTTGGACATCGTGACCGCAACAACGACCAGCCGCGGCCGGTGGCGCAAGGGTCCGGCTTCTTCATCTCCGATGACGGCTATCTCGTCACCAACAACCATGTCGTCGAGGAGGGGACCGCCTTCACCGTGGTGACCAATGACGGCAAGGAACTCGACGCCAAGCTGATCGGCACCGATCCGCGCACCGATCTTGCCGTGCTCAAGGTCGATGACGGCAACAGGTTCACCTATGTCGACTTCGCCGATGATTCCAAGGTTCGCGTCGGCGACTGGGTGGTGGCTGTCGGCAATCCGTTCGGCCTCGGCGGCACGGTTACCGCAGGCATCGTTTCGGCCCGCGGCCGCGATATCGGCGCCGGTCCCTATGACGACTTCATCCAGATCGACGCCTCGGTGAACCGCGGCAATTCGGGCGGCCCGACCTTCAACCTCAACGGCCAGGTTGTCGGCATCAACACCGCGATCTTCTCGCCGTCGGGCGGCAGCGTCGGCATTGCCTTCGACATTCCCGCTTCGACCGCCAAGCAGGTCGTGCAGGACCTGATGAGGAACGGTACCGTCCAGCGCGGCTGGCTCGGCGTCGAAATCCAGCCGGTCACGCCTGAAATCGCCGAGTCGCTTGGCCTTGGGTCCGGCAAAGGCGCGCTCGTTGCCAGCGCGCAGGACAACGGTCCCGGCAAGAAGGCCGGCATCACCGCCGGTGACGTGATCACCCAGGTGGACGGCAAGGACGTTGCTTCGCCGAAGGAACTCGCCCGACTGATTGGCGCTTACCCGCCCGGCAAATCGGTCGACGTCACGGTGTGGCGCAACGGCAAGAGCGAGGCGGTTAAGGTCGACCTTGGCAAGCTGCCGTCGAGCGACAAGCAGGCCTCGGCCGACCAGCAGCCTGCTCCGGCACCGAAGACCGACACGCTCGCCGATCTCGGCCTGACCGTTACCAAGTCCGAAAATGGCAAGGGACTTGTGGTGACCGACGTCGACCCCGACAGCGATGCCGCCGATCGCGGCATCCAGCCCGGCGACGTCATCACCTCCGTCAATTCGACGGAAGTGAGCGGCACCGCCGACGTCGACAAGGCGATGGCCGACGCGGTGAAGTCCGGCCGCAAGGCGGTGTTGATGCAGATCACCCGCGACGACAGCAACCGCTTCGTCGCACTGCCTGTCGCCAAGGGCTGAGCGCATGACCCCGAACACGTATTCCGTTTTCGGAAAGGCTCATGCGCCGATTCAAGGTGCTAGAGCGTCCTTCGCGCGTCCAAGAGGACGCGCGGCGCTCTAGTGGTCGACTTTTCCGGTGCGGCGGTTTTCAACACCCCCGAGCCGCCGCACGGGAAAGCACGGGGCCTGAATACGTTAGTCAGTCATCGTGTTCCGCCCCAGCGGCAGCGGGCTTCCCATCGCCCGCTGCCGCTCGAACATGTCGCTCAAAGCGTGAAGCGGTTTTAGGCTACGACATGCTAAAACAAAGACTTACCGCGTATCCTTGAATCACTTTGTTCGCGATACGCCATGGAGAAGGCCACGATGCGTATGCCGGCCACTCAATCTTCCAGCGAAATCGCGTATAACGGTTCTATGAAGATTCTCGTCATAGAAGACGATCGCGAGGCAGCCGACTACCTGCAGAAGGCGTTCGCCGAGGCCGGCCATACCGCCCATGTCGCCGGCGACGGCGAAACCGGCTTCGCGCTCGCTGATTCCGGCGACTATGACGTCATGGTCGTTGACCGCATGATGCCGCGCCGCGACGGCCTGTCCGTCATTGCCGGGCTCAGGTCCAGAGGCAACACGACGCCCGTGCTCATCCTGTCGGCGCTCGGCGAAGTCGACGACCGGGTCACCGGTCTGCGCGCCGGCGGCGACGACTATCTGACCAAACCCTACGCCTTTTCCGAACTGCTCGCCCGCGTCGAGGTGCTGAACCGCCGCGCCAGCGCCAGGGAAGCCGAAACCGTTTACCGGGTCGGTGATCTCGAACTCGACCGGCTGTCGCACTCGGTGCGCCGCGCCGGGCGCGAGATAACGCTGCAGCCGCGCGAGTTCCGACTGCTCGAATATCTGATGCGCCATGCCGGCCAGGTGGTGACGCGCACCATGCTGCTCGAGAACGTCTGGGACTACCATTTCGATCCGCAGACCAACGTCATCGACGTTCATATCTCGCGGCTGCGGGGCAAGATCGAGAAGGGCTTCGACAAGCCGATCCTCCACACGGTTCGCGGCGCCGGCTACATGCTGAAAAGCGGCTAGAACCCCATGGCTCTTTCCGTGCCGGCCATCATGAAGACGACGGCAGCGCGGCTTTCAGCGCTTTATCTTCTGCTTTTTGCGCTGTGTGCGGTGTTGCTGGTCTTGTACATGACCTCGCTCTCGGTGCGCATGCTGACCGCCCAGACGCAGGAGACGATCAACGACGAGGTGCTCGGCCTTGCCCGCGCCTATCAGCGCGGCGGCCTTCCGCTGCTGGTCCGCGTCGTCGAGCAGCGCTCCCGCCAGCCCGGCGCCAATCTCTATCTGATCGCCGATGCCAACGGCCAGATCCTGACCGGCAACGTGCAGAGCCTGGAGCCGGGCGTGATCGAGGCCGAGGGCTGGACCACCGAACCGTTCTCCTACCGCCGCTTCGGTGAGGGCGAACTCGAGCGGCAGCGCAACCCGGTCTCCGACCCGAACGAGCCCGCCCAGAGCGAAGTCCAGGCCGAAGGCGAGAAAGGCCACAACGCCGTTGCTCTGGTGCTGCGCCTGCCCAACCAGATGATCATGCTGGTCGGCCGCGACCTCGGCGAGCCGGAGCGCTTCCGCGCCGTCATTCGCCGCGCCTTGATGCTGGCGCTCGGCATGATGGGTGTCGGCGGGCTGCTGATCTGGTTTTTCGTCGGGCGCGCGGCGCTGAAACGCATCGACAGCGTGTCGGAGGCGAGCCGCCGCATCATGGGCGGCGATCTTTCCGGCCGGCTGCCGGTCACCGGCGCCGGTGACGAGTTCGACCGGCTGTCGGAAAACCTCAATTCCATGCTGGCCCGGATCGCCACGCTGAACGAGGGCCTGAAGCAGGTCTCCGACAACATCGCCCACGACCTGAAGACGCCGCTGACCAGGCTGCGCAATCGTGCCGAGGCGACGCTTTCCGGCAAGCACAACACCAGCGACTACCGGCAGGCGCTGGAAGGAACGATCGCCGAATCCGATCAGCTGATAAAGACCTTCAACGCTATCCTGATGATTTCGCGGCTGGAGGCCGGCTATTCCTCGGAAAGCACCACCAGGGTCAATCTGGCCGCTGCCGTGCACGACGTCGTCGAACTCTACGAGCCGGTAGCGGAGGAGGCGGGCGTGACGCTCGAAACTTCGGTGCAAGGTTCTTTCGTCGTCGACGGCAATCGCGAGCTGATCGGCCAAGCGCTGTCCAACATCGTCGACAATGCGATCAAATATTCGACCGACTCGACCTCCAGGCCTACGGTTCGCGTGACGCTGGAGCGTGTCGGTAGCGAGATCAGACTCGCCGTCTCCGACAACGGCCAGGGCATTCCCGACGATGTCGACCGCGCCAGGGTGACCGAGCGTTTCGTGCGGCTGGAAAAGAGCCGCTCGCAGCCGGGTTCCGGCCTTGGCTTGAGTCTCGCCAAGGCGATCATGACATTCCACAATGGACGGCTTGAGCTGCTGCCCGGCAATCCCGGATTGTCGGTCGTCATGAGTTTTCCCGGGCGGGAGGATCGCTGATGGTTGCGAGGATGGCAGTGCGACGCCTGGAAACGGACTGGCTGTTGAAGCCGGCGGTAGAGCTCGTTCCGCTGGATGCAAGCCGCGCCAGGCAGGAACTGTCGGAGATCGCCGACGCCGCGCGGCAAAAGGAACTGCCGCGACTGGCGAAATTTCTCGCCGGCAAGGGGGTCGTCCAGGATTTCCTCGCCGCTGTGTTCGACCTGTCGCCGTTCCTGCGCGATACCGCGCGCCGCCGGCCGCGGATACTCGATGCGCTTTTCGACGGGAGGGTCGAGGCGCGGCTGTCATCGATCGGCGCCGCGATCGACAAGGCAGCACGCGCAGAGGCCGTCTCCGAAACCAGCCTGATGATGGAGCTGCGCCAATGCAAGGCGGAGGCGCATTTCCTGATCGCCTTGGCCGATCTCGCCGGCGAGGCCGAGACCTCGTTGACAGTGCGGCGACTGAGCGACCTTGCCGATGCTTGCACGCGTGCGGCCATCGATTTCCTGCTCCGCGACGCGCATGAGCAGGGCAAGCTCCGATTGCCGGATCCCAAAAATCCGGCGCGACGCTCGGGCTGGATTCTGCTCGGCATGGGCAAGCTCGGCGCGCATGAGCTGAACTTCTCCTCCGACATCGACCTCGTCGTCTTCTTCGACCCCGATGCGCCTGCCGTCGTCGATCCGCTCGATGCCACAGAGCTGTTTTCGCGCCTGACCCGCCGGCTGGTCCGTATCCTCCAGGACCGCACCGAGCACGGTTACGTCTTCCGCACCGATCTCAGGCTTCGTCCCGATCCCGGCTCGACACCGCTGGCGATCCCGGTCGAGGCGGCGCTGCGCTACTATGAGGCGCGCGGCCAGAACTGGGAGCGCGCCGCCATGATCAAGGCTCGCCCGGTGGCCGGCGATGTTGCCGCCGGCGCCGCGTTCCTGAAGGAACTGCAGCCCTATATCTGGCGCAAATACATGGACTATGCGGCGATTGCCGACGTCCATTCGATCAAGCGCCAGATCCACGCCCACAAGGGCCATGGCGAGGTCGCGGTCAAGGGCCACAACGTCAAGCTCGGTCGCGGCGGCATCCGCGAGATCGAGTTCTTCGTCCAGACCCAGCAGCTTATCGCCGGCGGCCGCTTTCCCGAACTGCGCGGCCGCGAGACCGTGCCGATGCTCGGCGAACTCGCCGCGCGCGGCTGGATCACCGCCGACGCGCGCGATGCACTCACCAGGCAATACTGGTTCCTGCGCCGCGTCGAACATGCCATCCAGATGGTTGCCGACCAGCAGACGCATGTTCTGCCGGAGGACGAAGAGGGGCTGGAACGCGTCGCCCGCATGCTGGGCTTTGCCGATGCGGCAGGCTTTGCCGAAACGTTCCGCGCGGCGCTGCATCAGGTCGAGCGCCACTATGCAGCGCTGTTCGAGACCGCGCCGGAGCTTTCGGCCGGCATCGGCAATCTGGTCTTTACCGGCGACGTCGACGATCCCGATACCTTGCAGACCCTGCGGCGGCTCGGCTTCCAGCGGCCGAGCGACATCTGCCGGGTTATCCGCGGCTGGCACTTCGGCCGCTACCGCGTCACCCGGTCGGCGGAGGCGCGCGAGCGGCTGACCGAACTGACGCCGGCGCTGCTGCAAGCCTTCGGCCAGACGCGGCGAGCGGACGAGGCGGTGATCCGCTTCGACGAATTCCTTGCCGGCCTGCCTGCCGGCATCCAGCTGTTTTCGCTGCTGCAGTCGAATCCGGCGTTGCTGAAGCTGATGGCGACGATCATGGGCGCAGCACCGCGGTTGGCCGCCATCATCACGCGCCGGCCGCATGTCTTCGATGGCCTGCTCGATCCGGCGCTGCTGAGCGAACTGCCCAACCGCGCCTATCTGTCGGCGCGCCTCGCTGCCTTCCTCGAAGGCGACAGGGCTTACGAGGACGTGCTCGACCGGCTGCGCATCTTTGCTTCGGAGCAAAAATTCCTGATCGGCGTCAGGCTGCTTGCAGGGTCGATCGATCCGCCGCGCGCCGGCCGCGCCTTTTCCGATCTCGCCGATCTGACCATCGAGGCGGCGTTGCAGGCGGTGACGGCGGAATTCGCGTCGCGTCATGGCTATATTGCCGGCGGCAGGGTCGCACTGCTCGGCATGGGCAAGCTCGGCAGCCGCGAACTGACGGCGGGTTCCGACGTCGACCTCATCCTGCTCTACGATCACGACGCCGATGCCGAGGAGTCCGACGGCGACAAGCCGCTTGCCCCGTCGCATTACTACAGCCGGCTGACGCAGCGGCTGATCGCCGCCGTTTCCGCGCCGACCGCCGAGGGTGTGCTCTACGAGCTCGACCTTCGTCTGCGGCCGTCCGGCAACAAGGGGCCGGTGGCCACGCACGTCGATGCCTTCAAGAAGTACCAGCGCCAGGACGCCTGGACGTGGGAGCATATGGCGCTGGCGCGGGCCCGCACGATCGGTGGCGATGCCGAGCTCTGCCGCGAGGTTGAGGAGGAAGTTACCGCAGTGCTCGCTCTGCCGCGCGATCCAGCCAAGGTGATGGCCGAGGCATCCGAGATGCGCGCCATGGTCGACAAGGAGAAGCCGCCGCGCGATCCTTGGGACATCAAGCTGATCCCGGGCGGCCTCATAGATCTCGAATTCATTGCCCAGGTTGCGCTGATCACGGGAAAGATCGAAGCCGGCCGCAGGGCCACCGGCACGGCTGAGGTCCTGTCGCGCCTGGCGCCGGATTTCGCCAGCGCCCAGGTCAGGCAGGAACTGGTGGATGCCTATTCGCTCTATCTGGCGCTGACTCAGATGATACGGCTTTGCCTCACCGGCGCGTTCGAACGCGACGACGTTCCGCCAGGGCTTTCCGATCTGCTTCTTGCGGTCACCGACCTGCCTGATTTCGGTGTGCTTGAAGGGCATCTCAAGGAGACATCGCAGAAGGTCAGAAAGGATTTCGACCTTCTGGTTCGTGCGAAACAACCGTGACGGCAACCAGCGTACGGGCGAGAGCATCGGACCCAAAATTGCGACCTTTTCTGGGAGGTTCCGATGTTCAATCAAAGAGATAGAGCGGGGGATTGAAGGTCCGCCGCTCTAGCATCGGGGGTGACGATGCAACAGGAGAAGACCATGAGAAAGACAACCAGACTTGCACTCGTTTTCGCAGCCCTGGCCGGCGCCGTCGGCACCGCAGCCTATGCAGACGAGCACTCCGGCGCCGGGCCGCGCGGCGGCATGATGATGCGCCTGGGCAAAGTCATGAAGGACAATGACGGCACCATCACCTTCGACCAGTTCTCCGACGCCATGAACGCGCGGCTGAAGAAGATGGTCGCTGACAATGGCGGCAAGCTGACCGTGGCACAGCTCGCCGACGCGCTGGAGAAGGCGCGCTTCGAGCAGATGGCCAGGCGCATCATCGCCCGCTACGACACCAAGGGGGACGGGACCCTGACCGCCGACGATATCACCAGCCGCCAGAAGAAGGTGTTCGCCATGCTCGACCGTGACAATGACGGCAAGATCGAGAAGAACGAACTGCCGAAGGGTCCCGGCCGTCACCGCCAATGGGACGGCGAGGGTAATGATGGCGCTGACGGCATGCAGTGAGAATTGACAACCGCTCCGGCGGCGCGAGCCGCCGGAGACTTATTTGGTCGTTCAGGCAGCCGCCCTGACCGCCTGCGCGACTTTCTTCATCGGGATGCGTACCGAGACGATCGTGCCGATGCTTTCGGTCGAACGGATCTTCAAGGCGCCACCCTGAAGCTCGGCCAGCGAGCGCGAGATGGCGAGGCCGAGCCCAGAGCCGGCATGGCTCTTGGAGAACTGGTTTTGCACCTGTTCGAATGGCCGTCCGAGCTTGCTCAGCGCCGCTTTCGGGATGCCGCAGCCACTGTCCTCGATCGTCAGGATCAGCGCGCTGGAAATGCTGCGGGCTCTGACCGAGATGTGGCCGCCTAGCCCGGTGAACTTCACCGCATTGGACAGAAGGTTGATGAGGATCTGCTTGATCGCCCTGCGGTCGGCGAACAGCGTCAGCGAATCGGCGATGCGGGTTTCGACGGTGATCGACTTTTCCGCCGCCTGCAGCGAGACGACGCGAACCGTCTCCCTGATGAGCGGGCAGAGATCGATTTCTTCCTGATCCAGGGCGAACTGGCCGGCCTCGATCTTCGACATGTCGAGGATGTCGTTGATCACGCCGAGAAGATATTTGCCGCTGCCGTTGATGTCGGTGGCATACTCTTCGTAGCGCGGCGACCCCAGCGGCCCGAACAGCCGCCGTTCCATCAGTTCCGAGAAGCCGATGATCGCGTTGAGCGGCGTGCGCAACTCGTGCGACATGTTGGCCAGGAATTCGGATTTGGCCCGGTTTGCCGCTTCGGCCCGCTCGGTTTCCTTCATGTATTTGCGATTGAGCTCGACGAGCTCACGAGTCCGTTCTTCTTCCGCGCGGCGGGCAAGGCTGAGGTCGTGGATTGTCGCCATCAGCCGGCGCTCGCTGTCGACCAGCTTCTCCTGGTGTAGCTTGATCTGGGTGATGTCGGAGCCGACCGAGACGGTGCCGCCGTCCCTTGTCCGCAACTCGTTCACTTGCAGCCAGCGGCCGTCGGCAAGCTGGCGTTCGAAGGTCACGCCCCCCTGCGGTCCGTTGGTATTGGCAAGCCGCCGCTCCGAGGCGAAGGCCAGCATGCATTGTTCCAGCACGGCGCGCGGGGCGCCCGGCATCACGTCGCGATCCGACAGGCCGTTGTCCTGCTGGTATTTGGAATTGCACATGATCAGGCGCTCGGACGAATCCCACAGCACGAAGGATTCGTTGATGTTTTCGATGGCTGTCCTCAGGCGCAGGTCCGCCGCTTCGGAGCGCAGCGCCAGGTGCCGCTGCTCGGTGACGTCGACGGCGATGCCGATCAGCTGGATCTCCGGCGCTTCCGGGTCGATAACCTGTGCTCTTGCGCGCATCCAAACCCATTGCCCGTCGGCATGGCGCATCCGGAACACCTGGTCGATATGATCGATCTCGCGTGCGACGATCCTGTTGGCGAGTTCGAACAAATCGCCGTCCTCGGGATGAATGATTTCGTCGACTTCGCCGAACGACAGCATCGTGTCGCAAGGCTCGTAGCCCAGCATGTCGTACATCGAGCGCGACCAGTACATCTTGCCGCGCACCATGTCCCAATCCCACAGGCCGCAGCGGCCGCGCACCAACGCCATGTCGATGCGCTGGTGGGCTTCGAGATAGATGCGGTCGGCGGCCTGGGCACGCGCCGCCTGGCCGAAATAGGCATAAAGGATGACGATCAGCACGCCGGCCGTCAGCACGAACAGCGTGACATTGAGTGAGACCGTCTTGCGCCAGGCGTCAAAAACTGCCTCCTGCGGCACGAACGCTGCCGCGGCACCCTTTCGGCCATTCGCCAGGCTCACTGCCGCGTACCAGTCCTGTCCGCCGATGCTGACCTCCATCACTCCGGCGCGGTCGCCGAACATGAACAGCGGCTGCCCGCCCTGCACGACGCCATCGAGCGATCGGCCCTCCCAGTGCATCGACTGCGGCGATACGGCAATGATCTTGAAGGCGCTGTCGGTGATCGCCAGTACGTGGCTTCGGCCCATCGCGCCCTGACGACCGGTGCTCTCCAGCAGGTTCTGGATCGCACCTGGCGCGGAAACCATGGTCGCGTCGGCGATCGAACTGGCCAGTTGGCCGGCGGCCAGCGCAAGGATCGCCTTGGCGTCGCGCTCGATCTCGTCGCGCTCGTTCATCAGTGACAGAAAGCGCAGTACTGCGATGATCAACAGAAACATGATGATGAGGGCCGGTATCGATCGCCGCAACAGCGGCTCGGCTGCCAGCAGCCGTCGGTAGGCAGGTTCGGCGATGAGCCGCGTATTGCCCGCGAGACCGTCGTTTCGCGCCTCGCGACGCTCAAACGCCGTCCCACCGGGCGCGCCCCACGCGTCCGCCTTCGCCATAAATGGCACTCCCCGATTTTCTGTCCCGCTTGACGATCCGGCAACGCCGCACTTCCGAATCGTCACTAAAGAATCAAAGGTGATTCGCCTTGTCCAGAGGTGCGGCGAAAAAAGATTAAAAATCGACTAAAATAATGGGTTTTCGGATGGTCTTCCCTTCTCCTACGACAAGGGGAGAAGGAGAGGTCGCTTACGCCAGGGTGCGCTCGACGATGTCTCGCAAATCGGCCGACAGCTTCTCGGTATTGGCGATTGAAAGCAACGCCTCCCTTGCCTTGGCCTGCCGCACGGGTTCGAGCGAGCGCCACGACCTGAGCGCCGTCGCCAGCCTGGCGGCCACCTGCGGGTTGCGTTTTTCGACCTGCAGCACCGTTTCGACGAAAAGCCGGTAGCCCTCGCCGTCGGCGCGATGAAAGCCGGTCTGGTTGGCGCTGGAAAACGTACCGATGAGCGAGCGTACCCGGTTCGGGTTGACCATCGAGAACGCTGGGTGGCTGGTCAAGGCGCGCACCGTGTCGACGGTTTGCGGACCGGGCACGCTGGCCTGGATCTGGAACCATTTGTCCATGACCAGCGGATCGGTTGCATATTTCGCCTCGAAATCGGCCAGTGCCTTGGTTGCCTCAGGTGAGCCGTGGTGACGGTGCGCAAGCACGGTCAACGCCGCGGCACGATCCGTCATGTTGGTCGCCAATTGGAAGTGCCGGGCAGCGAGTTCCGCACCTCCCGGCAGCAAGGAGAGATAGTCCAGCAGGACATTGCGCAGCGCCCGCCGCCCGGCACTGGCCGCGTCCGGGCTGAACGGACCATTGTCGGCGAGCCGATCGTAAAAGTTGGAGAATATCTCGCGGTTGGCCTCGGCGATCGCAACTGCCAGCGCCCCGCGCGCCGCGAGAATGGCATCGGGGTCGATGTTCTTGCCGATGTCGCGGGCGATATCGGCCTCGCCGGGCAGCGCCAGCGCCAGTGCCCGATAGGCGGGTTCGAGCGCTTCGTCGCCGGCTATTTTGCCGGTAAGCCCGGTCAGCCGGGCGCTGAACTCGGGTTGCCTGTGGTCCAGGATCTGGCGGAAAGCTGCAATCAGCGCATCGGTCAAAAGCGTGTTGAACGCCTGCCAGCGCGAGAAGGCGTCGCTGTCGTGGCCGGCCAGAAAAAACTGGTCGTCGGGCCGCTGCTCGACCGAAAGCGTCACTGGCGCCGAAAAGCCGCGGTTGAGCGACATTGCCGGCCGCTCGGCAATCCCGGAAAACCTGACGACATGGCGGCGTTTGCGGATATGGATGACGCCGTCCTCGACATTCGCCCCTTCCACGCCGCTATAGGCTGTCGCCTCTCCGCCGGCGCCGACCAGGCCGAAGGCAAGCGGAATGTGCATCAGCCGTTTGCGGCTTTCCGACGGCGTTGGCGGCACCGACTGCTCGATTTCCAGCGTGAATTCCTGCGCCGCAGGATTATACGCCGAACTGACGGTCAGGTTCGGCGTACCGGCCTGATGATACCAGAGCGAAAACTGCGACAGGTCGCGACCGGAAACGTCTTCGAACACCTTGATGAAGTCTTCGATCGTCGCCGCCTGGCCGTCGTGACGTTCGAAGTAGAGGTCCATGCCGGCGCGGAACGTCTCTGCTCCGAGGATAGTGTGGATCATGCGCACGACTTCCGAGCCCTTTTCATAGACCGTCGCCGTATAGAAATTGTTGATCTCGCGATAGCGGCGCGGCCGCACCGGATGCGCCAGCGGCCCTTGGTCCTCGGGAAACTGATGGGCGCGCAGTGTACGCACCTCGGCGATGCGCTTGACGGCGCGCGAGCGCTGATCTGCTGAGAATTCGTGGTCGCGGAAAACGGTCAGGCCTTCCTTCAGGCAAAGCTGGAACCAGTCACGGCAAGTGATTCTGTTACCTGTCCAATTGTGGAAATACTCATGCGCGATGATGGCTTCGATATTGGCGAAATCGGCGTCGGTCGCGGTCTCCTGGTCGGCCAGCACATATTTGTCGTTGAAGATGTTGAGACCCTTGTTCTCCATCGCGCCCATATTGAAGTCGGACACGGCGACGATGTTGAAGACATCAAGGTCGTATTCGCGGCCGAATGCCTCCTCGTCCCATTTCATCGACCGTTTCAAAGCGTCCATGGCGTAGCCGGCGAGCCGCTCTTTGCCCGGTTCGACATGGATTGCGAGCTCGACTTTGCGGCCAGACAGGGTAACGAAACTGTCCGAGATCTTGCCGAGGTCGCCCGCCACCAGCGCAAACAAATAGGACGGCTTGGGGAAGGGGTCGTGCCAGACCGCATAGTGCCAGCCGCCGGCAAGCTCGCCGCTGCCGGCCGGGTTGCCGTTGGACAAAAGCAGCGGCGCCTCATTGCGCTCCGCTTCGATACGCACCGTATAGACCGACAGGATGTCGGGACGGTCGAGGAAATAGGTGATGCGGCGAAAGCCTTCGGCCTCGCATTGCGTGCAATAGACGTCGCTGGAGCGATAGAGGCCCATCAGCGCTTCGTTCTGCGCCGGCGCCAACACGGTTTCAATTCTCAGCTGGAAGCGCCTTGTGGCAGGGGGGCTGATGATTGTCAGTTGATCGGGCGTGACGAGAAAATCCTCAAGGCTCGGTTCCTGGCCGTCGATGGCGATGCTGCGGAGCGTCAGCCCGTCGCCATCCAGCACCAGTGGCACCGACGCGGCAATCTCGTCGCGACGTTCGACCGTCAGCACGGCGGTGACATGCGTTGCTTCAGGCGAAAGGCGGAAAGTCAGGCTGGTTTCCGGAATCAGATAATCACTAGGGCGATAGTCTTCGAGTTTGAAGACCTGGCCGGTATCTGTGCGCATTCCTTGATTTTTCCTGTCGATCCGGGAGCGGCGGGCGGGTCCGCTGGTCCAAATAATTTGAAGTCTGCGCTCTTTACACGAAACACTCCCTCGACAAAACTGCAGCGACGTCTATTTCCGGCGATCATTTTCCAAGCATCATCGCGAGGCTTCCATGACCATCGTCACGCCGAAATTCGGGATGAGCGCCTCTGTGTTGCGTCGCGACGATCGGGCTTTCATCAAAGGCGCCGGGGCGGTTACGATCGGATCGACGCCTGCCGCGCTCAATGCGGTGACCGACGCGTTCTACCGCGCCTACGGCATCAGGCATATCGACAGGCCGGCAACGCCGGCGCGCATCTGGGCGATCGAGGAAGCAAAAGGGGCGTGACAGCCAGACCGGATTTGCCAGTGCTTGCAGCCGGCAATCTTGCCGGCGAGCACAGCACACTGACCGGGATCTTGCTCAAGATCGTATCGGTGGCGGTCTTCGTCGGCATGTCGTCCTGCATCAAGGCGGCGGGCACCGTGCCGGCGGGCCAGATCGTCTTCTTCCGCTCCTTCTTTGCCATTTTTCCGATCATCGCCTTCCTCGCCTTCCAGGGAAAACTCGGAACCGCCTTTTCGACAAAGCGCCCGATCAACCACATTGCGCGCGGCGTCGTCGGTGTCTGTGCCATGGGGCTCGGCTTCTTCGCGCTGACGCGGCTGCCGCTGCCGGAGGCGATCACGCTGAACTACGCGCAGCCGCTGCTGGTCGTGGTGTTCAGTTCGATCTTCCTCGGCGAAGCCATCCGCATATATCGCTGGAGTGCGGTTGCCGTCGGCCTGGTCGGGGTGCTGATCATCTCATGGCCGGAACTGACGCTGCTCAGTTCGGGCGCTGCCCTTGGCGATCAGGAGGTGCTCGGCGTCATTGCCGCCCTCATAGCCGCGGCGATCTCCGCCATCGCCATGCTCCTGGTTCGCAACCTCGTCCAGAGCGAGCGGACGGCGACCATCGTGCTGTGGTTTTCGGTTACCGCGAGCCTCATGGCGCTGCTTTCGCTGCCATTCGGCTGGCAGGCGCTGACGACGACACAGGCCGGGCTTCTGATTGCCGCGGGTTTTTGCGGCGGGCTTGGCCAGATCCTGATGACCTCGGCCTATCGCCATGCCGAGGCTTCCGTCGTGGCACCCTTCGAATACACTTCGATGATCCTCGGCGTCGTCGTCGGGTATCTGGTCTTTGGCGATGTCGCCACGATCAACATGCTGGTCGGCGGCATGATCGTGGTTGCGGCGGGGATTTTCATCATCTGGCGCGAGCGCCAGCTGGGTCTCGAACGCACCCGCACCCGCAAGGCCGTCGCGCCGGAAGGGTGATCACGGCTCCGCTGCGTCAGTCCGCTCTTTCGCCAGCCGCACCAGCACCGCCCGCGTCTGTTCGTCGGCGGGGAAAAAAGATTCGATCGCCAGCTCCGACAGCGTCACGTCGAGCGGCGTGCCGAACACGGTGATGGTGCTGATGAACGACAGCACCGCGTCGCCATGGGCAAGCTTGAGCGGATGGACAATCGCATTCGGTTCGACCGGCGCCGGCCGGCTGCCTCTAAGGCCGGACGGATAGGCCCGAAGCTCGCGCTCGAGCTCGACCAGAACCGGATCGGCGGTAGCGTCGTTCTGCCGCTTCAGCCGCTCCAGAAGATGCGTCCGCCATTCCGCTAGGTTGACGATACGCGGCGCGATGCCGCCGGGATGCAGGCTGAGGCGCAAAACGTTGACCGGCGGCTTCAGCAGGGAGGCATCGGCGACATTGGCGAGGAACGGGCCGATGGCGGCGTTCGCCGACACCAGGTTCCAATGCCGGTCGACGGTAAGCGCCGGGAACGGCTCGTGCGCCTTGAGCACGGTCTCGACCGCCGCCATCGCCGGTGCCATCGAGGCATCGTCAAGTGGTCGTTCGCCGAAGCTCGGGGCAAAGCCGGCGGCCAGCAGCAGCTGGTTGCGCTGCCTGAGCGGGATCGAAAGCTGCTCCGCCAGATGCAGCACCATGTCACGCGAGGGTGCGGCGCGGCCGCTTTCCACGAAGCTCAGATGCCGCTGCGAGATCTCGGCCTCCATAGCGAGGTCGAGCTGGCTCATGCGCCGGCGTGTACGCCATTCGCGAATGAGACTGCCGGCGGAAATCTGGGCTGCTGTCATAACGAGATGACTAGGCCGGCAGTGGGCGCATTTCAATTACCTGCGAAGTCATGATGCCGCCCTTCCTTCCTCGCAAGGGGAGAACTGAAGACGCGCTCTGCACCATTACCCAAGCGCCCGCAACTTCGCCTTCACTTCGAGGAAATCCCGCCACGCCAGCTTCTTGTGCGCCGGCGTTCTCAGCAAATAGGCCGGATGCAGGGTCGGCATGGCAGGAATGGCGACGCCGGACGGGGTCGTGTGGACGCGCCAGTTGCCGCGCAGCCGCAATATGCCTTCGGAGGTGTTGAGCAGGGTCTTTGCCGACGGGCCGCCGAGATTGACCAGCACCTTCGGATTGACCAACTCGATCTGCCGCTCGATGAACGGCCGGCAGATCTCGGTTTCGTGCGGGGTCGGCGTGCGGTTGCCGGGCGGCCGCCAGGGAATGACATTGGCGATGTAGACGGACGTCCGGTCAAGACCGATCGCAGCCAGCATGCGGTCGAGCAGCCGGCCGGAGCGGCCAACGAACGGCAAGCCCTCTATGTCCTCATCGCGACCCGGCGCTTCGCCGACCAGCATCACCTCGGCAGTCGGATTGCCGTCGGCGAACACAAGGTTCTTGGCGGTGAATTTGAGATTGCAGCCGTCGAATGCCGCCATGTGCTGGCGAAGCTCGTCGAGGCTTGCCGCCGATCTCGCCAGTTGCCGCGCCAATGCCGCTTGCGCCTCGTCGGGCACCGTTGACATGGCCGGGGACGTTCGCACTGCCGGTGCTGTACTCGGTCTCTCGCCCATTTCGGCGCGCGATACGCTCGTCGAGCGTTGTGGCGCCGCATTTTCACCGGCCGGCATAGCGGCCGCCGCAGGCACCCGCTCCGGTGGCCTGGCTTCTGCAAACCTGTTTACCGGGTGTTCTTCAAGTGCCTCGTCGACGCCGGCGCTGGCGTAGAAGGCCAGCAGCTCGGCGAGATCGGCTCGGCTATTGTGGGGGGCGGCAGTCATGGTTTCACATTCGGCCGCAAAGCTTGAATTTGCAAGTTCAGCTCGACGGTATGCGCGGATCCTGCACCAGATAGAACGTCCAGCGCGGCGTGTAGTCGGTGATCAGGAAATAGAAGCTGGCGGTCTTCAGCGGGTCGATCTTGCCGTTCTTGAACAGCAGGCGGTCATACGGTTCGAAATTGCGGTCGAAATCGGCGTAGCTGCTCGACCAGATATTTTCAGGCGTTTTGTTGCGCTGGTCAAACGACAGGCCGTCGCCGAACACGCTCGGCTGGTCGAGGATCTCCTGGAGTTCGAACTGGAACTCGACCCAGGCCTGGCCGCTATTGTTGAGCACGTCGATGCGCATATACATCAGACCATTGGCGAAGTCTCCCGCCTTGCCGAACGGCTGGATCGGCTTTGTCGTGCGAATGGCAAGCGTTACCGGCGTCGCTGAATTCAGCTCTTCGGTGATGACCAGCGGATCCTCTTTCGTGCCGATGCCGGAAGCCCCGGTGATGCGGAAGCCGCCGCGCTCGTCGGAAAAGGAATAGGCGCCGGTCGCCCAGACCAGTTGCTGCTCGGCATGGGCATCGAGGGTCGTCAGTGGCAGCAGCGCCAACAGCGCCGCACGGCAAATCCGGCCGGGCGTGAAAAAAAAGCGCGTCGATGAAAAGCCAGCCGGCCTGAATATGCGCATGGCGGGAAGTATGGCCGATAAGCAAGCCGTCGAACAATTAAAAACATCAGTGCGACATATCTGTGCAAACGGAATAGGATTGAAGATTGATGCTCGCCACCGCGAATCTGTGTGGCAGGACGCGACTTTTTGACGAAATCGGTATTGTCACGTCCGCGCCGGTTTCCCGTCGCTATTTGATGCGCTATGCAGCGCGTGAGCCAGCAAGATGCCGGGAATAGCGAGCCAGTGAGGGGTCGATGAGCGATATCGAACGCGAAAGCATGGAATTCGACGTGGTCATTGTCGGCGCCGGCCCGGCCGGCCTCGCCGCCGCGATCCGTCTCAAGCAGGTCAATCCCGAGCTTTCCGTCGTCGTGCTGGAAAAGGGCGGCGAAGTCGGCGCGCATATCCTGTCCGGCGCCGTCGTCGATCCGATCGGCATCGACCGGCTGCTGCCCGGCTGGCGCGAAGAGGAGGGTCATCCCTTCAGGACACCGGTCACCGACGACCATTTCCTGGTTCTCGGCCCCGCCGGTTCGTTCCGTCTGCCCAATATCCTGATGCCGCCGCTGATGAACAATCACGGCAACTATATCGTCTCGCTCGGCAATGTCTGCCGCTGGCTGGCGACCAAGGCCGAGGCGCTGGGCGTCGAGATCTATCCGGGCTTTGCGGCGGTCGGCCTGCTCTACAACGAGGCCGGTGCGGTCACCGGCGTCGTCACCGGCGACATGGGCGTCGAGAAGGACGGCACGCACGGTCCGGGCTTTGCGCCGGGCATGGCGCTGATGGGCAAATATGTCTTGATCGGCGAGGGCGCGCGTGGCTCGCTCGCCAAGCAGCTGATCGCCAAATACCACCTTTCCGACGGCCGCGAGCCAGGAAAATACGGCATCGGCCTCAAGGAACTCTGGCAGGTCAAACCGGAAAACCACCGGCCGGGCCTTGTGCAGCATTCCTTCGGCTGGCCGCTCGATATGAAGACCGGCGGCGGCTCCTTCCTCTACCATCTCGAGGACAACCAGGTGGCAGTCGGCTTCGTCGTTCACCTGAACTACAAGAACCCCTATCTGTCGCCCTTTGACGAGTTCCAGCGCTTCAAGACCCATCCGGCGATCCGCGGTACCTTCGAGGGTGCCAAGCGGCTGGGCTATGGTGCCCGCGCCATCACCGAAGGCGGCTGGCAGTCGGTGCCGAAACTGTCCTTCCCCGGCGGTGCCCTGATCGGCTGCGCGGCCGGCTTCGTCAACGTGCCGCGCATCAAGGGCTCGCACAATGCCGTGCTCTCCGGAATGCTGGCGGCCGAGCATGTCTGTGATGCGATAGCCGCCGGCCGCGCCAATGACGAGCTGGCCTCCTACGAGGCCACCTGGCGCGCCACCGATATCGGCAAGGATCTGAAGAAAGTGCGCAATGTCAAGCCGCTATGGTCACGCTTCGGCACCATTGTCGGCGTCGGCCTTGGCGGGCTCGACATGTGGCTGAACACGCTGTTCGGCTTCTCGCCCTTCGGCACGATGAAGCACGGCAAGGCCGACTACGCCACGCTGGAACCGGCCGCCGCGCACCAGAAGATCGCCTACCCGAAGCCGGACGGGGTGCTGACCTTCGACCGGCTGTCGTCGGTGTTCCTGTCCAACACCAACCACGAGGAGAACGAGCCGGTCCATCTGCTCGTCGCCGACATGGACCTGCAAAAGCGCTCCGAGCATGACGTCTATGCCGGGCCCTCGACGCGTTACTGCCCGGCCAGCGTCTACGAATGGGTCGACAAGGACGGCAATGCCGCCGCCGATCCTGCGGCAAAGGATGTGCGCTTCGTCATCAACGCGCAGAACTGCGTGCACTGCAAGACTTGCGATATCAAGGACCCGAACCAGAATATAAATTGGGTGCCGCCACAGGGCGGCGAGGGCCCGGTCTACCAGAACATGTAAGTCACAAGGTTTGTTCCGGACTAAACAAGATGAGGAGCAGCGCAACCGTAGGATTGTTGAATAAACCGCCTGCCTGTGTTTCCTTTCTGCGGCGACAGGGAGGAAGGAAAAATGCGCCTGGCAGTTCTGACGAGCGTTGTGGCGATCGGGGCATTGTGCGCCCCTGCAGCCTTGGCCGGCACTAAGGTGCTGGTCAAGACACGAACTTACAACATTGCCGGAACCACCGGCGCGGCCCTGATCGAGGCCATGGATCGCAGTGGGCCGAAGCACGGCTTCATGACCCACGCCATCGCGCAGACCGGCTACAGCGTCGATGATTGGACCTTCGACGCCCATCAGGAAAACGGCGTCTGCCGCCTGCGCCAGGCCAACGGGACGCTCAATCTCTTCTATACCTATCCCAAACTAGTCTCAGCCACATCGCCTGCGCTGCAGAAGCGCTGGAAGCGGTTCTTCGCTGGCGTCCGCGCCCATGAAGAGACCCATGGCCGCATCGCCAGACAGATGATGCGGGCCACCGAAAAGTCGGTTCGAGGGCTGACAGTCGCTGATGACCCGCACTGTTTCGAGGCACGTCGCGAGGCAAATCGCCGGATCAATGCCATCTATGCCGAATACGAGGCAAAGCAGATCGCCTTCGATGCGCACGAGCATCGCGACGGCGGCCCTGTCGAGCACCTCATCCGCGCTTTTGTGGGCCAGTAATAAGCCAGGTCGAGACTGGACTGCGGATTTTCAGCTTCGCGTCCCGCCAGGCAGCGCTGCAAGCGCGGTCGCCGTCTGGTGCTCGTCGAGCGGCTTTTGTTCATGCGACCGTAGCGAAAACTCCACCAGCACCGGCAGATGGTCTGAGCCGGTGTCCTCAAGGGTCGACGCCGAACGGATAACGATGGCGCCCTTGCTGAAAACCTGGTCGATCGGCAGTCCGGCGAAGCGCAGGAAATCCGGCAGCTTTCTGTAGAGCCAGGTCGGCCCGACCGACGGCATTACAGTCAGCTTGCCAAGCGATGCGACGCGCCGGACGGCGGCGCTCCATGGCGCTGCGTTGCAGTCGCCCGCCAGGATCGACGTCTCGCCAAGCGAGGCGATTTCGTCAGACAACCCTCCAATCTGCCGTGATTGGTTGTGCGGCCATGGCCAGGTGAGGTGGATGGCGCCGACATCGACGTCGGTTCCGCCGAAATCGACCGTGGCGATCGCCATTGCGCCGCGGCTGTCGCAGTGCGGCGCTGTGCCTATGGCAAACGGTCGTCTGGACAGCAGCGCAACGCCGAACACGCCATTGGGATACGGGCAGAGGATCCGGTAGGGATAAGCGCTGGACAGCAGCCCAAGCTTTGCCTTCCACATCTCGGACACCTCTTCGAGGGTGATCACATCGGGCTGGGTCCGGCCGATCAGCGACAGCACCTTCTCAGGCGTTGGATTGTTGAACCTGAGGTTCATCTGCAGCAGGCGGTAGACCGGCTCGTCACCAGGTTTGGCTTCGTAGGCGGCCTGCACCTGCCATAGCCGCGAAAGCGGCAAGGCATTCGACGTGGTGGCAAAGGAGGCTACCGCAAACAGCAAGGCGGCCGCAGCCTGCAGGCGAAACGAGGTGGCGAGCAGGGGCAGCGCGCAAAGCGCCATCAGCACCGAAAAATGGACGCGGAAATGAGCAAAGGAATCGAGGGCCGGATGCAGCGATCCGAAAAACCCGGCCACCAGCGCGGCCGAGAGTGCAAGCATTGCGACGAATGCCAGCGCAACCGTCATTTCCCGAATACGTGCCATCGCTTTGTCTATCGGCAGAAGTGCGGCTCAATCAAGATGACGAAATGTCCTGACCCGGACCGACACATGCGATTCGGCATTTACTGGAAGGCCGTTTCCGAAAAGCTCCTGAGCTTACGCGAATGCAGTCGCTCCATCGGCATTTCAGCCAGCTTCTCCATCGCCCTGATGCCGATGGTCAGATGCTGCGCCACTTGCCGCTTGTAGAACTCGGTCGCCATGCCGGGCAGCTTCAATTCGCCATGCAGCGGCTTGTCGGATACGCAAAGCAGCGTGCCATAGGGAACCCGGAAGCGGAAGCCGTTGGCGGCGATCGTTGCCGATTCCATATCGAGCGCGATCGCCCGCGACTGCGACAGCCGCTGCACCGGCCCGCGCTGGTCGCGCAGCTCCCAGTTGCGGTTGTCGATGGTGGCGACGGTGCCGGTGCGCATGATGCGCTTGAGGTCGTAGCCGGAAAGCCCGGTGACCTCGGCGACCGCTTCCTGCAGCGCCACTTGGATTTCAGCCAGCGGCGGGATCGGCACCCAGACCGGAAGATCGTCGTCGAGGACATGGTCTTCCCGAACATAGGCGTGTGCCAGCACATAATCGCCCAGCGCCTGCGTGTTGCGCAGGCCAGCGCAATGGCCGAGCATCACCCAGGCATGCGGCCGGAGCACCGCAATATGGTCGGTGATGGTCTTGGCGTTGGAAGGGCCAACGCCGATATTGACCATGGTGATGCCGCCATGATTCGGCTTCTTCAGATGATAGGCCGGCATCTGCGGCAGGCGAGGGGGCGCAGCACCCTCACCAGGCGCGCTGTCGCCCACTTTGGTCACGATATTGCCCGGCTCGACGAACTCTACATATCCGTCACCGCCATTGGCCATCAATTCGCGTGCACGGGCGACGAATTCGTCGATGTAGAACTGGTAGTTGGTGAACAGCACGAAGTTCTGGAAATGCTGGGGACTGGTCGCCGTATAGTGCGACATCCGATGCAGCGAATAGTCGATCCGTTGTGCCGTGAACGGCGCCAGCGGCCGTGCCTCGCCCAATCCCACTTCAAATGTACCGTTGGCGATCTGGTCGTCGGTGCCGTCGAGATCCGGCACGTCGAACAGGTCACGGATCGGCCGTTTGATGCGTTCCGCAGCGGAACCGTCGACATGCGTGCCTTCGAGAAAGGCGAAATGCAGGGGGATGGGAGTGGTCGATTCTGAAACCGTGACCGGAACGCCGTGGTTGCGCATGATCAGCCGAAGCTGTTCGGTGAGATAGCTCTCGAAAAGAGCAGGCTGGGTGATTGTGGTTGAGAAATGCCCCGGCGTCGGCATGTGACCATAGGCCTGCCTCGAGTCGATCTGGGTGAACGAACTCGTGGTGACGCCGATCTCCGGATAGAAGGCCCGGTAGCGTTTGTTGTTGTCGCCGCCCGCTGCGAGCGCGGCAAATGAATCGCGCAGGAACTTTGTGTTGCGGTCGTAAAGCACCTGCAGGGCCGCGACCGCCTTCTTGGCGTCGTTGAAGCTCTGTCGGCCAAACGGCTCCGGCGTGACGACCGATTCAATGGCTTGGGGATAGATTCGCTTTTCCATGACCCAATATAGAGAGTTGGGCGCGCAGTTGGGAGGGGGTAAGGCGGTCTCAAAACGCGCTGTCGGCGGTTTTCTTTCCGGCGGCCTAGCCTCGCCGCAAGCTGACCAGCAGCACAAAGCCGACGCTGGCCTTTCTCAGCGCAGGCGCCTCGATGGTCGAACCGGAATCGGCGCGCATCGTCGGCACGGCCAGGACCGGGGCCGCCAGAACCGTCAGGATGAGTGCCGTCCGCGGCAGAAGCCGAAGGATCTTGACGACATTGGCGGTGAGGCGGGTCATGGCGTGGGTTTCAATATCTCGCTGTCGGGTTCAGTGGCGAAGCTGGTTCGGGCAACCGAGCCGGCAGGAAATGGCCACATCCCAGGCGCGGGCCGGCCGGCCGGCTTCGGCGACAAGGACGGCGAACAACATGCCGAACAGGCTCATCAGCAGGCAGACGATGGTGAAGCGGCGGGCAAGCATCGCGCGGTGTCTCCTTCAACACGCATGACAATGCCTTGCCCAGGCTGAACCGGCTCTGATGCCGGCGTTCATCTGGGGTTCAAAATGGTTGATGATCTCTGGGCGGGCCGCCTTGAAAGCAGTGACCTATGGCGAGCCGCGGCTGCGAGACCGATATATGAAAACGGGGCCGACTGGCCCCGCGCACCCCGGCAGGAATGGCACGATCAGAGCTTGTGCCAGGTCTGGCTCTTGCAGATCAGCCCGCCCAACACGCAGCCGCTCATCTTGAGCGAACTGCCGGAAAGCGAAGCCTTGCCCGAATAGGTCTTGTCGGTTTCGGGGTCGGTTATGGTGCCGGCATATTTGTTGTCGCCGGCCACCTTCAGTGAACCTATGTTCTTGCCGGCAAATTTGCCGGATTTGAGCGTAATCGAAAATGCCCCGCCGCCACCCGAAATGGCGGCAGTCGCTCCGGCTTGCGTTTTCCAATTGCCTTCGATCGGATCGGCCCATGCCGCGCCGGTCATCATTATTGCGGCCGCGAGGGCCAGGCTCACGTGTCGAAACATGTCTTTCCTCCCTCAGGCAAGTCCAATCGGGCTCCGTCCCGGCCGTCTGCCCCTTACGCAAACGTAAGCTAGTCCAGCTCCCGGAAAAACAAAAGCGGTGCCGCGACGGAACGGTTGCGGGTTTTTGCCCGCTCCCGAACGGCCGCGCCGGCGAAAAATGAAACGGGCCGCACACGTCTTTGTCTTCTGTGGTTAGCCGAGTCTTGATCCGCGCCTCGCAAGTTTTCTTCAAATTTTGTGCAAACTGGCGCAGTTGCTGGCTTTGTATCCTTAACGAATTTTCGCGTTTACCTCTTGTTTTAGCTTTGTTTTCCTCAAATTAAGCACGCCATTTAACGACGGATTCAAGCCTCCGCGGCATTCTCGAAAGCATCGAAAGAGCGGCCGCCCCCGAAGGTAATCAAGGACACCGAGGGACAGACGGAGACAGCTCTCGGGAGCCAGAACAGGGGATTTGAAATGGCACGTTTTGAAATGCTTGAAGCCGGCTTCGGCGCCATGGGGGCAACTGCCCAGGCCGATATTCTTTTCGAGTTGGGCATGATGTATGCGACCGGCCGCGATTGCGAGACCGATGTCGTCGCCGCCCACAAATGGTTCAACATCGCCGCGATCAAGGGTTCGGCCCGCGCCGCGGAACTGCGTTCTGAATTGTCGGCCGCCATGTCGAAAGTCGAGATCGCCAGTGCGCTGCGCGAAGCCCGCGAATGGATGACGATGCACTGAATTCGCCGACACTGAGTTCACTGACAGGGACGCTTCGGGTCAAGGCCGCGCAGACGGCTGGCCCCGAAAAAAAGAGGCCGCGCAAGATGGCCGACCAAGTCAAAACCAAGAACACAGCAGGCTGATCAGGCCGAGCCGTGCAACAGACAGGGAAGGCCAGCAGGTTCCGGCGCGGATGCGCCGGCAAGCTCAATGGCAAAAGCCGCGACCGGCCGGAACAGGGCTGGCGCGGCTTTGTCTTTGGGACCGCATGTTACAGGCCCAATCGAGCGCCGACGATGCGTCTAGACAGCTCCGGCGAAGGATGAAATTCTCCCGCCACTCTGGAAGAGGCGCGGCCGGGCGGCTGCGCGAGAGTGGAGGAGTTATGTTACCATGAAGAAATTCAGTATTTTGAGCGCAGCCATATTTGGCCTGATGATGACCGCGCCGCTCGCCTTCGCCGACGACATCACCTTTTCGGTGGTCGGACCGATGACCGGGCAGCTTGCCACCATCGGCGATCAGTTCAAGCAAGGCGCGCAAGCCGCCGCCGACGCGATCAACGCGGCTGGCGGCGTCGACGGTCGCCAGATCAAGCTCGACATCGAGGATGATCAGTGCGATCCGAAGCAGGCGGTTTCGGTCGCCAACCGCATCATCGCCAATGGTGTCAAGTTCATCGATGGTCACGCCTGCTCGGGCTCCAGCATCCCGGCCTCCGCTGTCTACGCAGAAGCCGGTGCGCTGATGATGAGTCCGGCTTCCTCAAACCCGGTGTTGACCGACGCAGCGGCGAAGGCCGGCTGGCCGACGATCATGCGCCTCTATACGCGCGACGATGCGCAGGGCGCTTTTATTGGTCCCTGGATCGCCAAGAAATATGCCGGCAAGAAAGTCGTCATCCTGCACGACAAGAGCGCCTATGGGCAGGGCGTGGCCGATGCCGTGAAGGCAACGATGAACCAGAACGGTCTCAATGAAATCCTCTACGAGGGCATCAACGCCGGCGAGAAGGACTATTCCGCGCTCGTTACCAAGCTCAAGGAGCTGAAGGCTGATGTGGTCTATTTCGGCGGCTATCACCCCGAAGCCGGCCTCATCCTGCGCCAGTCGGCGGAGCAGAACCTCAAGTTCCAGTTGATCATGCCGGACTCGATCGCTTCGCCGGAATTCTGGCAGGTTGCCGGTCCGGCCGGCGAAGGCACCATGTTCGTCTTCCCATCGGATCCGCAGTCGAAGCCCGAAGCCAAGGAAGCTATCGCCAAGATCAAGGCCGGCGGCTTTGTGCCGGAGGGCTTCACGCTGTTTTCCTATGCCGTGATCCAGGCATTCGCCGAGGGCATCAAGCGCGCCGGCAGCGACGACCCGGCCAAGGTCGCCGAGGCGTTGAAGAACGGCCAGCCGATCAGCACGGTTGTCGGGCCGGTCACCTTCGACGAGAAGGGCGACCTCAAGAACGCCAGCTACGACATCAACCAGTGGCATGACGGCAAATACGCGCCGATCCAGCCCTGATAGAACTATGTTGTAATTGAAAATGGCCGGGTCGAACCTGGCCATTTTCATCTTTGCGGTGCCTTTTGTGACGCGCTCGGGGTCACTTCGTGGATAAGGAAACTGCGGTCAGCTGTGGTTCCTCGGCAAAGCGAACCAGCACGGTTCCGTCTGTGACCTGCGCGCCTTCGGCGGCGATCTCGGCGATAAGCCCGTCATGGGGCGCGGCAATGGTGTGCTCCATCTTCATCGCCTCCAGTATCAGCAGCGGCTGGCCCTTGATCACGGCCTCGCCTTTTGCCGCACGCACCAATTTGACCAGGCCCGGCATCGGCGCGCGCAGGCTGCCGGAAGCGGCGGCTTCGTCGGCTCGCGCCAGCGGGTCCGGCACGGCAAAATCGTAGCCGATAGCGCCCTCGAAGACGGTGACGTGGCCCGGCCAGCGGGCGAGGCGAGGGGCGGTACGGAGATCATGCGAATTGACGCTGTCATAGGGCGCTTCCAGCGCCACCTCGAACCGTCTGTCCGGCCGCACCGACACGCGCGCGGCGATCTCCTGCTCGCCAAACTTCAGCAGCATGCGCCGCACTACAGCGTGGAAATGCGCATAGCCGGCCAGCGACAACCAGGGATCGTCCGAGGACGGCAAGTCGCGCGCACCGGAAGCAGCAAGTGCCGCGGCGGCAATTGTCTCACCGCTCGGCGGCGCAACCGCCGTCAACGCCTGCTGATGCCTGGAGATCAGGCCGGTATCGATATCGCCCGCCGCAAAAGCTGCATCAGCGGCCAGCGCGGCAAGAAAGCCAGTGTTGACGGTCGAGCCGGCGATTTCGGTCTGCGACAGCGCCTCGCCAAGTGCCGTGAGCGCCGCCCGTCTGTCCTTGCCATGGACGATCAGCTTGGCGATCATCGGGTCGTAAAACGGCGAAATCGCATCGCCGGCGCGCACGCCAGTTTCGATGCGCATGGTCGCACCTTCCGGTGCTGGCTGCGGAAATTTCAAATGGTGCAAGGTGCCGGTCGCCGGTAAAAACCCTCTTGCCGCGTCCTCGGCATAGATGCGCGCCTCGAAGGCGTGGCCGGAGAGCGCGATCTCGCTCTGCGTCTTCGGCAGTTTTTCGCCGGAGGCTACCCGCAACTGCCACTCGACCAAGTCGATGCCGGTGACCATTTCGGTGACGGGGTGCTCGACCTGAAGGCGGGTGTTCATTTCCATGAACCAGAAACGGTCGGCCTTCAGACCTTGCGAGGCATCGACGATGAACTCGATGGTACCGGCGCCGGAATAGTGGATTGCCTTTGCGGCTTTCACCGCCGCCTCGGTCATCGCCTTGCGCAGTGCCGGCGTCATGCCGGGGGCAGGCGCCTCCTCGATCACCTTCTGATGGCGGCGCTGCGCCGAGCAGTCACGTTCGTGAAGATGTACGGCGTTGCCGAAATTGTCACCAAACACCTGCACTTCGATGTGGCGCGGCTTGTCGACATATTTTTCCACCAAGACGCGGTCGTCACCGAACGCGGCTTTCGCCTCGCGCCGCGCGCCCGACAGTGCTTCCGAAAAATCATCGGGATGCTCGACACGCCGCATGCCCTTGCCGCCGCCGCCGGCGCGCGCCTTGATCAATACGGGGTAGCCGATCTCGCGCGCCTTGGAGGCGAGCAACACGATCTCCTGCGCTTCGCCATGGTAGCCCGGAACGACAGGCACGCCGGACTTTTCCATCAGCCGCTTGGCCGCGTCCTTCAGTCCCATGGCACGGATCGAGGCCGCCGACGGCCCAATGAAGATCAGCCCAGCGGCGGCGACCTGGTCGACGAATTCGGGGTTTTCCGAAAGAAAGCCGTAGCCCGGATGGATGGCCTCGGCACCTGTGGCCAAGGCCGCTGCAATGATCTTGTCGCCGCGCAGATAGCTTTCGTTGGCGGGAGAGGCGCCGATATGCACCGCTTCGTCGGCCATTTCGACATGCAAGGCGTGAGCGTCGGCATCGGAATAGACGGCGACGCTGCGCACACCCATCCTGCGTGCCGTGCGGACCACCCGGCAGGCGATCTCGCCACGGTTGGCGATCAGGATCTTGGCGAACATCGGGCCTCCCGGATTTGGCGCGGGCAATCCCGGATCGGCGTTTGCCCGTCTACTTCGAAGCCGCGATCTGACAGTTGCCGCTGGCCGCCACCTTGTAGTACGCCCGTGCGCTCTGGCAGGATTTCATCGCCATGGCCTCTGCCGCCTTTTGCGACGAGGCATTGCAGTGAGCGCCACACAGGACGTAACCGTCCCTGACCCGCACGAAAGATGTCGTGGCGTATGCCGAATGGCCGCTTGCAGCGACATAGGCCTTGTAGGCCTTGGTGCATTCGTCCTTGGCGCTGCCAGGCAGAAGTGGTGAAAAGCGCTTGTCGCCTTCGCTTCCGGCCAGCGATCCCGCCGCGCCCGTGCCTGGTGCAGCTAATATAAGTAACCCCGAAAGTATTGCGGCAGTAGTTTTCTGGAAAAGTTGCTGTTTCACCTTCGCCCAAGCCCCATTGACGTTGAAAAACAGCAATAGCCGCAATTTTTCTGTATGGCCAGTTGGATGATTGAAAATGGGTCTGCAGATTTCTCATGGCTGTGGATCACGCTTTGCCGAGTGCAGCAACGGCCCGCTGATACAATTCGGCCGTCGGCTCGTCGAAGCAGCAGAAAATGACGGTTTCCGGAACGGTGTTCTGGCCGATGAAGGCGCTCACGGTCCCGACTGCAATTTGCGTCGCCTGATCCTTCGGGTAGCGGTAGGCCCCGGTCGAGATCGCTGGAAACGCCACCGTCCGGCAGTCCTTTGCGGCGGCGATTTCGAGCGACCGGCGATAGCAGGAGGCGAGCAGTTCGGCTTCTCCTTTGCTGCCACCTTGCCAGACCGGCCCGACCGTATGAATGACGTAGCGCGCGGGTAGCCTGTAGCCCTTGGTGATTTTTGCGTCTCCGACCTTGCAGCCATGCAAGGTCCGGCATTCTGCCACAAGCTCGGGGCCGGCCGCGCGGTGGATAGCGCCGTCGACGCCGCCGCCTCCGAGAAGAGAGGTGTTGGCGGCGTTGACGATGGCGTCGACCGCCAGCTTCGTGATGTCGCCGGTTTGAATACGAATCCTCTGGCCGATTTCGCTCATCTCACATCCTGAACACGCCGAACCTTGTCTCTTCGATCTCGGCGTTGAGCGCGGCCGAAAGGCTGAGCGCCAGCACCTCGCGGGTCTTGGCCGGGTCGATGATGCCGTCGTCCCAGAGCCTTGCCGACGAATAGAGCGGGTGGCCTTCATGCTCGTATTTCATAAGGATCGGCTTCTTGAATTTCGCCTCCTCCTCGGCGCTCCATTCCCCGCCCTTGCGCTCGATGCCTTCGCGCTTGACCATGGCCAGCACCGTTGCCGCCTGCTCGCCGCCCATCACCGAGATGCGGGCATTCGGCCACATCCACAGGAAGCGTGGCGAATAGGCGCGTCCGCACATACCGTAATTGCCGGCGCCGAACGAGCCGCCGATGATCACGGTCATCTTCGGCACCTTGGCCGTTGCGACCGCCATGACCAGCTTGGCGCCGTCCTTGGCGATGCCGCCGGCCTCGTATCTCCGCCCGACCATGAAGCCGGTGATGTTCTGCAGGAAAATCAGCGGGATCCTGCGCTGGCAGCACAGCTCGATGAAATGCGCGCCCTTTAGCGCGCTTTCCGAAAACAGCACGCCATTGTTGGCGATGATGCCGACCGGCATGCCGCTGAGATGGGCAAAACCGGTGACCAGCGTGGTGCCATAATTCTGCTTGAACTCATCGAATTCGGAGCCGTCGACGGTGCGGGCGATTACCTCGCGTACGTCATAGGGCTGGCGCAGATCCGTCGGCACGATTCCGTAGAGTTCATGTGGATCGTGAAGCGGCGGAATCGATTTCTGTAAGGCAAGGCTTACAGTCTTGTTCCGATTCAGGTTTTTGACGATACGCCGGCATATGGCCAGCGCATGCTCGTCGTCGAGCGCATAGTGGTCGGCAACGCCGGAAAGCCTTGTGTGCACGTCGGCGCCACCGAGGTCCTCGGCGGTGACGTCCTCGCCGGTGGCCGCCTTCACCAGCGGCGGGCCGCCGAGAAAGATGGTTGCCTGGTTGCGCACCATGATTGTCTCGTCCGACATCGCAGGCACATAGGCGCCGCCGGCAGTGCACGACCCCATGACGCAGGCGATCTGCGGAATGCCGGCGGCCGACATGTTGGCCTGGTTATAGAAGATGCGGCCGAAATGATCGCGGTCGGGAAACACCTCGTCCTGATTGGGCAGATTGGCGCCGCCGCTGTCGACCAGATAGACGCAAGGCAGATTGTTCTGCAGCGCGATTTCCTGTGCACGCAGATGCTTCTTCACTGTCAGCGGATAATAGGTGCCGCCCTTCACCGTGGCGTCGTTGACGACGACCATCACTTCGGTGCCTTCGACGCGCCCGATGCCGGCGATGAGACCGGCCGACGGGATGTCCTCGCCATACATCGACCATGCCGCGAACTGGCCGATTTCGAGGAAGGGCGAGCCGGTATCAAGCAATTGGGCGAGGCGTTGCCGCGGCAGGAGCTTGCCGCGGGAGACGTGCCGCTCGCGCGCATCTTCCGAGCCGCCGCGTTCGACCGTGGCCGCTTTCTCAGCAATATCGGCGACCAGCGCCCGCATGCGCTCGGCATTGGCGCGGAAAATATCGGAGGCGGGCGAGATCTGCGAGTTGAGGGGGGCCATGGCGCTACCGGATCAGCTCGATCTTGCAGCCGACATCGAGGTCGCTCCAATCGCGATCAGCGGTGACGGCAATGGCGTTCTCGCGAATAGCCAGCGCGAGGCAGGCCCGATCGCCCAACGACAGGCCGCGATGCCGCGTCAGTTGGCGAAGCTGCCCGGCGGCGATGCCCATCGCTTCGTCGAAAACGGCGATCGGCATGCCGAGACTGGCGAGGTCGTCCGCGGCCTGTTCCATGCTGCGTCCCTTGTCGATCAGCTTGGCAATGATTTCGGCCGCATTGACCGAACTGCATTGTGCATCCGGCGCGAACCCCAAAGCACTATCGGTGCCTTGCTCGTTGAGCAGGATTGCGAGTGCCGCCGAACTGTCCATGACGTAGGGCTTCATTTCGCCCGCTTTCCTGTCGTCCCTTCGGCGTGAAGCCGGTCGAGACGCTTGTCGCTTCGACGCTGCTCTTCCCGCCGCTCTTTCAGAAATTCGTCGACGACGCTTTCACCGGGCTGTTTCAGCGCCGACAATTCGGCCTGGACGCGCCGCAGATTCTGCAGCCACGATCTTACCCGCAGCTCGCCGTTTTCGACATGCAGGATCATCTCCTCGCCAGGCTTCACGCCCATCTCCTCGCGCATCGCAGCAGGGATGACGAAGCGCCCGCCCTCGCCAAGTTTAACACGCTCGCGTTTCGCCGGAACCCTAAGTGGCGTTTTGCGAGCGCTGGCATCGAACTGTGCTTGCGGATCTTCGTCAAATCCGGACTTTCCCGTTCTGTCCGCCATGGTTCGTCTCGCTAGGTTGTGGCACATAGTCCGAAATATGCCACATCGCATGGCTTCTGGCAAAAGTTCAAAAGGATGCCATTAGGCGCTCTCCGCCATGATTTCCCGCCCGATCAGCCAACGACGGATTTCGCTGGTGCCGGCGCCGATCTCGTAGAGCTTGGCGTCGCGCAGCAGCCGGCCGGTCGGGTAGTCGTTGATGTAGCCATTGCCGCCCAAAAGCTGGATGGCCTCGAGCGCCATCAGCGTCGCCTTTTCGGCGGCGAAGAGAATACAGGCGGCAGCATCCTTGCGGGCCGTCTCACCGCGATCGCAAGCGGCGGCCACGGCATAGACGTAGGCGCGCGCCGCGTTCATCGTCGCATACATGTCGGCGAGCTTGCCTTGCACCAGCTGGAATTCGCCGATCGGCTGGCCGAACTGCTTGCGCTCGTGCACGTAAGGTATCGCCACGTCGAGGCACGCCGCCATCAGCCCGATCGGCCCGCCGGCCAGCACGGCACGTTCGTAGTCGAGGCCCGACATCAACACCTCGACGCCGCGCCCTTCCTCATGCAGCACATTGTCGAACGGGACTTCGACATTCTCGAACACCAGCTCGCCGGTGTTCGAGCCGCGCATGCCAAGCTTGTCGAGCTTTTGCGCAACCGAAAAACCGGCAAAGGCCTTTTCGACGATGAAAGCGGTGATGCCGCGCGAATGGAGTTCCGGATCGGTCTTGGCATACACGACCAGCGTCTCGGCATCCGGTCCGTTGGTGATCCACATCTTGGTGCCGTTGAGCACATAGCGGTCGTTGCGCCTTTCCGCGCGCAGGCGCAGCGACACGACGTCGGACCCGGCGCCGGATTCCGACATTGCCAGCGCGCCGACCTTTTCGCCACTGCACAGCGAAGGCAGATATTTTTCCTTCTGCGCCTGCGTCGCCCAGCGATTGATCTGGTTGACGCAGAGGTTGGAATGGGCGCCGTAGGAGAGGCCGACCGAGGCGGAGGCGCGCGAAATCTCCTCCATCGCCACGACGTGGGCGAGGTAGCCCATGCCGCTGCCGCCGAAATCGGGATCGGCGGTGATGCCGAGCAGGCCAAGCCCGCCGAGCTCCACCCACAGATGCGCCGGGAATTCGTTCGACCGGTCGATCTCGGCGGCTATCGGCGCGATTTTCTCTTGGGCGAAGCGCCGCACCAGGTCGCGCAGCGCCTCGACATCTTCGTCAAGCCCGAAGTTGAGCGTATGCGTGTACATGCCGTTCCTCCCGGCGCACGACCCCGAAAATCGGGATCATGCGCGAAATCAAAGTGCTAGAGCGTCCTTTGCGCGCTCGAATGAACGCACGGCGCCGGAGCTCGTTGTCGCGCCATCGTTCTTTGCTCCAACAAGGCGCATTGTCATTGCTAGATATGTAGCGGTGACTTCGGCGATCGACAGCCGTTCGCCCGGCCGGAACCAGACGATGACGCCGGTCATCATCTGGATCAGCGCCATGGCGGTGAGCCCTGTGTCTTCGATGCTGAATAAGCCCGCTTCGACGCCGTCGCGCAGGATGGTGCGCAGCTCCTTCTCGTAGGCCGTGCGCATGCGCAGGATCTGCGTGAGTTTTTCGTGCGACAGGCTGCGCAGCTCCATGTTCGAGACATGGGTGGAATGGCGGCGTTCGATATGGAAAGCGATGTGGTTTTCGACATAGGCGGCAAGCCGCGTTGCCGGATCGGCGCCGACAGGGCGTGTTGCGCGCCACGCCTCGATCAAGCCTTCCATATGCTCGCGCATCAGCGTGAACAGAAGGTCCTGCTTGGTCGGGAAGTAGCGGTAAAGCGCCGCTGCCTGGACGCCGACTTCGGCCGCCAGCTGGCGCATCGACATCGCTTCGTAGCCGAGACGCGCAATCAGGCTGACCGCCGCCTCGCGGACCGCAGCTTCGGTCTTTTCTCCGTGAGAACCGGTCGTACGCGCCATGAGAAACCGCCTTTTACGACGTAATAAAACAAACGTTCAATTAATTCAAGGACCGAAGCATTCGGGCAGGGCAATGGCTTCAGGTTTGCTCTCTCTGCACCCTGGAGATTTTGTCCGATGGAAGCAATGAGCAGGATCATGCCTTGCTAGGCAATAATCCTGAAACCCGCGGACGTGTTGCGTGCCTCGATGTCCTCGACATCGACCTTCGAAACTGCTGCCCCTGCCGGCCCTTGCCAAAGTCGCTCAATCATCGTCGAGACCGCCGCCCCGGTTCCTGCAATCAAGGCTGTCACCGAGCCGTCAACTTCGTTGCGCACCCACCCGGCGAGGCCAAGCGCCGACGCCTCGCGCCGCGCCCAGACCCGGTAGCTGACGCCTTGCACCTTGCCATATATGCGTACTTGTACAGTGCGGTCGGTCATCGCGCTGTCCATCCTCTGAGTCGAGTCTGGCGCATCGCCGTGCAAATTCAACCACGCTGCCGCCAGTCAGCCACATAGGGCCTGTTGCGTAATTCGCTGATTGTGATTCTCTGAGACGAAGCTCGGAGGGAATCGCGATGGCAGTGAAGCAGATAGGCCAGTTGAGCTTGGCGGAGGCTTTTCTGGGCGGCAAGTTGGCTGGCGGTTCTTCACCGCTTGATCGATTGTCGGGTCTGGTGA